>NZ_DASUVO010000001.1:0-11882 GCF_036378875.1 Actinophytocola sp.
CTTGGTCAGCTGACCAAGGGCCGCGTCTCATGTGTGTCAGGCCGGTGCTGGCTTGCCGCGACTGATCGGGAAGCCGGACCTGGCCAAGCCGGCTGGTGACGGCTCGGGGACGATCGTCGCAGGCGGGAACGGAGCCGCGACGGTCGTGCCGAACGTGTCGGTCGCCGGGTTGGACATCGTGAAGAACGGCTTGAAGGTCTGGCCCGTGGCCGCGGTGCCGATGTAGTCACCGACGAAGAAGCCGCGGGCGACCGGCGCCTGACGCATGTCGAACGAGGTCGGGGTCACCCGTTCCTCGCTCCACGTCGCGCCACCGTCGCTCGACCGCAGCACCCACACGTCGGTGTCGAGGGAAGTACTCGCCGTCGTGTCGAAGCGGAAGTCGTAGTGGGTGACGGCGATGTTACCGGCGTCGTCCACCTCGATGGCGGCTGTGAAGGCCTGTGTCGAGGCGTCCGAGTTGATCCGGACCGCCGGTGTCCACGTGAGACCGCCGTCGGTCGACTTCGAGAACGCGATCTGGTCCCGCTGGAAACCGTTCCACCGGGCGTCCTGCCACACCGCGTACACCTCGTCGTGGCCGGGCCGCTCGTCGGTCGCGATCGACGGGATGATGTCGCCGGTACGCACGGGCGCGCCGTCGCGCGGGTCCCGCACCCCGACCGTGCCGAGGCGGTCCACCACGATCTCGCCGCTCCACGTCGCGCCCGCGTTGGTCGAGCGCAGCACCGAGATCGTGCCGCCCTGGCGACCGAGAGCGTTGTCGTTGCGGAACACGGTCATGATGTTGACGAGATCGCCCTGGCCGGTGACCGAGATCTGGTTGCCGATCGTCTGGTCGTTCTGCCCGGGGTCGAAGATGTTCCGCGCCGGTTCCCACGTCGCACCACCGTCGGTGGTCCTGGTGAAGTAGGTCGGGCCGCGGAACGCCGCCGCGGTCAGGAACGACTGGCCACCCGCGCGTTCGTTCGGGAAGACGAGCCGGTCCCACACGCCGTAGACGTTGTTCGCGTTGTGCGGGTCCGCGGTCATGGAGTTCTTGTCGTTGAACACGTGCGGGTTGGTGTCCTTGATGAGCACCTTCGGCGGTCCCCACGTGAAGCCGCCGTCGACGGACTCGCTCACCAGCATCGCGTTGTCGAGGTTGCGAGTGTCGTTGAAGGACAGGCTCATCTGGTAGGCGTGCCCGTCCGCGCCGATCGTGACCCACGGGTCGGTCGCGCGTTCGAAGTCACCGACACTGCCCGGCGCGGCACCCGCGCACCGGGAGAACAGCGGCAGCGCGCCGACTCCCAGCTGGGTCCACGTCGCGCCGCCGTTGGTGGACACGCTCGTGCCAAGGCCGCTGGCGCCACCGGTGTCGATACGGTCCTGTTGGTACACACCGATCAGGCGTTGGGGATCCAACGGGCTCACGTCGATCCACGGCTCCACTTCGGAGTCGCGGTAGATCACGCCGTTCTGGGGCGCCCCGTGACAGCCCTCCGCGAAGGTACTGGCGCCGCTGGCCTGGCTGAGCGGCGCGACGGCCGCCACCGCGGACGGGGTGCTCACCGCCATGACGAGCACGCCCACCACGGTCACGATCACTGCTGGATGACGTCGAGACATAGAAACCGCCTTTCCTTTGTCCCCTTTCGAGTTGTCGGCGGCCTCGACGTGAGTTCATGCGGGTGCCGGCTCGAACACAGCACGGTTCGAGCCGGCTGTCGGGGAAAGAGTCCGAAGTAGAACTGTTGGTACGTTCAGCGTTCGACGAGGATCACTTCGTACTGGTCGGCCGTGGGTGGCAGTCCGGTGTCGAACTTCGCGTTCACCACCGCGAGCGTGTTGCCGTGCAGCGCGCCCGTCGCCGGCACCTGGAACAGCGGGCTGGTGATCGTGGCTGTCAGGGTGCCGGACGTCAGGTCGGGGCTCAGTCGCCACCTGGTGACCTGGTTGGAGAAGTTCTGCACCACCCACAGGTCGCGTCCATTGAGGACGATGCCGTCCGCGTTGGGCACGGAGATGCCCGCCACCTGCGCGCTGGCTCCCGTCTGCGGGTCGACGGTGTAGATCGCCGCGTTGTTCGTGTGCGCGAGAATCAACGTCTTGCCGTTCGGAGTCGCCTCGATGCCGTTGAGGTTGAACTGCCCTGTGATGGCGCCGGCCGGACCGCTCACCGGCAGCACCTGAACGGGTCCGAGCTCGCCGGTCGGGCTGACGGGTACGAAGTAGAGCACGGGCTGGAACGTGTCGGTGAACCAGGCGCCGCCGTTGACCACCACGACGTCGTTGATGAGCGTGTTGCCCGTGGCGAGCTGGATGGTGGCGACGTCGGCGCCGGTGATGCCGTCGTAGACGTGCGCCGTGCCGTCGAACCCACCCGCCACGAACAGCAACCCGGTGCGCTCGTCGAACTTCATCCCGACCGCCATCCGACCGGCGGGTGCGTCGATGAACAGCTCGGCGGTGCCGCGCTGGTAGTTGCCCCGGTAGATGTCCCCGCTGAACAGGTCGCCGGCGTAGAACTCCGCGCCCCGACCGGTCGCGATGCCCTCCGCGGAAGTCGCTCCGGGCAACACGATCACGTCACTGGCCGGCGCCGCGGCGGCTGGCGTGACAGCAGGTATCACTGTCGTCGCGATGAGCACGCCGGCCGTGGCGAGCGCCCGCCACGCGGGCACGCGGGAGCGAACGGGTCCGTTCTTCATGATCGCCTCCTCATGACGCGGACCCTGCACACCATGATGCGATCCCGCCGGCGGTCCGTCCATCGTGGACACAGCACGGAAGCGTCAGTGCACCGAGCGCCCGCGAGAGGCCAACTCTGGCCACACAGGAGCGAGACGCTGCGTGAGCATGGTTCAACCAGGTGGCGTGCCGATCGCGTCGGCGATGCCCTTGTGCGAGGTGTGGGCGGTGAGGCCGCCGTCCACGACGATCTCGGCGCCGTTCAGGTAGGACGAGTCGTCGGACACGAGGAAGACGATCAGCGGCGCGATGTCGTCGACGGTGCCGGTGCGGCCGAGCGGGATCTCGGCCAGCGCCGCGTCCCGGAACGCGGACGACGCCGACGCCATCAGCGGTGTCTCGACCAGTCCGGGCATGACGGCGTTGACCCGGATGCCGCGGGCACCGAACTCGAGGGACGCGGTACGGGTGAGGCCGCGCAACGCCCACTTGCTCGCGGTGTAGGCCGCCGCCACGTGCCCACTCAACGCGGCCACCGAGCAGATGTTGACGATCGTCGAGCCGGGCGCCATGAGCGGCACCAGCGCCTGTATGCCCAGCAGCGGGCCGGTCACGTTGATCTCGAAGGTGCGGTGCCAGGTGGCCAGGTCCACGTGCGGGAGCCGGTCGCGGGCGGCGACCCCGGCGTTGTTGACCAGTGCGTCGACCCGGCCCAGTTCGGCCGCCATGGCGGCCCACGCCTCGGGATCGGTCACGTCGAGATGCCGGTAGCTCACCGGGAGCCCTTGTTCCACAAGGGTTTTCTCCAGGGCGCGGCCGTCGTCGTCGAGGATGTCCGCGGCGACGACCGTCGCGCC
Organism: Actinophytocola sp.; assembly: GCF_036378875.1. Classification (GTDB taxonomy): domain Bacteria; phylum Actinomycetota; class Actinomycetes; order Mycobacteriales; family Pseudonocardiaceae; genus Actinophytocola. The sequence continues at coordinate 3,531 of NZ_DASUVO010000001.1, forward strand.
GGCCCGCGCGAGCGCGGTCACGCCGGCGGCGCCCTGTCCGCGTGCGCCGCCGGTGAGCACGACTATCTTGCCGTCGAGCCGGTTGCCGTGAGCCATGGCTGTCTCTCCTCTGTGGACCAATGCCTCGACGGTAGCCCTGGCAAGGCTCACCGCAGGACGAACCCGGGGACCAGCGGGTCGTGCGGGTCGACGTGGAACACGTGCTCGCCGGTGCGGTAGGCCATGCCCGTGACCTGGGGGACGACGGCGGGACGACCGTCGACGTCGACATGGCCGAGCACGGTGCCGGTGAACGTGCTGCCGACGATCGAGTCGTGCCGCAGCACGGTGCCGGCGGGCAGCCGGCCGGCGGCGGCGAGCACCGCGAGCCGGGCGCAGGTGCCCGAGCCACACGGGGAACGGTCGACCTGGCCGTCGGCGAAGACGGTCACGTTGCGCTGGTGCACCTGCTGTGCGTGCGAGCCGAGGTCGTCGACCCAGATCGTGCCGTACACACCGGTCAGCCGCGGGTCCGTCGGGTGCACGGCGTGGTCGGTGGCGTCGAGCGCCCACTTGATCTCACGGCCGAGCGCGATGAGCTCACCGAGGCGCTCCGGCGTGACCGACAGCCCCAACCGGTCGGCGGGCAGAGTCGCGTAGATCGCCCCGCCGTAGGCCACGGTCACCGACACCTCACCACGGGAGGTGGTCACCGGCACGTCCGTGGCGACCACCCAGCTGGGCACGCCGACGAAGTCGACGGCGACCACTCGGGCGTCCTGGCGGTGCACCCGTGCGGTCACCCGGCCGGAGGGCACGTCGATCACGACGTCCACGCTGCCGGTCACCGGAGCCGGGACCCGGCCGGTCTCCACCGCCCACACACCCAGCGCGATCGTCCCGTGCCCACAGGCGGTCGAGAACCCGTCCTTGTGCCAGAACAGCACGCCAAGGTGAGCGCCGTCGTCGTCCGGCGGCACGACGAACCCGCCGTACATGTCCGCATGTCCACGCGGCTCCGAGCACAGCACCGCTCGCAGCGCCTGAACGTCGGGGTCCTCGATCGCCCTGACCCGACGCTGCGCCACCGTCTCACCCGGCATCGGCACCGGCGGATCCACCACGATCCGGAACGGCTCCCCGCCCGTGTGGTAGTCCGTCGTCACGATCATCCCTGGCAACACGGCGGCATCCTGCCACGCCGACAGCGACCAGACAGCAACCGACAGTCGACTGCCACCTGTGCTACCGTCGCCAACGAAGTGACAGTCAACTGCCGTCTTAAGGAATGACATGACTCTGGGTCTGATCGGCTCCGGCATGATCGGTGGCACGCTCGCGCGCCTCGCGGTCGCGGCCGGCATGGACGTCATCCTCAGCAACTCCCGTGGCCCCGCCACCCTCGCCGACCTCGTCACCGAACTCGGCGACCAGGCCCGCGCGGCCACCCCGGTCGAGGCGGCACGGGCTGACCTCGTCGTGGCCACCATCCCGCTGAGCGCGTACTCCCAGCTGCCCGCCGACGCCCTCGCCGGCAAGACGGTCATCGACACGATGAACTACTACCCGCAGCGCGACGGCACCATCCCCGAGCTCGACTCGAACGAACTGACCTCCAGCGAGCTCGTCCAGCGCCACCTGGCAAGTTCCCGGGTGGTCAAGGCGTTCAACAACATCACCTTCTTCAACCTGGGCAACCTCGCGCGGCCCGCCGGCGCCGACGACCGCAGCGCCCTCCCCATCGCCGGCGACGACACGGCCGCCAAGGCCGAGCTGGTCGCACTGCTGGACACCCTCGGCTACGACGCCGTGGACGTCGGCACCCTGGCGGACAGCTGGCGCAGCGAACCCGAAACCCCCGTCTACGTGCAGCCCTACATGCCGGGACGCCCGCCCGAGGGACTCAGCCCGGAAGACACCTTCCGCTGGATGACCGAAACCCCCGGACACCCGGTCCCCGCAGGCCGAATCAAGGAACTGACCGAGAACGTCGTCCGCGGCCCGGCCGGCGGAAGGTTCCCCGGCAGCGCGTGACGGTTCACCTCAGCCGGGTTTCGTCGGACGTTGCCGGTGCCTCGAGGGTGCCCTTCAGGGCGCTGAGCCAGGAAACCACCGATGATTTTGCCGGTGGCGCCGCGAACGACGCGTTGGGGACGTGGCCGGTGCCCTGAAAGACGCGATCGGGACGTTCAACGACATGAGCGCGTCTTTCGAGACATCGCCCGTGGGGCGAACGCGCCATTCGTGAGCGGTGTGGTGAAGTACGCCTTCCTCGCATCGCTGCCGGGCGACGTCGCCACCGCCCCGTGACCTCAGGCGGTTTCGGGGCACGAAGCGCCCGAAACCCGCGCAGCGAGTCCATCGGCCCGCACCCCGAGCCACCAAGACCATCGGTGGATCCGGGCTGAACGTCCCGAGGGTGCCCCTCGGGACACAGCCTCGAACCGTGGGGTCAGGACGCCGGTGGGGCGGTGGTGCTGCGGACGATCAGCTGGGTCCTGAGGACGACCTGCTTGGCCTCGGTGCGTTCCTCGTCCAGTCGTTCGAGAGCGGTGTCGATCGCGGCTTCGGCGGTGCCCGGGATGTCCTGGCGCACGGTGGTGAGGTCGATGTGCGGCAGCTGGGCGGCGCGGCTGCCGTCGAAGCCGACGATCGAGATGTCGCCCGGCACCGTCACCCCCATGCGCCGCAGCGCGTGCAGCAGTCCGACCGCGCACCGGTCGTTGGCCGCGAACACCGCGGTGGGCAACGGATCCATGCGGAACAGCTCCTGCGCGGCCAGCGCGCCGCACTCCTCGGTGTAGTCGCCGGGAATCATGTGGACGTGCTCCGCGAGACCGTGCTTGCGCATGGCGTTGCGGTAGCCGCGGCGGCGGTCGGCGGCGGCGGGGCCGTGGCCGCCGTCGATGTGGACGATCCGCCGGTGCCCGAGGCCGACGAGGTGATCCACCGCCTGCCGCGCGCCCCTGACGTCGTCCGAGCGGACCGTGTCGAACCGCGGACCGTGCTGGTGCGGGCCGACGACCACCAGCGGTGCCTGGGAGGCGAGGGAGGTGAGCTGCGCGTGTGTCGTCTCCACACCGATCAGCAGCACGGCCTCGCACCGGAACCCGAGCAGTTCCTCGGTCGCCTTGGTGACGTCACGGGTCTGGGTCAACGCGCCCAGCACCACGTCGTAGCCGCTCTTCTCGGCAACCGGGTAGAGCGCGTCGATGACGTCGGCGTGGAACGGCTCGGTCGGGACGTACAGCGCGCCCAGGTGCCGGCTGCGGCGGCTCCTCAGCAGCTGCGCGGCGGTGTCCGGGCGGTAGCCGAGCTCGCGGGCGGCTTCGAACACCCGCTCGCGGGTCTGCTGGCTCGCGCCCTCCTTGCCGCGGAACACGAGCGAGACCAGGGCCCGGGAGACGCCGACCCGCTCGGCGACGTCTGCCATCGTCGGCCGCCGCGCGTCCCGATCGTCCACGGTTGACCTCCCTGTTGCCTCGTCGAATAGTATCCGCCCTGGTCACCTACGCGATCTTCACGGCCACTCCCCCGCCCCGCGCCGACTCGACGACCGCGTCGAGCACCTCGAGACCCCGGACCGCGTCGTGGAACGACGGGCACGGCGGCAGGTGGTCGAGACCGACGATCTGGTCGAGGAACGCCCGGGCCTGGTACACGAACAGGTCACCCGTGCCGTAGCCGACGCCCGGGGCGTCCATCGGCACGCCACGCCGCAGGTACGGGTGCGCTGGCCCGACGTACACACGCCGCTGTCCGTTGACCTCGCCCCGGGGACTGCTGTCGGTCACCTGGAACTCGCCGGCACGCTGCAGGTCGAACGCGGCCGAACCTGCGGACCCGAACACTTCGAACGCCAGCCCGTTGGGCAGCCCGTGCGCGACCCTGGACACCGAGAACGTGCCGACGGCGCCGTTTTCGAAGCGGGCCGTGAACGTGGCGAGGTCCTCGTTCTCCACCGGTTCGACCTCACCGGTCAGCTCGCCCCGCTCGTGCCCGAGCGTCACACCGGCCGGCACCGGACGCTCGTCGATGACGGTGGTGAGCACGGCACCGCTCACCTCGACCACCGGACCGCACACGTACTCGGCGGTGTCGACCATGTGGCTGCCAACGTCGGCGAGCGCGCCGGTGCCGGGTCCACCCTTGTACCGCCACGACATGGGGGTGAGCGGGTCGAGCGCGTAGTCGTACCAGGCGTGCCCGTTGAAGTGGATCGGCCGGCCGAGGTGTCCGTTGTGGACGTGGTCGCGGATCGCGCTCATCGCGGGTGAACGGCGGTACGTGTAGCCGACCGCGGCGACCGTGGTGGCGTCGTCGGCCGCGGCGGCCATGGCCCGCGCGTCGGCGAGCGAGGGCGCGAGCGGCTTCTCGCACAGCACGTGCTTGCCCGCCGCGAGCAGCGCTTCGATGATCTCCCGGTGCAGATGGTTGGCCACCACCACGCTGACCGCGTCGACGTCGTCGGCCGCGACGATGGCCCGCCAGTCGCTTTCGGCACGGGCGAAGCCGTACCGCTGCCGCGCGTCCTGAGCGAGTGCCTCGTTGGTGTCCACAACGGACACCAGGCGGGCCTCGGGGCCGTCGGCGTCGAACACGGTGCCCGCTGAGCGGTACCCCGCGGCGTGCGCGCGGCCGGCCATCCCGGCGCCGATGACCGCGACGCCGACGGACTTCCTTGTCATGCTTCACCTTCCTGGGCTGCGATCGGTTCTTCGTGCGGAGCGATCAGCTCTATCGCGTTACCCGACGGATCGGTGAGGAACGCCCGGCGGGCCGCGTCCAGCGGCACGGTCACCACGGCCCCGGCGGCACGGAGTGCGTGCACGGCGGCGTCCAGGTCGGGGACGAGGAGCGCCATGTGCTGGCCGCGGTCCGGGGGCGGGTCGGCGTGGACGAGGTGCACCTGCTGGCCACCGACGTCCAACCAGGCGCCGGCCGCGGCCGTGGCGGGACGATCGGTGCGCAGCCGCAGGCCGACGACGCGGGTGTAGAAGTCGACGGCCTGCTCGACGTCGGCCACGGCGAGCGTGACGTGGTGGATGGCGAGTGGTCTCATCGTGTGGTCGTCTCGTGCAGGGCACCCATGTCCGGTGTGTCCAGTCGATCCAGCTCGTGCCGCAGCGCCTCCAGCTCGGCACCACCCGCCATGTGGTGGGTCAGGTCGTCGAGGCTCAGGTCGGCGCGGGCCGTGTCGAGCTCCACCTGACCTTGCCGCAGCACGACGAAGTGGTCGCCGACCATGAACGCGTGATGCGGGTTGTGGGTGATGAAGATGACCCCGAGGCCGGCGTCCCGCGCGGCGGCGACGTACTTCAGCACCACCCCGGACTGCTTGACGCCCAGCGCGGCGGTCGGCTCGTCGAGGATCAGCACCCGCGCGCCGAAGTAGATCGCGCGGGCGATCGCCACGCACTGGCGCTGCCCACCGGACAGGGTGCCGATCGGCTGGTCGATGTCGGGCAGGTCGATGCCCATCTGCCGCAGCTCCGCGTCGGCGGTCGACCGCATCCGCTCCACGTCCAGGCGCCGCAACGGTCCGCGGCCGACCGTCTGCTCGGACCCGAGGAAGAAGTTGCGCCACACAGGCATCAGCGACACGACCGCGAGGTCCTGGTACACGGTCGCGATACCTCGGTCGAGCGCGTCCCTCGGCGAGGAGAACCGTGCCTCCTCCCCGTCGACGAGGTAGGAACCCTCGTCGTGCGAGTGCAACCCGGAGATGATCTTGATCAAAGTGGACTTGCCGGCGCCGTTGTCACCCAGGATGCACGTCACCGCTTTGGCTTTGACCCCGAGACTGACCCCGCTGAGCGCACGGATGTTGCCGTAGTACTTCCCGACGTCGACGAACTCCACGATGTACGACATGTGACTCACCTCCTCGCGGCCCGGTTGCGGACCCACATGTTGAGCAGCGTCGCGGCGAGCAACGTGGCGCCGATGAAGAACTTCAGCCAGTCCGGGTCCCAGTTGGCGTAGACGATGCCCTGGGTGGTCATGCCGAAGATGAACGCGCCGATCGCCCCGCCGATCGCCGAGCCGTAGCCGCCGGTGAGCAGGCAGCCACCGACCACCGCGGCGGCGATGTAGATCAGCTCGTTGGTCACGCCCTGTCCGGACTGGACGGTGTCGAACGCCAGCAGGTTGTGCATGCCGAGGAACCAGGCCGTGAACCCGACGGTCATGAACAGACCGATCTTGGTGCGGTTGACCGGCACCCCGACCGCACGCGCGCTGTCGGCCTGGCCGCCGACCGCGAAGATCCAGTTGCCGACCCTCGTGCGCAGCAGCACCCAGGTGGCGATCGCGACGAACAGCAGCCACCAGAACACGGTGACCTTCACCGAGACGTCGCCGACGGGTATCTCGGACGCGAAGACCGCCCGCGCGGAGTCGAACCCGTCCATGTCCGCGATGGAGTTCGACGCCACCCCGCCGGTGACGAGCTTGGTGATGGCGAGGTTGAGCCCCTGCAACATCAGGAACGTCGCGAGGGTGACGAGGAAGCTCGGCAGCTTGGTGCGGACCAGCACGTAGCCGTTGACGAACCCGACCGTGAGCGAGACGGCCAACGCCACGAGCACGCCAACCCACACGTTCGTCGTGAACTGGAAACTGAACATGCCGGCGGTCAATGCCGAGGTCGTCACCGCCACGCCGGCGGAGAGGTCGAACTCGCCGCCGATCATCAGTAACGACACCGCGACCGTCATGATCCCGATGGTCGAGCTGGCGTAGAGCACAGTGGACAGTGAGGCCGCGTTGCGGAACGGCTCGGCGACCGCGAAGAACATCACGAACACCGCGACGGCGCCGACCAGCGAGCCGACCTCGGGCCTGGCGAGGAACCGTCCCGCCTCCCCGGAATTCAATGTGTTGGTCACGTTGGAGACGGATGACTCTGTCTGGTCACGTACTTGTGGCTGATTTGCGTCACGTTCCCCTGAGGTGCGGTTGGGAAGCACTCGGCCGGTCATCACCGTGTACCCTTCGCGGCGAACTCGGCCACCGCGTCGACGTTGTCCTTGGTGATGAACGCGGGGCCGGTCAGGACGGGCGCCTGCGAGCCGCCGGGGAAGTTGCCGTTGGTCTTGTACAGCCACAGCGTGTCGATGGCGAGGTAGCCCTGCAGGAACGGCTGCTGGTCGACCGCGAACTGGATGGCGCCGTCCTTGATGGCGGTCACCAGCTCCTTGTTCGTGTCGAACGTCGCGACCTTCGCCGCGCTCCCGGCACCCGACACCGACTTCACCGCGGCGAGTGCGATCGGCGCGCCGAGGGTCACCACGTAGTCGATGCTCGTGTCCTGCTGGAGCTTGGCCTGGATGGTCGACTGCACCGACGGCATGTCCTGACCGTTGACGTAGAGGACCTCGGTGGTGCCCTTGAAGGTCTCCTTCACCCCGGCGCACCGGGCCTCCAGCTGGACCTGGCCCTGCTCCTGGATGACGCAGGCGGCGTGCTTCGCGCCGGCCTCGTTGAGCTTGTTGCCGAACGCCTGGCCCGCGACCTTCTCGTCCTGCCCGAAGTAGGACAGCAGACCGAGCTGCTTCCACTGGTCCACACCGGCGTTGAACCCCACCACCGGGATGCCGGCGGCCTCGGCCTTCTTCACGACCGGGCCCAGCGCGTCGGGGTTCGGCATGGTCACCGCGAGCCCGTCGACCTTCTGGTCGATCGCGTTCTGGATCAGGTTCGCCTGCTCGGGCGCCTGGACGTTGCCGGCGAAGATCAGCTCGACGTTGTCCTTCGCCGCCGCGGCCTCGGCACCCTTGCGGATGATGTCCCAGAACGTGTCGCCGGGGGGCGCGTGGTGGATCATGGCGATCTTCAGCCGGGGCGTGTCCGCCTTCCCGGCGGCGACCACGGCGTTGCCCTCCTGGGCCTGCTTTCCACCGCTGCTACTGCAGCCTGCCACCGCGAGTAACCCCGCGACCGCGAGTGCGAGGACGGTCAGCGCGCGATTCTTCTTCACCGTATGTGCACCTCTTCGTGCATCCGATTTACCAACTGGGAAAGAGGGGAATCCCGTCCATCGGCTGATGCCGGCCGAGATGTCCTGTCTCGTACTACTAGCACGTTCTAGACTGGAGGTACTATCACTCGCGTCATCGGTGATGTCAAGCACTTGACACGAGCTGGCCGCCCCTCGGATAGTGCCTGTCTGTCACGAGAGACTAGATCGTGCTAGTCCGCTGGCGGCGGTCCGGGCACGAGGAGGTGCGCCATGAAGATCGCGCTTGATCCGTACATGCTCCGTCACCTGCCGATGACCGAGATGGTCCGCACGGTCGCCGACATCGGCTACCACCACATCGAACTCTCCCCCCGCGACGAGTTCATGCCCTTCTTCCTCCACCCCCGCGC
>NZ_DASUVO010000002.1:0-207149 GCF_036378875.1 Actinophytocola sp.
TCAGTGTGGTCGTGGTCAGCGAGAGGGTGCCCTTACGCATGTCCGGTGTCCTTCCGAAGTGGTGGTGTGTCTGCCACCTAGATTCGGTGTGGACAGGTGCGTGTCGATGCACGGCTGTGGTGCACATCGGTAGCACGCCGAATGCGGAGAGTAGTCAAAAACAAGGCTCGGCCCGGGGCTGATGCCCCGGGCCAGGCCCGCGTACGGACGAAAGTCAGGCGTACTGCAGGTCCGCCTTGACGATGAGTCCGTCCTCGTAGGTGAACCGGTAACGGGCCTCGAACCCGCCGTCGCCGGTCGGCGCGAAGTTGACCAGCAGGTCCTGCCCGTTCTCCATCGGGCTGACGCTGAGCACGTCGAGGCGGCCACCGATCACCTCGTTGTCGGCCCACCGCCTGATCTGGTCAGCGCCCTTGATCTCCCGGCCCACGTCGACCACGACCGCGTCCTCGGTGAACGAGCCAACGACCTTGTCGAGGTCCCCGGCGTTCACCGCGTCCACATAGGACCGGCCAGCGGTGTCCACTTCGGCCAGTGCGGTGGCGCTGGTCGAGGTTTCTTCCGACCCGCCCGTGTCGGATCCGCCGCTCTCACTGGAACACGCGGTCACCGCGGCCAGTACGGCAGGAATCAGTAGGAAACGCAACTTCATGGTGCTCCGTTCTCGCCGCGGATCGCGCGAATGATCGGCGACGGGTCGGTGTAGGACTTCCAACGGACGATCAGCCCGTCGCGGATCGTCAGGCGCTGGATGAACTCGATCTCGAACTCCTGCCCGGTCTCCCGGACCACGGAGATCTCGTGGATGACGCCGAACGCCTCGTCGCCGTCCACGGCCAGGTGCACGACCTCCTCCTGGCGCACCTCGCAGGTCTCGACGAAGATCTTGAAACCGGCCAGCGCGGCGTCACGGCCGTGGAAGGTGCCGATCCACTTCATGTCGTCGTTGTAGCCGGGCACCGGGGTGTAGTTGATGAACTCGACGTCGGGGGACAGGTAGGTCAGCGCGGTGTCGATGTCGCCGCTCGTGAGCGAGGTGAACCACCCCTGCGCGACGCTCCGGGTCGTGTCGCTCATACCTGCTTGCTCCTCTCTGCGTTGTCCGGCCGGCGAACCCGGCCGAGCCCGAGTGCCGCCACGATGGCGCCGAGCACCGAGATCCCGGCCGCGACGGCGAAGGCGTACTGGTAACCGACCAGCCGGGTGCCGCCGGTGCTGACGCCCGTGACGACGGCGACGCCGATACCGGCACCGATCTGGGTGGAGGCGGTGATCAGCCCGGAGGCCAGGCCCTGCTCCTCGTCGGCCACCCCGCTCAGACCGGCGATGTTCACCGCGGGGAAGACCAGCCCGTTGCCGATGCCGTGCAGTACCACCGCCGGCAGCAGCAACGAGAAGTAGTCGGTGAAGATCCCGCCCAGGACGAACAACCCGATGCCCACGGCCTGGAACAGGAACCCGACGCTGGCCACGGTCCGGATGCCGATCCAGGACATCAGCCTGCCGGTGGCGAACTCGGCCACCAGGAACACCATGATGCCCAGCGGCAGGAACGCGAGCGCGGTCTGCAGTGGACTGTACTCGAGGGTGCGCTGCAGGTAGAGCGTCGCGATGAACTGCCAGCCGATGCTCGCCGCCAGGAAGATCACGCCGAGCACGTTGGCGGTGCTCAACGTGCGGGAGGCGAAGATGCGCAACGGCACGCCGGGGTCCGGGTGCCGGCTCTCGATGACCACGAAGGCCACCAGCAGCGCTGCCGCCGCCGCGAGCACACCGAGGGTCGAGACGCTGCCCCAGCCGGACTCCGGCGCCTCGGTCAGCCCGTACACCAGGAGCAGCAGGCCGGCGGTCACGCTGATCGCCCCGAGAGGGTCGTAGCCGCGGTTGCGCGACCGGGCGAGCTCGTCGCCACGCAGCACCCGGACGGCCAGCACGATCACCAGCGCCGCGATCACCGCGGGCAGCAAGAACACGAGCCGCCAGTGGATCTGGGTGAGGAACCCGGACAGCACGAGACCGAGGCTGTACCCGCTGGCGGCGGTGGCCGCGTACACGCCGAGCGCGCGGTTGCGCTCCGGCCCTTCGTGGAAGGTCGTGGTGATGATCGACAGCGCCGCGGGTGCGGTGAACGCCGCCGCGATGCCCTTCAGCACCCGGGTGACCATGATCAGCGTGCCGTCGGTCACCAGGCCGCCGACCAGGCTGGCGACCGCGAAGAGAACCATGGCCGCCAGGAACACCCGGCGTCTCCCGAACAGGTCGGCCGTGCGCCCGCCGAGCAACAGGAACCCGCCGTAGGCGACGGTGTAGCCGGAGATCAGCCACTGCAGTGTCGCCGGCGTCAGCGCCAGGTCCTGTTCGATGCTCGGCAAGGCGACGCCGATCAGCGACACGTCGAGCGAGTCGAGGAACATCGCTCCGCACAGCACCAGGAGAGCGAGTTGCCCCCGCTGCCGGCCCCGAGTCGGTTCCTCGCGAATCTTGGTGGCGCGGGCCATCAACATCCTCCACGCGAAATCAGTCAGTCGGATCGAATTTCCAGTCCAGATTGTCCTGGTTACCGGGAATTACGATCAATGCGGACTTGCCTGAATACGCCGCGGAGAATTTTCGGGGAACTATCCGGTGAGGATCGTCAGGTTTCCACGGGACCAGATCGGCGAAACCACGACCGAGGCGACGCGCCAGCGGCCATCCGTCCTGGCCAGGCCGAACTGGTAGGACCCGGCGAGCAGGAACTGCGAGTCGCCGTGACGGGCCTCGGCGACGTGGTTGGCATGGAAGTGCGCGCGGCAGGTTGCCGTGTCGTCGTCGACGTCCACGATGTGGTTGGTGATGATGTGCTGGGTGCGCACGTGGGAGAACAGCTTCTCCCACTGTGACAGCACGTCCGCGCGGGCCACGGTGCTCTGCTCGACGCCGAACACGGCGGAGTAGTCGCAGTAGATGTCCTCGGCCAGCACCTCGCTCAGCTCGTCCCACTCGTGCTGGTCGGTGTGCCACCCGAATCTGTTCACGACCTCGATGACGTCGAGTCGATCCTGCAGGCTCGCGGTCGACATGGGTTCTCCTTCAGCGGCTGATCCCGGCAGTTGGACATGACAGTGGACACGGTGCCGGGCCCGAGTCTCCTCCCCGGCGCACGCCGGATACAGGACGAGACTGTACTGGCAGTGCCGGTACCACCAGAGGTGATCCCGTACTACGTTAATTGCGTTGACGGTGTCCCGAGACGCTGGCCATGATTGCTCCCGTCGGATCGATCAGAGGAGAAGCGATGACTGGCCGAAAGTGGTATCGCAAGAATGCCGCGTGCTGGTCGTACCGTCGCGCCAATCGATCGAACCAGGCCGCGCGGCGTAGGGGGCTCCCCACCGTGACTTGATGACGTCACGCCAGGGAGCCGCCCGTCGGGAAACCCGACCAGGGCGGCTTTTTCTTTGTTCGCCGTGCTTTCGGTGCTCATTGACAACTCCACAGTGGAGCAGAACGGTGGAGCGGGCTGCGGAGCCCAGCCCGGCTGTAACCCGGGCGTCGCAAGACACAGGTGGTTCGACTCCACCCTCCACCACACCCCCGTAGCTCAGCGGACAGAGCCGCGGCTTCCGAAGCCGAAGGTCGCCGGTTCGACTCCGGCCGGGGGTACCGTGGGTCGTTAGCTCAACTGGTAGAGCAGTCGGCAGAGTAGTGCGTCCGCTCTCCGCACGTGCGGTCATGGACGTGCTTCCTTCTCCTTGTTAATCGACCGGTTCGGGGTTCGAGTCCCCGGCGACCCACCGCGCCCAGGCGTGTCCCGGGCGTTCTTCTCCTGTGGTGCAACAGGCAGCACGCCCGGCTGTTAACCGGGAAGTCCAGGTTCGAATCCTGGCGGGAGAGCAGATGCTCCACTGTGGACTGTCAGGGTCGCGGCGTTGGCTGGTAGGCGATGAGCTGCCAGCTGTCACCGGCGCGAACCCAGACCGCCAGCGACGCGTTCTTCAACTGCTTGCGGGTGCCGCCCGAGGTCAGGTCGGCGTTCATCTCACCGAGCACGAGCGCGACATCGCCCGTGATCACGATTTTCGTGATGGGGTGGTCGATCTGGTGGTAGACGTAGAAACCGTCGCGGCACTTTCGCATGTATGACTCGAGCGTGTCGGTCACGCCGTTCGAGTGCGTGTACATCAACTCCGGGTGCGCCACCGCGGCGAACGCGTCGAAGTCGCCGGCGACGACCGCGTCGAAGCGTTGCCGTTCCAACGCCGTGATCGTCTCGACGTCCTTCTCGGTCCCGCTCACGGTTCGATGATGCCACGGCACGGCCACGGTAGGTTGGCCGGCATGCCAAGCGATGATCTTCCGGTCGAGGTCCGTCAGAGCGTGGCGGCGTTCCTGGCGGCCGTGGACGAGGTGGCGCCCGGCCTGGTCACCGGTTTCTACCTGGTCGGCTCGGTCGCACTGGACGACTTTCATCCCCGCGGCGCCGGTCGAGGGCGGCTCAGCACCGCCAGCGACATCGACTTCGTCGCGGTGACCGACCGCCGCCTCGAGCAGGACTCCGGGGAGCTGGCGGCGGTGGCCGAGGCGCACGCGCGCACCGTGGCCGGCTTCCCTAAGCCGAACTTCGACGGTGCGGTGTTCACCTGGGCCGACCTCGCGGCAGGGCCCGACGGGTGCCCGAACGTGCCCTGTGCGCAGGAGAGCCGGTTCACGCCCGCCGGACGGGCCGGCCTCAACCCGGTGACGTACTGCGAGCTGGCCTGGCACGGCGTCGCGGTGCGCGGCCCACAGCCGACAGAGCTGGACGTGTGGGCTGACCAGGACGCCTTGCGCGCGTTCACCGCCGACAACCTCCGCGACTACTGGCGGCCGTGGTGGCAGCGAAACAAGCAGGCGCGCCCACTGCCGCTCGCCATCGGGCTCACCGCGTGGTTCCCGGTGTGGGCGGTGCTTGGCGTGAGCCGGCTGCACCATCTGCTCGCCACCGGAACGCTGACCTCCAAGTGCGGTGCCGGCCGGTACGCACAGAAAGTGTTCGATCCGCGCTGGCAGCGCATCATCGACGAGAGCCTGAGCCTGCGTACCGGTGGTGCCGAGGGCCGCCGCGGTTACCGCAGCCCGCTGGCCCGCCGCCGTGACACCCTCGCCTTCGTGGACACCACCATCGAGGCCGCGCTGGCTCATTCCTGACCGGTTCAGGCGTTGGTGGCGACCTTCCACAGGTAGCCGTCCGGGTCGCTGAAGTAGCCGAAGTACCCGCCCCACTGAGCCCCGGCCGCCGCCCTGACCACGGCGCCGCCGGCGGCCTCCGCCTTCCGCATGACCTCGTCCACCGCCTCCCGGGAGTCGGTGATGTAGTGGAACGACACGCCGCGGAACCCGGATCCCTCCGGCGAGACGCCGGCGTCCTGTGCCGCCGCCTCCCATTCGTAGAGCGCCAGCATCGAGGATCCTTCACCAAGGCTGCACCGGACGAATCCGGGAAAGTCCTGGTCGGTCGCGCAACCCAGACCGTCGACATAGAACTTCTTGGCGCGGTTCACGTCCTTGACGCCGAGCATGATGGCGTTCACTTGCAGTGACACGGTCGCCTCCAGGCATTCTCGGTGGTTGGAGCCGTCCGCGTCACGCTATTGCGGCCGCCGAATGCGCGCTTCTCGATTCCTGACCGGTCTGGTAGGGCAATGGGTATACCACCGCTTCGGGTGATGGGGGTCGGCTGTATGAAAGCACTGACGGACGGGTCGCGGTCGTTGTTCGCCGCCGTGGGCGGTTGGCGCACGGTCGCCGAGCTCTTCGTGTCCCGGGTCCTTTTCCTGATCGCCTATCTGATCACCGGTGAGGTCTTGGTCTCCGCGCTCGTGGCGGTGTGTGGGGTGGCGGTGTTCGCGGTGGTGCGGATCTTCACCGCCCGGAAGTACTGGCAGGCGACCGGCGCGCTGTTCATGGTGGGTTTGTCCGCGTTGCTGGCCGGGAGTACCGGGGAGGGAATCAACTTCTACCTGCCGGACATCGTGCGCAACCTGGGCGCCGCGACAGTGTTACTGGTGTCCATGCTGGTGCGGTGGCCGTTGATCGGGCTGCTGATCGGGGCAGCGCGCGGTGAGGGCGTCAGCTGGCGGCGCGACCGGGTACGACGGCGGCGGTACCAGGCGTGCACCGCGGTGTTCCTGGCGAAGTTCATCATCGCGCCGTCGGTGATGGCGCCGCTGTACCTGGCCGGGCAGGTCGTCGCCCTCGGCATCGCCGCCACGCTGCTGGGCACGCCCGCGATAGCCGTCTGCGTCTACTGCTGCTGGCGAATCCTGCGCACCAGGACCTCGCTTGTGACCCGCGCCGACGAGAACTGAACTGGAGCAAGCTCCGCCCGCGGCGAACAAACCCGCCACCACGGCACACGATCTCACCCGACTTCGTTCGAAGCCCGTGGGACTTCGGGACGTCTGTTCGCCCCAACCTCGACGACGAGGACCTCCGTGGCCGGCTGCTGGCCGAACTAATCGACCGGACCAGTTGGCCTGCGGCTCGCGGCCGGGCGTCCCGCGAAGGAAGTAATCGTTCGGCTGGAGCAAGTCCTGCGCGTGGCGAGCGAACTCGCTGCCACAGTGCACGATCTCACCCGACTTCGTTCGACGACCACGACCCTTCGAACGTCCTACTCACTCGAACCTCGACGGCGGCGACCTCTCCGTGGCCGCCTGCTGGCCCATTGGCTCGACCCGATCAGCTGACCGGTGCCTGCGACCGGGTGCCCCGCGAAGGAAGTAGTCGCTCGGCTGGAGCAAGTCCGGCACGTGGCGAGCGAACTCGCCGCCTCGTTGCACTATCTCGTCCGACTTCGTTCGACGACATGGCCCTTCCGGCGTCCTACTCATCCCAACCTCGACTGCGACGACCTCTGCGGCTGCCTGCTGGCCGATCTGGCTCGACCCGATCAGCTGACCGGCGCCTGCGATCGGAGGCCCCGCGAAGGAAGTAGTCGCTCAGCTGGAGCAAGCTCCGCCCCGGCGTGCAAACCAGCCACCACGGCACACGATCTCACCCGACCTCGTTCAACGACCATGGCTCTTCGGGTGTCCTACTCACCTAGACCTCGACGGCGACGACCTCGGCCGGCTGCTGGCCCAACTGCTCGATCCAACCAACTGACCGGCCCCCACGACCGAACCCCGCGCGACTTGTCGCGTCTCCGAGGCACACATCCGACCCAAGCAACCTTGCGTGATCTGCACTACATGCATCATCTGTAAAACTTGCAGATCGTGCAAACTTGCGATGTGAGTGCGCCGAGTGGGGAGAGTCTGCGCGGCAGGCGACGCCGGGAGACGAAGCGGGAGATCCATCTCGCCGCCTTGCGTCTCGCGCGGGAACACGGGTTCGACAAGGTCACCGTGGAGATGATCAGTGCGGCTGCCGGGGTGTCGCCGCGTACGTTCTTCAACTACTTCCCGACCAAGGACGCGGCCGTCGCGCAGGGGCCGCCTGACCTGCCGGACGAGCTCGTCGCGGAGTTCGCGGCGGCCGCGGCGGCGCCGCCGAACGTGGTGCTCGCCGACCTGGCTCGGTTGCTCGTGCGTCATCTTGCGGAAGCCCCGCCGCATCGGGAGGAACTGCTCGCCGTGTTCGAGCTGTCCCGTGAGCACCCGCAGGTGCTTGCGGCGATGCTGGCGCGGTTCGAGGCGTTCCAGCTGGAGGTCGCGGACCTGGTGGCCCGCCGCCTCGGTGGGCAGGCCCGTGACGAGGTGCCCGCGTTGATCGCCGCGGTCGCGTTGACCGCTGTCCGGCAGGGTATGGACCGGTGGGCGCGGACCGAGGACGACTCCCCGGTCCCGCACGTCGAGCGATCCATGGAGCTCCTCCACGCGCTACTGACCCCGGAGTTCTCCCATGACTGACACCACCGAGACCACGGGGCAGAGACTCCCCAGCCGGTTCGGCCTGATCTTCGCCGGCCTGATGACCGTGATGCTGCTGGCGTCCCTCGACCAGACGATCGTGGCCACGGCACTGCCCACGATCGTCGGCGAGCTGCACGGTGTGTCCCACATGGCGTGGGTGACCACCGCCTACATCCTGGCCGCCACGATCTCCATGCCCGTCTACGGCCGGGTCGGCGACCTCATCGGCCGAAAAACCCTGTTCCTGTCAGCGATCTCGGTGTTCCTCGTCGGATCCGCGGTCGCGGGCATGGCGCAGAACATGACCATGCTGATCGTCGGCCGGGGTATCCAGGGCCTGGGCGGCGGCGGGCTGATGATCCTGTCCCAGACGATCATCGCCGACCTCGTGCCACCGAGGCAGCGGGCCAAGTACATGGCGCCGATCGGTGCGGTGTTCGGGCTGTCGGCGGTGGCGGGGCCGCTGCTCGGTGGCTGGTTCACCGACTCGATCGGCTGGCGCTGGGCGTTCTGGATCAACCTGCCGGTCGGCCTGTTCGCACTGGCGGTGTGCACGGTCGCGCTCCGGTTGCCGCGCCGGAAGGCCACCGTCTCCATCGACTTCCTCGGGATCACACTGATGGCGGCCGCGGTGTCCTGCACCGTGCTCGCCGCGACCTGGGGCGGCACCACCTACGAGTGGTCCGACCCGGTCATCCTTGGCCTGATCGTGGGCGGGCTGGTCGCCTGGGTGCTGTTCTTCGCCTCGCAGCGCCGGGCCACCGAACCGGTCATTCCACTGTGGCTGTTCCGCAGCCGCATCTTCAACCTCGCCACACTGATCGGGCTGATCGTGGTAGGCGTCGGCATGTTCGCGGTGATCGGCTACCTGCCGACCTACCTGCAGATGGTCTACGGCTACGGGGCCACCGAGTCCGGGCTGCTGCTCATCCCGATGGTGGTCGGGATCATGGCGACCGCTGTCCCTTCCGGACAGATGATCAGCAGGACCGGCCGGTACAAGATCTTCCCGATCCTCGGCGCCGCGATCGTCACCGGCACCGCCGTGCTGATGTCCACACTGGACGTCGAGACGTCCGTCGTGGTGGTGTGCGTGTACGTCTTCCTGCTCGGCGCCGGCATCGGACTGCTCATGCAGACACTGGTACTGGCCGTACAGAACGACTTCCCGACCGCCAACGTGGGCACCGCGACCTCCGCCAACAACTTCTTCCGCGAGATCGGTGCGACCCTGGGCACCGCGGTCGTCGGCGCGATCTTCACCAACCGCCTCACGACACAGCTCTCGAACACCATGCCACCGCAGGGCACCGCGACGGCCGGGGACGTCGACTCACTGACCCCCGCGATGGTCCACTCTCTACCGAAGGAGCTGCGGGACGTCATCGTGGCCGCGTACCAACACGCGCTCGTGCCCGTGTTCGCCTACCTGGCACCGGTGTTCGCCGCCGGCCTGATACTGGCGTTCTTCCTGCCGGAGAAGAAGTTGGCCGACACCAACGAACCCCAGCCGGAGGTCGTACACGCCTGAGGGACTGGCCGCGATGACCCGCATCCGCTCTCAGCCGGACGTGCGTTGGCGGATCGCGTTGCGCAGAAGGAGTGTGGTGATCACGCTGCTCACCCCGGTCATGGCGATCGCGACGCCGACCGGGAGGAATTCCGCGAACACGCCGAAGATCAGGGGCCCGATCCCCTGAATGGTCATGGTGGTGGTGTTGAGCAGTGCGAAACCCTGTCCCTGGAGGTCGGACGGGACCGCTTCCAGGAAGCGTCGCTGCAGGCCGAGCAAGTAGGCGGAGCCAACGCCGGTGATCACGTACGCCGCGGCGACCGCCGGATACGGCAGGTCCAGGACGAGCGCGATCGGGGGAGTGCCCATCACCAGCAATAGTGGCAGGACGAGTCGTTCTCGGGTGGCGGGCGCGAACGCTCGCCCCACCACCACGTCGCCGATGAGCATGCCGACCGACGTGGCTGCCAACAGGATGCTGGTCTCCGTTGGACTGAAAGCACGCTGCGCGGAGTACGGGATGAGCAGGCTTCCCGCCGCGGCCAGGTACGCGGCGGGCAGGCACTGGACCATGATCAGCTTGGCGACCCCGGGGGCGGCGACGAGCGCGGCGTTACCTCGCAAGGTCCTACGTACGATCGACCCGCCCGCGCGGACCACCGTGGTGCGCGACAGGAACAGGCGGCTGATCACCAACGCGAGCAGGTGCGCCCCCGCGGTGACCAGCATCGTCCGATCCACGCCCAGCCACGCGACCAGTACCCCGCCAGCGGCCATCCCCACCATCTGCGCCGCGACCGCGACCAGATAGGACAGCGAACGCCCCAGAACGTAGGTGTCGCCGGTGAGGACCTCCGCCAGGACTCGGCCCGCGGTCCCGGTGGTGACCGGTGTCAGGCAGGCAACGGCCGCGACGAGGACCAGGCTGACCGCGACCGGGAGGTGTCCGAACGCGAGCAGCAGCCCGACCGCGCACTGGAGCGCGTAGCCCGTGGTGATGAGGGTCCTCGGCGAGAACCGGTCCGCCATCGCGGCAAGAAACAGGCCGCCCGCGGCTTGGGGGAGGAAGCCGATCGTGAACGCCATCGCCGCCAACAACGGAGAGTCGGTCTCGCTGAACACCAGCACCGCCAGCGCGACGGACCGCAGCGTGTCCGACATGACGCCAAGCAGCCGACCCGCGAACACCGCACGGAACTGTGTGACCGCGAAGACCTGTCCATAGGTGGCCTTCGTCGCGAACGTATCGGTCATGACCAGCCCGCGGAGACACGATCAAGATCCATGCCTTACAGGCTAAGGGGTCGTGTCGACTGGATTCACACAATCCATCGGCGTCACTCGGGATCGACGGGGGTCGCCGGCCGGGTTGAACCACACGAGGCGGGCTCGGACGTGGTTGCCGACGTGGAACATGCGCAGCGCGTTCGCCGGTTCGCGCACACTCATCCGCAGTCGGTGCGCCACGATCTCGGCGTGGTCGTCGAAGGCCACCCCCCACGCGGCGATCACCGCGTCGACGCGCTCGCCGTACTCCTGGATCACCGCGAACAGTCGGGGCGCCTCGTCGGCGACCATGGTTTCGAGGAGTGCGGCGAACTCGGGCTCGTCGCAGGCCGGGGTCAGCGTGCCGTGGTCGACGGCGAACTCGTCCAGCCGGTGCCGGGCTTCGCGCGGGTGGGTCATGGTGTTCCTTCCGTGGAGAATCTTTCCGTCTGCGTATACGTTGCGTGACAGTCGCGGACTTGCTCGCTACCGTGGCGTCCTTCGTGATTTGGCAACGCGAACTGTTTGAGCTGGTCAGCAGCTTATTGTGGAAATCCAACTTGTATAGTCGCTAATTTGGGTGAAGCATCCTGAGTCACCCACCGTGATCGGATGTGAGAGGATTCGCGGCATGACGAGCCCATCGAGGTCGATCAGCATGCAGCGGCGCCTGCTCGGTGCCGAGTTGCTCCGGATGCGTGAGTTCGCGGGCCTGACGCAGGACGAGGCTGGCGTGCGGCTCGGCAAGGCGGGCAACAAGATCAGCCGCGTCGAGTCAGGGAAGATCGGCATCGACAAGACGGACCTGGACGAGCTTCTGAAGCTGTACAAGGCATCGGAGAAGGACCAGCTCTGGTGCCGGGAGCTGAACCGCACGGCCAAACCCAAGCGGGGCAGGCCGGCCAGCGAGACCACGCTCTACCTCGGACCGCGCTGGTTCCGTGCCTTCCGCGACCTGGAAGCGGACGCCACGGAGATCATGGAGGTCCGTTCGGAGATCATCACCGGCATCCTGCAGACCGACGCCTACATCCGGGCCATGTTCGACGCACAGGGTGTCGACCCGGCAGACCGGATCGTGGACGACACACTGCGGGTCCGCGCCGACCGCCGCCGGTTGCTGACGCGGGAGAACGCGGCCCGCTTCGCGTTCGTGTTGAGCGAGTCCGCGCTACGCCGCCGGATCGGTGGGCCGGGGGTGATGGCCGAGCAGTTGCGTCACCTGGCCGAGGCCGCCTTGCTGCCAAACGTGACGCTCCATGTCATCCCTTTCGACAGCCGGTCCTACGAGCACCTGTGCACGGACTTCACACTGTTCCGATTCGGCCATGAGATGGCGAATGACATTGTCTACGTGGAGATGTACTCCGACGCCGCCTACCTGGACAAGCCGCCCGAGATGGTCCGCCGCTACTCCGAACTGGTTGGCCGCCTGCAGGGGGTGGCACTCGGGCCGGTGGAGTCGCGACACTTGGTGGAGACCGTGGCGGAGCAGTACGCCGCGGAGGAAACATGAGGAGTTGACTGCCATGACCGGCGACTGGGCCATGGTTCGGTTCCGCAAGTCCAGCCGCAGCAGCACGAACGGTGGCCAGTGCGTCGAGGTGGGCCTCCAGTCTGGTGTGGTCGCCGTTCGCGACTCCAAGTGCCCTGACAGTGGACTCGTCGAACTACCGGCAACGGCGTGGGCGGAGTTCCTCTCGGTTCTGCGTGCCTGATCTGATCAGGCCGTCGCGCAGGGGTTGTTGTTGAGGGTGAAGGAAGACGGCTCGGCGGTGGTGCCGGTGTGGGTCGCCTGGAAGCCGACCGTGACCTTGCCGCCGGGCGCGATCGTGCCGGTGTAGCTGACGTTCGTGGCCGTCACCGGGCCCGAGGCGGGGGAGTAGGTGGCGCCCCAGCCGCCGATGATCACTTGGCCGGAGGGTAGCGAGAACTGCAGCCGCCAGCCGTTGACGGCGCTGGTGCCGGTGTTGGTGATCGCGATGTTGGCGGTGAACCCGGTGTTC
Organism: Actinophytocola sp.; assembly: GCF_036378875.1. Lineage (GTDB taxonomy): Bacteria > Actinomycetota > Actinomycetes > Mycobacteriales > Pseudonocardiaceae > Actinophytocola. The sequence goes on from NZ_DASUVO010000002.1 coordinate 12,663, forward strand.
CAGGTGGTCGTGTCGTAGGCGACCCGGCAGGAGGTGGCCGGCGGGGGTGGTGGCGGTTCCTGTGGGCCACCGGACGGGATCGTCCACGGGATCGCGGCCGTGCTGTTCGGGTAGGGGACGTTGTCGAACGTACGGCTGACGGGAAGCCCGCGCAGGTACTTGTCGGCGAAGTCCATGATCGCGTTGTAGTCGTTGAGGTCAAGCTGGTGGCCGCCTGGCCGGTAGTTGACGCCGATCCGGTCGGGGGCGCCGAGGTACTGGTAGACCATCTTCGCCCCGCGGTAGGTGAGGCTCGTGCCCTGAGGATTCGTCCGGATGTCGGAGCCCTCGGTGCCGCTCGTGGTCAGCAGGAGGCGCGGCGCGATGAGCGCGGCGACCGAGTTCTGGTCGAACGGCAGCCGGTTCGCCTGCCCACGGAACGACGAGAACCGTGGTGTGAACCAGTACGCCGCGCCCAGGATGTCGTCGAGCGTTTCGTTGTTGCCGCCCTGCGCGAAGAAGAAGCGGTAGTTGCCCATGCCGGCGGTCCCGGACGAGCCGGGCACGGTCAACGCGATCCGCTGGTCGAAAGCACCGGCGACGACGGCCGCCTTGCCGTACCGGGAATAGCCGGACACCCCGACCCTGCTCGTGTCGATCTGCGGCACGGCTCTGAGCGCGTCGAGAGTGCGGTGCACACCCCACGCCCACGCCATCAGCACCCCGGTGTCCACATTGGAGCCATTGTGGAGCGTCCAGAACGCACCGGTCTTCGACGTGCTGTCGGCCGCGATGCTGTTGGGATCGATGCTGACCTCGGCATACCCGCGCGAGGTCGCGCTGGCGGCCAAAGGGTTCAGCATGATGATGGCGGGGAAGGGCCCGTTGCCACTGGGCAACCGCAGCGTCGCGTTGAACGACGCCGTCCTGCCGTTGGCCTGGACGGTCACCGTCAGCGTGTTGCCGTTGCGGACCCCGGTGACGCTCGTCGGCGCGGCCGGCAGGTGCCCGTATTCGTAGTACTGCGCCAGTTCACTCAGCTGGGCGCGGCGGCAGGACCATTCGTCGGGGCTGGTCATCCTTGTGCCGTCCCAGAACTTGAACGGGTCGGGCAGTTCGGTGACCGCCGGCAGGGCACCCGGCGCGGGCAGCGTCGAAGGCAAGGTCGTGCACGCGGCCCGGGCGGGCGATGGGGGAGCGGCGACGGCCACGGGGCCGGGCACGAAGACGAGGGCAGCGAGCACCACGGCGACGATTGCCTTGAGGCGCATGGGAGGCTCCTTCCCCTTTGAGGGAGTCCTCGGAATATTTCGGAAAATCTCGGGAGATATTATATGGGAGCGCTCCCAGATTATAACTGGTAACCAGCCGACTGTCTCGCCGTCAAGCGTCCCTGGGCTGTGCCGCGCGGATTGCCTTGACCTTTTCCTCGGTGAACACGCCGCTGTCGAGAAGAGAGAACACGGACAGCACTCCGCCGTTCGCGCCCCAGCTTCCCTCATCGATGACCCGGAAGTTTGACCCACCAGGTCGTGGCCGGCGTGGTGAGGCCGCAGGCCTTGGCCATCGCGGCGAGGACCCGTTCGATGACCGCCGTCCTGACCTCCTGTCGCCAGTCCCCGTCCATGACGGCGATGTCGATGACCATGACGTCGAGCCGTCCCGCGGTCGTGTTCACGGTGATCACGGTCATGCGATGCCTCCGGTGAAGTAGTCGCGGAGTTCGGCGTCGAACGCGTCGCGTCAGAAGGCGATCGTGGCGTCGATGTCTGTGGCCATGAGGTGGGTGTGGTGGAGGGAGATCACGGTGTGGCCTCGTTCAGGGGTGCGCGGTGCAGGACGAGCTTGGTGGTCCTCGCCTGGCAGGCGGTCGGGGCGTCCTCCCAGGGGGCGGTGCGGGTGGTGACCCGTTCGGCGGGAAAGCCGGTGCGGTCGAGGAAGTCCAGGAGGTCGGGGAGGACGGCGCGACTGTGGGAGACGCCGATGCGGAGGGTCGCGTCGGTGGCATACATGCGCATCAGGGGCACGCGGGTGCCGGTGGACAGGTAGTAGCCGACCGCGGTGCACACCCCGCCCGGCGCGAGGGACCGGATGGCGCGCCGGAGGCCGGCTGGGCGGGACGTTGCCTCGACGACCACGTCGTAACCGCTACGCGGTTGGCTTGTTGGGTGCGCGCCGAGGGACTCCGCGGTTTCGGGGTCGGCGTCGAGGTAGTGGACGGTCGTGGCGCCGTGGGCGGCGGCGAGCCCCGCGGCGTACAGGCCGATGCTCTTGGCGCCGCCGCCGAGGACGAGCACCCCCCGCCGGGGCGGGTCGTGAGGCCGGGTACGACGGCGCGCCAGGCGTCGGCGAGGTTGTCGCTCGCCGCCGCTGCCCGGGCCGGGGGGACGCCGGGTGGGACGGGCACGAGCATGTGTTCGGCGAACGGGACGCGGAGGATATCGCTGACCATGCCGCCCCACGGTCCACACGCCGACCCGAAGCCGTAGGCGGTGAGCGTGCCGGCCGCGGTGGTGGTGGCGCACTTGGCGGTCAGCCCGCGCGAGCAGGGCGGGCAGGTGCCGCACGAGACGGCCCATGGCACGACGACACGTTGCCCGATGCGGAGGCTGGTCACCGCTGGTCCCAACGCGACGATCTCGGCGACACATTCGTGACCGATGGCGAAAGGACCGCGGAAGGGCACCTTGCCACAGATGGCCGCGACGACCGGGTCGACCAGGCCGACGGCGATCCCGGCCTGCAGGGCGCGGGACACCGGGCGGTGAAGGGGGAGGGTGTCGCCGTCGCAGCGGCCCGCGAGGAACGGGCGGACCAGAGCGTCCCCCGGTTCCCGCACCTCGGGTGCCGGGCGCTCGTACCAGGCCAGCCGGCCACTGCGCACGAACCGCAGCTCACGCATCGCGCACGAAGACCGGCTTGAGGTGCCGTTCCGGTAGTGCCACGGGCAGTTGCGCCCAGTCGAACACGTCCGACACGACCCGTCCCGGCTCGACTTGGCCGGATCCCGCCAGCGCCAGGGCATCGGGGAGGTGGGCGCGCACGTTGTCGCGGGCGATGCGCATGGTGACCCCGGTCAGGTACATCTCCAGCAGGGGCAGCTCGCCCGGGCGGAAATGGTTGCCCGCGCTTTCGCAGAACCCTTCTGGGGCAAGGGATCGCAGCGCGAGAGTGAGCTGGTCCACCCGGCCGGTGGCCTCGACCGCGAGGTCGAACCCGTGGTGGATCGGCTCGATGGCCTCGGCGGTGCGGGCACCGTAGGTCTCGGCGAGCGCGCGGTGAGTCGGGTCCGGGTCGACGTACAGCACGTCCGCCGCGCCGAGTGCCTTCGCGATGTCGCAGACGTACAGGCCGATGCTGCCCCGCGCGATGACGAGCACCCGGACGTACGGCCTGGCCTTCAGGTGTGGGGCGACCAGCCGCCAGGCCAGCGGCCAGTTGTCGCTGGCCGAGGCCATCGCGACCGGGTCCAGCCCGGCGGGCAGCGGCACCAGCATCGCGTCGGCCCACGGGATCCGGACCAGGTCCGAGAACAGCCCACCCCACTCGCCGCCGATCGGCGCGCCGAACATCGCCATGTGCGGCACGGACGTGCAGTGCGTCGGCAGCCCGGCACGGCATCGCGCGCAGTCCCCGCACGAGATCGCCCACGGCACGACCACCAGGTCACCCGGCGTCACCCCGCGGACGGCGTCCCCGACGTCGACGACCCGCGCGACGCACTCGTGTCCGATGGGGAACGGCGGCGGGATCGGCCCGTGCCCGGCCAGGATCGACGAGTCGACGTCGCACGGCGTGGCCGCGACCGGCGCCACGACGGCTTCGCAGTCGGACCGCAGGACGGGGTCGGGCGCTTCACGCCACTCGACGGTCCGGCGGGCGACGTAGGTCAGCTCACGCATCTTTGGCCAGCTTGACCAGGTCGGCGTACCGGACGATCTGCCCGCCCGCGCCCCAGGTCCCGTCGGCCTGCTCGTGGATCAGCACCCACACCCGAAGCGCGTCGGCCTCGGGCAACCCGGCGGCCTTCAGCACCACCGCCGTCGCCTCCCGCACCAGACCGGCCTTGCGGCGGTCCGACAGCGCGCCCTGCGGCACGGTGACATCCACGCGGAAACGCGGCGCGTCGTCCTCGGCGGTGGCCTGCGCGCCCGAGGGCACCTCGTGCAGGTAGCTCCATGCCTGTGCCCGGAAGAACTCCGTGTCCGGGGCGCCTTCCCACCGCAGCAGCAGGGTGGCCAGCTCACGCTGCACGTCAGCCCGTCCCGCGTCCGTCAGCGCGCCTGCGGGCACCGTCAACTCGATCATGGGCATAGCGACTCCCTATAACGACTGTTATAACCAGGGGCACGCTATCCTATGACGAGTGTTATAGCCAAGGGGTGTGCATGACAGACTCGCGTCAGCAACTGGTCGCCGGGGCGGCCGACATGATCCGCCGGCGTGGGCGGGGCGCCACCAGCATCCGCGAGGTCGCCAAGCATTCCGGCACCCCGCTGGGTTCCACCTACCACTACTTTCCCGGCGGCAAGCACGAACTCGCCGCTGAGGCGGTCCGCTACGCGGCCGACACCGTGTCGGGCATCCTCGCCGCGAAACTGCGTGCTGGCCCGGTCGACGGACTCCAGGCTTTCTTCGCCCTGTGGCGCAACGTGATCACCGGCTCCGACTTTCAGGCCGGCTGCCCTGTCCTCGCCGTGTCCATCGAGGAGGCACCCTCCGACGACCCAGCCGTGACCGTCGCCGCCGAGGCGTTCACCGCCTGGTCCGCCCTACTCGCCGAATCCCTGCGACAGCACGGCGTCGACCCGGCCAGGGCCGACCACCTCGCCTCTCTCGTCGTCGCCGCCGCCGAAGGCGCCGTCGCCATGTGCCGCGCCCAGCGAACCACCGACGCCCTCGACCACGTCGCCGCCGAGCTGACCGCCCTGATCAGCGCCGTGACCGACCGCTGAGTGCTTGTCCCCGACCGTGTTCGCCGTCTCTCGGACGGCGGGAGGCCGACTGCGCCGGTCGGGCGGTTCGAGCCGGCGGCCATGCGATGAAGGCCCGTCCTTCACCACACCCACATTGAGGAAGGCTCCCTTCATCGCACCGCTTCGGCCGCCACCGCACTCCACCCGGCAACCAGACGCTCCGCGCTCGGCCCGCGCTCGGCCCGCTGCGCGGGCGAAGCCCGAGTCCGAGGTGGACCTCAGGCTGCTGCAGTCCTGAATTCGGCGCCCCGCGAAGCGGGCCCCTCGCCTTGATGCCGTGGAAGGGTGCGCTCCAGCGGCAGCCAGGCGAGGAAGGAGTCCTTCGCCACGCCCACGGTGAGGAAGGCTCGGCGGTTTCCAGCGGTCGTTGCAACACCCTCTGTGAGCTGGGAGTTTGTGATGGCTGAGCCGTTGAGTCGGGTGGTGCGGGTGCTCCGCCAGTACTTCCCCAAAGGCACCGACCTGTCCGTCCACAACGCCGAACACCTCACCGCCGTCGCCGCCGAACTCAACCAACGACCCCGACAAACACTGGGCTGGCTCACCCCAGCCCAATCACTCAACCGAGTACTCTGCGGACAATCCCCCGTTGCAACCACCGGTTGAACCCGCCCTCCCTTCATCGCATCGCCGGCAGTTACGGCGCGGTGCGGTTCGGAGGTCCGAACCGCACCGCATTGCCGCGGAACGGGTCAGGTGTTGAGGCCGAAGAAGGCGATGGCCCTGGCGGCCATGCCCGGCCTGGGTAGGTCATGCCCGCCGTTCTGGATGGAGATGCCCTCGACCTGGGCCATGGTGCCCGTGCCGCCGTAGCGGGTGCGGGTCCAGCCGGCCTGTGGGCTGTCGGTGAACGACGGGGTCTGGCTCAGCCCGGCGACGTTGGTCCACTGCTTGATCGCCTCCCCGAAGTTGGGGTAGCGCAGGATGGAGTCGTTGGTGCCGTGCCAGAGCTGCATTCTGGGCCGCGAACCGGTGTAGCCGGGGAACATCGCGCGGGCGGCGTCCCCCCACTGCTGCGCGGTCCTGATGATGCTCCCGTTGGAACAGTTGCTGTTCCACTCGTTCGGCGGCGTGGTCGCGAAGCAGGTCGCCGGGACGCCGGAGAACGCGGCGCCCGCCTTGAACACGTCCGGGTAGTCGCCGAGCAGGACGTTGGTCATCATCGCGCCCGACGACGCACCCGTGACGAAGACCCGGTTCCGGTCGCCGCCCCGGTTCTGGATCGCCCAGTCCACCATGGACTTGATGCCGACCGGGTCGCTGCCACCGTTTCGGCGCAAGGCTTGTTGCGTGTAGACGTCGAAGCACTTGCTGCTGCGGGTCACGGTCGGGTAGATCACCATGAACCCGTGCTGGTCGGCCAGACTCCTGAACTCGGTGCCACTGAAGAACCCCGGACCCGTGCCGCCGCAGTAGTGCACGGCCACCAGGATCGGCCGAGGGCTCACCACCCGGTCCGGCACGTAGATGTGCATCTGGAGGTTGCTCGGATTGTTGCCGAAGATCGTCACAGCCACCAGTGACGCCGCCGACGCCGACGGTGGCGCGACCAGGGCCAGGACGGCCGCGATCACGCATCCCAGGACGGTCTTTCGGATCATGCCGCTGCCCTCGTCGGGTTGCCGATGCTGCCGGGCACCGAGCGCAGTGCGTTGAACCAGGTCGCGGCCATCTTGTTGTAGCCGCCCGCGTTCGGGTGCACGCCGTCGATCAGGTCGGCGGTGGTGAGCGCGTTCGCCATGTTCACCAGGTGGACACGCTTGCCCTGGTTGACCTTGCTCTGCACGATGCCGGGTATCTGGGCGTTGAAGTTGCGGGCCGCGTTCTGCCAGCCGGCGTTGGCGAGCGGGATGATCGTCGCCACGAACACGTCCGCGTTGGGGGCGGTCGCCGTGATGTGATCGATCAAAGTGGACAGACGGCCCGGGGCGCCGCCCAGGTTGAAGTTCTGTATCACGTCGTTGGTGCCGATGTGCAGCAGTACCGAACGCGGGTTCGTCGCGCGGACCCAGCTCACGACGTTCGCGTCGATCTGTTCGATGCGCCAACCGGGATGGCCCTGATGGTCGTGATCACCCAGGTTGGCGGGGCCGTTGAACTGGTTGCCAACGAAGTCCACCCGGAACCGGCCGTTGGTGAAGCTCTGCCACAGCCCGATCCGATAGCCGCCGGGGACCTGTGTGCCGTGCGTGATGGAGTCGCCGAGGGGCATGACCCGGGTCCCGCCGTTGGACTCGGCGACCGCGGGGGCGGCCGTGCCGGCGAGTGCGAGGGTCGCGCCGAGGATGACGGCGGTGAGCGCACGAAGTGTTCTGTGCATCGCGGTGCCTCCTTCAGCAGTTGGAGTTGGTCTGGGTGAGCAGCCCGAGCCGCCAGGGCAGCCGGTTGTAGTCACCGCCGGACCCGGGAGCCAAACCCTGGTACAGGTACTGCATGCGACAGGAGTTGATCTCCATGGTCTGGTCGATCCCGGCGCGGATCATCTCGCCGTGGCTGATGTCCTGTGTCCACGCGTTGCCCGAGAACGTGACGTTGGTCGAGCGCGCGAACGGGTTGCTCTCGGTCGCGGCGAGGGGAGTCCAGTTGCCGGTGATGCCGTTCGCGGTCCATGACCGGAAGTAGCGCTTGCCGTTGCTGCCGATCGCCTCGATGACCAGCAGGTACTGGTTGGCGGTGCCCTGCACCTTGTAGATGTTGGACGCCTCCCACAGCGCGTACTTGTTCGAGTCCGACATGACCATCACGGTGTTGGTGAACCCGTTCGGGAAGTTCGCCACGGTGGTCTGCGCCCGGTAGAGGTGACCGTTGTCGTCGGAGGAGAACAGGTAGCAGTTCACGCTGTCGCAGACGACCCAGAAGTCCACCCAGTAGCCGCCGCCGATGTTCTGTTGGATGATCGCGGGCATCGAACTCTGAAAGTTTCGGGGCGCGGACCACGACTGCGGGTTGCTGATGTCCGTCGTGGTCGAGAAGGAGGGCAGGCCGGTCTGGTAGACCAGGTACCACCGGTTCTGCGGGGCGAAGTAGAACACCTGCGGCGCCGCCCGGTAGCCGGCGCCGATCGCCGAGCGGTCGAGGTAGTACTGCGGTGCGTTCGCCGCCTGCGACCAGTCCCCGAAGCTCGTGTACACCATGTTGTAGCCGCCAGCCGAGTTGGCGGTCGAGGCGAACACGTGCCAGTTGTTGTTGTGTCGCACCACGGTCGGGTCCTTGACCGCGAGGATGTTGTGCGTCGAGTCCGACTTCGGGCTGATCAGCACCCCGCTGGATGACCACCGGAAGCTCGTCGGCAGCGCCGACACCCCGACGTCGTCCGACGTCTGCGGCCGCGGTTCGGCGGCGGCAATCCCGCCACCCAGGAACAGAATGCTCGCGGCGAGCGCCGCGCACCAGCGTGCTACACGCATGAGAGTCCCATCGTCACCGTTGACGGACAGGCCGTACCGGCATTTCGGCACGGCCTGATTGGGCCGAAACTTTCGCTCTCCGAGCTAAAGTTTCACACAATGTAGCCACGTGATCGCAGTCCGGTCAACCGTCGAGTCCCATGATTTTGTGAGCGCTAACGTAATGTCGCGATCAATGTCGCGCGTGGCGCGTTCAAGGCTAAAACGCCAGGTAGCCGAGTTTTCCCGGGTCGACTTGAATCGTTCGAACGGTGTGCGTCGGCACGGGAACCTACGTGATGTGAGCGTGAACGTCTGTGTCTCCGATGATCGTGTCGCGGTGGGTGGGTGACACGATGGGGACGGCATTGACGATATGGATGGTGAGGGGCGAACCGGAGGAGTCGAGTTGGACGCGTTGTGGGGTCGGACCGATCAGCCCGCGGTTACCCGCGCCGCGCTCCTGAGCATGGTGACGGGCTTTGTCACGCTTGTCGGCTGTGCGCTTGTCGGCACCGTGCTCTTCGATCCGACGATCGCGGACTGGTTCTTTCCTGTCGTGTTGACGGTCGCCGTCACGCAGGTGACCGCGGCGGTCCTGTTGATCGCGGGTGGGGTGCGGCTGGCGAGGGGCGCCGGGCGCCGGATGTTCGTTGCCGGCAACGTGTTGCACGTGCTGCTCTGTGCGGCCTACGTCCTCCACGCGCTGGCCGTGGTGGCGAACAACTCCGCCGATCCGCCGTCCACGGTCGTGGCAATGGTCGTCGTCCCGATCGTCTTCGCCGCCCTGCCGGTCACCAGCCTGGTAATGGCGCGATAATTCGAAAGTTTCCGTAATTATCGTTCGGCCGACATTTCCGAAACATCTCCGAAACTCGTTGACATCTCCATGGAGTTGGATCAACACTGCTGGTATCCGCACGGGTCGAACCCCGCTGTCAGCCAATTCCCATGGCATTGCTCGAGCCGCGTCGTCGGCACGAGAAAGGACCCCGGAATGCGAACCAGCACACGCATGCCGAAACGCATCTTCGTCACGGGCCTGGCCCTCGCCCTCGCGGCGACCACCGTCGCGACCAACGCGGCCCCGGCCAGCGCCGCCGCCTGCAACGGGTACGTCGGGCTCACCTTCGACGACGGCCCGTCCAACGGCAACACCCCGGCCCTGCTCAACGCGCTTCGCCAGAGCGGACTACGTGCCACGATGTTCAACGAGGGCCAGTTCGCCGCCGCCGCGCCGGCCCAGGTCCGGGCGCAGGTGAGCGCCGGCATGTGGGTGGCCAACCACAGCTACTCCCACCCGCACATGACCCAACTGAGCGCGGCACAGATCGACTCGGAGATCTCCAGGACACAACAGGCCATCGCAGGAGCGGGCGGCGGCACACCGAGGCTCTTCCGTCCGCCCTACGGCGAGACCAACGCGACGGTACGGTCGGTCCTGGCCAGGTACGGCCTGACCCAGATCATCTGGGACGTCGACTCCGGGGACTGGAACAACGCCAGCGTCGACGCGATCGTGCAGGCCGTCGGCCGGCTGTCCAACGGCCAGATCATCCTCATGCACGAATGGCCGGCCAACACCCGCGCCGCGATCCCGCGCATCGCCCAGGTGCTGGCCAGCAAGAACCTGTGCGCAGGCATGATCTCCCCACAGACGGGCCGCGCGGTGGCCCCGAGCTGAGCCACGCCCTACAGCTGGCGGCGTTGCCACTGTTGGTTCGTGCCGGTGCCGCAGGTCCACTGTGTCACCTGGGCGCCGTCGGTGGTCGCGGCGTTCAGTACGTCCAGGCACTTGTTGCTGTGTCGTGCGATGAGTTGCAGGTAGCCGGTGCCGAGGTCCTGGACGCGCCACTGTTGGTTGGTGCCCGAGTTGCAGGTCCACTGGACCACGCGGGCGCCGTCGGCGGTGGACGCGCCGTTGACGTCCAGGCACTTGCCGCTGTTGACGCTCACCACGTTGTAGTAGCCGCCGCCGGCGTCTCGGAACTGCCATTGTTGGTTGGTCTGGCCGTTGGCGGTCCACTGCACCGCGTTGGCGTCGTCGGTGGTCGCCGCGTTGAAGACGTCCAGCAGCTTGCCGCTGTGCCGGGCGGTGAGGGTGTAGCGGGCGGGTGGCGGCACCGTGGTCTGAGGACTCAGGCGGTAGAGGCCGGCGCCGTGGGCGGGGATCGTGCGGGTGAAGGTTCCGCTCACCGTGCCGAGGTTGGCTCCGGACCACAGGTCGGTGACGGTCGCCGAGCCGATGCCGAGATCCGCCAGGTTCACCGAGACCGCGGCCGCGGCGCTTTCCCTGTTGAACAGGGCCACGTACCGGTTGTTGCCGCCCGGCACGTCGGCGGTCCACACCGGACGGTTGCCGCCGGTCAGCTGTCGGTTGTTGGTGCTGTTCTGGTCGACGGCGAGCACGGCCGCGTTGGTCATCAGTGCCAGGTCGGCGGGCCGGTTCTCGACGAGGTTGCCGCCCCACATCAGCGGCGACCGGGTGATCGACCACAGTGTCATCATGGTGCGTTGCTCGTCGGCGGTCAGGTTCGAGTAGCGCGGCGCGCCGACCGGCCCGAACTTGGACAGCCTGCCGATCGGGATCATGTCCGGGTCCGGCCAGGCACCCGTGGTCCGGTACGGCGTCCAGTCCCGCAGCACCTCGAAGAGCGCGTTGAGGCTCGACCAGTTGTCCCACAGGTCGTTGACGGTCCGCCACATGTGCGCGTTCGCCTGGACGTGCGTGCCCGCCGACAGTGGGGTGGGGCCGGGGGAGAGGCTGAGCACCATCGGCCGCCCGCTGCGTTCGATCGCGGTCCGGTAGCCCTCGACCTCGGCCTGCCGGTAGGTGGGCGCGGCGATGTCGTCGACCTTGACGTAGTCGACACCCCAGCTGGCCAACAGTTGGAACACCGAGTCCAGGTACGCCTGCGCGCACGTGTTGGACATGTTCAGGCCCCACATCAGGTTGAGCCAGGCCGCGGTGGTGCTGTTGTTGATCTGGTTGGCGCGGCACGAGGTGCCGAGGATCGGCACGTTGTCCGCCACCGCCTGGCGCGGGATCCCGCGCATCAGGTGCACCCCGAACTTCAGCCCCTGGGCGTGGACGTAGTCGGCGAGCGGCCGGAACCCGTTGCCCCCCGCCGCGGACGGGAAGCGGGTGGTGTCCGGCAGCAGCCGCCCGTTGCCGTCCATGCGCAGCCGCGGCTGGAGGTTGGTGTCCTGGTTGGGGCTGTTGTTGTGCCGACCCGGGTAGTACCAGGCCCAGTCGATGACGATGTACTGCCAGCCGTGCTGTCGCAGGTTGTCCCGCATGTAGTCGGCGTTGGCCCGCACGTCGGCCTCGGTCACGCTCCAGTTGAACGAGTCGTAGCTGTTCCAACCCATCGGCGGGGTGTTCGCCACCCCGTTGTTCCACGCGTCCGCCTGCTGCTTGCTCGTGCCCATCAAACCCCCGCAGACCAGCACGAGAACCAGGGCGAGAACCATGGCACGGCGGCGTTTCAGCGCGTTCATGAGGCGATCCGGAAGGTCGCGTCCTGCCGCTCGGTGCTCGTGCTGATCGGGTCGATGCGGAGGAGGAAGTCGAAGTGCCTCAGGTAGCGGGTCGGGTTGTTGTACGAGCGGAACGACGACCAGGCGGCGTCGGCGAGGCCCGCGACGCGGTAGAACGTGGCGTCGCCGCGGAAGGCCGACGTGTTGTCGTTCGGATCGAGCCGGATCGCGAAGTCGAAGTGCCGCAGGTAGTTGCCGGGGAAGTTCACCGACTCGAACGAGACCCCGGCGGAGTCGGCGAGGCCGGGCACCATGCGCCACAGTTGGTCCTGGAACGGGTCGAACGGGTACGCGTCGACGCGGCCAACGCGGTTCGCGTGCCGGACGAAGCGGTCCGGGAAGTTCGAGGACTTGAGCCGCACCCAGTTCGGCGTGCCCCACCGGGCGACGATCGCGTTGTACTCGGCGTCGGTGATGCCGACCATCGAGCCGTGTTTGGCGTTCAGCGGCGGGGTGTAGTCACGCTGGTTCATGACGGACCACGAGCCAGAGGTGATGTTGCTCGAGGACCAGGCGTAGTAGTCGTTGTTGACGGGGCTGAACGAGTCGCCCCACAGCCGCCATCCGCCCTCGTTGGTCTTCAGCAACAACGGCGCCTCGATGGCGTTGCCCTGCCGCAGCCCGCCGGTGTAGGTGGTGAAGCTGCCCGGCGCGCCGGTGGTGGACCGGGCGCCGAAGAGGTTCCCGTTCGAGAGGTTCTTGTAGTACAGATAGGTCGTGGCGCCGTCCACGACGATGTCGCCGTCCAGGACGCCGAAGCCGGGGCTGAAGAACACCTGCGGGCCGCTGACGGTCCGGAAGTCGGTCGTGTAGTTCACCATGAACACGTCGCTGCCGTTGTTGGCGGAGTAGACGATGCCGTACTGTCCCCGCGCGGCGTCCCAGAAGACCGTCGGCGCCCAGGTGTGGGTGTTGAGCGTGTGCATCCGGATCCGGCGGTAGCCGGTGAAGCCGGTCAGGTTCGTCGAGTCCCACACGTGCAGGAACTGGCTGTTCTTGCTGAAGTCGGTACCCCGCAGGTCGGTGGCGACGACCACGAACGTGCCGTCCTGTTTGCGGAACACGAAGGGATCGCGCAGTCCCAGATCGCCGGCGGTCGGGGTGACGACCGGATTGTTCTGGTTCAGCGGAGTCCAGTTGAGACCGTCCCGGCTGACCGCGAGGTGTAGCCCGTAGTCGGCACCCACCATCTGCGGCGACTCGGTGAAGTAGGTCATGAGGTAGGCCGTGTTCGCCGCCGCGGCCGCGACCCGAGGGGCGGTCGTCAGACCGGCGGCGGTGAACGCGGACACTACGCCCGCGAGCGCGAAGGTACGTCTGTCCATAGCCACGATGCGACCCTGCTTTCGTGACCCCCTACGGAATGTGAACGATAACATTCAGAGGGTGTGCAAGCAAGGGTCCGTGTGGGGCAACCGCTAACCTAGGTTGTTCGCGCTCACAAGCTGGTCAGACGGGTTGATCCACTGCCGCTTCGACCCGCACGCCTGCCTGCCGGTACCGGATCGCCGCGGCGAGGACGAGCGTGGCGATCGCGACGACGAACAGGGCGGTGGACAGGCCGCCGGTGGCGCCGGCCAGAGCGAGGATCGCGAGTGGACAGACGAACTGACCGATGAACATCGCGGAGGTCCACACACCGGTGCCGCGGCCGCGTTGCGCGAAGGACAGGTTGCCCAGCGCCCAGGTGAGCAGGGCCGGGAGCATCAGGCCGTTGCCCAGGCCGGCGACGACGGCGCCAAGGACCGCGACCGGCACCGACGGCGCCAGTGCGAGCCCGAGGATGCCGAGCCCGGAGAGCGTGAACGCAGCCGGGACGGTGACGGCCGGACCGAGCCGGGCCACCCGGGCGAACAGGAAGGCCGCGACGGCCGTGGCGAGGGAACCGATGGCACTGACCAGACCGATGGTGGCCGTGGACGTGACGCCGATGCCGTCGAGCACATAGGACAGTTCGACGATGAGGACGTAGAAGACGAGACCGCCGGCGAGGGTGACGGCGACCGGGACGAGGAAGTCGCGCCACGGCAGGGGCGGGAGCTTCTCGTGGACGCGCTGCGGCGGTTGCCAGATCAGGCGGGCCGCGGCGAACGCGAGTGGCAGGCTGACCGCGTACAGCCAGAACGGGGTACGCCAGCCGGTCGAGCCGAGCAGGCCGCCGACGGCGAAGAAGATCGTCGCGGACACGGTGGTGTAGACGGTCTGCAGGCCGAAGTACTTCTCCCGCCTGGAGCCGTGGAAGTAGTCGGCGAGCAGTGTCGTGCAGCAGGTCATGATCGCGGCCTCTGTGATGCCGACCAGGACCCGGCTCGCGACGATCAGGGGCAGCGACGGCAACCACAGCGGGGCCGTGCCGACGAAGGCGTACACGACGAGCGCGCCGACGAGGAGGCGTTTGCGGCCGAGCCGGTCGACGATGCGGCCGGCGATCGTCGCGGTGAGACCGATGACCAGTGCCGGCACGGTGAGCACGACGGGAGTGAGGGTGGCGACGCCGGGAGTGCCGGCGAAGGCCTCCTGGATCCGTGGCAGGACCGGCGCGAGCAGGACCGCGCCCAGTACCGCCAGGCAGCTGGCGAGCAGGAGGACGATGGCTTGCGGGGTGCCCGCCGGCCGGCCGGTGGCCGGGTCCACGGGAGTGACTGGGGGAGCGTCCGACACTGGCTTCTCCGATGACGTCCGGCGCCGGTCCTCGACGACCGGCGTGCCTGGAAGTGTCGGCGCGGTGTGGTGCGAGCGGAAATCACTTCTGCCGAAGCGGCGTATCGACAGCACCGATGGCGACGGCACGCACGACCAGGTCCCGCAGGTAGCGGTGCTCAGGATCGTCGTCGTACATCGGGTGCCACCACATGGCCTCCACCAGCGGGCCGACCTCGAAGGGGCACGGGAGAGCCCGTACCCCGAGCCCGTGGGGAATCAGGTCGACCAGGCGCTTCTGCAGCAGCGCGACCCGGTTGGTGCCCGCGACGAGTGCGGGCACGGTCAGGAACGTCTCGGTCACGACCTGCACGTGCGGCTCGATCCCCAGCATGCGCATCTGTCGCGCGGCCGGTGTCGACGCGGTGGGCCCGTGGTAGGTCACGACCCACGGCATGGTCTCGAGCTGTTCGGCGGTCAGCGACTCACCGACCCCGGGGTTGTCGGCGGCGACCAGGCACACCCATTCGTCGAGGTAGAGGTCGTGGTGGGACAGGTCCTCCACGAACCCGTGCGGGATGACGAGCAGGTCGACGTTGACGAGCACCTGGGCTGCCGCGTCGACCATCTTGGGCGTGTTGGCGGGGAACCGCAGCCGGGTGCCCGGCGCCTCCGCCGCGAGCAGTCCGGCGATGTTCGGGCCGAGCACGGCGATCGCGTAGTCGCTCATGAGCAGGGAGAACTCGCGGGTGGACGACGCGGGGTCGAAGTCGGGCTCGGCCGCGAACACCCGCTCGGCGCCGGAGAGCGCGACCCGCACGCGTTCCTTGAGCTGCACCGCGAGTGGCGTGAGCCGGTACTGGTTCCCCGCCCGCGCGAGCAGTTCGTCGTGGAAGTGGCGCCGCAACCGGCTCAGCTGGGCCGACACCGCGGGCTGGCTGAGCCCCATCTGCTCGGCCGCGCGCGTCACGCTGCGCTCCTGCAGCAGCGCGTCGAGCGCCACCAGCAGGTTCAGATCCAGCCGTGCGAGGTTCACAAGCGGTCAGAGTATCAATACGGCTGATACCGAGCATAGGTGATTTCGGCTTCCCTGATGTCGCGGGACGGCAGACAGTGACACGGTGGACCGAACCGATCCCGAGGGCGCGATCGCGGCGGCGGCCAAGCGGTGCTCCAACTGGGGCCGCTGGGGCGCCGACGACGTGCTCGGCACACTGAACTTCCTCGACGAGGCGAAACGCCAAGAGGGCGCCGCACTCGTACGCAGGGGCGCGAGTTTCTCGCTGGCGCAACGCTTCGACATGAACGGTCCGCAGAAGGGCTGGCGGCGGCGCACCAACCCCGTGCACACCATGCTCGACACGGGCACCGACGCCGAGCGCGGCACGCAGGGCTTCCCGCACGGCATCGGCGGTGCGGACGACGTGATCGCGATGCCGTTGCAGGCCTCGACGCAGTGGGACGGCCTCGGGCACATCTTCGACCACGGTATGGCCTACAACGGCCGGCGCGCGGGCGACGTCGTGACCAGCGAGGGTGACCGGCTCACCGGCATCGAGACCACGGCCGGGCTGATCGCGGGCCGGGGTGTGCTGCTCGACGTCGGTCGTGTGTTCGGTGTGGGCGGTGAGCTGCCGGACGGGTTCGCGATCACCGCCGACCACCTGGAGGCCACGATCGCCGCGCACGGCGAGACCGCGCGTGTCGGCCGGGGTGACCTGCTCATGGTGCGCACCGGACGGCTCGCGCGGGCACGGCGTGAAGGCTGGGGCGACTACGCCGGCGGCGACTCGCCGGGCCTGTCGTTCTCCACAGTGGACTGGCTGCACGGCAGCGAGATCGCCGGGGTCGCGACCGACACGTGGGGTGTCGAGGTGCGGCCCAACGAGTTCGACAACGCGTTCCAGCCACTGCACCAGGTGGCCATTCCGCACATCGGTCTGTTCCTCGGTGAGATGTGGGACCTCGACGCGCTCGCCGCGGACTGTGTCGCCGACGGGCGTTACGAGTTCTGGCTGACCGCCGCCCCGCTTCCGGTGACCGGTGCGGTCGGCGCGCCGGTCGCACCCATCGCCGTCAAGTAACCGGACAAGGGAGTCCATCATGCCCGCGGTCAACAACGTTCTGGTGGTCGGCGGCGGCCTCGCCGGCACGGCCACGGCGATCCTGCTCGCGCAGCGCGGTGTCGCGGTCGACCTCGTCGAGGTCAAGCCGGACATCGCCGCCATCGGCTCCGGAATCACCTTGCAGGGCAACGCTCTGCGTGAGTTACGGCGGCTCGGGGTGTGGGAACGGGCCAGGGCGGAGGGCTTCCCGTTCGACTGCCTCGGGCTGCGTGCCCCGGACCCCGCCGGCACGCTGCTGTTCGAGATCCCCGATGTGCGCAGCGGCGGCCCGGACCTGCCGGCCACGATGGGCATGCCTCGGCCGGCGCTGGCCAGGGTTCTCCTGGACCGAGCGACCGAGACCGGTGTGAAGACCCGTTTCGGCGTTGCCCCGACAGGTCTGGCGCAGGACGCCGGCGGGGTGGACGTCACGTTCACCGGCGGCTCGACCGGCCGCTACGACCTCGTGGTCGGCGCCGACGGCATCCGCTCGACGACCCGCCAGCTGGTCGGCATCGAGTTGGAGATCCGGTCGACCGGGATGGGGATCTGGCGGGCGTTCGGGCCGCGGCCGGCGTCGGTGACCCACACGGACCTGTACTACGGCGGCCCCTGCTACATCGCCGGCTACACCCCGACGGGCACGAACTCGCTCTACGCCTACATCGTCGAGGACGTCACGGACCACAGTGGACTGGCGGCCGAGCAGCGGCTCGCGACGATGCGTGAGCTGTCCGCCGCCTACCACGGGCCGTGGGACGAGATCCGGCCGACGCTGACCGACCCGAGCCGGATCAACTACACCCGGTTCGAGACACATGTCCTGCCGCCGCCCTGGAACCGTGGTCGGGTCGTGCTCATCGGCGACGCGGCGCACTCCTGCCCACCCACCCTCGCGCAGGGCGGCGCACAGGCGCTGGAGGACGCCGCGGTGCTGGCCGAACTGCTGCTCGCCCGCGACAGCCTCGACGACGACCTGTGGAACACGTTCACCGCCCGCCGCTACGACCGCGCCAGAACCGTTGTGGAGGCGTCGAACCAGGTCGGCCAGTGGCTGCTCGACCACGTGCAGGGCGACGTGCCAGGCCTCGTCCGACGCATCGGCGACCTCGTATCCCAACCAGCCTGAAAGAAAAGCCGTGACAGAACGTCTGATCACCCACCTGCGACACATCGACCTCGCCGTGCCGGATCTCGCGCGGCAGCAGGACTTCTTCACCGGCGTGTGGGGACTGACCGAGGAGCACGGCGACACCGGGATCTCGTTCCTGGCCGCCGAGGGCTCGCCGGAGCAGTACGTGGTGCGGTTGCGCCAGGCCGCGGACAAGCGGATCGACCTGATCGCGTTCGGCGCCGCCACGCCCGCCGACGTCGACACCCTCGCCGCCCGGCTGGCCATCGCCGGGGTGACGCTCGTGCACGAACCACGCGCACTCGTGACCCCGGGTGGTGGCTACGGGTTCCGGTTCTTCGACAACGAGGGCCGGACCGTCGAGGTCAGTGCCGACGTCACGGTCCGGCGGCACCGCCGGGTCGAGGAGGGCGAATCCGTCCCGGTGCGACTGTCGCATGTGGTCATCAACTCCGCCGACCCAGAGGCCACCCGCGCGTTCTACGAGCGGCACCTCGGGTTCCGGCTGTCCGACACGCTTATGCACCCACGCATGGGCGAGATGATGTGGTTCCTGCGGATCAACGCATGGCACCACAGCCTCGCGATCGCCCGCGGCCCGCACCCGTCGCTGCACCACGCGTCGTTCGAGATGCGGGGCATCGACGAGTACATGCGCGGCACCGGCCGGCTCCTACGGGCCGGGGTGGAGAAGATCTGGGGCCCCGGCCGGCACATGGCCGGCAACAACACCTTCAGCTACTTCCTCGACCCGCACGGCAACACCGTCGAGTACACCACCGAGCTGGAAGAGGTCGACGAGGACACCTGGCACCCGCACCTCTACGACTTCAGCCAACCCGAGGTGTCCGACCAGTGGGGCACCGCCAACGCGATGAACGAGTTCGTCGCGAAGAAGTCGTTCAACGACCCCGACAAGGGCCTGTTCGTGGCCCCGCCGGTCTGATGCGCCTCGCCACCTACGAGTACCTGGGCGCCGTACGCGCGGGCGTGGTCGGGCCGGAGGGCATCCACGCCTTTCCGCGCGGAGTGACCGTGCTCGACCTCGTCCGGTCCGGCCTGCCGGCGGCGCTCGACGCGGGCGCCTCGGTCCTGAATGGAACGGCCGTGCCGCTCGACCGGGTGCGACTGCTACCACCGCTCGAACCGCCGACAGTGCGGGACTTCGTCGCGTTCCAGAGGCACGTCGAGGGC
This sequence comes from Actinophytocola sp., assembly GCF_036378875.1. GTDB lineage: Bacteria > Actinomycetota > Actinomycetes > Mycobacteriales > Pseudonocardiaceae > Actinophytocola. The sequence continues at coordinate 31,615 of NZ_DASUVO010000002.1, forward strand.
ATGGTGGCCCCCGGGTCGGTGCCACCGGAGTGGTTCGAGGCGCCCACGTTCTACTTCACCAACCCGTACGCCCTCGTCGGCGCACACGACGACGTGGCGATCCCGCCCAACTCGCGGTTGTTCGACTTCGAGCTGGAGGTCGCCGCGGTGGCGGGCCCCGACGCGATCTTCGGCTACACGATCTTCAACGACTGGTCGGCCCGTGACCTCCAACGCCGCGAGATGAAGGTCCAGCTGGGACCCGCCAAAGGCAAGGACTCGGCCACCACACTCGGGCCATGGCTCGTCACCGCCGACGAGTTCACCGTGGACGGTGACGGCTTCCTCGACCTGGACATGCGCGTGTCCGTCAACGGCGTCGAGATCGGTCACGACCGGCTGTCCAACATGGGCTGGCCCTTCGAGGAACTCCTCGCCTACGCCGCCCGAGGCACCCAGGTCCGTGCTGGCGACGTGCTCGGCTCAGGCACCTGCGGCAACGGCGGCTGCCTCGCCGAACTGTGGGGCCGCCGGGGGAAGCAGGACCCACCGCCACTGAAGCCAGGCGACGTCGTGGAAATGACCGTCGAGGGCATCGGCACCATCCGCAACACCGTCGTGGCCGGCCAGGACCTGCCGCCGGTGCGCCCGGCCCGCCCCAGAACCTGAGAGGAACCCCGTGTTCGAGTACTTCCCCGGCAACTACGTCTGGAACCTCGGCGTCGTCGCCACCCTCAACAGTGGCGGCCTCATCGACGAGGTCGACCGCGCCTGCCGCCCCATCCGCGAGGCCGCCACGCGCGGCGAGGACGCCGGCACCCCGGACTTCCTGCGTGCGTGGTCGACACTGACCGACCAGCTCGTCAGCCAGGCCGAGGAAGCCGAGAAGGCCGGCCACACCCGCACGGCCGGGCAGCTGTACGCGCGTGCCACCAACTACCTGTCCCAGGCCGAGCGGCTGCAGAGCGCCTCCGCGCCGGAGCGGCTCGACACCTACCGCCGCGTCCTCGAACTCCAGCAGAAAGCCTTCGATCTCAAGGATCCCGGCATCACCCGGGTGGCGATCCCGTACGAGGGCACGACTCTGCCCGCGTACTTCAGCTCGGCCGGCTACCGCGCCCCCGTGATGATCATGTGGAACGGTCTGGACTCCACAAAGGAGCACATGTACTCCTCCGGCCACTGGGAAGAGCTGGCCGCCCGCGGCATCTCCTGTCTCATGGTCGACTGCCCCGGCTCCGGTGAGGCGCTGAGGCTGCAGGGACTGACCGCCCGCGTCGACACCGAGGCATGGGCCGCCGCGTGCGTGGACTACCTCGAGTCCCGCGACGACGTCGACCACGACCGGATCGGGCTCGTCGGGTGGTCGCTCGGCGGCTACTACGCCCCGCGGGCCGCCGCGTTCGAGAAGCGTCTCGCACTCGTGGTCGCGTGGGGCGCCAACCACGACTGGGGTGCCGTGCAACGCCGCCGCCTCGAACGCGAGGGCGAGCGGCCGGTGCCGCACTACTGGGAGCACGTGCTGTGGGTGTGGGGCCATGACAACCTCGACACCTTCGTCGACTTCGCGGACGCGGTGTGCCTGGACGGGGTGGTCGAGCACATCACGGTGCCGTTCCTGATCTGCCACGGCGAGAACGACCGGCAGATCCCCGTCTCCTACGCACACCGCTCCCACGAGCAGGCCACCAGCAGCCCCAACCGCCAACTGCGGATCTTCACGGCCGAGGAGGGCGCGACCGAGCACATCGGACTCGACCACCTGCCCCACACGAGCACCTACATCGCGGACTGGGTCGCCGATGTCCTCGGCATCCGGTAGCGCTGTGACCGAACAGGTGTTCGCTGGCACGGGGTGGCGTCAGGCCTTGAGCAGTGCCTCCGCCAGTGCGGCGGGTTGGGTGAAGCTCGCCTCGTGGCTTCCCGGCACCGGTTGGATCGGCACGCCGAGCCGGTCGGCGAAGCGGTGCCACCCGTACTCGCCCGGCGGGAGCGAGATGTCCTCCTCGCCCAGCAGGTAGGCCACGGGCACGCCCAGTGCGGCGGCGTCGAGCGGGGCGACGGTCTCGGTGAAGTACTGCATGGGTTGGGGGACCAGCAGGTCATGGAGCAGCCGGGCGACCGGTTCTGGCGCGTCGCCGATGAAGGCCTCCTGCCATACCTCGAACGGCAGGGTGACGCTGTTGTTGCCGGACGCCTCGGCCAGCGCCGTGAACAGGTCCTGGTAGGGCGGTGGCACCTCGTCGAACAGGGACCGGCCTTCCGCGGGCACGAACGCGCCCCAGTAGACGAGCTTGCGCAGCCGGCCGGCCAGTCGCGGGGCCGCCCCGGTGATCACATAGCCACCCCAGCTGTGCCCGACGAGGGTGATGTCGCGCAGGTCGTTCTCCTCGACGGTGCGTACGACGGAGTCGACGACGTCGGCCAGGCTGTGTTCGGTCGGGTCCGCGCCGTCCGCCAGGCCCGGCAGAGTGGGGGTGAGAACTCGGTGGCCGGCCGCGCGGAGGTGTTCGGCCACCGGGCGCCAGGTCCACCCACCGTGCCAGGCGCCGGTGATCAGGACGAACGTTTCGGGCATCGTGGACTCCTCACTACATCGTGGCCTCAGCGAGTATGATGCGTTAGCTGCACGGTCGTCAATGAGGTGAAACATTACGGAGGTGTTCGGTGAAGGCGCGGTCACTGGTGTTCGACCTCTTCGGTGACTACCTGCGTTACCGGGGCGGTGAGGCCAGGCTGCGCGGTCTCATCTCACTGATGGCGTGCTTCGACGTGCCGGAGGCGACGGTTCGCGTGGTGATGACGCGCCTGCGCAAGGAGGGCTGGCTGGCCAGCCGCCGTGACGGCCGGGAGACGGTGTACTCGCTGACCGACACCTCGTGGGCGCTGCTCGACGAGGGCCGGGACCGCATCTTCAAGCGGGCGCGGGGGCCGTGGGACGGGAACTGGCACATGGTCATCTACTCGGTCCCGGAGACCGAGCGCGCCCTGCGGGAACAGCTGCGCAAGAAGCTGGCTTGGTTCGGGTTCGGGCCGCTGTCCGCCGCGGTGTGGCTCAGCCCGCACGACCGAGGGCAGCAGGTGTGCGAGGCCTTCGCGGGCGAGCCGTCCGTGCGGCTTGACGTGTTCCGGTCGCGCTCCGGCGGCATGGCGGCCGACCGGGACATCGCCTCGCGCGCCTGGGACCTCGCCGGCCTCGACCGCGACTACGCCGAGCTGCTCGAGGTCTACCGCCCGCGGCTGCGCGCCTACCGGTCCGGCGAGCGCACCGGCGCCGACGCGCTCGTGGAGCGCATGACGCTGATCCACGACTACCGCCACTTCCCCTTCCGCGACCCGGACCTGCCGCCCGAGCTGCTGCCGGAGGGCTGGCTCGGCAGGCAGGCGCACGAGATCTTCCTCGAGGCCCACGGCCTGCTGCGCGACCCCGCGGAGTCCTATGTGGACGAGCTGCTCGGCAGTGCGGCGGTTGATCAGGAGGCTGGCTGACGGATATGTGTCATCTACTAGACGGTCGTCGATAGTTCGTTGTAGCGTGTGAGTCCTGGGCAACGCCGTGACCAAAGGGATCCGAATCATGCGCATCGCCGTCGCGGGGGGTGGGCCGGGTGGGCTGTTCTTCGCCACCCTGATCCGCCGAGCCGATCCGTCGATCGAGGTCACCGTGTTCGAGCGGAACCGGGCCGACGACACGTTCGGGTTCGGGGTGGTGTTCTCCGACCGGACGCTGGAAGGCATCCACGAGGCCGACCCGGTGTTGCGCGAGGCGCTCGCCGAACACGGCCGTCACTGGGACGCCATCGAGGTGCGGCTCAAGGGGGAGCGGATCCGGTGCCACGGCAACGGCATGGCCGCGATCGTGCGGCGCACGCTGCTGGGGCTGATGCAGGCCCGGGCCCGGGACGTCGGCGCGCGGCTGCGGTTCTCCACCGAGGTGTCCTTCGACGACCTCGCCGACTACGACCTCGTCGTGGCCGCCGACGGCGCCGGTTCGAAGATCCGTGACCAGGTGGAGGCGGACCTCGGGACGCAGGTGGAGACCGCGACGGCGAAGTTCATCTGGTTCGGCACCGACTACCTGTTCGACGGGCTGACCTTCGTGCACGAGCACGGCCCGGACGGGGTGTTCGCGGTGCACGGCTACCCGATCTCCGACGAGCTGTCGACGTTCATCGTGGAGACCGACGAGCCGTCGTGGCGGCGTGCTGGGCTGGACGAGTTCGACCTGACCGTTCCCCCAGGCCCCAGCGACCTGAAGTCCAAGGCGTACCTGGAGAAGCTGTTCGCCGACCAGATCGACGGGAAACGGTTGGTGGGCAACAACTCCCGCTGGGGGAACTTCCGCACCCGCCGCACCCGCCGCTGGCACACCGGCACACACCGGCCGGTGGTGTTCCTCGGCGACGCCGTGCACACCGCGCACTTCTCGGTGGGCTCCGGCACGAAGATGGCCATGGAGGACGCGGTCGCGCTGTCCCGCGCGCTCGCCGCGAACGTGGCGGACCTGTCCGCCGCGTTGGCCGCCTACGAGGACGCGGCACAGCCGTCGGTGCGGAAGATCCAGGACTCGGCACGGCCCAGCCTGGCGTGGTGGGAACACTTCGGGCGCTACCACGACGAGTTCGAGCCGTGGCAGTTCGCCTACCACTTCCTGTCCCGGTCCATCACCGACGCCCGCCTCGCCAGGCGCGACCCGGAGTTCGTCGCCGCCAGCCACCGCGGCTGGGTCGACGCGCACGGCGCGGAGCCACTCGACACACCGTTCTCGCTGCGCGGCTGGTCCACACCCCACCGCCTGCTCACCGTGTCGGTCGACGCGTGGGGAGTGCCGGCCGCGGTACTCGGGCAGGAGCCGCTGCCGCTCGCCGAACAGCTCCGGTCCGGCGGCCCGTGGGGCGCGCTCGTCGCCGCGCCGGACGCCGAGGCCGACCTGCCCGCGGTCTTCGCCCAGCTGACCGAGATCGCCGCCACCGAACCGGTCCTCGTCGCCGTCCACGGCGGCACACCGCTCACCCGGACACTGGTCTGCGAGCAGGCCAGGACGCACGACCGGCTGCCGGTGTTGCTCGTCGACCCGGACGCGGACCGCGACCGGGCGCTGACCGCGGTGCTGTCCGGTCGCGCCGACCTCGTGGCGGTGCACCCATGACCGCCACACGCCAGCGTCGAGGCCTCGACGCGCTGTTCGCGCCGCGGGGGATCGCCGTGGTCGGCGCGTCCCGGAACTCCCGGAAGCTCGGCGCCGCCATGGCCCGGTCGCTGGGCGGGTTCGCCGAGCGGGGCGGGAACCTGGCGCTGGTCAACGGAAGCGACGACACGATGTACGGGTCCGTCGGCGCGGCCGCCGTGGACGGGCCCGTCGACCTGGCCATGATCTGCGTGCCCGCGGCTGCCTGTCCCTGGGTCCTGGCGGACGCCGCCAAGGCGGGGGTCGGCGCGGCAGTGATCTGTGGTGGCGGGTTCGGCGAGACGGGTGCGCCCGGCCTTCGGTACGAACAGGAGCTCGCGGCCGTCGTGGCCGAGACCGGCGTGCGGCTGCTCGGCCCCAACACCAGCGGTTTCCTCGCCCCGCACGCCGGCGTGACGGCCAGCTTCGTGCCGGGCGTCGCCGAGGTGCGGCCGGGCCGGGTCGCGGTGGTCGCGGCCAGCGGCGGGGTGAACCACGCGCTGGCGTTCCTGCTCGCCGAGGCCGGGCACGGGGTGAGCCTCGCCGTCGGGCTCGGCAACGCCGTCGACGTCTCCGCGCCGGACGTGCTCGACCACCTCGCCGACGACGCCGAGACCGGCGCGGTCGCACTGCACGTCGAGTCCGTCGCCGACGGGCCGCGTCTCGTGGCCGCCGTACGCCGGCTCACCGCGCGGACACCCGTGGTCGCCCTGGTGGTCGGCCGGCACGACATCGGCGCCTTCGCCGCGTCACACACCGGTGCGCTGGCCACCTCGTGGCGCATCACCCGTGCCGCGCTCGCCCAGGCCGGCGCCGTCGTGGTGGACGACGAACGCGAACTGGTCGACGCCGTGGGCGCGTTGGCCGTGACCCGGGCGCGGCCGGCCCGCGACGCCGGTGCCGGCGTGGTCACCGCCCAGGCGGGACCGGGTCTGCTCGTGCTCGACGACCTCCGCGGCCGCGGTGTCCGCGTCCCCGAGCTCCGTTCGTCTACACAGGACACGCTGGCCAGGTTGCTGCCGCCGCTGACCTTCCAGCGCAACCCGGTCGACACCGGTCGGCCCGGCCCCGAGCTTGGGCGGATTCTCCGTGCGGTCGCGACCGATCCCGAGGTCGACGTGCTCGCGGCGTACGCCCTCCACGAGCCGGCCGCGGTCGACCTGGTCGCGGCGGCAAAGGAAACCCGAACCCTCGACGTGCCGATGGTGTTCGGCGTCGGCGGCACCGGTGCGGACGTCGTGCGCGACCGTCGCGCCCTGCTCGACGCCGGCATCGCGGTCGCGACCGACCCGCGCGGAGTCGCCGCCGCGGTCGGCGCGCTGGTCGCGGACGCACGCGCCCGTGCGCGAACACACCGGCACGAACCGACGGGGCCCGTCCCGACCGGGATCATCGGCGCCTACGACGAGAACCAGGCCAAGCACCTGCTCGACCGGCTGGGCGTCACCACCCCCGCCCGCCGGGCCTGCGCGAGCCGAACGCAGGCACACGCGGCGCTCGCCGATCTCGGTGGTCCGGTCGCGGTGAAGGTCCTCGACGCCACGGTGCTGCACAAGACCGAGATCGGCGGCGTCCACCTCGGCATCACCACGCCCGCCGAGCTCGACGCCGCCGTGGACGCCATCGACGCCGACCGCTACCTGGTCGAGAAGATGGCTCCGTCCGGTGTGGACCTCGTGCTCGGCGCCCGCCGCGACCCCGTCTTCGGCCCGATCGTGCTGTTCGGCCTGGGTGGCACGACCGCGGAGGCGCTCGCCGACGTCACCGTCCGTCTGGCGCCGCTGTCGCCTGCCGAGGCCGAGGAGATGCCCGGGGAACTGGCCGGGCGCGCACTGCTCGACGGCTGGCGCGGCGGACCCGTGCTGGACACCGCGGCACTCGGGCGTATCGTCGCGATGCTCGGCGACCTGCTCGTCGCCAACCCCGCACTCGTCGAGATCGAGGTGAACCCGTTGCGGCTCACCACGACCGGCTTGATCGCGCTCGACGCGGTCCTCGTCACCCGACGCGTCCCCAGAGAGGCCAGCGATGCCCACCCCGATCAGTGACCACACGGTGCCCTGGCCCGAGCCGGTGGCCAAGTCCTATGTGGACAAGGGGTACTGGGCCGGTGTCCCGCTCGGCGACCTGCTCCGTGCCGTGGCGGACCGGCATGCCAGCGAGACCGCGCTGGTCGACCCGGCGGCCGGGATCCGGTTGACCCAGGCCGAACTCGCCGACCGCGCCGACTCCGCCGCCGCCCGCCTGCTCGACCTCGGCCTGGCTCCCGGCGACCGGATCGTCGTGCAACTCGGCAACTCCTGGGAGTTCGTCGTGCTGACCCTCGCCTGCCTGCGGGCGGGCATCGTGCCGGTGATGGCGCTGCCGGCGCACCGGCGCATGGAGCTTTCCTACCTGGCCACACACGCCGAGGCCACCGCGATCGCCGTCCCGGACCGGATGCGGGACTTCGACCATCAGCGGCTGGCACACGACCTCCGCGACGAGGTCGGCCCATGGCACGTCCTGGTCGCCGGCGAGGAGATCCTGCCCGGCAGCGTCGACCTGCGAACTCTCTGTGGCTCCGGCGGGGCGCGGACCTCCGTCCCTGTCGGGAGCCGGGACGTCGCCGTGTTCCTGCTGTCCGGCGGCACGACGGGCCTGCCCAAGCTCATCGCCCGCACCCACGACGACTACGCCTACAACGCCCGCCGCAGCGCCGAGGTCGCCGGCATGGACGCGGACACGGTCTACCTGGTCAACCTGCCAGCCGGCCACAACTTCCCCCTCGCCTGCCCGGGCATCCTCGGCACCCTGCTCTCCGGCGGCCGCGTCGTCCTGCTGCCGTCCCCGGAACCGGCCCGTGCGTTCGCCACCATCGCCGCCGAAGGCGTCACCCACACCGCGGTCGTGCCGGCCGTGGCGGGCCGGTGGCTCGACCACGCCGTCGAGCACGGCGCCTCGGCCCTCGCCTCCTTGCGGGTGCTGCAGGTTGGCGGCGCCCGGCTCGCCGACGAGCTCGCCCGCCGGATCGGGCCGGTGCTCGGCACCACGCTCCAACAGGTGTTCGGGATGGCCGAGGGCCTGCTGAACTACACGCGCCTCGACGATCCCGAGGAGATCATCTGCACGACCCAGGGGCGTCCCATGTGTCCGGACGACGAGGTCCGCCTCGTCGACGAGCTGGGCAACGACGTCCCCGATGGCGAGCTCGGCTCCCTGCTCACCCGCGGCCCGTACACACCGCGCGGCTACTACAAGGCCGCCGAGCAGAACGCCCGCGCCTTCACCGAGGACGGGTGGTACCGCTCCGGCGACATCTGCCGCCGCACCCCCGAGGGCAACCTCATCGTCGAGGGCCGCGACAAGGACATGATCAACCGCGGCGGCGAGAAGATCTCGGCGGAAGAGGTCGAGAACCTGGTCTACCAGCTCCCCGCCGTCGCCCAGGTCGCCGCGGTCGCGATGCCCGACCCCGAACTGGGGGAGCGCGTCTGCCTGTACGTGGTGCCCCGCCCCGGCACCACCGTCAACCTCGAGGAGATCCGCGACTCGATGGCCACCATGGGCGTGGCCCGCTTCAAGCTCCCCGAACACCTCGTCCTGGTCGACGAGCTGGCCACCACGAAGGTCGGCAAGATCGACAAGAAGGCCCTACGCGCCGACATCACTGGTCGTCTGACCGGAACACCTCGCTGAGCCCTCAGTTCGGCGACGTCACCGGGGTGCCGGTCGCGAGCGAGTGGCCCGTGGCCTGAGCCCAGTCGTCGGCGCTGCCGCGTAGGACGGCGAGGTCGTGGTGGCCGGCTCGTTCGAGCAGGCTCGCCGCGGACATCGCGCGTTCGCCGTGTGCGCACATCACCACCGTCGGTTCCGTCGGTAGCTTTCGTGCGTTGGCGGCGATCTCGCCGAGTTCCACGTGGCTGGCGCCGGGAAGGTGACCGGCCGCGAACTCCGCGGTCTGCCGGACATCCAGCACGCGCTCACCGTTGATCTCGTCGGCTCGCACCAGTCGGATGCTCGTGGTGGCGAACCCGGCCGCGGTCCACGCGTCGATCCCGCCCGCCAGTTCACCGGCCAGGTTCGAGTAGCCGATCTTGGCCGCCTGCCACGCGACCTCGCCCGGGTCCTGCGCGGTGCCCCGCAGGACGATCAGCGGCACGTCGTGCGGGGCGAGCCAGCCCAGCCACGACGCGAACGCCGGCCGCAGATGGATCGACATCGTGCCAGGCACGTGCGCGGCGGCGAACTCCGGCACCGGGCGGACGTCGACCAGACGTGCGCTGTCGGCCAGTAGTGCTCGTACCGCGTCCACGTCCAGGGAACGCAGGGCCGGGTCGGCGTCGAGCACGGCGGGACCGCGTCGGTTCAGCTCGGCCAGCCGCCCGAAGTACGACGGGAAGCTGCCAAGCGACCCGACCAGCTCGGCGACGAACTCGTCCTCGTTCCTCGCCCGCAGCAGGGAGTTGGTGGCCTTCTCCTCCCCGATGGTGCTGGTGCGTCGCGCACCCTGTGGCGCGGAGCAGAACGAGCCCGCGCCGTGCGTGGGCCACACCGCCACCTCGTCCGGCAGCGTGGCCAGCCGCCGCAGGGACGCGTACTGGCGGCGGGCCAGTTCCTCGGTGCGGTCCGGGGCGACGAGGTCCGTGCGGGCCGCCGCGCCGACGATCAGTGATCCGCCGGTGAACACGCCGACCGGGGCGCCGCCGTCGAGCAGCAGGAACGACAGGTGCTCGGACGTGTGGCCCGGTGTGGCCAGCGCGCGGAGGCGCAGACCGCCGAGATCCACCTCTTCCTCGTCGCGTAGCCCGGTGTGGGTGAACTCCCGCCCGCCGGCCGCCGAAGCGAGCACGCGGGTGCCCTCGGTCGCGGAGAGTTGCCGGGCGCCGGACACGAAGTCGGCGTGCAGGTGCGTGTCCGCCGCGAACGCCACCGCCAGCCCGCGCCGCCGCGCGGTGTCCGAGGCACTACGCAGGTCGAGGCTGACGTCGACCACGAGTGCCCGCCCGTCGCCCAGGTCCACCAGGTAGGCCGAGTTCCCCAGTCCTTCGTCGACCAGCGGAACGACATCCACCGCACTCATCGGACACCTCCTCGAGCCGTCCTACTCTATTCCACAGAGGACTGAAGAGGCATGCGCGACGGGGAGGTGCCCACCGCCGCCGGTGACCGGTGACGGTGGGCACTGGATGCGCTCGGTCAGCGCAGCGGTTGGTCGGTCCAGTCAGCCCGGTCCGGGTGGACGGTGACGTTGCGGTAGACGCCCAGGACGCCGTCCGGGCCCAACGGCGCCGCGCCGGCGGCCGTCTTGGCGTCGATGATGAGGTTGACCTGGAGGCCGGCGACGTCGAACACGTGCAGCCGGTCGGAGTACTCCGGCCTGCCGAGGTGATCTCCTTCGACGGTGTCGCGGCGGGCCGGGTGGTTGTCGACGGTCGTGTTGGGCCCGCGGCTCTCGGAATCGTCAGTGGCCGGGTGGACGGCCACGCTCAGGCCCGGTTCCTGGCCGTCGGTTCCGGCGTCGAGGTCGAGCGAGGCGTGCCACGGCCAGTTGGGTCCGCCTTCCTCGACCGCGCTGGCCGTCGGTCGCTGGTCGGCCGGGAGGTTGGTGACCTGGAACGGGAAGCGCAGTCGTTCGGTGCCGCCGACGGTCAGTTCGCTGGCGATGCGGTGCAGGACGGCACGCTGATCGCCGCTGAGCCGGGCGCTGAACAGCTCGGCCCAGGCGTCAGGGGCGTAGCGCCACTTCAGGATGGTCGTCTCCGGGTCGCCGGGCGCGCCGACCCAGTAGGCGGGGGCGCCGTTGACCGCGGGTGCGTCGGTGACCGGTCCGTAGTGCATGGTCTCCTTGCCGGCGGGGGTGGTCACCTCGAACGGCTTCTCGGTCTGGGGGACGACGCCGGCGGCGTAGAGCTGCACGCCGACGAACGCGGCGGGGAGAGCGGCGTTCGGGCCGTTGGCCGGGTCCGGGACGTACTTCTGGGCGTTCAGCGTGAACTGCTCGCCGGAGATGGAGGTGGACCGCCAGGTCAGCGTTTCCTGTTCGGGCAGCCAGCCGTACGAGGCGTACTGGACCAGTGGGTCGAACCGCTGAGGTGCGCTGGTCACCGGTGCGGCCGCGGTCAGCGTGGCCGGGGAGCCCGGCGAGTTCGTGTTTCCCGGCGACTGGCCGATGAGGGAGTACGTGACGCCGGCTGCCAGACCCACGACGAGGACCGACGCCGCGGCCGAGGTGACCGCTTGGACTCGCCGCCGGCGCTTGACCGTGGTCACCGCGTGTTGCACGTCGACCTGGGACGGTGGGGCCGGCGTGTGGGCAAGGTCGTCCAGAAGGGTGCGAACGTCCTGCTCGTTCATGAAGCGGTCCTCTCCCCGGCCGGTGTGGCCGGTGACGGGGTGTCGGCCAGCACGCGTCGCAACGCATCCAGGCCACGTGCGGTTTGGCTTTTGACGGTGCCCTGGGAACACCGCAGTACTTCGGCGACCTGCTCGACGGTCAGGTCGCAGTAGAAGCGCAGTACGAGCGTGGCTCGTTGCCGTGGCGGAACCTCGGCCAACGCGGCCCGTACCGCGATCCGTCCGGCGTGGTCCTCCACCCTGGCGGGGTACTCCGGCGGGTCGGCGGTCAGCCGAACCCGGGACCCCCACCGGCGCCGCTCGCTCAGGAACGAGCGGACCAGGACCGTGCGGGCGTAGCCGTCCAGGTTCTCCACCTGCGAGGCTCGCCGCCAGTGCCGGTACAGCTGGGTGATCGCGGTCTGTACCACGTCGTCCGCTCGGTGCCAGTCGTGCGTCAGCAGGAAGGCCACCTGACGCAGCCACGGCGTTCGCGCGGTCACGTAGTCGACGTAGTCGCGATCTCGATCACGCACATTCTCTCCTGTCCTCGATAGCTCCCAGCCCACTAATGCGCTGACCGGGCACGAGGTTGCATGTCTCTTTTGGCGGAGCTGGCGCCGAAGGTGCACGCTGGGGACATGGTCCGATCGGGACCGTACCGACAGGAGTCGTCCCATGAACGGGGGCGCTGTCATGACCGGCTGGACGTCGGGTGAGAAGCACCTGATCACCGCGGCCGCCGCCGTCGCGTCGTCGGACCGACCGTGGGTGCTGGAGTTCCACGACGAGTACCGGGTTTCACTGTACGAGCGCCTCGGCTGGACAGTGTCCCGTCACGATCCACTCGGTCGGGACCGGCTCATCTCCTGCGGCGCGGCGCTCGAACGCGTGCTGCTGGCCATCCGGATGCTCGGCTGGACGCCGGCGATGGAGCTGCGGCACGACCGCGAGCGCATGGACGAGGTCGCGCGGATCGCGGTCACCGGCCGACGCGAACCGTCCGGTGTGGACCTGCGCCGCCATGACGCGATCACCGTGCGGCGCGGCCATCGCGAGCCGTTCGCGGACCGGCCCGTCGAGAACGGACTCCGGCGGGAGCTGCTCGGCGCACACGGGGTCGACAGGGTGCGACTGCGTCCGGTCGAGCCGTCGGAGATCGAGGCGCTGGCCAGGGTGTTGAACCACACCGCGCTCACCCACCGCGCCTTCCAGCGTGACTTGGCCGGGTGGACCACACCGGATCGGCTGAGCCGGGAGTTCCTCCTGCTCGCCGAGACTCCCGACGACGGCAGGCTCGACCACGTTCGGGCCGGTATGGCCGCCGAGCTGACGTGGCTGGCCGCCGTGGCCGCCGGTCTCGTCGGCTCGGTGCTCACCCAACCGTTCCAACCGCACGAAGTTCGGACAGAGATCGCGGCGGCCCTGACGCTGGAGGGGAATCCACAGCTGCTGCTCCGATTCGGTCACCCCACGAGGAGAGACGACCATGGACACCAGTGAACGTCCCGTCCTGGTCGGTGTGGACGGATCGGCGTCCGCACTGCAGGCGACCAGCTGGGCGGCACGGGAGGCGCGCCGCCGCGCCGCGCCGCTTCGGCTCGTGCACGTCTACCACCTGACCCCCGTCCGGCACCCACGCAAGGTCACACCGCCGCCGGACTACCACGCCGCGGTCCTCGACCAGGGCCGGCACTGGTTGACCGAGGCCAGAGAGACCGCGCACCGCTCCGTGCCGGACCTGCCGGTGGAGACCGACCTGCACGCGGGTGTTCCCGCCGACGTGCTGATCACCGAGTCGCGGACCGCGCGTCTGGTGGTGCTCGGTTCCCGCGGGCTTGGCGGGTTCGCGGCACTGCTCGTCGGGTCCGTCGCCGTGGCGCTGTCCGCGCACGGGCACTGCCCGGTCGTCGTCGTCCGCTCGGCCGCCCCTGACGGCGGCCCGGTCGTGGTCGGCGACGACGGCTCCGAGCTGAGCGACGCCGCGCTGACGTTCGCCTTCGACGCCGCGGCCGCGCGTGGCGTCCCGCTGGTGGCCGTGCACACGTGGCTGGACGTGAACATGGCCGGCACGTGGACTCTGCTGCCGGACACGATCGACTGGGACTGGCTCCAGGCCCAGGAGCAGAAACGGCTCACCGAGCGCATCGCCCTGTGGAAGGACAGGTACCCCCAGGTCCACGTCCGGCCCGTCGTGGTGCGGGACTCGCCCGCGCACGCCCTGCTCGACTACGCCGCCAGCGCGCAACTGGTTGTCGTCGGCTCGCGCGGACGTGGCGTGTTCGCCGGCCTCGGTCTCGGCTCGGTGAGCCAGACCCTGCTACATCACGCCGAGTGTCCGGTCGCGGTGGCACGGACGGAACGGGTGTGAGCGCTCACCGTGCTTCGAACCGCCTCGTCAGCGGAAACAGCCGGGGGCGGTACTGGCGGAGGTGGGGATCGCAGAACACCAGCTGACCGCCGCTCCACAGCACGGCGCGCGTGGTGGCCTTGGACTCGCACAGGTCGCAGCGGTTGGCGGCGGTGAGCGGCGCGGTGGGCCCGTCGGTGGTGATCATGGCGACCCCTTGCTCCGGAGATCCTCGCTCAGGACTCTCCTCCTGAAGCGGTGCCCGGCCCATGGTCCTTGGCCACCGATGTTCGGGACCTTTGGCCCGGGTGACGCGGTGTGAGCGGTTCAGTCGGCCAGGACGCACGACTCGCAGGGCATGCCGGCGAACCGGGGCAGCCACTGCAGGTCACCAGAGGGCAACGGCGCACCGCAGCGTGCGGTGACCACCGGCAGGTGCAGGAGCTCGGGTGCCAGCGCGAACACGTGCACCACGCGATGGGACTCGCGTGCCGTCCCCGCCTTGAGCCGTCCGAGGACTATCACTGGATCGGAATAATCACCCTGGGGCGGGGTGGGATGGAGCGAAGCAGCTCTGGGTGACGCGGTCCTCGGCGCCGCGATCAGCGCACCGGATTCCGGTGCCTCGACATCGACCGACGTGAGCCCGACAATGTCCACTGCGTGCGTCACCTCCCCGACTTGATTTCAAGATTAATCTTGGTGCACGATTAATCTTGCTGTCAAGGACGATGTTGATCTAGGGGGGCGAGATGAGCGGCGACAACCCGGCCACGATCGGCCACGTCTTTCCCGACGACATGTGGGCGTCGGCGGCGTTCTGCGGTCCCAACGGGGGCAACTGTGTCGAGGTGAACCTCGCTGGTCGGGGAGTGGTCGGCGTGCGGGACAGCAAGCCGGTCGCCGGCCCGGTGCTCACCATCGGCGAGGTCGGCTGGCGCGCGTTCCTGGCCACGACGAGGTCCGGCGGGCCCCGGTGATTGTTCCGCGAGTGTTCTTCCGGCTGTGACCAGCGGAGTACGGTGCGTGCTACGGGTGCACTAGAGTGATCCACTCGTCGGTCCCAGGACGGAGAGCGGAGACCTTGTGTCCAGCACGGTGACGTCGCGGCGCAGGCAACTCGGCAACGAGATCCGTCGTGCGCGGCTGGCCGCCGGTATGACCCAGCAGGAGGTCGCCGAACTACTCGGCTGCGGGCAGGGAAAGATCAACAAGATCGAGGCGGGCGCCGTCTCGGTCAAGCAGTCCGACCTCAAGCAGATGCTGGATGCCTTCGGGGCCAGCAGAACGGAGGTCGACATGATGATGGAGCTGGCGCGCACCAGCGGACAGCGTGGCCAGTGGTCCGGGTACCGGTCCGCGGTGCCGCACTGGTTCCGCACGTTCACCGACCTCGAACCCGCGGCCTCGGAGATACTGAGCTGGCACGGCGAACGCATACCGGGGCCGTTGCAGTCCGAGCACTACATGCTCAAGCAGTTCAGCGAGGCCAGGGCGACCGATGTCACCGCGTTGGTGCGCAACCGACTGGAGCGCAAGCAGGTCTTCGACCTCAAACGGCCGCCGTACTACCGGTTCATCCTCGGTGAGGCCGCGTTCCGCCGGATGCCGGGCGGCCCGAACCCGTCGGTCGCGCTCGACCAGGTCGAGCACCTGCTCCGGCTGGAGGAGCGCTACGCGAGGACGTTCATCCACGTGCTGCCGTTCGACACGAGGCTGTCCTTCGTGCCCAACGACTTCACGATCATGAGGTTTTCCGACGCCACCAAGGACTTCGTGTTCGTCGAGCACGCGGCGGGCGGCGTCTACATCGAGGACGAGGGCGACTTCGAGCTGTTCGTCGACGCGTGGGACCGGCTGCGCGGCGCGGCACAGGAACGCCGGGAGACCGCGGAGTTCCTGGAGAAACTCGCCGAGGACCTCCGAACACAGATACAGGTGTGAGCATTCATGGCGGGAAGGACCAGGAATTGACCGACACCGAGCAGGACCCGTTCCCGCCCCAGGGAGTCGACCTCGAGCGCCCCAGCGTGGCCCGCGTATACGACTGGTACCTGGGCGGGACCGCGAACTGGGCCATCGACCGCGAGTTCGGCGAACGTGCACTGGCCATGTTCCCCCTGCTGCGCCCGATCGCGCTCGCCAACCGGATGTTCCTGCACCGGGTGGTGCGCCACCTCGTGGGCCTGGGGATCAGGCAGTTCGTGGACATCGGCTCCGGGGTCCCCACCATGGGCAACACCCACCAGGTGGCCGACGAGGTGGCCGGTGACTCCCGAGTGGTGTACGTCGACAACGAGCCGGTCGCGGTCGCCCACTCCCAGGTACTGCTGGACAAGCACGGCGACCCCGACCGCCACGCGGTGATCAACGCCGACCTGCGCAACCCGGACCGCCTGTGGCAACGGGTCATCGAGACCGGCGTGATCGACATGACCCAGCCGGTCGCGCTGCTGGTGATCGCCGTACTGCACGTGCAGCAACTGGACGCGGACGGCGTCGACATCGCCCACCGCGCCATGGCCCGGTACCGGGAGCTGCTCCCGGCCGGCTCCTACCTGGCCATCTCCCACGGCACCGCCGACGGCGTACCCGACGACATCGCCGAACAACTGGCCGAGCTCAAGCGCATGTACGACACGTCGAGCAGCCCCGTGATCTGGCGCCCCCGAGACGAGGTCCGCCAGTTCTTCGGCGACTACGAACTCCTGCCCCCGGGCATGGGCTGGTCCCCGTCCTGGCACCCGGAGGAGACGGGCCCCAACTCCCCGGTGATCGAGTTCGACCAGCCGAACCAGGCCGTCATCTGGACCGGAGTGGGCCGCAAACCGGAAACACGCTGAGGGCCCGGACGCCTCAGCGATGAAGGATGCTTCCTCTCGCCCACGGTGAGGTAGGCGTCCATCACCACATCGCCCGAAAAAGCCCACTGCTGCGAACGGTGTGGCTGTGCCACCGGCGCTGTCTCGAAAGACGCTTTCGGGTCGTTGAACGTCATGGGCGCGTCTTTCGAGACATCGGCGATGCCCCGAACGCGTCTTTCGGGACTCAGCGGATGCGTGCCGGGCGCGCAGCGCCCGACGCCGCGAAGTGTCTGACCAGGCCCACAACTCTCCCGCAAGGTGCGACATCCCGACAAGATCATCGGTCGATCCAGGATGCAGGATGCCTTCCTCACTCCCACGGTGAGGAAGGCATCCTGCATCGCACCCCCCGGGGTCCGGTCAGCGCCTGAAGTACTCGTCTGCCAGGTTCTGCTTGATGCGGTCCGCCATGCCCTGGTAGCGCGGGTCGTTGGTCAGTGCGTTGTCGATCTGGTTCAGTGCGGACTGGCTGTTCGCCTTCATCGGGTCGCTGTCGGGGAGCTTGTTGATGTCGGTCATGACGTCGTCGAAGCTGTGTTTGCCGGCCTGGCCGCCGGGGACGGACTGGTGCATGTAGTTGTCCCGCAGTGGACCGTCCAGTTTGTTCTCGTTGAGCAGCACGTTGTGGTACTCCAGAATGGACTGGTTGGTGTTCGCTCCGGTGTAGCCGTACTTCTCGTGCTGCTGGAGGTGCCCCATCTCGTGGAAGAGGGTCTTGTCGTCCGAGTTCGGCGTGAGGTTGATCGTGCCTGACTGGTGGTTGTAGGCACCGCCGCCCTGCATGTCCATGATGTCGTGGGCCTTGTTGTTGCCGAACTCTGGATCGCCGAGGATGTCGTTCTTCTGGAATCCCAGGAGTTCGCCGACCATCTTGTCCTTGTCGGCCTTCGACAGCCCGTTCGTCAGGCTGGGGTCGAGGTCGCTCACCGGCGTGTTCATCTTGATCTTGGGATCGTCGGGGATGGTCATGATCTTTGCCGGGCCGTCGATGCCGAGCTGCTGCTTGTAGTCGTCGACCTTCTGGTCGAACTCGGACTTGCCGCCCGCGTCGTTCCCGTCACCGTCGGGCTTGTCGCCGTCGGGCTTGTCGCCATCAGGCTTGTCACCGTCGGGGGTGTCGTTCTGCTTGCCTGACGAGCTACCCCCTTCGTTGCCGTCGGGCTTCGGTGCCGGCTCGGGCTTCGGCGCCGGTTCGGGGGTGGGGGGTCTCGGGTTGTTGTCCTGGACGTTCCCCGCGTCGTTGCCGCCGCCGGGTCGGCTCTCCGGTTCGTTCGAACCCTTCATGCAGCTCATGCACGGGCCCAGTCCGAGCGGGTCCGAGTCCAGTAGCGGGTTCGGCACGTAGGCCACCGGGTTCGGGGCCGGCGCGAGCCCGAGCGGATCCTGGCTGAGGTACCGCCCCGTACCCGGGTCGTAGTAACGGAAGACGTTGTAGTGCAACCCCGTCTCGTCGTCCGCGTACTGACCCGGGAAGCGCAGCGGCGTCGACGCCCCCGCGGCCCGGCCCGGCCGCACCCGACCCCACAGGGAGCTTGCGCCGTGCCACGCCACCGTGCCCGCCGTGTCGACCATGTCGACCGGGGTGCCGATCTGGTCGGTGAGGAACGAGAAGAACCGCACGCCTGCGCCGAGATGCTCGGTCTGGGAGACCGGACGCGTGGTGCCAGGATGGTGGTCCCACGTGAGCACGAGCCGCTGGCCGCGCTGGTCGGTGTACACCTGCTCGACCAGGAGCTGGCCGCTCCAGACGAACCGGACCTCCTCGGCCACCACCGAACCCATGAGGCGCTGCTTCGCGATCCGCCTGCCGAGCGGGTCGTAGCGGTACCGCCACACGGCGCCGTCCGGGGTGCGCACGCCGACGAGCCGGTCCAGCGAATCCCAGCTGTAGACCCAGGTCCGCTCGCCCGCGGCCGGGTCAGTCTCGTGGCGGCTGGTCAGCCTGCCCTGCTGGTCATAGGCGTACCGGACCGACCCGGCGACCCGCAGCGTGTTCCCGGCGTACTGACGGGGACCGGCGGCCGGACCCGTGGCCGGAGAGTGGGCGTGGACGATGTTGCCGGCCGGGTCGTAGCGGTAGTTCTCCCCGTCCTGGGCGGCGACGTCGGTCACCCGGCCCGCCGGGTCGAGCCGGAACCGGACCGGACCCGAGATCGCGTCGTCCACACCGGTCAACTGACCGTCCACATGGTACTGATAGCGGCGGTGCTGGACGACGTGGCCGGCGTGTGCCGTGACGGTCTGGGCGGTCAGCTGGTGCTCGGCGTCGAACGACTGTGTGAACACCGCGCCGTGGCCGGTGGTTCGCTCGATCTCCCGGCCTGCCCCGTCGTACCGGAAGCCCACGACATGCCCGGCGACAGCCAGTCGCGCCGGGTTTCCGTTGTCGTCGAAGGTCCAGGTGCTGTCCACACCGGACGGTGTGTGTCGCCGCAGGACGTTCGCCTCGTAGGTGTAGGTGACCGCGCGCCCGTCGACCGACTCCCGGACGACCCGGCCGGCCGCGTCCCGCTCGATCTCCAGCACGGACTCCGCCTCGCTGGCACGGACCAGCATCCCGGCCGGATCGTAGGCGTAGGTCGTGACGCCGTTCGGTGTCCTTCGCTCGACCACGTTGCCGAGCACGTCGTAGGCGTAGGTGGTGACCTCGCCAAGCCCGTTGGCCGCACGCACGAGCTGACCGGCGGCGTCGTAGCCGAACCGCAACACGCGCCCGTCGAAGTCGGTCTCCTCGACGAGCCGGCCCGCGGCGTCGTAGGAGTATCGCCACGACAGCCCGGCCGGGTTGGTGACGCGGGTCAGGCGCAGTTCCGTGTCGTACTCGTAGGTCGTGCGCGCGCCGGCGGGGTCGACGCTCGCCACCGGCAGGTCGAAGGGACCGTACTCGTAGCGGGTCCGCCGGTCCGGTGCGCTGGTGTGCTCGACCGGGTTTCCCTCGGCGTCGTAACGCCATTCCTCGCGCCGGCCCGACGGGCCGACCCGGTTCGCCGGCCGCCCTTCCACGGTCCAGCCGAGACTCGTGCGACCGCCGGCAGCGTCGGTCACCACGCGCGGACGGCCGAACAGGTCACGCTCGCCCGGCTCGCTGGCCGTGCCGGGTGCCGAGCCCCACTGCCGCTCGTGCTGGAACGTCGTGGCAACCCCGACGCGGTCGGTGAAGACGTCCGGGACGCTGCCCGCGGGATAGACGCGTTGCCAGCTCCGATCGCCACTCGCCACGGCGACCGACAGTGCGCCGTCGTGGTGCCGGTCCACCCGCACCCGGCTCCCGTCCGGCCGGACGATCGTCGCCAGTGCACCGTCCGATGTGTACTCGAAGGTCGTGGTGCGGCCCAGTGGGTCGGTGCGGGAGAGCAGGCGGTCGTAGCGGTCCCATTGCGACACCGTGGTGTTGCCGAGCGGGTCGACCTCACGAACGACCTGGTTCGCCTCGTTCAGGTGGAACTCGGTGGTGTTGCCGAGTGAGTCGGTGTGGGTGGTGATCCGCCGCTCGCGGTCGTAGGTGAAGGCG
The DNA here is from genome assembly GCF_036378875.1 of Actinophytocola sp. Taxonomy (GTDB): domain Bacteria; phylum Actinomycetota; class Actinomycetes; order Mycobacteriales; family Pseudonocardiaceae; genus Actinophytocola. The sequence continues at coordinate 51,801 of NZ_DASUVO010000002.1, forward strand.
CCGTCGTGGAAGCCCTGGTCGCCGACGGTGCGCACGCACCGGCCCTCGGTGTCGTAGATGTAGCGGTACCAGTGGCCGGTACGGTCCTGCCAGCCGGTCATCCGCCCGTCGGGGTCGTAGTCGAAGACCTGCGGGACGCCGGAGGAGTCGATCACCTGGGTCAGCCGGCCCTGCTGGTCATAACCGAACCGAGTGACCAACACCCCGAAGTCCCGTTGCGGGTCGACGACCCGCAACGCCGTGACCCGGCCGGCGTCGGTGCGCAACTCCACGCGGTAGCCCGCGGAGTGGCGCATCAGGTGCGGCGCGCCGAGCCCGTCGTAGTCGATGTCGACGCGGTCGCCGCCACGGTCGCTGATGGTCAGCAGCGGGAGCACGGCACGGCCCCGGCCCGCCAGCCGACCGAAGCGCAGGTCCCGGCCACGCTTGACGTCGGTGAGCGTGTACGTGCCGTCCTGCGCCATCATCAGCGGCCACCGCGGACCCTCGACCGGCAGCACGGGGACGCCGGACTCGGCCCTCGGGTAGACCAGGACCATGCCGTCCGGCGAGAAGTAGCAGACGTCCTCGTCGTCGAGCTCCAGCCTCTGGTCCATAGTGGACGTCCAGGATGGACCGAACCAGAGACCCGCCCGGTAGGAGGAGATGTGCAGACGCTCCAGCGTCAGCGGCGAGGGCAGCTCGAGGTCAACCTGGTCCAGGATCACGCGTCCGCCGGCGACGTCCACCGGGTCGGACTTGCAGGTGAGGTCGTCCTTTCCGACGGCGCCGTCCCGCGGCGGGTTGGGCTTGTTCGGCGAACCGCCCGGGCCGCTCCCGCCGCCAGGCTTGCCGCCGCCGCCCGGGGAACCGCCGCCCGGCCCCGCCGAACCGCCAGGTGTGTCGCCGGAGCCGGGTTTGGGCTCTGGCTTGGGATCTGGTGTCGGCGTTGGCTTGGTGTCCGGTGTGTTGCCCGCGCCCGACGGGCTCGTGTCACCCGGCTTGGGCTCTGGTTTGGGTTCCGGCTTCGGGTCCGGTTTCGCACCGGACGGTGAGGTGTCGCCGCCCTTGGGATTCGGCGGGTCGATCGACTTCGGTGTGTCGCCGGGGCCTGACTTGGGCGGGGTGTCCGGCGTGGTCTTCTTGATGTTCTTCAACGCCTTGGCCGCGTCGTCGAACAGGTCGCCGGCCTTCTTCAGCAGCGGCACCAGCTGCTTGAGCGCCTGCACCGTCCGCTTGATCAGGTTGGCGATCTCCGCGGCGACCTCGGCGACCTTGGCGATCACCTTCGGCACGACCCACGTCAGGCCGATCCCCAGCGTGAACACGACCTGCAGCGCCCAGCTGATGAGGCTGCCGACAAGCTCGGCGATGATGTCGCGGACCAGGCTGCGCACGGCGGCGACGACCTCACCGGCGGTCTTGATCCCGCTGGACGCGCCCTCAGCGCCCTTCTGGGCGGCGGTGATGAGGTTGACGGTGTCGGTGGTGCGCTGCCGGTAGGTGTCCGCCGCCGCGCCCTGCCAGCCGGCCGTGTCACTCGTCGCCATGCCGGTCAGGTCCTCGCCGACCGCACCCAGCTCGGTGGCGACGTTCTTCCAGGTCTCGGAGTGCGCCTTGATCTCGGCCGGGTCGCCGGCGAGCCCGTCGAGTGCCTCCTTGAGCGGTCCGACGTGCTCGATCAGCCAGCCGACACCGTTGGCGAGGATCGCGGCGAACGGATCCAGCGCCATGCCGAGCACCTCGAGCGCGGTGCCGACCGAGCCGAGCGCCACAGACGCCCAGTCGCCCTTCTCGATGGCCTCCTTGAGGTCGAACGCGGCCTCCACCAGCGGCATGCCGCTGTAGGCCTTGGTCTCGTCCTCGGCCTCAGCCACCAACGGGTTCGCCATGGTTCGTCCTTACGCGTTCTCGTCGTGACGGATGGCCGTCAAGGGGTTCACCACGGTGAGTTGTCCTCGTCGTCGGCCGCGGCGGGCTTACCGGCTGGTGGCGGCGGGGGTGGCGTCTCCTCTTCCTCCTCGGCCTCGTCCTCCTGCCGGGGGAACCGGGACCGCAGGTTGCCGAGCAGCTCCGCCCTGGTCTGCTGGTCCTCGTCGCCGAGCTGTGCGGTCATCACCTCGCTCACCCGGTCGGCGATGCCCGCCTGCGCGCGCCGCATGGTGTCCAGGATCTGCGCGGCGAGGTCCTCGGGCGGCATCGTGCGGACCTTGTTGTTCAGTTCCAGCCCGGTGACGTTGCCGTCCGCGCCGACGGTCACGCGCACGACGCCGTTCGCGCTCGACGCGGTCAGCCGGAGCCGCTCGGTCTGCTGCTGGGCCGCCTGGTAGCGCCGCGCCTTGTCGGCGAATCCCTGCGCCCACCGGTCGATGCCCGCCATCACCTCGTCCGGGTCACGTGAGGTTCCGAACGCCGTCACGTCAGTCTCCTGTGGTCGTCTCAGGCGAGCGCGTCGCGCGTCTGCTTGAACTTGCTCGCTTTGGCCTCGTCGTGGTCCTGGTACGTGGTGGCCGTGGCACGCACGTTCTCCGAGGTGGTCCGCACCCCTTCCGCGGCGGCGTCGATCGCGGCCATCGCCTTCTGCTCCATGGGGTTCACGAACGGCGGCACGAACTGGCAGATCAACCCGTAGGCGCTGTCGGACATGCTGACCGTCTTGGCCGCGTCCGCGGCCGTGTTCAACCGGTCCACCAGGCCGTCCAGGTGGCTGGCGTGCGCGACCAGGTCCTCGGGAACGACCTCGAACGCAGAGGACATACCTACTTCCAATCCTGTTTGTTCGCCCAGTCACCGATCACCGGCGGGTGCACCACGGCGTCCGGCGCGAAGAGCTCCGAGTCGCCTTCGAGGTACTCCGCGACCTTGTACTCCTTCTCCTCGTCGCGCTGGCTGCCGGCGCCGCCCATGCCACCCATGGGCATCCCGGCCCCGGACGCGCCCCGGGCACCCGCGCTGCCCTGCGCACCGGGCCTGGCGACCGGCTCCTCGCCCACCATGCCGGCGCCCATCGACGCACCATTGCCGACCGGACCCCAGCGACCGGCGGCCGCGCCGGCCCCACCGCCTCCGGGCACACCGCCGCCACCCATGCCACCGCCGGGCATGCCGCCGCCCGTCGGGCCGAAGCCGCGCGAACCCGCGCCGCCCATGGAACCGCCCGACGACGTGCTGCCACCCGGTATGTCGGGCACCCCGCCCGGGCCGAACCGGCCACCGCCCGGCACGTTGCTCCCGCCGGGTACGCCAGGTATACGACCACCGCCCGGCGTGTTGCCGCCGCCGGGAATGTCAGGAATGCGGCCGCCACCGGGCACGTTGCCGCCGGGTACCCGCCCGCCCAGTGAGCCGCCGCCGATCTGGCTCCCACTGGGCAGGTTCGGCACGGTCGGCCGGGTCGTCGGCATCCTGGCGGTCCGCTCGCCGCCTCCGGCCGCGGGGTTCGGGAACGTCGGCGGCACGAAGCTCGGCCCTCCACCGGGGCCGGACCCGCTGGGGATGGTGGTGCCGCGGGGAATGTCCGGCACGGTCGGCGTGAAGCCGGACGCGCCGGTCGAACCGCCCCCGCCCACGCCGTTGACACCTGAGGGGGAGGTGTCGGGCAGCGCGAACGGAGGCGGTTCGGGTACCGAGGACCGGGCGCCGCCGGAAAACCCTGGCGTGCCAGGGATGTCGGGGACGCGCCCGGCCTGGAACCCGCCGGGCGCCTGGGCGGCGGCGGGAATGTCCGGAATGGAACCGGGGAAGGCTTGGCCGCCGGGCACTCCGGCGCTGCCGGGGATCCCGGGAATGGAACCGCCTCCCGGGAAGCCTTGACCACCCGGGACTCCTGTCGTGCCGGGTATGCCGGGCACGGAACCGCCCCCGGGTACCCCTTGGCCGCCCGGGATCCCGGTGGCAGGTATGTCGGGAACGGAACCAGCCCCGGGTATCCCTTGCCCGCCCGGGACTCCGGCGGCGGGTATGTCGGGAACGGAACCGCCGCCGGGGAAGCCTTGCCCGCCGGGGCCTCCGGCCGTGCGGGGTAGTTGCGGCACGGAACCGCCGCCTGGACTTCCAGCAGTGGCAGGAATCCCCGGAGCGGCGTCCTGCCTCGCCGGGTCCGTGCCGGCGTCGGAACCGTCCATTCGGGTGGGTCGTTGCGGCAGCGTGGCCTGGCCTTCCGTGCCCTGCACCGGGCGCGAGGCGCTGGCCATCTTCGTGGCGCGGGCGAGGGTGGGCGGAGCGGTGAACTTCGGGGTCGTCGCGGCGCCGGCGATCGTCTCGTCGAACCGGGTCATCACCTGGGCGGCCTGGTCGCGCGCGGCCCGCTGCTGGTGGTAGGTCCGCATCTCCACCGCGAACTGCATGGCGTACTGGACCGGGTTGGTGATCTGTGCGAGCCGTGCGTTGGCCTCCGCCGAGGAGAACGGCACCGGCGGGTTGGCCGCCATCGCCTTCTGTGTCTCGTTGAGCGTCTGTGAGTGGATCTCCTGCTGGCGGCCGGTGAGCACGGCCCCGTTCGCCGTGCCGCCCAGCCACTTCGCCACTTCGGCCAGGTGGGTCCTGGCCGCGTCGCCGGCGTCGCCCTCCCAGTTGGACAGGCTGTCGTTGATGGCCGCGCCGAACGCTTTCTGGTGTTCGGCCAGCTCGTTCCCCAGCCGCACCCATTCCTCGCTGGTCACCGCGACGGCCGCGGAGTCCGCGTTGCTGCTGATGATCTCGACCATCTGCTCGTGGGACGCGTTCTCCCACATCGTCCTCGGCGCCTCACCGGGGGAGCGCAGGTCCATCCCGTCGACGAGCCCTTCCCGTTCCGCCTCGACACGATCCGTGTACGTCGACTGGACGAGACCGTCCTTCACCGGTTCGAACACCTCGCCGAGCCAGCCGCCCGGGACGGGCAACGCCTCGTCGATCGTCGCGGTCACCTCTTCGCGGATCTGGTCGCCGGACTTGTGGTCGTCGGTGACCGGTCCAACGTAGAACGGCGACGACGAGTCCGAGGTGACGTCGTAGTGCGGGCTGTCCGGGTCGTAGTCCGGACTGTCCGGATCGGACACCGACCGGGTCTTCTCGAGTGCGTCGGCCTGTGCCATCGGTCATGCCTCCGTGGTGTCGAGCCGGTCCCGGAGCCCGGTGAACTCCTGGCTGCTCGCGGTTTCCGCCTCCCGGTAGGTGCGCTTCGCGAGCTCGATCGCCTCGACGTAGGTGGGGAACTCCGTGCGGGCCGCGTTGAGCTGGGTGAGCAGGCCGTCCGCGTCCGCGGCCGTGTCCACCATGTGCTGGGCGACCCAGCGTGCCGCGGGTGTCTCGCTCATCGGCGGGGTCTCCTGGAGTTTCACCAACTCCGACCAGCGGGACTCGAGAGCCTCGATCGCCGCCTCCAGGGCCTCGATCATGCGGTTCCCGGTGTTGTCGTCGATCGCGAAACCGCCGCTGGTCGCGAGCTCCTTGAGCCTTCTGCCGGACAGGGCTGACAGGGCTGGCATGGCGGGCGCCATCGATCGCCGAAGTGTTGGTTCAGTCACCGCTCTGTCCTTAGTAGACGCTGGAGATCAGGTGCTGGACGGCTTCCTGGAGCTCCGCAGGCCCCGCCGCCGTGAACGTGGCGACCGTCGAGCCGTTCGGTTCGGTCGAGGTCCGCACCAGGTACCGCCCGCGCTCGGTGTCGACCCAGCCGAGCGGCGGCGCGGAACGGCGTTCGCCGTTGCGTCGCAGTCCCGTCGCGGCCAGGAAGCCGCCGCCGAGCCGCTGGCCAGCCATGATCTCGCCGAGCTGCTCGGCATCGCCGCGCCGGCCGGGCCTGCGTGCCGGTTCGGCGTCGAGCGTGCCGATGACATCGAGGTTGCCGAACGCGTCGGTCTCCTCCGCCTCGGCGTCCTCCTCCGCCCGCCGCCGCGCGGCCATCGCGGACATGGTGGGAGCGGCACGGTGCTCGACGGTGAGCTCGCCCTTCGGCGCGGCCGGCACCCTCGGAAGGAACGCGGAGACCTCGAAGTCCAGGTCCTCGTCGGAGAACAGGCAGAAGCGCAGAGTGTCCTCTTTGGGCGACTGGACGACGCGGAGCGCCTGCGAGCCGTCGGACATCGCCAGCAGCGCGATGTCCTCACCGCGCTCGTCGCGGCCACTGACCGACACCGACACCTGGTGCTCACCGAACAGCGCCAGCGCCGTGCGCACCGACGGGTGCAGCCGGCCGGCCGCCGCCAGCCCACGCCGCGTCAACTCCTGGTCGACCCGCAACGCGAGCTTGGCGAACCGCACCGGGTCGACGGTGCTGTTCCGGATCCGCAGTGGAAACCGACGCACGTCGGCACGCACCGCCCGACCGACGATGGTCGCCTCGACACTACCCAGCGTGAACTCGAACCGGTCCGTCATGCTCTGGATGTCACCCCCTGTGCCTGCCCGCCATCGTGCCCAGGGACGCAGGCCCAGGTGTGCATTACACGGAGTGTTTGCCCAAATACCCCTCGAACCTTGCCCCAGATTCCCCCGGATGCCCTATTGCCATACCGGGGGTCAGGCGGCGTGGGGCTCGGCCTCGGCGAGCGCGTTCTCACCGGCCGGGGTCAGGCCGGCGGTGGTCCACTGACCGATCGCGACGTTCGCCGTCGGCTCGATGAGTCCGGAGTGGAACAGCAGGCGGGCCGTGGCCTGGTCACAGCAGAGCAGCGAGTCGATGCGCAGGTCCGGTTCACAACTGCAGGTCAGCTCGGCACGACCGGCGGCGACCGCCCGGAGCATGGAGATCGCGCGGTGGGACAGCTCGCTGGTTCCGGCGTTCGACATCACGCGTCTCCTCGTCGCTTCGTGTCCGACTAGCGGATGACAAGAAGCTTCGAGGGCGGCGAGTGAATGACGGGGGCTTCCCGGTTGCAGGCTGGTTGTAGTGCCCCACAACCCACCCCGCGCGGGCCCGGAGGCGTCGGGCCCGCGCGGAGGTCCTGCGTTAGTTGCTGATCGAGAAGTCGGTGAACTGGAAGGTGGCCGGCTTCCCGTCGGTGGACACGACCTCGACGCCGAAGCAGATCTGGCCAAGCGTCGAGTTCGACGGCACGCGACCGTTCGACACGAGGTAGTCCAGGAAGGCCTTCAGGTCGAGCGTGCCCGAGGTCATCGGCTGGGCCGGGACGAACGCCAGGTACCCGTTGCCGCTCGTCGCGTACAGGTCCCAGGTCGTGCCGCTGAACGACAGGCCGCTGGCGACCTTGGAGCCGGCCGGGACCTGCCGGTAGTTGTCGGTCCAGATCATGATCTCGCGGTTGCCCGGCACGCCGTTGAGCCAGATGTCGTAGGCGACGTTGTAGATGCCCACGTGCGGGCTCGTCGCGGCGAACCTGGACGTGATCGTGGAGAACGAGCTGAGCAGCGGTTCCTTGCCCGTGCCCCAGTCGTGGTAGTCCTTGTGGACGTTCGGGTAGGTCTTCACGGCACCGTCGCCGTTGTTGTTGTCGGCCGTCGCCGTGACCGACCAGTTGCGGTACGAGCACGCGGCGAGACTCTGCGTCACGTTGTAGCCCGACGCGTTCCACTCGTTGTTGTGGACGTAGTAGCCGCCGTCGCTCCACCCGTCGTCACTACGCGAGGTGACGAACGCCGGGTTGGTGCAGGTGGTGGTGGCTGCCGGCGGCGCCGCGGTCGTGGTGGTGCTGGTCGCCGCGGGCGCCGGGGTCGTCGTCGTGGTGCTGGGCGGTGGCGGTGCGCTGGTCGTGGTCGTGGTCGGCGTCGTGGTGGGGGTGCCGCTGGACGTCGTCGCCGGGGGAGTCGTGGTGGTCGCCGGCGTCGGCTGGACGGTCACGTCGTCCATGAGCCACGACCCTCGGCCCGTGCCGGTGAACCGGAACACGACGCTGGTCGCGCCCGTGGGAGCGGTGAGCGTTTTCGACTTCTCGGTCCACGTCTTGGTGAGGCTCGGCGCGGTGGCGATGGTGTCCTGTTTGATCTGGCGGCGGTCCGCGCCGACCCAGGCGACGCTCATGTCGACGCTCGTGGTGCCGGTGGCGGCCCTGGTCCACGCGCCGAAGCGGTAGGTCGTGCCGGCGCTGACCGAGAACTCGCCCGGCCACGCCTCCTCGACACCCCAGCTATCGCTACGCGGCCGGACACGCAGGGAGAAGCTGCCGGAGTGTGCCGCGGGACTGGTCACTCTGGACAGTGCCACGTCGTACCACTGCGACATCCCTTCCGCGTCGGTCTCGAAGGTCTTGGCCGGGGCCGGGGAATCCGAAGCGGCGGAGACGAGCAGACCACCCGCCGTCACCACCAACGCGCCCCCGGCCGCCAACGCGAGGCTCAAGCGACGAAATTGACGAGTTTTGATCACGATTAGATCTCCTGGGTTGCTTTCGGCCTCCGATCTCATAGGGAGTCTCGCCGTTTCACAAAGCGAGTGTGGGATGTGCCACTTTCTTACTTGATTTGCGTCAGCATTTAGTCACCGCGGGCGCACGGCATTTCGCTGGCCGCGCTCACGCGTGTTCGGACGGTAGCCGAAAAGAAAAGGGCAAGAAAATGCCCAACCAGGGACAGCTTATGCGTGTCCCTGGTTGGGCCGGGAAGGGGTCAGTGCAGAATTTTCCGCCGGCGTCCGGTTACGCTGGCGGCGACGGTGACCCCAAGCGCGGCGACGATCACCTGGGTGATGAGCTCGAGCCAGTCGAACCCGTCGGTGTCGGCGTAGCCGATCCCACGTGCGATGGCGGTGCCCAAAAAGGCGGCGACGATACCGACGATGATCGTGAGCCAGATCGGGATCTTCTGCTTACCGGGTGCGACAAACCGACCCAGCACACCGATGATCAGCCCGACGACGATCGCACTGATGATTCCACTGACTGCCATGGCAACTCCTTACTTTCCGCCTGCTCATCACTCCGCGAGCAGAGGGCCGAGTGGACCGAGGTCCAGGTTCAGTTCGTCACGTGTGATGCCGAAGTGGTCGCACAACTCCTGCATGCGCTTGTCCAGCAGCATGAGGGTCAGGCCGATCTCCTCGATCTTGTTCTCGTCGAGGTCGCCGTGGTCGACGCGGCGGATCGCCTGTCGTTCCACCAGCTGCCGCAGGAGTTCCACGACCGTCAGAACCAGCGTGACGAGGCTGCGTTCCACGGTTTCCGGATCGGCGTCGAAGCGGGGGTTCAAGGGTTCGTCCACGACGCCTCCCCGGCGGCGCTGACAGAGGTGAGCAACGTTCGCAGGGAGATGTGGACCAGGTCCACATCCGCGATCGAGAGGGTCAGCTCTCCGCTGACCACGACCCCGCCGGCCAGCACCCGGTCGAGCAGGTCGACCAGTGCGATGCGGTGGTCCGTGCCAGCTGCGGGAACTAGGTCGGTCATGGTGTCCGCTCCTGTTGCGACGAGAAGGAGTAGGGCGGCCACGGCCCGGTCAACTTCAGCTGTATCGCCGGGTGCGCGTGGCCGTACCGCGCGACCGCCTGGCCGAACTCCTGTGTCGCGTCGTTCTCGACCAGGTACGTGGCGTTGAGGATCATGGGCAGCTTCTCGCCGGCGAGCTGCGGGTCCTGCGGCCGGTGGCGCTGCGCGTCGACGGCCAACGCGGACAGTCGCGAGTGGATGTGTTCGGCCTGTTCGGCGCCGAACCGCAGCGCGCGGTCCCGCGCCGAGAGCGCTTCCCGTTGGCGCCGAAGGTAGGCCATGCCCGGGGAACCGGCAGTGTCGGTTGTGGACTCGCCACCCAGCAGCGCCGGGTCCAGTACCGCCTTGACACCCCATTCGGTTCGGCCGGCGACGTGGGACAACGTGCGTTGGAACTGGGGTTCGTGCTCGTCGACGGCGAGCTGGACGCGCACGTCGTCGAGGTAGATGGTGGCCAGTCGCAACGGCACGGTCGGCCCGACGCGCGCGAGGGTGTCCACCACGGCGTTGTGCGCTCGCGCCACGCGGTCGAGCCAGTCCAGGTCCTCGAGGTTGCGGTGCAGGGCCTCCTGGCCGAACGAACTCGCCGGCACCCGGCCGACGACGGCGGTGAGCCGGGTGCACTCCACCACGTGCGGTGTTTCCCCGGCCACTCCGGCCATCCGGCAGAGCACCGCTTGATCCAGCTCTCGCGTGACGGCGTAGAGCCAGCTCCGGTCGCCCTCAGTCACGGTCGCCGCCTTCCAGCATCCGCTCCTCGCCGGCCTTCTCCAACTCGGCGATGCGGGCCCGCAGTTCCTTGTTCTCCTCCACCAGTCCGCGATCGTCGCGGCCGGAGAGCCACGGGTCGTGCTCCCACCAGTCGATGCCGACCTCCTTCGCGGTCTCCAGGGAGGCGATGATCAGGCGGAGCTTGATGGTCAGCAGTTCGATGTCCAGCAGGTTCACCCTGATGTCCCCCGCGATGACCAGACCCTTGTCCAGTACGCGTTCCAGGATGTCGCCCAGGTTCGAAGGCGCATGGTTCCCCGCGGCGCCCAGGCTGCCCTGCTGGGACATCAGACCGGGTTGCTCGGGGCTCATCTACCCACCGCCGTTTCCGGGGTCGCGGCCACGGGCGTACCGCCTGGTCCGTCGGTAGGCCATCAGAGCGCCCTCCAGGTCCAGCTCGATCGCGTAGGTGGCGAGCATGTCCGAAGAGGACGGCACCCGGCGGTCCTCGACGACCTCCACCTCGACGACCCAGCCGTCGTCGATCGGTTCGACCGACGTGATGCCGAGCAAGTCCCTGCCGATCAGCTCCCGCACCTGTTCGAGCGCGGCCGCGCCGGCGGAGGACGCCGACATCTCCCGGTCGTCGTCAGCCGGTTCCGGATCGGCGTCATCGCGTGATTTCGCGGTGGCCATCGGTCACGTCCTCTCGCTCGTCCCAGTGCTGGGAGCCGACCCCGTCATGCGATCGAGGATCTGCTGCTGGTGGTCCGCCTGCTCCTCGTCGGTGATCTCGCCGGCTCGGTGGGCTTCCTCGAGTGCTTCGAGATCACGTCGAGCCAAGGCGGGATTGCGCATTTCCTCGTCCACCCGCTGCTGGATCACCCTGCCCAGCGCCATGACGGCCCGGACGGGCGCGAGCGGGAAGGTGAGGATCGTCGACAGCAGACCCATCTGGGCTACACCTCCGTCTTGACGACGAAGTCGTACGGTGCGAGCGGACCGAGCAGCCGCACGTTCACCCGGTCGACCCACTCCCGTGCGATCTTGTCGACCGCCGACTCCAGGTCGTGCTGTGCCGACAGGTCGATCAGGCACGCGACGTGCGCCGCGTCCTCGTCGTGGGTCGGCTCGCGCACGTTCACGGTGCCGCCGACGTCGGTGAGCGCCTGGACGACGGTCTGTGTGTCGACCTCACGCCTGGCCGCGATGGCGTTCGCGATCCGCTCGCCGAGGGCCATCCGCTCGTTGCGCGTGGCATCCTCGGGCTTGTCGCGGATCGCGTCCCGCAGCCTCACCACTTCCTCGTCCGCTGCCAACATCTCGCGAAGTACGGCGTCCAGCTCGTAACGGCCCCTGACGACGAACTCCGCCTTGCCCTCCAACTCCTCCAGCGCCGTGACGAACTCCTCGTAGTGTGCGGAGAGCAACTCCTCGACCACGGCTTCCTCGTCGGTCATCACCGCCCCGAACCGCACCGGCAGCACCGGCGCCTCGGCCGCGGTCTGGTCCAGTAGCGCCTCGTGGGCGGTCAGGTCCTCCGGCCTGCCCAGCGGCTTTTTCGTGTCGACCAGGCTGACCAGCGCCGCGATGTCGCCGCGCGCCACGGTGCGCACCTTCGCGGGCGGGCTACCCACCCCGCGCGCGTCGAGGGTCGTCTCCACATCGGACGGCACGATCCCGTAGATGTACACCGCGTGTTCGGGCTTCTTCCCAGCCGGCATCTCAGTCACCCATCCCTGCCGCGCCGGACCCGCTCGCGGCTGTCCGAGGAGTCCTCGTTGAGGAACTCCTTCAGCTTGTCACCGGCCGCGTCGAGCACGCCCTTCGTCTTCGACTTGGCGCCGCCGCTCGTCACGTCGTCGAGCAGGTCGGGCAGGCCCTTCTGCTCGGTGTTCGAGATCTCCAGCCGGTTCACCGCCTCCGCGAACCGCAGGTAGGTGTCGACGCTCGCGATCACCACGCGGGCGTCGATGGTGAGCAGTTCGATGCCCACCAGCGAAACCCGCACGTAGGCGTCGAGCACGAGGCCCTTGTCCAGAATGGTGTCGATGACGTCGGCCAGCCCGGACGCCGACGGGCGTTCGACGCCGCCGCCTCCGCCGGCTGGTTGTACGGCTGTGGTCATGCCCGACTCCTCTGTCTGGTGGTTGGTTTGGTCTTCGTGGCCGCCGTGCCGCGGCTTGCGCGCGAGCGCGGTTTCTCCTGCTGCGGCGGCTCTTCCTCTTCGGAATGCAGGACAGCGTGGGTCATCACGTAGCGCTGGAAGTTCTTGAGCTCGTGACGAGCCCGACCTGCGCGTGCCCGCCAGAGGTTCCCGGTCCGCTCGACGATGTTCTTCGGGTGGTACTCCAGCACGAGGACGACCCGGGTCAGGTCCGGCGCCAGCTCGTGGAAGGTCACCGCGGCGTCGATGTGTTCCGAGTCCCTTTCGGACATCCACACCATCCGCTCGTGCGGCACCTCCTCGACGAGCGTGGACTCCGAGGATCGGTGCGACCACAGGTCGGGGAAGTCCTCGAACCGGGCCCACTCGTCGTAGACCTGCCCTGCCGGGGCGCCGACGTCGATCTGCTCGATGAGGCTCGTGACCTTGAACCGGTCACCGCCCTCGCCTTTGCCCTCGCCTTTGCCGTTGCCGTTGCTGTCGTCGCCGGAGTCGTCCTGGTCGGCTTCGCCCTGCGCCTTGCTCGCGGCGGACTTACCGCCGTTGGTGGCGAACGCGGTCAGCTGACCGACCTTGCCCGTCACCGTGGTCGCGAGTCGCTTGGTCGCGACCCCGACCAACTTCTGTACCGACTGCCCGAGTGGGTTCCCGGGCGCCGAGGCGGCTTCCTTCGCCTTCTTCGCCTGCTCGACCATCGTGGTCACTTCCTCGTGCGGCGAACCGGGGTACGGCCGGTCCGGCTGCGGGTACTGGTGCGCCGTGACGGCGAGGACTCCTCGTCCTCCTCCGGCCGTGCCGAGGTCCGCCGCCGTGACGTCGCCTGCCTCGCCGGGGCCCGGCGACGCGGGGCAGCCGGTTCCTCGTCCTCGGCTTCGGCTTCGTCCTCGGCGGGCTCCGCGTCGTCCTCCATGGACTCCTCGTCATCGGCCACGTCTTCCGTCTCCTCCTGAGGCTCTTCGTCCTCGGCTTCGGCTTCGTCCTCGGCTTCGGTTTCGTCCTCGGCGGGCTCCTCGGCGGAGCCCTCGTCGGCGACCTGGTCTTCCTCGTCCTTCGGTGTGTCCTCTTCGGACTGCTCGTCCTTGGCCTTGCCGACCTTGCCGAGCCCGCCGATCTCATGATCACCGAGCCGCTCGCTCAACGAGTCGATCCGGCTGCTCACGGCGCTCATCGCCGCGGTCCTGGCCGCGGCGAGCAACTCACCGCGCGCGGTCTCGGCGATCTTGCCGAGCTCGGACAACTCACCGAGCTGCTGCATCCCGCGCTTCAGCGGGTTCAGGGAACCGGTGGCTCCAGCGCTCGCGATCATCAGTGCCAACCGCATCTTCTTCGTGCGTCCCAGGAGGTAGCCCACCCCAACTCCCAACGCGACCCGTGCTCCGGTTTTCATCCTCGTGCTCCTCTTGTCGCGCAGACCCTGATTACCCCCGGAAGAGGTCGTACCACCGCGCTCACATGCCAAACAGTTCTCCGTACAAAAAGGATCGATCTGTCTCAAGAGGACTGTCCGAGTACTCTGCGTGGCGATTTTCGGGACTTTGTCGCCAACTGTCCACAGTGGTCGGGAAATTGTTCCTGCGGCGATTTTCCGACCGTTTCAAATGGACTGTTGTCGGGTACGTGAGCCGAGTGGTGATGTGGCCACGCCGGCAAAGGGGCAGCCATGGCTTACTCGAACGACGAAGCACACTTAGTTGTCAAGGGAATGCAGCCGGCTCAGTTGCTCGCCGCGCTCGAGTCCGTGCTGTTGGTAGTCGCCGGAGGGTTCGGTCTGTTTCGGATCGGGACCGGCGTCGACTTCGACCAGGTGTCGATCTTCGGGTTGACCCTGAACCCACTCCAGTCCCAGATCTTCCTGGTGGCCGGCATGCTCGGGATGGCGGCGAGTCTCGCCTCGGCCACCGCCCGGACGTTCGGCTGGCTGCTGTTCCTCGGTGGAGGGCTGTTGTTCGCCTGGGGACTCATGCTCAACGGCTTGGTCGCGGCCAACCCGTTGTCGCGGCTGGGCGACCCTCTCGGCCTGACCGTCCAGGACGGATGGTGGCACCTCGTCATCGCCGTGTCCGGTCTGGTGATCGCCGTGATCCCGGCGCACAAGGCGGTGCGCTGGACCCAGCCGGTCGCCTACTAAGAAAGTGAAACACGATGAACATTACGGAATCGTTCAACGACGTACTGCGGATGGTGATCACCTTTCTGCCGAAGTTCGTCGTCTTCCTGGTGATCCTCCTGATCGGCTGGCTGGTCGCCAAGGCACTGCGCAAGGCCGTGTCGGTCGTCCTCCACCGGATGAACTTCGACGCGGTGGTCGAGCGGGGCGGGATCAAGCAGGCACTCGAGCGGTCGAAGTTCGACGCGAGTGGTTTGATCGCGGCACTGGTGTTCTACGCCGTCATGCTGATCACCTTGCAGCTCGCGTTCGGCGTATTCGGCTCGAACCCGGTCAGCGACGTGCTGACCTCGATCGTCGCCTGGCTGCCCCGCGCCATCGTCGCCGTCCTGATCGTGATCATCGCCACGGCCGCGGCCAGCATCCTACGTGACTTGGCCATGGCCGCGATGGGTGCGCTCAGCTTCGGCCCGCTCATGGCGAAGATCATCCAGGTGGCCGTGATCGTGCTCGGCGTGATCGCCGCGCTCAACCAGGTCGGCATCGCGACCACCGTGACCGGACCGGTGCTGATCGCGGTGTTGGCGGCCGTCGTCGGCATCCTCGTGGTCGGCGTCGGCGGTGGACTGCTGCGTCCGATGCAGGACCGCTGGGACCGCTGGCTCACCCGCGCCGAACACGACATCCCGGCCGCGCGGGCGCAGAGCGAGGCCTACGATCGCGGCCGCGAGGACGCCATGCGTCAGGAACAGGCCACACGTGAACAGGCCACGCGGGAACAGGTCACGCGGTCCGAGCAGCCGGTCACCACGACCCCGCCGCCGGCACGGCACAGGGCCGGTGACGCCCCACCGCTGCCACCCTGGGAGCACTGAGCCGGCACTGACGGTCCGGTCGTCCGGTCGGGGGACACGCCGTCTCGATGGTGGGACAGCGTGTCCTCCGACCGCCCGCATCTTGGCCGCAACCCTAATTAGTGACGATCTGTAGCCGACTTTCCAGAATGTTGGTTCTAACGAGTGAATCGACTGGAGGAGCGGTGACGATCCGTATTGCCCGGGGTGGAGACGCCCCCGAACCGGCCGGCCGGGCCGGCATGTCGCGTCGAGGCATGCTGGCCGGGCTCGCCGGGGTCGGGCTGGCCGGCGGCGCCGGTTACGTCCCCGCGGCGGTCGCGGACACCGCCGCCGTCTCGCGGAGCCTCGAGTTCGATGTCCTGCGACACCAGGCCGCGGGTGACGGCGTCACCGACGACACGGCCGCGATCCAGTCCGCCATCGACGCGGCCGCGGCGGCCGGGGGCGGCGTCGTGTCCTTCCCCGCCGGGACCTACAAGGTGTCCATCCGGTACGGGACCAACGCCCTCACCCTCCGCGCCAATGTCACCCTGCGCGGCGCCGGCCCGAACGCCAGCACCATCAGGTTGGCGAACGCCCAGGGCGAGTACCTTGGCATCCTCACGAGCGGCCAGGGCGACGCGGGCGGGGCGCGGATCGAGGATCTGTGCGTCGACCAGAACAACACCAACAACCAGCTGACCAGCACGCGGTCGCTGATGTCGGGCAAGCCGAGGTTCTGCGTGTACGTGACGGCCGCGAGCGCGGGGATCGCGGTGCGCCGGGTCAGGTTCACCGACCAGGACAACGTGAGTGCCATCTCCGCGAACGGCACGGTGGGGAACCTGCTGGTCGCCGAGTGCGTCTTCGAGTACGGCTCGTCGCCGATCGACCACGACCACTCGGCCATCTACCACCACTCCACGACAGCGCAGTCCTGCTGGGTGACCAACAACGTGTTCACCACCAAGGGCTCTGGTTCGAAGTCCGCGCGCACGGCGATCGAGACCCACGGCTCGTCGCAGACCATCACCGGCAACCGGATCAGCAACTACCGCGTCGGCATCAACCTCACCGGGGTCGGCCACACCACGGGGGAGGGCATCGTCTGCGCGGGAAACTCGATCATGGACGCCGCCATCGGCGTGCAGCTGTGGTCGATGCCCTATGTCGGCGGGATCAACACGTCCCCCGGCCTGCGGAACGTCACCATCCGGAGCAACACCATCACACTCGACACCCAGGGCTGGGCGCCGTTCTTCGTGGCCGGCCTTTCGGTGGCCGGGATCAGGTTGGCCACCGCGACCGTCGGGATCGAGAACGCGACGATCGACGGCAACACCATCGTCTTCAGGAACGGCACGTACGCCGGGTCCTCGAAGACCGACTCCGGCGCGAACGGCATCGACTGGTACCGACCGGTGCTGAGTGCGACCGCGACCGACACGAACGTGCGAATCAGCGGAAACCACGTCGAGAACGCGCTGGCCGCGGGCATCCGGGTGTCGTGTCACGGCCGCTACGTCACGGTTCGTGACAACACTGTCCTCAACACCGGCCGCGGCACGGTCGCCGCCGGCGGGACGGTGCTCAACTCGTACGCGACGGGCATCAGCATGACCGGGGTCCTCACCGGCTCCCGCGTGAGCGACAACCACATCGTCGACAACCAGGCGACGCACACCATGGACACCGCGCTGTGGCTGTACCCGCTGGCGTCCGGCGGGGGCCGCAACGAGGCGATCGGGAACCACGCCGAGGGGTACCGGACCAAGCTCGTCCAGACCCACGCCCAGAACGGCGGCTGGTACGTCCGGATGTCGGCCACCTCGTTCACCAACCCCGGGGGCAGGCTGCTGGTCGGCTCGGAGATCACCGAGTGGTCGACGGGTCGGGTGCACCGGCAGACCACGGCTCCCGAGGGAGCGACGTGGACCTGAGTCAGACGGTGGCGGGATGGCGGGGGAGGACGCCCAGCTCCGTGCCGGCCTGTAGTGCCTGCACCCGGCTGGAGACTCCGAGCTTCTCGTAGATCCGAGCCACGTACGTCTTCGCCGTCGAGGTGCTTACGAACAGCGCACGCGCGACGTCCGGAATGGACAGACCGCGGTGCAGGTGACGCAGGACGTCGATCTCGCGGCGGGTCAGTGGCGACTGCTCGCGGGCCTCGCGCAGCCGGTCGAGCGCGGCCAGTAGCCCCGGCGCGGTGAACGAGGACGCGGCGACCGCCGCGTGCCGGACGGCCGTGATGATCTCCTGTTCCGGCGCGGTCTTCGGCACGAACGCGGACACCCCGGTCTCCATGGCGCGGAACAGGACGTCGTCCTCGCCGAACGAGGTCAGCACGACGATCCCGAGCGACTGCCACCGGTCCCGGAGCTCACGGGCCAGCGCGAGCCCGTTCTTGTCCGGTAACGCGACGTCGACGGTGACCACGTCCGGCTCCAGCGCGGCGACCATCGTGACCGCGTCGGCCGCCGTGGTGGCCTCCCCGACGATCTCGACGTCCGGATGCTGGCGGACGAGATGTGTCAAACCGACCCGATGCAGCGTGTGACCGTCGACGACGACCAACCGGATTGTCATGGCCCACCCATTTCGACTACTCGGTGTTCTCGTCCTGTCACCTGGTAGGCGAGCGCTTCGGGTGATGGGCAGGGTGCGGGTCGGTTGCGGATTAGTTGCACCTGAGCGGGCCGCCGGCGTCTGGACTGACGAGCACGGAGATCCCTGTGCGAGGGACGAGCCCAGGGATCTGCGCGCGCAGGAGGGAAGACGCCGGGTTAAGGCCCGCGAACGCCGAGCGGGAGCGAGGCCATGTCACTGGAACGACTGGAACATCGAGATCGCCGCTGGGCCTAGGACCACCACAAAGAGCGCTGGGAAGATGCAGAACATCAGTGGGAAGAGGATCTTCACCGGTAGCTTCTGGGCCTTCTCCTCGGCGAGCTGGCGCTGCTTGACCCGCATCTCCTTGGCCTGTTCGCGGAGCACGCGCCCGGTCGGCACACCGAGCTCGGCGGCCTGCACGAGCGCGGAGGCGAACGCCCGCAGCTCGGCGACGGTGGTCCGGTCGGCGAGGGCACGCAGAGTCTCCACACGGGACTGTCCGAGCTGCGTCTCGTGCAGCATGCGCAGGAACTCCGCCGCCAGCGGTCCCTTCGTCTCGTGTCCGACCTGCGCCACCGCCGCGTCGAAGCCGAGCCCGGCCTCCACGCACACGGTGAGCATGTCGAGGGTGTCCGGAAGCTCCTTGCGGATCACGGCCTGCCGCTTGCCGCCCGTGTTGTACAGCAGCAGGTCGGGCAGGAAGAACCCGGCGAGCCCGCCGAGGCCGGCGAACCCCAGCGCGCTCACGGGTGAGGAGAGGCCGAGCAGCAAACCCACCGCGGCGGTGGCGAACAACCCGAGCCCCTTGGCGGCGAGCACCTTCTCGACCGTCCAGCTCGCCGGGTTGCCGGCGACGTCGAGCCGGCGGGCCAGCGAGGTGGTCACGGTCGACGGCGACAACACGGTCGCGACGGCCCGTAGCCGGGCCAGCAGGGGAGGCAGGCCGTCGGTCGCCTGGTCCTCCGGCCCGGAGGAGACGGTGGTGCGCCCGTAGGCCTCGAGCGCGGCGACCTTCGCGGCCAGCCGACGCCGCATCGTCCGCGGCGACGCCACCCCGAGGACAGCCAGCACGATTCCGGCGGCCAGTGCCGACAGGCCAATGGCAAGCACGACCTCAGACCTCCACCTTGACCAGGCGGCTCATCCAGAACCAGCCGAGGGACACCGACGACACCGCCACCGCGCTGAGCACCCAGCCGATCGGGTGCGTGTACAGAGGCTCCAGATAGGACCGTCGGCTCACGAACATCCACAGCGCCAGCCCGATCGGCAGGCCGATCAGCACGTAGGCGGACAGCCGGCCCTCCGCGGAGAGCGCCTTGACGTGCCGGCGGAGCTGACCGCGGTCGCGCATCGTGCGGACGGTCGTCGTCAGCAGTTCGGCCAGGTTGCCGCCGACCTGACGCTGGATCCGGATCGCCATCACGGTCCAGGCGAAGTCGGCCGAGCCCATCCGTTCGGCGACCGCCTCCAGCGCGTCCTCCACCGACACGCCGAGTCGGGTCCTGGCCAGCGCGCGGGCGATCTCGCCGGAGATCGGCTTCGTGTCCTCCCGGACCACGGCGGCCAGCGCCTGCGGCAGTGAGAACCCGGCCTGCAGCGCGCCCACCACCAGCTGCAGGGTGTCCGGCAGCTGATCGGCGAACGCGCCACGCCGGCGCGAGATCCGCATGCGCAGGTACAGCCGCGTGACCAGCCAGCCGAGCACGAACCCGACCAGTGCGCCCACCAGTGCCATCCCGAGCAGGGCCGGCAGTGCGCCGAGTCCCGCGCTCACCCCGGCCCTGACCAGCAACCACTCCGCCGGACGCAGTGGCAGGCCGGCCAGGTCGAGTGCGTCGGCGAGCTTGCCGTGCTGGTGGCGCCAGCGCAGGAACCGGTTCGCGAGCCGCAGCAGCGGTCGCAGGGCGGGCGCCCGGTCGTTCCGCGCCTCCGATCGCCGGTCGGGGGCGGCGCGGTACGGCGCGAGCGCGCTCACCAGCTTCGAGTGCCGGGACGCGCCACGCAGCCGCCGGAACCCGATGACCCCGAGCCCCAGCAGGGAGACGAACACCGTGCCCAGTGCGAGCCCCAGCGGCCAGGCCGGCGGCGCGGGCCTCGACGGGAACGGCGCGGACGCGAGCTCCGCGGCGCGGTCCGCGACCTCGCCCGGCGTCAGCAGCCGCCCACCCGTCTCGCGCACGGCCTCGCCGCACCCGCCGGCCACGCTCGTGCCCGTGAGCACGTCGACGGTGACCCGGTGGCTGGTGAGCGCCTCCGTCATGCCGTGGCGGGTCAGCGAGCTGCCCAAATCGTCGCAGTCGGACAGGACCAGCACCCGCCGCTGGCCGGGGAACCGGCCGGCGGTCTCCGCCGCCAGCGCGACCGCGTCGTGGACCGGGGACGCGGGTGCCGTCCAGTCCGTGGCCAGCGCCGCCGTGAGCCGGGCACGGTCCAGCGTCGGGGGCACGGACAGCACCGGGTGCACCCCGAACGTGACCAGCCCGGCGGCGACGTCCTCGGGCAGCGCGTCGAGGTAGGTCCGCGCCGCGGACAGTGCCGCCGTCCCCCAGGCGCCCTTCATGGACCCGCTGGTGTCGAGCACGACGACCACCGTCGCCCGTGGGGTGTCCGCCGCCGCGGGCGTGCCGGTCAGCGCCACCGCTGCCAGCGCGGCGAGTAGTCGCATCCGCTTCACCTCGTGGCGAAGTCGAACAGGTTGGCGGGCATGGCGATGCCGTGGTCGGCGAGTCGCTCGGCGAAACTCGGGCGCAGTCCGGTCGAGCGCAGCGTGCCGCGGAAGCGTCCCTTGTCGTCGACGCCGGCGCCGTAGTCGAACAGGAACAGGTCCTGCAGCGTCAGCACGTCGCCCTCCATGCCGGTCACCTCGGTGATGTGGGTGATCCGGCGGCTGCCGTCGGAGAGCCTCGCCTGCTGGATGACCAGGTCGACCGCGGAGCCGATCTGCTCGCGGATCGCCCGGCTCGGCAGGTCCATCCCCGCCATCAGCACCATGGTCTCCAGCCGGGACATCGAGTCCCGTGGCGTGTTGGCGTGCACGGTGGTCAGCGACCCGTCGTGGCCGGTGTTCATCGCCTGCAGCATGTCCAGCGCCGCCCCGTCACGGACCTCGCCGACGACGATGCGGTCCGGTCGCATCCGCAGCGAGTTGCGCACGAGGGCACGGATCGGGATCTCGCCCCGGCCCTCGATGTTGGCGGCACGCGACTCCATGCGCATCACGTGGTCCTGCCGCAGCTGCAGCTCGGCCGCGTCCTCGATGGTCACGATGCGCTCGTCGTGCGGGATGAACGAGGACAGCACGTTGAGCGTGGTGGTCTTGCCCGACCCGGTGCCGCCCGAGATGAGGATGTTCAGCCGGCCACGCACACAGGCCTCGAGCAGTCCGGCCACCGGCGCGGTCAGCGTCCCGAACCGGATCAGGTCGGCCACCTGGAGCGGGTCGGCGGCGAACTTGCGGATCGTGAGCGACGAGCCGTCCAGCGCGATCGGCGGGATCACGGCGTTCACCCGGCTGCCGTCCATGAGGCGCGCGTCGACCATGGGGCTGGCCTCGTCGACCCGGCGGCCCACCCTGGCCACGATCTTGTCGATGACCCGCCGCAGGTGGTTCTCGTCGGTGAACGACGCGTCGACCGCCGAGAGGCGGCCGGCGCGCTCGACGAAGATCCGCTCGGGGCCGTTCACCATGATCTCGCTGATGTCGGGGTCCCGCAGGAGCGGTTCGAGCGGACCGTGCCCGAGGACCTCGTCGACGACCTCGACCGCGACCCGGCCGCGCTCGCCAGCGGTCAGCGGGGTGTCGTCGTCGTCGATCACGTCCTGGACGGTCTGCCGCACCCGCTGCTCCAGCTCCTGCTCGTCCAGCCGGTCCTCGTAGATCTTCGGGCCGAGCGTGTCGAGCAGCGCCCGGTGCACCCGGTTCTTGACCGCGGCCAGGGGGCCGGACGTGCCCGACCTCGACGGCGGCTCGGCATGCGTTGCGCTGTCCGGCTCGTCCGCCTGCGGGGGACCTGAGCGTTGCTGCGCGAGGCGTTCACTGAGCTTCATGGCGGCTCCTCCTGCGCTGCAGCGCGAACAACCCGCGTCGTGGGCGTTCCTGTGCGCCCTTCCCGGCGAGCCGACGGTCGCCGAACTCGCGGATGGCCGCGCTGACCTTGTGGCTCGGCTGCTCGGCGGCGATCGGCACGCCCCGGTTGACCGACGCGGTGACCTCCAGGCTCGCCGGGATCCGTGCCGCGACCGGGGTCTTGAGCACGTGTTCCACGTCCGCCGCGGTCATGCCGGTGCGCGGGTCCTCGCGGTTGAGCACGATGGCGCGGATGTCCCTCGGGTAGGACAGGACGTCCAGCATCTCGATGGTCAGCCGGAGGTTCTTCAGCGTCGGCATGTCCGGCGTGGTGACCAGGACGTGGTGGTCGGCGCCGTCCAGGGCCTTCAGCACGTGCTCGTTGAACTGGGGCGGGGTGTCGATCACCACGTAGTCGAACATCCCGCGCAGCACCGTGAGCAGGTCGGTGACCAGCGAGGCCGGCACCCGCTCGGCATCTCCGGGTTCCACCGGCGCGAGCACGCAGTCCAGGCCGGGGCGAAAACGCGTGAGCAGCCCGGCGACACCGGTCTCGTCCAGGTCCTCGCCCATCCCGACCGCGTCGATCAGCGTGCGTTTCGGCTCCAGCCGAAGGGAGATCGCCACGTCGCCGAACGCCAGGTCGAGGTCGACGAGGCAGACCCGCCGGCCGCCTGCGTGCAGGGTGACCGCGAGGTTGGTGGCCAGGGTCGTCTTGCCGCAGCCGCCCTTGCTCGAGAACACCGTGACGACCTTGCCGGCCTGGGTGCCGGCCGGGGCGACCTGTGCCGACTCGGACAGCGCGCGGGAGCGTGCGCATGCCTCGGTGAGCGCCACCGGATCGGCCGCGTCGACGACCTCGCGGATCCCCGAGCGGAGCGCCTGCGAGTAGTCCTCGATGCCGGGCGCGTGTCGCACCAGCACCACGCCGAGCGCCGGGCGCCGCAGCCGGTACGCGGCGGCGAAGTCGCTGGCCTCCCGCAACGAGACACCGGGACCGAGGACCACCAGCGACTCGCCGGGCCGCGCCGCCAGCGCGGTGTCCACCTCGGACAGATCGGTGACGACGTGGACGCCCGCGCCCAGCGCGGCGGCCAGCGGTCCCGGCGGGTCGCCCGCGGTGCAGAAGATGGTCATACTGTTTCCCTTGTCAGGCTTCGCGGAGAAGTGCGAGGTGGAGCGACGCGGCCCGGTGGACGAGCAGTTCGGCTTCTTCGGCGCTCGCCGCGAAGGTCAGCAGCACGCCGGCCGCCGCGTCCGGTGCGGGTTGACCGTCCACTTCGGCCGGGCCGACCGCGAGGACGGCGATCCGCGGGATCAGCAGAAGGGGTCGGGCACCGTCGGTGCCGGTGTCGAACACCGCGACCTCGGCGCCGGGCGTCACGTAGCCGGCGACGTCCTGCGGCAGTCCCAACTGGACGGTGACCGCGACCCTGCCGGCCGGGATGGGCAGCGGGCTCGACGCCGGCGCCTTGTCGACGAACAGCGTGCGCAGCACGAGCTGGCCGGGCTGGATGTCCGCGGCCGCGACCAGTGGGGCCACGTCCGGACCCACCGCGCCGAGCGCGTCGGCCGGCACCGAGTCCACCGGCATCGGCTCGGCCCGCAGCACACCGGACCGCTGGGCGTCGCCGGCGCTGGTGCCCGCCGGCACCAACTGGTCGGCGACCAGCACGGTCACCGCGTTCTTGCCGGCGAGCGCCCGGGCGTCGGCCTGCCGGACGTAGTACACGACCGCGAGGGTGCCGACCGTGGCGAGCACGAGCGACAGCCCGAAAACCAGTGCAGATCGTTTCATGACCCCGCCGCGCCCGCTCCGTGGTGCCGGAACGCTCCGCAGGCTCCGCTCCTCCGGCACCCTCCGCAGGCGCGGCGGCGCCCTGGTTTCCGATGATTCGCTACGCAAGCTTCGCTCATGTGGACTGTCCATTTCAGCCGAGCAGCTGGACGGTGGTGGCGCCCATGTCCGGACCGCCGAGCGCGGTCGCGGTCGTGATCAGGTCGCGGGTGAAGTAGCCGGACACGCACTTCTCGTCACCGGTGCACGGCTTGCGGTTGGTCAACGTCGACGCGGCCGGCTGGCCGGTCAGGTTGTATCCGGTGATCACGAACGAGGCGAAGCCCCGCAGGTGGTAGTAGCCGTTGTGGCCGGTGCCGCCCGCGCCGTCGAACACCGGCACGAGCACGGTCTCGCGGTTGGTCCTGGCACTGTCCAGTACGGCCCGGCACGCGTGCGACACACCGAGTCCCGTGCTGTCCTGGTAGGTCCCGGTGATGTCGACCTGCGTCTGACACGCGCCGGTGTCGTCGTTGAGCCATCCGAAGCCGCCCGGCAGGTCCCAACCGGACGGTCCGCCAGCACACGCGAGGCCGCTGCCGTGCAGGATGAGCACGCGCTCCACGCTCGCCGACACGGTGGCCGGCGGCGCCTGCGCGAACACCGAGCCGGACGAGGTGGCGGCCTGCCACTCGCACAGCGAGATCGTCATGCCGAGCCCTTGTGCGGCGCGCGGGCCACCCCACGCCGCCCTGGCGCACGCGAGCACGCCCCGACCGTCGTAGGACTCGCCGAGCAGGACCCGGCCGAACACGGGAGGCAGCACAGTGGACCCGTCCGTCAGCCGGGTGCTCGTGCGTACCTCGACGAAGTTCCCGGCGGCCGGACGCTGGCCGAGGCACGGGCTCTGGCCCTCCGCCGGGCACGCGGTGAGGCGGTTCGCGCCGTCGCGACCGCACACCAGGTTCGCCGTCGACACTCCGTCGGCGGCGTTCGCCCCGCCGTACCGCGTGGCCGTCGCGTAGGGGGTGGTGGGGCAGCCGTCGCCGTCCCCGCAGTCCTGCGCGAGGGCGAACACCGCGGCGTCGGCGCCGTTCTGCAGCTCCGCCCGCTCGGCGCGGAGCTGACCGGAGTCGATCACGAGCGCGCCGATGCCGAGCAGAAGGCTGGCGCACAGCAGCCCCGCGACGAGCACGGTGACCGCGCCGCGGTCCGTGCCGTGCCTCCTCACCCGGTCGATCAACCAAGACACCGCATGACTCCCTTGCCGGTCAACGTGATCGGCGCGCCCGCGGTGCTGTCGCGGAACATGTCGACGAACGCCCCGATGGGTGTGATGAACGTGAACCCGTGGTTCGCGAAGACCACCGCGTCGCTGGCCGCCCCGGGGGTGGCCGGACAGGTGGTGACCGAGACGGCCACACCGGACAGTGGCTCGGCGGCGGAGCGGGTTCTGTCGACCGCGTCCGTGCCGCCGAGCGCGGCGGCCCTGGCGCCCTCGCGGGCGGCCTGGGTGAGCACGATCTGCTCGTTGAGCGCCCGCCCGAAGTCGATCAGACCGAACACCACGAGCAGCAGGAGGGGCAGCACGAGCGCGAACTCGACGGCAGCGGCGCCCCGGTCGTTCGTGCTGCCCCGTCGGATCATGAACCCGAGGTCGGCAGGTTCGTCTCGACCTCGGTGAACATGCCGGCCAGCTTCGGGCCGAGTACGACCAGCACCGCGATCACGGCGATCGCGATCAGACCGATCAGCAACCCGTACTCGACCGCGGACGCTCCGCTCTGGCGATCCCTGGACACCGCCAGCCGCCGCTGAACCCAGTCCTGAACCGCCATGTACATACCGAGCATCTGGTTTCTCCTCAAAGGACTTGGCTGGGGCGACGCTCGCCGCCCGACAACCATTCCTGCGGCACGGAGGCCGCTGCGCACAGCGGGTGACCGGCCAGGAAAACCGCACCCGGTATCGACGGCGACCACCCCGTTGTCGGGCGGTGGACGACAAATGTCGGGCGGCGACCGTTCCACCAGGGAAACACTGGGCACGCACATCACCGCGCCGTACAAGGTGGCATGCACACGGTGGTCATCGCGGTCGGCGCGGTTACCGGCGCGCTCGCCGGAGGATGGTTGCGTGCCGTGGTCTGGCGACTCGCGGTCGGCCAGGACGAACCAGACCGCGTCGCGTGTGCGGGCTGCGACGCCGTGCTGCTCACCGGCGGGAGTTGGTGGCGCGGCAGGCTCGCGACGACCGGCCGGTGTCCGGGCTGCGGGGCACGCGTGGGAGCGCCGGACGGGTTGATGGAACTCGCGGCAGGGGCGGCGCTCGCGGCGGTGGCCGGCGTGGTCGGACCGCGTCCCGAACTACTCGCCTTCTGGTCACTCACCCTGCTCGGCGTCGCGCTGACCGCGATCGACGTCCGGGTGCACCGGCTACCGGACCGGCTGACCCTGCCCGCATACCCGGTGCTGGCCGCACTCCTGGCCGCCGCGGCCGTCGTGAGCGGGGAGTGGGCGCGGCTGGGGGTGGCCGTTGCCGCCGGCGCGGCGACGGGACTCGCTTACCTGGCGCTGGTTCTGCTCCGGCCGGACCAACTGGGTCTCGGCGACGCGAAGCTCGCCGGTCTGCTCGGCGCCGCCCTCGGGTGGTTCGGCTGGATGCCGGCCCTGCTCGCGACCGCCCTCGCCTTCGCCGGCTGCGCGGTGGTGGGGCTGGGTCTGCTCGTCACCCGGCGTGGCGGCCTGCGCACGGCGGTGCCGCTCGGTCCGTTCATGGTCGCGGGTGCGCTCGCCGCGCTGCTCATGACTCTCTGACACAGGCCGACCTCGATCGGTGGACTGTCCCAACGGGACGGTTATCTCCCCGTGATCTCGGGTAGCCGAGATTATGTACGCCGCGTTGTTGACGCCGATACTCGTCATGCTCTTCGCGCTCGGAATCGAGCGTCTTGAGCGGCGGGTCGTCGGCCCCGTTGCCCTTGCTCCGGCACGATCCCATCCTCGGTGGACAGTGGCCTTGCCGTCAGTGGCAAGGACAGTACGAAACAGGCCCCGAGTTCCCATGGTTCGTAGTGGACGTCCCCGCCGTGGGCCCGCGCCAGTTCACGTGCGATCGACAGTCCGTCGGAGAACCGGGTGAACAACCGGGGTAGGAGTTCCTGGGGGACACCCGGACCGAAGTCGCGCACCTCGACGCGCACCACGTCGGCACGGCGTTCAGCGCTCACACGGACCGGAGGCCCGGCGTGTGTGAAGGCGTTCGCGACGAGGTTGACCAGGATCTGCTCGAGCCGGTCCTGGTCCGCCGTGACCGTCAGCGCGGGGTCGATGTCCACCTGCACGTCAGCGGCCGCCCCGCCGAGATACGTCAGCACCTCGTCCATCTGATGGGCCAGCCGCACCTCGCGCCGGTCGAGGCGCAGCGTATCCACGCGCTCGTCGAGCAGACTCGTAGCAAGCCCGCGGACCCGTTCGACCTGACGCCGCGCGGCCGTCAGTGCCGCGTCCTGTCGTTCACGGGGGAGTTCGTCGCGTAGCGAGTCGAGTGCGAGCTGTGCCGCCGCCAGAGGACATCGCACGTCACGCGCCACTGTGGACACCAGCGCGGCCCGCCACTGCCTGTCGTGGTGGAGCTGCGCCGTGGCCACCCGCAACCGCAGCGTGACGTGTTCCTGGTGGGAAACCTGGTAGGCGATCAGCAGACCGATGCCGACCAACGCCGGCATCATCACGAACACACTGCCCACGACCGGGTCGGGCTGGCCGGCGGCGAGCAACGGAACCACATAGGCGACACACCCGGGCACCGCCACCACGACCACCACGGTGGGCGAGAAGTTCAGCCCGAGCCACACGAACAGCAGCATGAACAACGGCGCGGTGCCGATCGCGACACCACCCGTCGCCCACGTGGCCGACCCGAGGACTCCCAACGCGGGCAACGACAACAGCAGTACCCGGCGCCGGCCCCAGCGTCGCCACGGCAGCCGCCAGGCCACCACGGCGATCGCGCCGTCGAGCACCGCGAGCACGCCGAGCGGCACGGCCCGGTCGGGAAAGCTCAGCGTGCTGGCCACCGTGACCAACCCGGCCACCGTGAACAGCAGCGAAGCCTGGCGCGCAGCGGACTCCGCACCCCGTCCCCACAATCGACTGCTCAGTGACCGCACGAGCCGAGGGTAGGAGCAGGTGTCGGGACACCACATCGACCGATCCCGCAGAACACTCCATCGAGCGACACCGGCCTTTGTGGACTTTACGGTCGGTTACTCCGGTGCGGCGTCAGGGCACAGCTGCTCCACCCGCACGGCCAACCCGGCCCCGTTGAGACTGCCGGGGGTAGGCATGCTGGGCGCGAACCGGGAGAGCCGAGCCGCGAGTTCGGACTGCTCACAGCCCATGACATCAGCGAGTTCCAACACGGCGGCGGGCACCAGCTCGACGATGCCGTCCGGGTGCCGGCCGAGCTTGTTGCTCGCCCACTGGGCCAGCGGCGGCTCCTGCGGCCGCTGATCGTTCAACAGCGCGTGCAGATCGACCTGTAGAGCCAGGTTCTCCAGCAGAAGGCGCGCCCGCTGCAGCGCCAGGTTCAACACGCTGGACGCGGTCACCCCCAGAGCCTCACACAGCTCCAGTAGTCGCAGCACCGACAGCTGCCGCGTGCCGTGCTCGTAGGACAGCAGGGTGCGTTCACCGATACCGGACGGGAGAAGCGCCACGACCTGTGCCCGAGTCCAGCCACGCGCGTCCCGTGCCCGGCGCAACTCCTCGCCGATGGCTCGGGCGACGGCGTTGGCGACTGACTTGTCCTGAACCTTCACCAGGGTTCTCCTTGCTCACACTTGCCGGAGGTGCACGCAAACGGCTCGCGACGACGACGCGGCTCACGAGTCTCGGGCAGTTGTGTACGCGTGAACACGCAAAACGGCAACTCGGAGCGTGGTGTCCTCAGCGCGTTCGGTTGCCGGAAAGATCCCGCATGGGCAGTTCGACGCGGACGATGTGGTCGCCGTCCTCGGGTGGTTTGATGTCGAGACTGCCGCCGTGCCGTTCGGCGATGGCCCTCGCGAGGGTGATGCCGAGTCCGGAGCCGATCGCCTGGGTGCCGGGTTCGGCCTGCGGTGCGCGGGTGAACAGCAACGAGTCGGTGCTGGCGTGCGGTCGGTGGTTGGCGATCTCGACCGCCCACCTACCTTCCTCGTCATCCGTCTCGACCCGGACGTCCACGACCGAACCGTTACCGGAGCTGCTGATGACCGACACGATGGCGTGGTGGAGCATCTGGCCGATCAGCTTCTCGTCGCCGGTCATGACGACCCGACTCGTCGCGTCGGTGACCAGACGCAGTTGGACGGAAAGGAAGTCGGCGGTGGACGTGGCGCCGGTGACCTTACGCCGCAGCAGCTCGGTGAGATCGAAGTCGCCGATCTCCAGCGGGAAGTCACCGGACTCCACCCTCGCCAGCAGAAGCAGCGTCTCCACGAGCGCGTTCATGCGTTCCACGTTGCGCCGCACGGCTTCGGCGATGACGTCGTCCTCCCCGGCCATGCCGGCTGTGAGCAACTCGGTCAACCCCGTCAACGCGGTCAGCGGAGTCCGCAGCTCGTGCGACAGGGTGGCGAGGAACTCGGTCTTCAGCGTCGCCAACCGGGACAGCTCCTCGTTGCGCCGCTCCAGTGTGCGCCTGGCCGCGGTGCGTTCGGTGGCGTTCCGGATGCCCCACAGCCGGCCGAGCAACCTGCCGTCCTCGACGATCGGGACGAAGTCCACCTCGACCGTCTGATCGGTACCGAGGGCCAGTTCGACACCGTGCAGCGGCTCGCCGCTCTCCACGCAGACGCGGATGAACTCGTCCACCTCCCGGTAGTCCTCTTCCGGACGGACACGCAGTTTGAGCATGTCCCCCGCGTTCATCCCGACGAGTTGCTTCGGCGTGGCACGGACCTCGAGCTGGGAGATCAGCGCATCGTTGGCCATCAGCACGATTCGGTCCACGTTCACCATGAGGATGCCGGTCTGCAGGCCGCGGACCATCGGTTCCATGTAGGTGGCGAGGTTGAGGATCTCGGACTCACCGGTGTGTTCGCTAAGCGCACTCGGTGGGATGTCCGTCATCGTGCCGTCCTTTCGCGCCGCCTCGTTGCGGTGTGGTTTCCAGTGTGGGGGATCGACCGTACCGGCTGTGCGGTCGGCAACCGTTTCGCACCGCGACAGCAACCTGATACTCACCTATTGCGGGTGAATACGGGTGGATCACGGCTTTGCCGGCTGCCGGCCAACGCGGTGACACCTATCGTGACGCCATCGGATCGGCGAGGCGGGGTGAGCACCATGAGCAGAGTGTTGGTGGTGGAGGACGAGCCCGACATCGCGATGGTCCTCAGGATGCTCCTGGAACGCGCCGGTCACGAGGTCGCCCACGGGGCAGACGGCCGGCAGGGTCTGCGGATGATGCACGAGAAGAGACCCGACCTGGTCCTGTTGGACATCGGCCTGCCGGTGATGGACGGGTGGGTCGTGCTCGAGCGTATCCGGGACGTCAGCGAGGTGCCGGTGCTGCTGCTGACCGCGCACGGCCTCGAAGCCGACAAGGTGCGCGGCCTGCGTGGCGGCGCCGACGACTACCTCACGAAACCGTTCTCCAGCAAGGAGTTGCTCGCCAGGGTCGAGGCACTGCTGCGCCGCGCGGACCGCGCGAGCGCGGAGGCGGGCACCGAGGTCTACGACGACGGCACGTTGCGGGTGGACCACCGAGCACGACGTGTCTACGCGAGCGGAGACGAGATCGAGGTCAACGCCACCGAGTACCGCCTGCTGTCCACTTTCGTCCGCCACCGCGACGCGGTCTTGTCCCCACGCCAGTTGCTTCGCCTGGTGTGGGACGACGAATCCGGTGTCGGGGCGGACCGCGTCAAGTTCGCCATCCTTCGCCTGCGCCGCAAACTCGGTTGGTCCGCGGACGACTCACCCATTCGAGCCGCCCGTGGAATGGGGTATCGGTACTCTCCGCCGAGATAGGGGACGCCACGCCCCGCTGATAGTCCACTTTGGAACGCGGGGTGAATCAGCCGATCGTGCTGGCTCTCGTGGGTGCTCTTGGTGCGGGTTGCGCCGATACTGGATCGGTGACTGTGGGGCAGGTGGCGGTTGAGCAGTGGGCCGCGGAGGTCAATCGGATTTCCGCGCTGCGTGCGTTGCGGCGCCAGGGTGCGCCGCGGATGGCGCACCTGGATCGCATCACCCGGTTGGCCCGGCACGTGCTGGGGATGCCCGTCGCGTTCCTGTGTGTGCGTGACGCGGATGATTCCTGGATCACCTCCGGTGCCGGCCTTGCCAAGGCCTACACGGAACGTGCGGTGTCACTGAGCGTCGAGGTCGTCGGTCCAGAGCCGGTGACCGAGATCCTTGACCTGGTTGGGGATCGGAGGTTTGCCGAGCACCCGATGGTCACTCGCGCGCCCGCGGTTCGTTCCTGTGTCGCCGCACCTGTTCGGGCGCCGTCCGGTCGGGTCGTCGGTGTGCTGTCCGTGTTCGACACGTGTACGCGGGATCCGCTCTCCGGGGCCGAACGGTCGCGGCTGGCCGATCTCGTGGCGTGGGCCGAACTGGAATGTGCCATGGCGCAGGCGGGTCTTGGTCTACAGGAGACGTTTCGAACCCAACGGGACCTCGTTGCGGTGGTCAGCCACGAGCTGCGTACCCCGCTGACCTCGGTGCACAGCTCGTTGGAACTGCTCGCCTCTGGCCTGATCGGGGTGGTGCCGCGACCTGCCGGCGAGCTGATGGAGGTCGCCGTGCAGAACATCGAGCGGCTGGTGCGGCTGATCAACGACGTGCTCGACCTGTCGCGCGCACAGCGTGGCGAGCTGCGGTTGCGGCTCGGGGACGTGGCGCTGGACGACGTCATCCACCAGGCTTTGGGTGCGGTGGCCGGCATCGCCGAACGTGCCGCGGTCCCGGTGGTCGTCCATCCCGGTGGTGCCCTGGTGCGTGGGGACGCCGACCGTCTGGTCCAGGTGGTGACCAACCTGTTGGCCAACGCCGTCTCGCTGTCGCCGCCCGGCGTGGCGGTCGAGGTGCGTTGCGAGGACGGCGATTCGCACGCGGTGATACGGGTGATCGACCGGGGGCCCGGGCTGGCGGAGGAGCAGCTCGACCGGATCTTCGAGCCGTTCGTCCAGGACAGCGTCGAGGGCCGGCCGGGAGCGGGGCTCGGGTTGGCCATCACCCGCGGCATCGTGGAGTCCCACGGTGGCACCGTGTCGGCGCGGTCCGCGCCAGGGGCCGGTGCGACGTTCACCGTTTCCCTGCCCGTCGGCGGTCCTCGGGACGACCGCCCGTGGTGGTGACCACCGAACGTCACCCTTTCCGGGATCTCCCTCACCTGTTTCGGATGAAGACACGAACGATCACCTTGACCAGGGTGATCGACATCAGAGCTGTACGAGGAAGAGGCAGTTTCTCGTACCGCAGCTGCCATCCGAACATGAGAGGAAACCCATGCGAAGTGCCAAGGCGGCCGTGGTTGCCGGTGCCGCACTCCTGATGCTCGCGTTAGTGGCCAACCCCGCGTCGGCCGACCCGATGGACTGCCCACCGCCCGGAAGCGGCGGCGGGGGCACGTCCGGCGGTGGTGGCATCACCATCGTGGGAGACGTGACCGTGACCATCGAGGTCAACGTCAACGTGGTGATCGAAGGTGACGTCAACGTGGAGCTCCACATCGACGCGGACGCGGACGCGGACGTTGACACGGCTGCCGATGTCGGTCTTGCCGCTGACGTGAACCTCGATCTGGGTTCGAACGTCGATGCTCACGCCGCCCTGGCCGCGCTCCTCGACTTCCAGGCCAGCCTCGAGGCGGACATCGCGGCCGCCATCGCGGCTGAACTTCAAGCGGAAATCGACGCCGACCTTGGCCTCGACGCGGACGTCGAGGTCGACGCCGCTCTCGACATCGATGCCAACCTCGGCATCACAGCCGACGTCGACGCCGACGTGACGGTGGACGCCGACAGTCTTATCGGCCTACACATCCTCTGATTCGCTGATGCCCTCCCCACGCGCTCACCGGTGTGTTGAGACGTCTCGCTGGCACGTGCCCTCCGACTCGTGCCAGCGAGGCACCACCCTTTCCGCACGACCCGCTTTCCGGTCCCAGCCAAAGCAATCGAGCTGTTGGAGGTACCCGCATGCGTAGCGGCAGAAGGTCCGTCCTGGGCGGCGGCGTGGCATTGCTGGTGGCAGCGCTGACGGCCCTACCGGCCGTGGCGGACGACACGACCGTGACCTTCACGGTGACCGCCGGCGCCCTGGACATCACGGTCCCCGGGTCGGCCAGCCTCGGCCCCGGTGCGCCGGGTGGGGTCATCAACGGCCAACTCGGCGTGGTGACCGTCACCGACCTGCGGGCCTCGGCGAACGCGTCGTGGACCGTGACCGTGACGTCCACCGACTTCACCACCGGCGCCGGCGCCGCGTCACAGACGACCCTCGCCACGGAGGTCGACTACTGGTCCGGTCCGGCCATCACCACCACCGGCAACGGCGACTTCACCCCTGGCCAGCTCGCCGCGGGTGACCGGGTGCCGCTGAACAACGCGCCGACGACGGTCACCGCGTTCACGCACTCCGGTGGCACCGGGAACAACACGGTGACGTGGAACCCGACCCTCTCGGTCCGCGTGCCGTTGGACAGCCAGGCCGGTGCCTACACCGGGACGGTGACACATTCGGTGGCGTAGTCCGTGGCACCCGTTCGGTTTGGCCGCACTGACGTTGGTGTGTCTCGCCGGCGCCGGCCAGCCGGCGGGTGCCGGCGAGGCGGATCCCGCGCCCAGTGGGGGCGGGGTCGGCATCCGGTTGCTGGACGCGCCGGTGAGCCGGCGCGACGACCCCCGCGCGTCCCGCTACATCGTCGACCATCTGTCCCCCGGGACGGTGATCCAGCGGAGAGTCCTCGTGGCGAACGCGTCCGAGAACCCTTACCTCGTCGAACTCTACCCGGCGGCCGCCATGGTCGAGCGCGGCCGGTTCGTCTTCGGTGCCGACCGGCTCGCCAACGACCTGTCCTCGTGGATGTCGGTTGAGCCGGCGGCGCTGGACCTGGCGCCAGGCGAGGAGATGCCGGCGGTGGTGACGGTCAACGTGCCGCGGACGGCGTCGGCGGGAGAGCGGTACGCGGTGGTGTGGGCGTCGGTCGCGTCCGAACCGGAGCGGCCGGGCTACGTGCGTCAGGTCCAGCGGATCGGTGTCCGGGTCTACCTCGAGGTGGGCATGGGCGGCGAGTCCCCGTCCACCTTCGGGTTCGGCCCGCTCAGGGCCGACCGGGACGTGCACGGCTTCCCGATGGTCTCGGTCAAGGTCGTCAACACCGGCGGCCGGGCACTGGACCTGTCCGGCACGGCCGAGCTCACCGACGGTCCGGCCGGGACGCGTGCCGGGCCGTTCAAGGTGCCGAACGGCACGACACTCGGCCCAGGACAGTCCAGCACGGTCACCGTGCGGTTCCCTCGTGAGCTGCCGGACGGGCCGTGGACCATCGCCGTCCATCTCGAGAGCGGCACGGTGAAGAACTCGATGACCGCGCGGATCACCTTCGCCGGCAGTACCGGCGAACCCGTCGACGGACCGGCGATCCCGTGGTTGGCGATCGTCGGCACCGCGCTGGGAATCGCGTTGCTCATGGTCTCCGGTCTTGTGCGCCGCGGCCGCCGCTCGTACAGCCATGTCCCTGACGAGGCACGCACGCCGCCCATGTCGGCATAGGAGATCTTGGAGGGTTTCGGATGTCGGCGCCGTCGCGAGCCACGACGGGTAGCGGACGACTGGCCGCGATCCTGCTCGCAATGATCATCGCGGCCAACTCCGTCGTGGCGCACGCCGCCGTGACGACGTTGTTCGACAAGGGTTTTCACGACAACCAGGCCGGCGGTACCGGCATTATCGCGAAGCCTCTTCTGCCGGCCGGCGCCACCGGGACGAACCACGCCTGTCTCACGTCACCCGGCAACATCCTGACCGGTGTCGTACGCAGCTGCACCACGTTCAACGACACGCTGGGCCAGGGAAAGCTTCGCCTCACCGACACCACAGCGTCCCGGCTCGGCGGGGTATTCGGGACCGGGGCGACCACCAACTACGACATGCAGAACAACAAGGCCATCCACGCGACCTTCAACGTCTACCAGTACGGCGGGACCGAAGGGGACGGTCTCACGTTCACCTTCGCCGCCGCCGACCCGGGTGCCAAGCCGGCGCCGGCCACTCTCGGGCAGAGCGGTGGTTCGCTCGGCGTCGCCCCGGTGCGCTCCAGCGGGCTGGTCGGGTTGCCGAACGTCTACCTGAGCTTCGGCTTCGACACGGCCGGCGCGTTCAGCACAACGGATCGGCAGGGGGCCGCGTGCGCGGCCCAGACCTACATCACGACCGGCACGAACATCCCCGGCCAGGTCGTGGTGCGCGGTCCGGGGGCTGGCACGACCGGGTACTGCGGGATCAACAGCACGGCGACCGACGCCACGTCCCCCGCGCTCACGCTGCGTGCCGCGACCCGAGCGGAGTCGGCGATGCCGGTGGAGGTCGTGCTCAACCCCTCCTCGGGGACGGTCCGCACCACATCGGGGCTGACCGTGCCGTCGGGGCAGTACCTGGTCAAGGTCACCACGGTCGGCGGCACGGTCCGGACCCTGAACGGGACGTTGCCCACCGTGCCCACCGCGTTGTACCCGGCGCCGAGCTGGCTCAACGGTGGGTATCCCAAGTTCCTCAACTTCGGCTGGACCGCGTCGAACGGCACCACGACCGACTTCCACGAGCTCGACGACGCCAGGGTCCAAACCATCGACCCGGCCCCGGTACTGACCGTCTCGCAGACGAGCCAGGTCGCGACGTCGCCGCAGCAGGGCGACCCGGTCACCTACACGATCACGCCGGCGGTGGCCGCGGGCAACCCCGGCACCGCGCCCGTCACCGTCACCCAGACACTGCCGGCCGGGGTCGTGCCGCTGGGTGCCTACGGCACTGGTTGGGTGTGCCAGGCGCCCAGCGGGCAGACCATCAGCTGTACCAACAGCAACACACCGTTCGCCGCGGGCGCCTCGCTGCCGGTCATCACCGTCGTCGCGATCGTCACCGCCGCCGGAGTCACCCCAACCTCGGTCCAGAGCGGCACATCGGTGACGGCGACCGCGAGTGACGCCGTGACCGGCACCGCGTCCTCGGCACCGGCGGGCACGCTCGGGACGGCGCCGACGGGGGTCGCCGTGAGCCCGACCAGCGGCCCGTTGGCCGGTGGGAACAGCGTGACCGTCAGCGGCACGAACATCACCACGGCCACCGCGGTCGAATTCGGGACCACCGCCCAGTTCCAGGCCGGCACCCCGACCGTGTTCCTGCCCTGCCCGTCCGGGCCCGCGGCCGGCTGCTTCACGGTGAGCGGCGCCACCCTGCAGATCTCCGCCATGCCCGCACACGCCGCCGGGGAGGTGCAGGTCAAGGTCGTCACGCAGGGTGTCGCCGGATCGGCGACCTACACCTACGTCGACCTCGCACTGACCTTCGGGCCACCGCCCGCCGGCACCGTCGGCGTCGCGTACGCCACGACTCTCACGGCGACGGGTGGGCAGACCCCGTACACCTGGTCGGTGACGGCCGGCAGCCTGCCGCCCGGTCTGCAGCTCGGCGCCGCCACCGGCGCGATCACCGGAACTCCGACGGTGGCCGGCACGTTCGCGTTCACCGTCCAGGTCGCCGACGCCGGCAGCGGGACGGCCACGCAGGCGACGTCGATCACCGTCAACGCCGGCCTGCTGTCGCTCAGCGTGCCGTCGTCCGTGGACCTCGGCCCGGCCGCGTCCGGCGCCGCCACGCTGAGCGCGGCGCTCGGCACGGTCACGGTCACCGACAACCGCGGGGCCTCGTCGGCCGCGTGGCAGGTGACCGTCAGCGCCACCACGTTCACGACCGGAGCGGGCGGGAGCGGGCAGACGATCCCCGCCGCCCGTATCGCCTACGACACCGGCACCTGGGGCAGCAGCGGCACGGGCACGTTCGTCCCGGCGAGCCTCCCCAACGGGGCCCTGCCCGGCGTCGGCGCGTCCTGGACCGGCGGTGTCGGCGCGAACTCGGCGACCTGGAACCCCAACCTGACGTTCACCTTCGTCCAGTCGCAGGTGGCCGGCCAGTACTCGGGCGTCATCACGCATTCCGTGGCCTGAACCGGGAAGGACTCACGTGGCCGACCCCATCCCGCAACCACGACGGACCGCGTCCGACCTGGTGGTGTCGGCGGCCGACCTGCTGGCCGGCCGTGTCTCGCCGGACGAGGCGATCGTCCTGCTCGACGGGTTGCTGACCGCCGGGCACGAGAGCCCGGTCCGCCCCGAGCCGGAACCCGACGACCGCCTGCTCCGGCATGCCCCGTCGGTCGTGCTGCAGCTGTGGCCGGACCGGTGGGTGACACGCACCGCCGCCCTCTCACAGGGTCTCGGTTACCCGCCGGGCGCGCCGCGCGAACCGCTCACCCTCGTCCACCCGGCGGACCGCGGCAAGGCGATGCGCGCGTACGTCGAGACCGCCTCCGGCCGCTCGGCCCGGCGCACGGTGACGCTCCGGGTCCGCGCCACCGACGGGGAACCGCGGATCTTCGAGGCGACGTTCGCCGGTCTGCCAGGGCCGTCGGTCGCGGTGTACGCGCACGACCTGACCGGCTGGCACGCCGACCGCGCACGGCTGCGGGAACTGGTTCCCCGGCTGAACCACGGTGTGATGGTCGTCGACGAGGCCGGCTACGTCCGGTTGACCAATACCACGCTCACGAAGGTGTTCGGGCCACGCGCGGGTTGCTGGACCGGCCAGCACGAGGCGGAGGTCCTGCGCTGGCTCGTCACCAGCTGCCGCGACGTGCCGAAGGCCGGCCAGCGGGTCGCGGCACTGGCGGCGGCCCGCCAGCACCACGCGCTGCGACTCCTCCTCGCGGACGGCCGGACCGTCCACGTCGATCGCACACCGGTCCGGGACGCTGGGCTCGCCCATGGCGCGCTGTGGCGGTTCTGGGACGTGCCGACGCCCGGGAGCACCCGCGAGGAGCCGCGCGTGCTCGCGGCCGTGTCGGAGGAGCTGAGCTCGATCGCGCGGCTCGCCGAGGCACTGTCCAACCCGGCCGAGCGGCACAGCCGGAAGGCGTGGCGGAGCGCGACCGAGGAGATCGCCCGCGACACCCGGCGCGTGCTGACCGTCGTCGACGACCTGCTCTTGCTGTCGCGTTTGGACAGTGGGGAGATTTCCCTGCGCTACGGCGAGGTCGAGGTGCCAGAACTCGTCAGGGCCGCGGTCGCGGACCGAACCGGGGAGGCGGAGGCGGCCGGTGTCATGCTGGCCTGCCGCACGGGCGGCGGCCCGGCCGTGGTCGGCGACGGGAACTGGCTACGGCAGGCGGTCGACAACCTCGTTCGCAACGCCGTGAAGTTCAGCGCGGAGGGCAGCACGGTCGTCGTGTCCGCCCGGCACGAAGGGCCGCGGTGGGCCATCGTGGTCGGCGGCCGGGGGATCGGCATCCCCGCCGCCGATCTCGAACGCGTCAGCCGCGCGGGCGGCGAGGGCAACGGGCTGGGCCTGGTGATCTGCCGGCGGCTGGTCGAACTGCACCACGGCGAGCTGACCGTGGAGCGCACCGGAGGCGCCGGGGTACGGGTGACGATCCCGGTGCGCCGCCCCTGACGTGAGAAGCGATGAAGGACGCCTTCCTCACGCACCCGGTGAGGATGGCGTCCTTCATCGCGCTGGCCTTCAGGACGTGTGGGTCCGGCGGTCGGCCGCCACGATCAGGCAGCGCCTGCACGGTGTCCCTGGCCGCTCCTCGAGGAGATCCACCGAGTCGAGCCGTGCCCGTATGCCGCAGAGGGCCGTGAGGCAGTGGGGCGATCCGGTCACGGCGACGAACACGTGCGTCGTGCGCTGGTCCTCGCCGACCACCCCGGAAACCGGCATGGCCAGCACGACCCGGTGCGTGCGACCGCCGCCGTGCCGTGGCGGCGGCGCGCATGGCCAGTCCAGCGCCGCGTTCGCTGTGTCCGCTGGGTCGTTCACGACACGGGCTCGTTCGGTCAGGCCATGGCGCGGACGACTGTCCCGGCGTTCGTTCCGGTGGCGGGCGGGGCGTGCGTGCAGGCGCACGACTTCTGGGCGGGGAGGACCACCCGGCGGTAGGCCCCGTGCTCGTCCTCGTCGTCCTCGGCGTTCTCCGTCTCGTCGTCGGCGCCAGCCAGGTCGTCCCGACCGACCTCACCGGCGGTCCATGACTCGGCTTGCTGCTCGAACGCCTGTGCCGCGGAACGCACCGCCGCGGAAAGCCACCACGGCAGCTCAGCGCATGCCGCCAGGTCCCGCCACGCTCCCGCCACGGCCCTGGAGGTCTCGGTGACCTCCCTTCCCGGCGCGCTCACGTACTTGCGGTAGGCGTCCTCCCACGAGACGACCAGGTCTTGGGCGACCATGCCAGATCATTCCTCCCAAACGCGTCAAGGCCGCCTACGCGGCCACTTTCGGTTACCGGATGTTGCTCAACGTTCGCGTAGACGCCTGTCCGTGTCTTCACGCGGAATGGGTGAGTGCGCTAACGAACGGGGTATGTGAGCGATGGCGACAGCTCAGAGCAGCCCACGTTGGCGGGCCGCGGTGATGGCCTCCCGCCGGGAGGTCACGCCCAGCTTGCGGTACAGGTTCCGCAGGTGCGTCTTGACGGTGTTGACCGAGAGGTAGAACGACGCCGCGATCTCCTCGAGCGTGGCCAGCGACGGGAGCTCCCTGAGCAGCTGCGCCTCCCTCGGGGTGAGCTCGATCGTGAGGTCCGGCCCGTTGACGGGGATCAGGTGCAGGAGCTTCTCGACGAACTGGTTGAGCCGGCCCAACCGGCCCACCTGCCCGACGAGCAGCTGTCTGACGTCCTGTCCCGCCTCGTAGAACGGGCGCATCGCCCCTCTTGGCGCCGCCAGCTCGATCGCCGTCCGCACGGCGACGGACGCGGTCTGCCGCTCGTTCGCCCGCGAGGCGAGGACCGCGGCGAGGATGTGCGCCTCGATCAACGTGTAGGACGAGCACGTCGGGGTGAGGCCCCGGGTGATGCGCTCCACGAGGCTTCTGGCCGCCGTCACCCGGCCGTGGTGGGCGTGCACCCGGGCGCGGAGCAGGTGTGCGTCGCCCGAGTCGCCGAGCCACGCCGACGCGCGCCGTTCCACCTCCGCCGCCCAGTCGGCCCTGGCCAGCCGCAGCGCCATGCGCTGCTCGATCGACGCGCCCCAGGCCACCAGGCCGGGGTGGACAGGCTCCGCGCGGCCCTGACCAGCCCAGATCGCGCGGAGGCGGACCATCGCGGTCAGCGGGTCGGAGCCGTGTTCGAAGTCGATGGCCTCCCGCAGTACTCGGGTGTACAGCTCGATGTTGTGGTCGACGCTGGCGTCGAGCAGGTCCAGGGCCAGGACCACCAGCTCGCTCGCCCGTTCCATCTCCATGGTCTGGTAGCACGCGCCGGCCGCGACCGTGTAGGCGAAGCAGGACGCGGCCCGCGGCTTCGTCGATCTCTCCTCGGCGAACTCGATGGCCTCCTCGGCGATCCGGCGCATCTCGACGTAGTCACCGTTCGTGCCCGCGATGCCGGCCTGGAAGCTCAGGCAGTGCAGCACGGCGTAGTCGAGCTCGTGTCTCGTGGCCAACTGCAGCACGTGTTCCAGGTCGCGGCTCGCCTCCTCGTGCTTGCCGAGCCAGAACAGCTGGCCGCCCCGGTTGAGCAGGGCGAACACGAGCAAGTCCGTGTCGGACATCTGCGGGATGCGCCGGTCGAGCTCGTCCATCTCCGGCACGAAGCGACCGGCGAGCCTGGCCCACTGGGTGCGCACGACCAGCTCGAGGTCGCGGACACGTGGGTCGCGGTTCGCGGCGAGCTCCTCGGCCAGCCCGGTCAACCGCAGCTCGGCGGCGGCCCGTTCCCCGGTCAACAACTCCACCAGGGCCAGCACCAGGCCGACCTCCGCGCGGGCCTTCGTCGCCGCTGGCACCAGCGCGGTGAGCGCCGACACGAGGGTGAGCTCACCTCGGAGCATGAGTCCCAGTCCGAAGTCGAGCAGCAGGCGGGCGGCGTGCTCGGCGTCCCCGGCCTGCACGGCGTGGTGCGCGGCCGTCGCCGGCCGGCCGTTGCGGGCGTACCAGACCGACGCCAGCCCGTGCAGGTGTGCCAGCGTCGCGGGGGAGTGGTCCTTCATCGTCGCGTACAGATAGGCGCGGAGCAGCGGGTGCTGGCGGTACTGGCCCTCGTCGTCGAGGGACCGGAAGACCATCAGGTTCGACCGTTCCATGTCCCCGAGCACCGAGGGTGCGTCCGGGTGCTGGGTCAGTTCCGCCGCGAGCTCCGGGGTGACGCGGTCCGTCACGGCCGTGGACCGGAGGAGGTGGTGCTGCTCCTCCCGCAGTGAGGCCAGCACCTCGCCGGAGAGGTACTCGGTGACCGCCCGGTCCGTGGTCGCCAGATGGTCCAGTGTGGTCGTGTGGTCCGGTGACTCGGCCAGGGCGGCCGCGGCGAGCCGCACCGCGACCGGCCAGCCCTCGGTGATCGCCATCAGCCGGCCCATGTCCTCGTCACGGAGGCTGACGCCCTGGTCGGCCAGCAGTTCGGCGGTCTCGTCGGTGGTGAAGGCGAGGTCGGCGGCGCGGATCTCCCTGAGCAGTCCCGCGACCCGCAGGCGGTGCACGCCGGTGGCGGGGTACTCCCGTGTGGAGATCACGAGCCGCAGCCGTCTCGGCCTGCGGCGTAGCAGCTCTTCCAGCGACCGCAGCGCGTCGGGATGGCGCAGCCGGTGGAGGTCGTCGAGCACCAGCCACACCTGTTCCGGTTGCCCGTCCACGAGGTCCACGAGCTGGGTCAGGAGCGCGTGCTCGTCGGCCCTCGGTTGGGGGAACGGGTGATCGTCCTGCGCCGAGATCGTGCGGGACACGGCCGCCAGCATGCCGGCGCAGAGCACGGCGGGATCGTCGTCGGCCTCGTCGATGTCGAGCCAGGCGACGGTTCTGGGGCCGTCGGCCCAATTGGACAGCAGAATGGTTTTGCCGTATCCGGGCGGGGCGCAGACGAGGGTGCCGAGTACGTCGGTCCGCTTGTCACTGGAGCGTGGCAGCAGGCCCTCGGCGCGCCGGCGCGTGATGACGCCCTCCGG
This sequence comes from Actinophytocola sp., assembly GCF_036378875.1. GTDB lineage: Bacteria > Actinomycetota > Actinomycetes > Mycobacteriales > Pseudonocardiaceae > Actinophytocola. The sequence continues at coordinate 93,621 of NZ_DASUVO010000002.1, forward strand.
CAAACGGGGCACCGTAGTCTTCGCCTCTGGCACGTCTGGCCGAATCGCTCGTTTCTGCTGCTCCCTGGACATGAGGTGTCAGGCTAGGAGAACCCATGAACCGTTGTGTACTAGTTGCACACGTTTCTGTAAATATCACCCCACTTGGGTGAGCAGGAAATATGGAAACATCGGCAACGGGCCAGGAAACTGTCGATAGTTCGCTTACAAAATTGTAATTGCTCACCCTTTCGAGGTACTCCCACAAGGGGTACGTCCGATGTGGAGCGAATTCACCCTTGACGGATGAGCCCTTCCCGTCTAGTCCGCGTGATCATTGGTCGGTGGCACCGTGATCACCTCCCCTCGGTGTCGCGCCGACGCGGACTGCGGGGTCCGTGAACGACCGGCGGCCGCCTTGTGCCCCCGACGGCGGCCGTCGGTCCGGCCCGTGCCGCGCGCTGTCGCGGTCGTGTCGCGTGCCGGGGAGAGAGGACGGAAACGCCTGCGATGAAACGGAACTCGCCCAACCCCGCCATCGTCCACATTGTCGGCGCTGGCGGACTGGGCAGGGAAGTGCTCGACGCGTTCTTCGCGCTGGGGTATCCGGCGGAGGACCTGGTGCTGGTCGACGACCACGTGCCGACCACCGAGGTGCACGGCGTGCCGGTGTGCCGGCCGTACGAGGTCACCGGCGGCGCCTTCGTGGTCGCGGTCGCCGATCCGGCGGTGCGGCGGACCCTGTCGAAACGCATGATCGGCTACGGTCTCGTCCCGACCTCCGTCGTGCACCCCCGCGCCGTCCTCGCCCACGACGTGCGGCCGACCGACGGCTGCCTGATCCTCGCGGGCGCCTTCGTGTCCACCGGTGTCCGGTTGGGACCGTACACGCAGGTCCACTACAACGTCACGGTCGGCCACGACACCGTGCTGGACGAGTACGTCACCCTCCTGCCGGGCGCGACGGTGTCGGGCAGCGTGACGCTGCGGTCCGACGTCACGGTGGGATGCAACGCGAGCGTGCTCCAGACGCTGACGATCGGTGCGCGCACGATGGTCGGGGCGGGCGCCGTCGTGACCAGGAACCAGCCCGCCGACCGGGTCGTGGTCGGGGTACCCGCGCGGGCAAGACCCTAGGAGTGAAGCCATGTCGGTCGTTCTGGCGGTCGTACAGGTGACCGCGGCCGTGCTGTTGTCGGTGCCACTGGTCATCGCCGCGGTCCACGCGTTGCGCCGCGCCGACCGGCAGATCGACGACATTCTGCGGGAGGAATGCGAGCCGGTCCCGTCGAGTCCGGAAATACCGAGCACGCCGCCGGGCCGCGTCATTCGGCCCGCGGGCGGCGCTTCCGCGCGCGACGTCGTCGAACCGCGTCCGCGGTGAACGCGATTCCCGGTCGTCACGAGGATTTGTCGTCGCGAAAACTGTGGGATAGGGTCGAAACCACATTCCGGCCTGGCCCCAGCCGCAGTCCTGACGTCGCCGATTTGACGTCACATCCCTGAGAGCGGCAACGGCCGGAGGTATCGCGGTGGTCCTTTCTCCCTATGTGCGAGTGGTGCGCAAGCGGTGGCGCATCGTCTTGCTCGGTCTGCTGGTCGGTTTACTCGGCGCCATCACCGTGACGTGGTCGACGCCTCGGCAGTACCAGGCGCAGGTGACCATCTACGTGTCCGCGCAGACCGGTGCGGACGGTGTCGCGGCCGCCTACCAGGGAAGCCTGCTCTCCGAGCAGCGGGTGAAGTCCTACGCGCGGCTGCTGACCGGACTCCGGGTGGCACAGGGCATCGTCGACCACTTAGGACTCGAGGAGCCGGCGGGTAACGTCGCGGGTCGCATCGAGGCATCGGCGCAACCCGACACTGTTCTGCTGACCGCGACCGTGACCGACCGGTCCCCGCGCCGCGCCAAGGACATCGCGGACGCGGCGGGTGTGGTGTTCACCCGCCTGGTCGCCGAGCTGGAGCAGCCCGCGTCGGACGCGCCGCCCACGGTGACCGCGAGAGTCGTCGAACCCGCTGTCCTGCCAACGGTTCCCGCCATTCCCAGTGTCCCCCTGAACCTGACCGTCGGCGTGTTGTTGGGCATCGTGGTCGGCTACGTGCTCGCCCTGTTGCGGGACGCCATGGACACGACGATCAAGTCGACCGACCAGCTGAAGGACACGACGGGCGTGCCGGGTATCGGTGTGGTCTCCCGCGACCCGCGCATGTCCGACTTCCCACTTGCGGTCCTGGCCGACCCGTGGTCGCCGCGTGCCGAGGAGTTCCGAAAGGTACGGACCAACCTCCAGTTCGTCGACGTGGACAAGCCGTGCAAGACGATCGTCCTCACCAGCGCGTTGTCCGGCGAGGGAAAGACATCGACCCTGTGCAACCTCGCCATCACCCTGTCCAGGGCGGGTCGCCGGGTCGCGGTCGTGGAGACCGACCTGCGCCGGCCGCGCGTGGCCGACTACCTCGGGCTCGAGGGCGGGGTGGGCGTGACCAGCGTGCTGGCCGACCGGGTCGGTCTCGCCGAGGCGATCCAGCCGTGGGGCGCGTCCTCGTTCGACGTCCTCACGAGCGGTCCCATCCCGCCGAACCCGAGCGAACTGCTCGCCTCACGGCAGATGGCGGGCCTGCTGGCCGAACTGCGCGACTCCTACGACGTGGTGCTGCTCGACACGCCCCCGGTGCTGCCCGTCACCGACGCCGCGGTGCTGGGTGCGGCGTGCGACGGCGCGCTCGTGGTGGTCCGGTACGGGCGCACCACGACGCACCAGGTCGCCGCGGCGGCGTCGGCGTTGCGTGCCGCGTCCGTGCGGCTGCTGGGCACGGTCCTCACGATGGTGCCGAAGTCCAGTCAGGACTCCTACGGGCGCTACTACGCACCGGAGCAGGACGACGGCGAGCCGGGCGGGCGGGTCGGGTCGTCGATGACGGTGCACGCGGACAATCGCCGGTGACGCGGGAGGGAGGAACGTGGTGTCCGAACAGTCCACTGCCCCCGATGGCGGACGCCGCCTTCGTCGCCGCCTCTGGATCGCCGCGCGGATCGTCGTCTGTCTGCTCGTCGCGGCGGTCTGCGTCGCGACGGCCAGCGTCTACTTCGGCAGCGAGCACCTGGCCAACCAGGTCGACCGCTACCCGGGGGTGTTCGCCGAGGTGCCGGAGGAGTCCCGGCCACCCGAGACGGAGGCGTTGACCATCCTCCTCGTCGGCAGCGACAGCCTCGCTTCCGCCCCGACCACCGGCAGCACCGCTGTGTCCACATCGGACCTACGCGGATCGGGACGCAGCGACGTGATCATGTTGATGCGTATCGACAAGGGGTTCACCCACGCCACGGTCGTGTCGTTCCCCAGGGACTCCTGGGTCCTCGTACCGGGACGCGGGATGATGAAGATCAACGCGAGCTTCGCCATCGGCGGTCCATCCCTGCTGGTGCGCACGATCGAGGACGCCACTGACATCCGCGTGGACCATTTCGCGGTCGTCGACTTCACGGGCTTCCAGGCGCTCACCGACGCGGTCGGCGGCATCGTGGTGGACGTCGCCGCACGGACGACGTTCGGCTCCCTCGTGCTGCACGCGGGGAAGAACCACCTCGACGGCAAGCAGGCGCTCGCGTACGTGCGGCAGCGCAAGGGACTTCCCAGAGGCGACCTCGACCGCGTGCGGCGGCACCAGAGCGCCATTCGGGCACTGTTCACGAAGGCCGCCTCGGACGGGCTGCTCGACCCCGTGCGGGGATACGACTTCGCCCTCGAGCTGACCCGGTGGATCACCGTCGACGACACGCTCACGAACGACCAGCTCCGCACCATCGCCATGCGGCTGCCCGCGCTGGGCGTCGGAGGCATCACGTTCCTGACCGCCCCGGTGGCCGGTCTCGGCAGGGAGGACAAGCAGTCGGTGGTCTACCTGGACGCCGCGCGGTGCGCCCGCCTGTGGGAAAGGCTCTCCGCCGACGACGTCGACAGCTACCTGCGCACCGACCCCACCGTCGAGTTGGGACAGACGAACCCATGAGGGCCATGCGAAACTTGCGCCCGGACAGGGCAGGCACATGACGAACTCGAGGTTCGGCATCCTCTTCGTGTGCACCGGCAACATCTGCCGGTCACCCGTCGCCGAGATCATGACCCGGTCCCTGCTCGACGAGCGGCTCGGCGAGCACGCCGACGCGTTCACCGTTGCCAGCGCGGGCACCGCGGCGATCCCCGGGTCGCTGCTGGCGACCGGCAGTGGCGCGGCGTTGAGCGCATTGGGCGTCTCCCACGCCGTGTGGTCGTTCCGCGCTCGCCGGCTGAGCGCCGGCATGGTGGCCGCGGCCGACCTGGTGCTCACCGCGGAACGCGGCCACCGGCAACTGGTGGTCACGCTCCAACCGTCGGCGCTGGCAAGGGCGTTCTGCTTCCGGGAGTTCGTCCGGCTGCTCGCGGGCGTCGAACGGCACGACCTGCCCACCGACCCGGTGGCCCACGCGCGTGCCGCGGTCGCGCTGGCCAGGGGCCGTCGCGGGACGATCGGGATCGTCCGCGCGGAGACGGACGCCATCCCCGATCCGATCGCCAAGCCGCCCAGTGCACACGAGCGTTCCGTGGAGCTGATCACCGCGACCTCGCGGCGACTGGTGGAACTGCTGATCCCGCCTGCCCGGCGGACGGAGACAGGACTGTCGGCGGAAGGAGTCATGGCCTAGCAGCACGTTCCCGGGCGGCGGCCCGAACGAACACGCGCATCCCGTGATGTCTCCCCAGACCCCGCAGCATCTCGGTCGTCACCGCTCACGGCGCATCTCGCCGGCGGCCTTACGAACAGAAACCGACGTGCTCCGAGGGAGACATCCATGGCAGCGATTTCGACGACGTCCGAGCTTCGGGGCAGGCCCGCCGGACGTTGGCTGAGAAGAACCGCCGTCCCGGTCGCCGACGCCGCGGCCTGGGCCGTCGCCCTGACCGCCGCGACGTGGTTCCGCTACGAGTTCGACCTCGCCGAGGTGCAGCCGGCCGCTCTACTGTGGACGATGGTCGTGACGGCCGTCGTGCTGTGGTGCCTCGGGGTCATGACCTTCCTCTACTTCGGACGGTATCCGACCGGAAGCCTTGACGAGGCACTGCACCTGGCCAGGGTGACCGTCCTGGTCGGCATCGCCGTCTTCACCATCTGCCTGCTCGCGGACGTCCCGCCGGTCCCGCGTTCGGTCCCGCTGATCGCCTGCCCGCTGGCGCTGGCCGTGTCGTTGGGCGTGCGGGTTCTCCTGCGCAGCCAGCGCGCCCGCCGAACGCGACCGGACCGGGTCCACGCCCGGCGTGCGATCGTCTACGGCGTCGAACACCGTGGCGAGGAGCTGGTCCGCGCCATGCGCGGCGGCGCCGCAGGCGACACCCTCCCGGTGGCCCTGCTCGACGACGACCCGTCACTGCGCCGTGCCAAGGTCGCGGGGGTTCGCGTGATGGGCACCGGCCGCGACCTCGAGACCGTGGTCAGGGACACCGAGGCCCAGATACTCGTCGTCACCGCGCCTCCTTCGGAGGAACGGCGGATGGTCATCGCGCAGGCCCGCTCGGTCGGGCTCGAGGTGCGGATCCTGCCGCCACTGACGGAGCTGTTGCGCTCCCGCGAACAACTGCCCGGCGTCGACGTCACCGAGCTCCTCGGGCGCCGGCAGGTCGAGGAGGACCTCACACCGTTCGGCGCATGGCTGAGCGGCCGGCGGGTGCTGGTCACCGGGGCGGGCGGCTCGATCGGCGCCGAGCTGTGCCGGTACGTCCACCGGTTCCGCCCCGCCGAGGTCATGCTGCTTGACCGGGACGAGTCGGCGTTGCACGCGCTCCAGCTGTCGATCCGCTCCTGGTCCTGTTTGGACTCACCCGAGGTGGTCCTCGGTGACGTCCGGGACGTCGAGGCGATGCGCACGGTGATGCGTGAGCGCCGGCCGGACGTGGTGTTCCACGCCGCCGCGCTGAAGCACCTCACCGTGCTGGAGCGGTACCCGGCCGAGGCGTGGAAGACCAACGTGCTCGGCACGCTCGCCGTGCTGGACGCGGCCCAGTGGGCCGGGGTGGACACCTTCGTCAACATCTCCACCGACAAGGCGGCGAACCCGACGAGCGTGCTCGGCCGGTCGAAGCGCATCGGGGAACGGCTCGTCGCCGACTTCGCCAGGCGCACGGGCAAGTCGTACCTGTCCGTCCGGTTCGGCAACGTGCTCGGCAGCCGGGGGTCGGTGCTCACCACGTTCATCGAGCAGATCGCGACCGGCCAGCCCGTCACGGTGACACACCCCGAGGCGACGCGGTTCCTCATGACCGCGCAGGAGGCCGTGCAGCTGCTCATCCAGGCGGCGAGCATCGGCTCGGCTGGCGAGGTGCTCGTGCTCGACATGGGTGACCCGGCCCGGATCACCGACCTCGCCGAGCGGCTCATGGCGGTCACGGGGCGGCGTTCGCCGATCGTCTACACCGGACTCGGTCGCGGCGAGAAGCTGCACGAGCAGCTGTTCGGCGACGGCGAGGACGACTGGCGCCCGGTGCACCCGGCGATCTCCCACGTCGCCGTGCCGCCGCTTGCCCCGCGCGTGGTCCACACGCGCTGCGCTGAGCTCGGTCCCGGCGCCGCGATGGCCGCGCTGGTCGACGAGAGCCCGTCGACACCGGCGGACAAAGCGCCCGGTGAATCCCGCCCGGCCGAGTCGGGTTGGCGCCGCACGCCGGTCGGCGTGGCGACCTGGAACAACAAGAAGGAGGACCCGGCGTGCGAGTCGTGATCACCGGAGGCGCCGGGTTCATCGGCGCGAACCTCTGCCGTGCACTGGCGGCACGGCACGAGGTGCGCGTGCTCGACGATCTCAGCACGGGAAGTGCTGACAACCTCGCGGGCGTGGACGTCGCCGTCCAGCTCGGGTCGGTGCTCGACGCCGACGCGGTTCGCGAGGTGTGCGAAGGAGCCGCCGCCATCGTCCACCTGGCCGCGGTCCCGTCCGTGCCGCGTTCCATCGAGAACCCGAAGCGCAGCCACGACGTGAACGTGACCGGAACCCTGACCGTGCTCGAGGTGGCCAGGGAGGTCGGCGCGCACGTCGTCACCGCGTCGTCGAGCTCGGTGTACGGCGACGGCGCCACCGCCAAGGCCGAGGACGTCGTGTGCCGGCCGGCGAGCCCGTACGCGGTGAGCAAGCTGGCGGCCGAGGCCTACACGTCCGCCTACCGGACCTCGTTCGCCCTGGACGCCGTCTCCTTCCGCTTCTTCAACGTCTTCGGCCCGCTGCAGGCCGCGAACCACGCCTACGCCGCGGTGATCCCGGCCTTCCTCCACGCGGCGCTGCACGATGTCCCGCTGACGGTGCACGGGGACGGTGAGCAGTCCCGCGACTTCACCCATGTGGACTCGGTCGTCAGCGTGCTGACCGACGCCGTCGAACGGCGCCTGACCCATCCGACGGCGGTCAACCTCGCCTTCGGCACGCGGACCACGCTCAACGAGCTCGTCACCATGCTCGGCGAGCTGCTCGGGCGGCGGCTCGCGGTCGAGCACCGGCCATCGCGGCTCGGCGACATCCGGCACTCGCGGGCCTATCCGGCCACGTTGCGGGAGCTGTTCCCCGACGTGCGCCCGGTACCGGTCCGGGTCGGGTTGGCACGGACGCTGTCGTGGATGCGAACCCAGTCCGAGGCGCTCGCCGCGGAATCGAGGGTCACGGTATGAGCGGCACAGGGCATGAGCCGTCCGCGAAGCTCGTGATCGTCGGCCAGGGTTACGTGGGTCTCCCGGTGGCGATGCGTGCCGTGGGCGTCGGTTTCCTCGTCATCGGGCTCGACACCGACAGCGTCCGGGTCTGGTCGCTCAAGGACGGTCAGTCCTATGTGGATGACGTGACGGACGGCCAGCTCCGGTGTGCGTTGGCCAGTGGGCGGTACCTGCCGACGGATCGCTACGAGGACGTCGAGGGCTTCGACGCTGCCGTCATCACCGTGCCGACCCCGTTGACGGACTCCGTACCGGATCTCCGGTTCGTGACGGCGGCCGTGCGTGGCCTCGCGCCCTACCTGCGTCCGGGTGCGACGGTCGTGCTGGAGTCGACCACATATCCCGGCACCACCGAGGAGGTCGTCGTCCCGTTGCTCGAGGCGGGCAGCGGTCTGGTCGCCGGCAAGGACTTCCACGTCGGCTACAGCCCGGAACGCATCGACCCCGGCAACCGGAGATGGACGTTCGTCACGACACCGAAGGTCGTGTCCGGGATCGACGAGCGTTCGCTGACGGCGGTTCGGGACCTGTACGACCACCTGGTCGACTCGACCATACCGGTGGACACCACCAAGGAGGCCGAGCTCACGAAGCTGCTGGAGAACACCTTCCGGCACGTGAACGTCGCGCTGGTCAACGAGATCGCGATGTTCGCGCACGAGCTGGGCGTCGACGTGTGGAAGGCGATCGACGCGGCCGCGACGAAACCGTTCGGGTTCCTGCCGTTCCGGCCGGGACCCGGTGTCGGCGGGCACTGCCTCCCGGTCGACCCGACCTTCCTGTCGTGGCGGGTGCGCCGGGACCTCAACCGCGACTTCCGGTTCGTGGGGCTGGCCAACGACATCAACGACCACATGCCGGACTACGTGGTCCAGCGGCTCACCGACGCGTTGAACCGGCACCACAGGGCGGTGCACGACAGCCTCGTGCTGCTGCTCGGCCTCGCATACAAGCCGGGCACCGGGGACATCAGGGAGTCGCCAGCGATGCGTGTCTTCGACCTGCTGTCCGCCCGGGGCGCGGTAGTTCGGGTGGTGGACGCCCACGTGGAGCCGCACCGGTGCCCGTCCGCGATGAAGCTCGTCGATCTGACGGAGTCCGAGGTCCGCCAGGCGGACGCGGTCGTCGTGCTCACCGACCACGAGGACGTCGACTACGCGCTCGTCGAGCGGGAGGCGCGGTTCGTGCTGGACACCCGGCACCGCGTGTCAGGACCGCAGGTGGAGTACCTGTGAGCATGACCGAGACGTTGAGAACCACCGCCGCGGCCGAGCAACCCGCACCGGCGGCACTGTCCGTCCTGTTGGTACTGAAGACCAGCGAGGGCGGATTGTGGGTGCTGCCGCACATCGACGAGCTGCGCAGACGAGGACACGCCGTGGTCGTGGTGCTGCCCGAACAGCCGGGCCGGCTCCGCACCGCCCTGGCCGCACGAGGTGTGCCGGTCGTCGACAGCCCGCTCGACTTCCAGTTCCGGCCGAGCGTGGACACCCTGGCCGGGCTGCTGCGGCTGCGGCGCCTGCTCGTCCGGCTCGCACCGGACGTGTTGCACTACCACCTGTACGCCTCCGCGCTGGCCACCCGGTTGTCGAGCCTCGGGCTGGGCATCCCGCGGGTGCACATGGTGGCCGGGCCGTTGTACCTCGACGCGGCGCCCATCCGGATGGCGGAACGGTTTCTCGCCCGGCTCGACACGGTGACCATCGGCGGCAGCGCCCACACCGTCGATCGATACCGCCGGCTCGGCCTGCCGGCGGCCAGGACGCCGACCATTCCGTACGGTGTGGACACCCGGCGGTTCCAGCCGTTCCCGCCGGAACGACGCGAACGGGCCAGGGCGGAACTCGGCCTGGCGCCGGACGCCTTCGTCGTGGTCATGGTGGCCTACGTCTACGCGCCGAAACCATCGCTGCACGGCGCGTACGGGGTCAAGGGGCACGAGGTCCTGCTGGCGGCGTGGCGCGGTTTCCACGCCGAGCACCCCGAAAGCCGCCTGCTGATGGTCGGCAGCGGCTTCGACGAGGCGGGGGAGCGGCACCGGCAGTCCATGGTCCGACTGTTCCAACTGGACGACCCGGACCACGGCGTCACCCGCGTCGACAGCACCGACGACGTCCGTACCTACTACGCCGCGGCCGACCTGTCCGTCTCGCCGTCCTTTTCGGACAATCACGGCGCCGTTCTCGAGGCGAGCGCCATGGGGGTGCCGAGCGTCGTCAGCGACGCCGGTGCCCTGCCGGAAGCCGTGCCGGCGGGCTGCGGGCTGGTGGTACCCGCCGGTGACGTGGAGGCGCTGGCAAACGCTCTGCGCCATGCCTTCGCCGAGCACGAGGCCGGGCGGCTCGCCGCCTGGGGCCGCTCGGCGCGAGACCTCGTGGTGCGGGAGTTCTCCGCCGTGCGCTCCGCCGACGCGGTCGTCGACGTCATCGAGCGGGTCGCCGGCCGAACCCCGCACGGCGCCCGGGAGCTGACCCTGTTCACCGAGGCCAGGTTCGTCTGGCGGCAGGGGCAGTGGATGCCGGTGGATCCGGTGAACGGCAAGCTGCTCCGCACCCCCTATCTGGATGCCGGCAACCGGGTCCGCGTGGTCGCGCGGGCCGGCAGGAGGGGCCGACGCCGACCGTCCCGTTTGGACGACAGCAGCGTGCTGCACCCGTTGCCCTACTACGTCGGTGCTCGCGGCCTCCTGCGTGCGGCGCCCGCGATGAGCGTGTCCGTGACGAAGGCCGTGGCGAACGCCGAGACCGTCGTGCTCCGCCTGCCGGGCCCGGTGGGCACGGTGGCGGGGCTGGCCTGCCAGGCGCTGGGCCGGCGCTATGCGGTCGAGATCGTCGGCGACCCCGAGGAGGTGCTTCGCTCCGGCGTGCTCGGCCTGCCGGGCAAGCTCCTCGCCCGCCCCGTCGCCTGGCTCCAGAAGGCGATCGTGGGTAGGGCGGACGCGTCCCGCTTCGTCACCGAGACAACCCTGCAGCGCCGGTACCCGCCACGGCCGGGCACACCCACGGTGGCGGTGTCCAACGTCCGCCTCGACAAGGCGGCGTTCGTGTCGGGTGGCCGAACGTGGCGGCCCGCGCCGTTCCGCGTCGTCGCCGTCGGCAGCCACGAGACCCGCTACAAAGGACACGACGTGCTGCTGACCGCGGTTCGACTCCTCGCCGCCAGCGGGGTGCCGATCATCGCCACGGTCGTGGGCGACGGCCGGCTGCACGGCGAACTGAGGGAGCAGTGCGAAGAGGCCGGACTGGCCGGCACGGTCACGTTCACCGGCGCGCTCGACGGTCCGGGCGAGATCGTCGAGTTGCTGGACGCCGCGTCGCTGTTCGTGATGCCGTCCCGCACCGAGGGACTGCCCAGGGCACTCGTCGAGGCGATGGCCAGGGCACTTCCCGCGGTGGGCTCGGCCGTCGGTGGCATCCCCGAACTCCTCGACAGCTCCTGCCTGGTGCCACCGGACGACCCGGTCGCGCTGGCCGGCGCCATCCGCCGCCTGCTGTCCGACCCGGCCGCGTGGGAGGAACAGTCGGCACGCAACCTCGCCGTGTCACACCGCTACATCCGGTCCGAACTGGACAAACGCTTCGCGTCATGGCTGGCGGCCCTGCCACCGGCACGGCCCCGCCGCCGATCCGCCACGAGCCGCCGGGAGCTGACGGCATGACACTCCCTACGACAACTTCGGATCAGGCATGACTGTGACCGTCGTGCACGTGCTCGGCACCCTGGACCGGGGTGGCGCCGAAACCGTCGCGCTCGAACTGTGCCGGCGCATCCCGCCCACCGAGGTGCGGCAGCGGTTCCTCCTCCTCGGCGAGAGCGAGGGCAGGCTCGCCAACCGGTTCGTCGCCGCGGGCGCCACGGTGGACCGGTGTCCGATCTCGCCTCGGCACACGTTCGCCGTCCGTCTCTGGCGGTGGCTGCGCGCGGCCCGGCCCGACGTCGTCACCTCCCACGTCAGCCTGGCCAGCGGCCTGGTGCTCACGATGGCGGCCCTGGCTGGTGTGCCGGCGCGGATCGCCCGCATGCACAGCGAGGGCGACGGCCACCCGGACACCGAACGCCGGCTGCGAAGAGCGGTGCTCCGGGTGGCTCTGCGGCGGTCGGCGACGGCGGTACTGGGTGTCACCTCCGCCGCGCTCGCCTTCGCCACGCCACCCCCTGCCGACGGCCGCTACCGGGTGGTCCCCAACGGGGTGGACGTCGCGCGCTTCGCCCGCCGGCGTGTGGACGCCGACCACCCCGTGCTGGTCCACATCGGACGCGCCGCGCCGGAGAAGAACCGCGCCTTCCTGCTCGCGGTGCACGTGGAGGCACGCAATGCGGCGCCGGACACGGAACTCTTCATCGCCGGCCCGGGAGGCATCGCCGACCTGCCGGCCTCCGCGTGTGTCGATCCGTCGGTGCGCCTGCTCGGCGACGTCGACCACATCCCCGACATCCTCGCCCGTGCCGGTGTGCTGCTGCTGCCGTCCCATCGGGAAGGGCTCCCCGGCGTCGTGCTCGAGGCACTCGCGGCCGGCGTGCCGGTGCTGGCCTCGGACCTGCCGGGCATTCGCGAGCTGGCCGGCGAGCTGAGCGGCATCACGGTGCTGCCCCTCGTCGCCGGTCCGCGGTTCTGGGCGGAGACCGCGCTGCGCCTTGCCGCGACACCGTCCGCCGAACGCGCGGAGATCCGGACCGTCGTGACCCTCTCCCGCTTCGCGCTGGAGGCCTCTGTGGACGCCTGGAGGCGCGTGTGGATCGCCGGACACTGACCGAGACGGCCGCCGTCGACGACCGGGGCAGGGCGGCCGGAGCGCTGGTGCTCACGCTCGTGCTGGTCGCGGCCGTGGTGCTGGTGTTCCCCGTGCCGGCCGGCGACATCGGCGCGCTGGCCGGCGAGTTCTGGCTCAGCTGGGCGCTGTGCGTGGCACTGCTGTCCCGAAGAGGTTGGTACCGGCCGAGCACCACCTATCTCGTACTCTTCGGACTTTTCCACGGTGGCCTGCTGGTCACCGTGGCCGTGCGGGGACCGGCCGCGTTCACCGCGTACGACACGTCATGGCTCTACGAGGCGTACACGCCGGTGGCCGTCCGGCTGGCGATCGTCGGCATGATCGCCTTCACCCTGTGTGCGCACACCCGCGTCGCCGCTGCCCGACCCGCGCCGCGGCCTGCCCAGTACGGCCCGGTGTGCGGGACGATCGGGCTCGGCGTGGAACTCCTCGGCATCGCCATCTTCGGCGTGGCCGCGGTGAAGGCCGGCGGGGTCGAGGGGTTCCTCGGCGGCTACACGACGTTCCTGCGGATCAACGAGTCCGACGGGCTGCTCGGCTACGGCACCCTGTGCATCGGCTTCGGGGCGGTGCTCGCGATCGTGGCCGGCGGCTGGGCCCGCACGGCGGCGTGGGTCGGCTTCGGCGGCTACGCGGTCGTGGCCTTCCTGATCGGCACCCGGGGAGCGGTGTTGTTCCCGCTGGTGGCGATGCTGGTGGTCGAGGCCAGGCGAGGCCGCGCCATCCGTCCGTTGTGGACGATACTGGGGATCCCGTGCCTGCTCGCGGTCATCGGACTCATCCGCACCGCGCGGCTGGGCGGCGGCGCGTCTTCCTCGCTCCTGGCGGCCCCGCTCGACGCCATCGCGGAGATGGGTCACTCACTGCGCCCGACCGTCGTGGTGCTCGACTGGCACGCCTACGGCGAGCCGTACCGGTTCGGCGAGACCCTCGTGGTGCTCCCGGTACGCGTCCTGGAAACACTCACCGGCTGGCACGGCGGCCCACCCACCGTCGACACCCGCATGTTCAACGTCGAGATCTTCACCAGGGTCGGTCCCATCGGCGGCTCCCCGGTCGCCGAGGGATACCACAACCTGGGATTCTTCGGCGTGGTGCTGGGCCTCGGCCTGATCGGCCTCGTCCTGTCCCGCCTCGAACGGCTACCGAGCACCCCACTCGGCGACGCCACGGTCGGCGTCGTCCTCCTGCCGCTGCTCACCGGCGTCCGCAACTCCTTCGCCCCGATCCCGGTCCAGGTCGCCCTCGGCATCCTGCTGGTGATCCTGGCCCGCGCCGCGATCTGGCTGGGCGAACGCCGCCGAACCCGGGAGGTGGCGCCGTGAGCGGGAGGCATCGTGATGTCCTGAAGGTGCCCTTCGGGACACTCAACCTCAATCCACCGATGATCCTGTGGGGATGTCGCACCCTGCGAGACGGTTGCGGGCCTCGTCAGACACTTCGCGGGCGCCGGGCGCTGCGCGCCCGGCGCGCACCCGCTGGGTCCCGAAAGACGCGTTCGGGGCATCGCCGGTGTCTCGAAAGACGCGCCGATGACGTTCAACGACCCGAAAGAGTCTTTCGAGACAGCGCCGGTGGCACAAACACACCGCCCGCGCAGGCGGCCGGGGTGGCGTCGTGAGCAGGCTCGCCGCCGTGTCTGGTGCCAGTGCGTTGCAGGCCGCCGCCAACGTGTCAGCCGGGCTCGTTGCCACCTGGGTGCTAGCGCCGGCGGACCGCGGTCTGATGGTGCTCGGCCTGACGATCGGCGGGATCAGCGGGCTCGTCGGCGGTCTTGGTTCCGGCGCGGCGTTTCGGGCGGGGCTACCCAACACCAGCGCGCGGCGGTCCCTCGTGTGTGCGTACACGTGGTGCTCGCTCGGTGGGCTGGTGCTCGCCACGGCCGCCGCGGTGTCGGCCGCCGCGGTGTCGGCCTCGTGGATCGATCCGGCGCTGCGTTCGCCCGCGTTTCTCGGCGCCACCGCCGTGTGTACCGCGGGCCAGGTGTTGCTCACCCAGGTGCCGGACGGTTGGTTCGCCGACGGTCACCTCCGGCGGGGTGCGCTCGGGGCGGCTGCGATGAGCCTTGGTGGGCTCACCGGGGTGCTGGCCGCGGCGCCCGCCGGCCCGTCCGCCGCGGTTCTGCTTGCCGCGCAGGGGATCGGCATCGTCGTCGTCGGGCTCGCCGAGGTGGCCGGGTTGTGTCGGGCCGGCCTCCTGCGACTGTCCAAACCGGAGTCGCGGCGGATGAGGGCGATGCTCCGGCAGGGCAGCCCGGCGCTCGGGCTGACCGTCGGGCTCGCGTTCGTGCTGCGGGCCGACCGGTACTGCCTCGGGGTCGTGGCCGGGCCGGCGACGGTCGGGGTCTACTCGCTCGCGGCCACGATGTCCGAGGTGTCGCGCCTGCTGCCGGCCGCGGCGGGCCAGGTGTACCTGAGGGACACCTCGGTCGGACTCGGTGCCCGGCGGCTCGGCGGGGCGACGAGGTTCGCGGTCTGCGCCGCCGCCGTGGGTGGGCTTCTCGTGGTCGTCGCGGGATGGCTGCTGGTCGTGCCGGTGTTCGGACCCGAGTTCGCCGCCGTCGTCGGCCTGCTGCCGGTGCTGGCGGTCGCCGAGGTGTGCCTCGCGCCGTTCAGCGTCGCCAGCCGGGGACTGCTCGGCGGCGGGTGGACCGGTGCCGCGGGTGTGCTCGGCTGCGTCGCCGGTGGCGTGGCCATCGTCGTCTACGGCCTCGCGGCGTCGGCGGGGTCGACCGGCGTCGCGGTCGGTTCGGTACTCGTCTACGCCGGCATGTCCGTGGTCGCCGGCGATCTGCTGCGCCGCCGCGTTCGGACGGCCGCTCACACCTGAAGGGACTGATATGCGAAGGACGTTGCGTGGGGTGCGCCGGGCCGGCGCGCTCGCCATGTCCGCTGCCCGCGTCTGCTACGTACGGCTCGCGTTTCCCGACGTCACGATCACCGGAACGGTGCTGGGCCCGGGGGTCGAGGTCTACGCCGGCAAGGGCGCGGTCGTCGTGCTCAGTGGTGTGGTGGTCGGCCGGGGGTGCCAGATCATCGCCGGACCGGGCGCGTTCCTGCGCGTCGCGGCGGAGTCGGTCGGGCCCCACTCGGTGATCGTGGCACGCGACCACGTCGAGATAGCGGAAGGTTCGCTCCTGGCGGAGATGACGGTGGTGCGCGACGCCGACCACGCCCGCTCCGCCGGCACGCCGCTGCGCGCCGGACTGCACCGCACCGCCCCGGTCTACATAGGACCCGATGTCTGGTTGGGCGCACGGGCAACGGTGCTGCGTGGCGTCCGGGTGGGCGCCGGCGCGACGGTCGCGGCCGGCGCCGTGGTGACGCGCGACGTCGATCCCGGGTCCACTGTGGGCGGTGTGCCGGCACGGGTCATCCGCGTGGGTGAGGGGGCGGCATGAGCACCGGAGCGATCAAGTCGACCGAGTTGGCCATCGACGGTGGTGAACCACTTCGGACCGAGTCACTGCCGCCATGGCCGGTCTTCTCGGCGGAGGAGATCGCAGCGGCGAGCGAGGTGTTGTCGTCCGGCCGGGTCAACTACTGGACCGGCGAGCACGGACGTGCGTTCGAGCACGAGTTCGCCGCGTTCGTCGGCACCCGCTACGCGGTGGCCGTGTCCAACGGCACCGCCGCGCTGGAGATCGCACTGTCCAGTCTGGACATCGGGCCGGACGACGAGGTGATCGTGCCCGCCGCGACGTTCATCGCCACGGCGGGCGCGGTCGTCCGGTGCGGCGCCACCCCGGTGATCGCCGACGTGGACATCCGCAGCCAGTGTCTCACCGCCGAGTCCGTCGAGCCGTTGCTGTCCCCTCGGACCCGGGCGATCGTCGTCGTGCACCTGGCCGGACATCCTGCCGAGCTCGCGGAACTGTTGCGCCTGGCCGAGGAACACGACCTCCGGTTGGTGGAGGACTGCGCGCAGGCGCACGGCGCCCGGTACTTCGACGAGTCGGTTGGCGGCTTCGGCGACATCGCGGCCTGGTCCTTCTGCCAGGACAAGATCCTCACCACCGGCGGGGAAGGCGGCGCCATCACGACCTCGGACCTGTCGTTGTGGCGTCGCTGCTGGGAGTTCAAGGACCACGGCGTCAACGTGTCCACCGTGCGACAACCCAGACGCGGGTACGGGTTCCGCTGGCTGCACGACAGCTTCGGCACGAACGCCAGGATGACCGAGGTGCAGTCCTCGATCGGCAGGCTGCAGCTGCGCAAGGTGAACGACTGGGTCTCCCGGCGCCAGGCGAACGCGAACGCCCTGCTGGGCGTGCTGCGCGAGCTCGACGGGATCCGTGTCGAGGACCCGCCGGCGCACGTCGCGCACGCCTACTACCGCTTCTACGCGCACGTGCGGCCCGAGGCCCTCCGGGACGGCTGGGACCGGGACCGGGTGGTCGCCGCGATCAACGCCGAGGGAATTCCGTGCGCGCACGGCGGATGTACCGAGATCTACCGCGAACGGGCGTTCCAGAGGCTGCCCGGGGTGCCCGAGAGCCTGCCGGTGGCGGCACATCTGGGCGGCACGTCGCTGACCCTGCCCGTTCATTCCAACCTGGACCCGTCGGACGTCACCGACGTGGGCCGGGCGGTGGTGAAGGTGATGGGGGAGGCAACCGCATGACGAGTGGCACGACGAGGGCCGACGGCATGGCCTTCGAGCGTGGGCGGCGGGACACCTCGGCGCGGCGGCTGTTCGACATCCTCGTCACGGTGATCGCGATCGCGTTGCTGCTGCCACTGCTCGGCGTGGTCGCACTGCTGGTGCGGTGGCGGCTCGGGACGCCGGTGCTGTTCCGGCAACGCAGGTCCGGCCGGGACGGCGAGGAGTTCGCGATCCTCAAGTTCCGCACGATGCGCCAGCCGTCCTATCCCGACGAACCCGACCGGGACCGCCAGACCAGGCTGGGCGCCGCCCTACGCCGGGTGAGCATCGACGAGCTGCCCCAGCTGGTCAACATCCTGCGCGGGGAGATGTCGCTGATCGGGCCGAGGCCGACGCTGCCCGAACAGGTCCGCGCGTACGACCGGCGCCAGCGCGGCCGGCTCGCCGTGCGGCCGGGTCTGACCGGATGGGCCCAGGTCCGCGGGCGCAACCGGTTGAGCTGGGCCGAACGGATCGAGCTCGACCTCTGGTACATCGAACACCGGTCGTGGCGGCTCGACGCCTGGATCCTCGTGCTCACGGTCGTCGCGCTCGTCCGGCCACGCGGCATCACCGGCCACGGTGGCGTCAACCCCGGCTTCCCCTCACCCGGGGGATCGCCGTCATGAGCTCCGACGAGCGGCCCGCGGTGAGCGGACCGGTGTACGCACTGTCCACCTGGGACATGTTCCTGTTCGGCTACCACCCGAAGGAGGGTGACCTGATCGTCGACCTCGGCGCGGGCGTCGGCGTCGACACGCGACTGTTCTCCGACCTCGTGAGGCCGGACGGCCGGGTCGTCAGCGTCGAGCCGGACCCGTGGCTGTTCCGGTGCCTGCGCTGGACGATCTCGCAGCACGGGTTGGACAACGTGACGGCGGTACGGTCCACTGTGCTCGGTGCGGCGGCCGAGGGCGCCGTGGCCGGCGAACGGCTGGGCGAGCTCGTCGAGCGGCTCGAGGTGGACCGGATCGACCTCCTCAAGGTGAACATCGGCGGCGGTGAGCTCGGCGTGCTCGCCGCGGCGCCCGCCGTTCTCGCGCGGGTACGCAACATCGTGGTGTCCTGTCACGACTTCCGAGCCGACGAAGGGGGAAGCACGTGGCTGCGGACCAGCGCCGCGGTCGGTGACCTGCTGTGTGAGGCCGGGTTCACGGTGATGCAACGCCCGGCCGACCCTCGGCCGCGGATCTACTACTGCGTCTACGGGACGCGCTAGGTGAGGTCTCACCTTCCGCGGGTGATTGTGTGTGAATATCACGTTTTCGTCTCCCCGAGGGTGAATCGGATGCGGCACAGTGGTCCACACTCCACAGGGGACCGGTGAAGGGAGACAACATGGGCCGAGATGTCGAGTTGGCGACGGCGATCACCGAGCTGTCCTTCGTGCGTCGTCGCCCGTTCGACGAGTCGCGCTATGCCGACGACGTGGCGCGGCATTCGGCCCGGCTGCTGAACGCCGACGACGCGGGCGTCCTCCTCGCCGACACGGAGGGCCGTCTGTCCATCACGGCGGCACTGTCGCAGACGGCTCGCCTTCTGCAGGTCATCCAGGTGCACTACGAGGCGGGGCCGAGCATCGTGAGCTACCGGGACCGCAGGCCGGTGAGCGTGCCCAACCTCGAGACGGAGGACCGCTACGGGGACATCTTCCGGTCCGCCACCCTGAACGCCGGGTTCTCCTCGGCACACGTCATCCCGCTCATGCTGACCGGTGAGATCGTCGGCTCGCTGATCCTGTTCCGGAAGAACCCCGGCGACCTCAGCGCCGACGACCGCGTGGTGGGCAAGGCGCTCGTCAGCGCGGCGACCGCGTTCCTCATCGCCGAGCGGGAGCTCGGCAGGACCGAACGGCGGGTCATCCAGCTGGAGTCCGCGCTGCGCTCGCGAGTCGTCATCGAACAGGCGAAGGGGATCCTCGCCGAGCGGCACGACCTGCCGATGAACAGTGCCTTCGAGACGATGAGGTCGTTCGCCAGGAACAGCAGGCGTCGCCTGGACGAGGTCGCCCGTGCCGTCGTCGAGAACAGCCCGAGCATCGCCAGACTGACCAAACGGAGAACCCCGGCCAGCGCGTACACCCGGATCGCGTCCGTTGCCACGCAACGAACTTCTGCCAACGGCGCACCGAACGGCACGAGCGGGCCAGGCCCGGCCGCGGCGACCTCGACCCTGCCCACCTCGCCCGCCTGAACGGGTCGGGTGATGAGACACCTCGGGGTCCTCTCGGGCTTGTCATACCGCTGAGTGTCACCTGATCGTGCGCAGTGCCGCACAAGCCCGGGTGGACGCACTGCCGTATCCCGGTAGCGGTGTCACGATTCAGCCATGACGGCTGCCCCCGGCAATGGGATGCGCGAAGAAGTCCATAGGCTGATGCCGGGTCTCTGGCGGACACTCGCCGATCTGGTTGGTTTCTGGTCGGTCAGCGCCAACAGCGGCTCACCGATGCGGCAGACCGCGGAGAAGGTGGCCGGGCTGTTCCGGCACGCCGGGATCGCCGACGTCGGCGTGACGCGGATCCAGCACGAGTCGAGGACGTCCGCGCCGCTGGTCTACGCACACGCCTCCGGCCCCAAGGGCGCCCCGACCGTCCTGCTGTACGCGCACTACGACGTGCAGCCCGCGGACGCGTCGAAGTGGACGATCGGCCATCCCTTCGCCGCCAAGGAAGTCCAGGACGGAAACGACGTCCGGCTCTACGGCCGGGGCGCGGCCGACGACAAGTCCGGCATCGTCATGCACCTCGGCGCGATCAGGGCGATGCTGGCCACACGGCAGCCGCTGCCCGTCACCATCAAGATCGTGATCGAGGGCGAGGAGGAGACCGGGGACAGCGTGCTGGACGCCTACCTCGCGGACAACCCGGGTGACGCCCGGTTCCACGCCGACGTTGTCGTGGTCGCGGACACCGGGAACGTGCGGCTCGGCGCACCGACGCTGACCACCACCCTGCGCGGGATCGTCGTGGTGGACGTCGAGCTCCGCACCCTCGACCACGAGGTGCACAGCGGGATGTACGGCGGTCCGGCCCCGGACGCCTTCATGGCGCTGGCCCACATGCTGTCCACTTTGCACGATCCGGAAACCGGTGCGGTCGCGGTGTCGGGGCTCACCGAACACAGCCACACCTGGCCGCCGATCTCCGAGCACGTGTTCCGCACCGACGCGGGTGTCGTGCCCGGTGTCCCGCTGGTCGGCACGGGCACGATCGAGGGACGCCTGTACGGCAAGCCTTCGATCAACGTCGTTGGCCTGTCCGGACCACCGGGCATGGACAAGCCGACCAACGTGCTGTGCCCGTCGGTGACCGCGCGGCTGTCGGTGCGCCTCGCGCCCGACCAGAAGCCGTCGGAGGCCTACGAGGAGCTGTGCCGCCACCTGACGGAGGCCGTCCCGTGGGGGCTGACCCCGAAGATCACCAGGGTCGGTGAGGGCGGGGGCTTCGTGGCGGGCTCCGGGCGGTACCGCGAGGTGATCGAGTGGGCGCTCCGGTCGGCGTACCAGATGTCCACTGTGGAGCAGCTGGGGCAGGGTGGGTCCATCCCGCTGGTCAACGCCTTCCGTGCGGCCAACCCGCTGGCCGACGTCGTCCTGTGGGGTTGCGAGGAGCCCAGGTCGAACATCCACGGCAACGACGAGAGCGTGAGCCGGTCCGAACTGGAGCACATGACGCTGGCGGAGGCCAACCTCCTCCACGCGGTCGCTCGGAAGGAGACGACACCGTGACACTGGCCGACTATCGCAAACCGCTCGGCACGACCAACGGCGAGAGGGTGGTCCCGCCAACCGACAAGGACTTCGAGCTGAGCCCTGGTGGCCTGGACGACGGCAGGCGCAAGGCCGCGCTGGACAAGCTGGCGACCTACCTCGACGAGCGGAAGCGATTCTTCCTCGGGTACCAGACGAACCAGGAGCTGGGCAACCGCAAGGACGTGTCGAGGTTCCTCGACTACAACGTCAACAACGTCGGCGACCCGTTCGCCGACTCGCACTTCACGATGCACACCCGCCCGGCGGAACGGGCGGTGTTGGACTACTACGCGAAGTTGTGGCACGCCCACCCGAGGACGATCGACCGGAAGACCGGCACGTTGGCGCGGGACGCCTACTGGGGGTACGTGCTGACCATGGGTTCCTCCGAGGGCAACACCTACGGTCTGTGGAACGCCAGGGACTACCTGTCGGGCAAGACCCTCATGCGTGAGCCGCGCACCGACCATCACGCCCAGTACGTCTGGGTCCAGGACACCGCGCCGCCCGAGAACCTGAACGCGTACTCGCCGGTGTGCTTCTACTCGGCGGACACGCACTACTCGGTGGCCAAGGCGATACGGGTACTGGACATCCCGAGCTTCTACGAGCTCGGCACCAAGCGCTACCCGCTCGCGAACCCGCTCGCGCCGGGCAAGCCGTGGAGCCACGAGGTACCGTCCGATGAGGACGGTCGCATCAACGTCGACGCCCTGAAGAAGCTCGTGGCGTTCTTCGCCGGCATGGGTCACCCGATCCTGGTGAACCTCAACTACGGCAGCACGTTCAAGGGCGCCTACGACGACGTCGAGACGATCTGCGCCGAGCTGCGCAAGATCTTCCGGAAGTACCGCCTGGACCGCCGCGAGGTCCGCTACGGCCGCGACGCCGACGGCAACGAGCTGGTCGACGTGCGCACCGGCTACTGGATCCACGTCGACGGCGCACTCGGCGCCACGTACGGGCCGTTCCTGGAGAAGGCGATCGAGGCGAAGCGGATCTCCGACGGCGACGCCCGGCTGCCGAAGTTCGACTTCCGCATCCCGGAGGTCTGCTCCATCGTGACGAGCGGCCACAAGTATCCCGGCGCGTCATGGCCGTGCGGTGTCTTCATGACCAAGGCGAAGCTGCAGATGCTGCCACCGGAACAGCCCGCATACATCGGCTCGCCCGACACCACCTTCGGTGGCTCGCGTAACGCGTTCTCGCCGCTGATCATGTGGGACTTCCTCGCCAGGCACTCCGAGCAGGTCCAGATCGACATGATCGTGAAGGCGGCGGACCTCGCGGACTACGCCGTGCGCGAGCTGCGCAGGCTCGGGGCGAACTGGGCGGCGGCCCGCTCACCGCTGGCACTGAGCGTGTGGTTCCGGCAGCCTCCGGCCGACATCGTGGCGAAGTACTCGCTGTCGACGGTGCCCATGCCGAACGAGAAGGGGAAGGTCGACCTCTTCGCGCACCTGTACGTGATGCCGCACGTCACCAAGGAGATGATCAACCATCTGGTGGCGGACCTGAAGGACGTCCGGCCGGCGAAGGCCGAGCACGTCGTGGACGGCACCGACGTGCTGGCCTACGCCGACGGGTTCGCACACGACGACGTGGCCCGGCTCGGGCTGGTCCGCACGTGGGGGCACGGCTTCTAGCGCTCGAGGAAAGGAGCGAGGAGTGGGTAACTTCACGGGCGGGCGTCCCGGCGCCGTCGAGGAACCCGACCAGCACGGGTTCGTCCTGCTGGGCGAGCAGGTCATCTTCGGCGCGCATCTGGCGATGTTCCATGTGCCCGCGCACCAGTACCAGGTCGTCATCCGGATGACGCTCGGCACGGACGCCAAGGGCGCCGACGCCAGGCAGAAGTTCCTCGACGCACGGCGGGTCAACCCCACGACGCCGTTCATCGTGGTGAACCCGGAGGACAGGAGGATGGTGCTGGCCGAGCTGCTCCGCGAGCGCCGCTTCCCGGCCGAGATCTGGACGTTGCCGGGCAACGACTTCAGCAGGAAGCGGACCCTCGCCACCGGGCTCACCGTGACGATCGACCAGGTCGTGTACGCAAGGCGGTTCGTGGCCGCCGACCCGTACCCGGCCCGGCCGAGGTACCTGGTCTTCGGTCAGGGCGGAACCGCGCATCTCGTGCACTGCATGACGAAGGATCCCGACTACCAGCTCATCGCCGATCTCGCCGAGTTGCCGACCGGTCTGCCGGTCAAGGAGTTGGCGGCCGGTCTGCTGGTCGACCTCGGCAGGATCGGCGACGATCACTGCCCGACCGGTGACCCGCTGGCGCCCTACCGAGGGCGGGACGTCACGGCGGTCGAGATCGTCGACATCGAGAGCGGGATGCCACCGCAGGACGCCCGTCGGCTGACGTTGCGGATCGGCGCCACCCGGTGGTTCGACGTGAAGTACCTGAACATGCCGGGCGAGAACGAAGCCGACTCGTTCTCCGGGTACCTGGCATCGGCGGCGGTCTGATCTCAAGAGGACCGCAGGGCGGCCGCGACCCCGCACACTTGGTCGCGGCCGCCCCATCCCCGTCCCCTTTCACCGCGCTTCCCGGACTGGGGCAGTGCCGGGAAACCCGGCCGGACGGCCCTAGAGAAGATCCCGGTCTCGGGTCATGACACCTCCTGTCGGAACTGAGCGTTGACCTCAATCAGGGCTTCCAGTGGACCCGGCCGACCCAGCAGGTAACCCTGCACGTGGTCACAGCCGAGACGGCGCAGGACGGACAGCTGGCCTTCGGTCTCGACCCCTTCCGCGACGACGGTGAGGTCGACGGCGTGGGCCATGGCGATGATGCTGGTGACGATCGTCTCCGCGTCGCGGGACTCGCCAAGAGCGGTCACGAACGAGCGGTCGATCTTGAGCTGGTCCAGCGGGAGCTTGCGGAGCTGTGCCAGTGAGGAGTACCCGGTGCCGAAGTCGTCGATCGCCAGCCGCACACCGAGATCGCGCAGGCGGCTCAACGTCTGCGCGGCGAGCGTGGGGTCGTGCATGAGCGCGTTCTCGGTGATCTCCAGGCACAGGGCGTCCGACGGCAGCCCGGTGCGCATCAGCACCTGTCGCACCGCCGGCACGAGCTCGGGGTCGTCCAGCTGACGTGGCGACAGGTTCACCGCGAGCTCGATCGGCATGCCGTCGGCGTGCAGCCCGGCGATGGCCAGCGCCGCCACCGACAGCACCTGCGCCCCGAGCGCGTTGATGAGCGCGGACTCCTCCGCCAGCTGGATGAACTCCACGGGTGACACCGGGCCGTGCACCGGGTGGGTCCACCGCGACAGTGCCTCCGCGGACGCGACCGCACCGGTCTTCAGGTCGATGATCGGCTGGTAGACGACCGAGAGCAGGTCGTCGCGCACCGCGTCCCGCAGGTCCTCGCCGAGCTGGTGGTGCCGTTGCATCCGCTCCCGCAGGTCGACGTCGAAGAACGCGAACCGTCCCGGCCCTCGGGTCTTCGCCTCGTACATGGCCACGTCGGCGTCCCGCAGCGCGTCCTCGCCGCTGCGCGTGTCCTCAGGGCCGGCCAGCACGATGCCGATGCTGACGTCGACGTGCAGGTGCCGGCCGTTGAGCACGACCGGCTGTGCCACGACATCGCGGATCTTCTCGGCGAGCGCGGCCGCTTTCCTCGGCTGGTCCATGTCCTCGGCGATGACCACGAACTCGTCCCCGCCGAGCCGGCCGACGAGGTCCTCGGCGCGAACGCACCGCCGGAGCCGTTCGCCGATGACGACCAGGACCTGGTCGCCGACCGCGTGGCCGAGTGAGTCGTTGATCAGCTTGAACTTGTCCAGGTCGAGGAACAGCACGCACCGCGTCCCTCGGCGCCGCACCGGGGCGTTCAGCCGCTGCACCACGAGGGTGCGGTTGACGAGTCCGGTCAGGCCGTCGTGCGTCGCCTGGTGTTCGAGGCGGGCCGCGATCGCCCGGCTCTCGGTGATGTCGGTGAACGAGATGACGACCGCGGCGGGCAGGCTGCTCTCGACGGTGAGCGGGCGGCAGGAGATGGACAGCCAGACGCTGCGCCCGTCGGACCGGCGCAACCGCACGACCCAGCCGTTGCGTGGCACACCGGTCCTGCTGGTCTTCACGAACGCGTAGTGCTCCTCGGGGATCCGCGCGTTGTTCTCGTCGTACAGCTGGCCCGCCGTGCTCAACGAGCCGATCATGTCCTCCTCGCGCACGCCCAGGATGCGTTGCGCCGCAGGGTTGGCCGACTCGACCAGCCCGTCGCGGCCCACGACGACCACGCCCTCCTCCAGGGAGGCGACGACCGTGGAGAAGTACTGTTCCGCCCGCCGCCGCGCGGTCTCGTCGGCGCACACGAGGACGTACCCGGAGTCCATCTCGGCCGCCGACACGCGGATCGTCAGCGGCGAGCCGTCCGCCTTGCGGTGCACGGCCTGTGCCACACCACCCGATCGGATGATGGCGCGCGGGTCGAGCGGCGCGCCGACGAGGTCCTGGACGGGCTGCCCCTCGGCGTCGGCCGCGGCGTGGCCGTACACCGTCTGTGCCGCCGGGTTCCAGCTCGTGACGAGGCCGTCCTCGGTGGTGCCGATGATCGCGTCGCTGACGTGGGACACCAGGGCCGCCTGGTAGTGCAGGGCCGCCTCCGCCGCCTTCTGGGCGGTCACGTCCCGCATGATCACCTGGAAGGCCGGTCGTCCCTCCCACGTCGTGCGCACGGACACGGCCTCGACGTCGACGGTGGTGCCGTCGAAGCGCAGGATCTTGGCCTCCGCCGGCTCGGACGCGGCGCCGTGGTCGGAGAGCTCCTTGATGCGGCGCATCATCTCGGGAATCGACTCGGGGTGCACGAGCGACGTGATCGGGCGCCCGACGATCTCGTCGGGGCCGTGGGCGCCGACGAACCGGACGCCTGCCGCGTTGGTGTACTTCACCATCCCGGCCTCGTGCACGCAGATCGCGTCGGGGGACAGCTCCACCAGCAGCCGGTACCGGTCGGCGAGGTCCGCCAGCGCCTGCCGGTCCTCCTGGCGGGCCGTGACGTCCATGGCGACTCCGGTCAGCACCGTGTCGGCCGACAGCCGGGCCCGCAGCTGGAGCCACTTCTGGCCGCCGCCCGGTGTCTCGTAGTTCTGCTCCAGCTCGAAGTCCTGCCAGCCCGCTCCCGTGTGCGCCGCGACGAGCAGCGGGCGGACGAGCTCCGCCATCACGGTGTGGACCTCGCTCTCCCCGGTGAGCTCCAGCAGGTTGTCGAGTCCGGAGTGGCTGATCAGCCGGTCCGCCACCACGTCGAACGACCACATGGCGGCCGAGCCGACGGACAGCGCGAGGTCGACCACGAGCTCGTAGTCCGGCTTCGCGGCTGTGTCCGACTCGTCGATGCGGCGTACGACAGCGTTCACACCGTGCTCCCTGCCCGAGGTCTGTTCGCGTCTACATCCCGAACATCGGCGTTTCGGCCGTTGTTCTGAGGAAATCTCAGGACAATTCGCCCTCAGGAGGGAGCGTCCATGCGGGTGGTGGGTGGGACGGGACCGGAGCTGGAACGTGCTCTGCTTGCGGGGCGGCTCAGGTGCCCCGGGTGCCGGGACGCGTTACGGCCATGGGGGCGGGCACGTCGTCGGGTGGTGCGGATACCGGGGGCATCGGATGCCACCGTGCAGCCACGCCGGGCCCGGTGCTCGGGTTGCGGCACGACGCACGTGCTGCTGCCCGACTGGATGGTTGCCCGGCGGGCGTATGCTGCCCCGGTCATCTGGGATGTGCTCGTCGCGCACGCCAACGGTCAGGGCTACCGCGTGATCGCGTTACGGCGTGGCCTGCCGGAGTCGACCGTCCGCGACTGGCTCCGTAACTTTCGGGCCGCGTCGTCCGAACTCACCCGTACGGCCGTCATCACGCTGGAACGGCAGGCCTCCGCCACGCCGGCGTGGCGGCTCGCGATCCACTTCACGGACGGCCGTCTCCTCGCCAACACGAACCCACCCCACCTCGCCGACCTTGTGCCCTCAGGTCCGATTCCGCGACTCCGCAGTGACGAGTGAGCCCTGGTGAACGGCCGGGGACGTCCGGGAAGGGAGCGGTCAATGACTGCTCAGGGAATCGATATCTGTGGCATCGGTGTCGTCAGTGGTTACGGCTGGGGACGCGACGCGCTGTGGCGCGGGGTGCTCGGTGGCAAGCCGGCGGCCGAGCTGGTCGACGGGTACGGGCCGAACATGGACGAGCTGGCGTGGGTGTCGCTCGTGCCGGACGGCGGTGATCCGAAGGACGGACCAAGCCGGTTCGCCAGGGCGATGCGCGCGGCGGCCAGGGAGGCCATCACGGACGCCGGCGCGCGAGGTTGGCGCCCCGGCCGGCGCGTCGGCCTGCTGCACGCGGTCGTGCTGGGTGAGGTCGACCTGTGGCGCGACTTCTACACCCTGCGTGACGGGCATGTGCCGGTGCGGGACTTCCTCGCGATGATGCCGTCGACGCCGATGTCGACGTTCATGAAGGAGTACGACTTCCACGGGCCGGCGATGAACGTTTCGGCGATGTGCGCGTCCGGCAACGCCGGGCTGATCACCGCGAAGGCCTGGCTGGACGCGGGGGTGGTCGACGACGTGGTGTTCGTGGCAACGGACCTGTCGGCGACGCCGGAGAACGTCCTGCACTTCACCCGATTGGGGGTGGCGATCGTGGACTCGGAGCCGTTGGACGCGTGCCGGCCGTTCCAGGAAGGCAGCCGGGGCTTCACCATCGGCGAGGCGTCCGTCGCGTTCGTACTGTCCCAACAGGCGACCCGCCCGTACACGACGGTCCTCGGCGGGGCGATGTCCCATGACGCCCACCACGTCACGTCGATCGACCCGGCGCTGACACAGGTCATGGGGTGCTTCCGGGACGCGCTCGACAACGCGGGCATGAACGCCGCGTCGGTGCGGTACCTGAACGCGCACGGACCAGGGACCCGGCAGTGCGACACCGCGGAGGCCGCGGTCGTGGAGACGTTGTTCCGGCCCGAGACGCAGATGTACTCGGTCAAGCCGCTGACCGCGCACTGCCAGGGCGCGGCCTCGGCGATCGAGACCGCGGTGACGGCGATGAGTCACGACACCGGTGTCATCCCGGCGTCCCCGGTCGTCGCGGCGGCCCACCCGCAGCTGCTCGACGGCCCGACCCGCGCCGAGGACGGCATCACGGTCAAGTCATCGCTGGGCATGGGCGGCCACAACTCGGTGGTCGTGCTGGCCCCATCGTCGTGAGAGCCCGTGCGGGGCGGCCAGCCACGAGACCAGCCGCCCGGCACGAGGCCCTCGCGGTTCCATCAGGCCGCGGAGTGGGCCGGGCCGGCGACCACGAGCCGGCTCCGCACGTCACTGCTGGCCACAATGGCGTCGAAGTAGTCCTGGCGGCGGCGGGCGGCACAGCCCTGACGACGCCGGGACACCTGCTCGGGCGCCAGGTGGGAGTTGAGACCGTCGCGCAGCAACCCCAGTGCCTCGGTTCGCATCTGGGACACGCGGGACTCGGAGACCCCGAGCTCCGCGGCGGTCTCGGCCACCGGCCGCTCCTCGAAGAAGCACTCGGTGATGACCCTGCGCAGGCGGTCCGGCAGCGCGGCGACGGCGTCGTGCAGGTAGCCGACCAGCTCGCGGCGCAGCGTCACCTCCTCCGGGCTCTGCACCGCCCCGGCGACAGCGGGGTCGGCGGTCGTGTCCATGACGGCCTGCAGGCTCAGCACCGTCGCCCGGTGCACCGCGTCGTCGGATGCGCTGACCTCCTCGGCGGCCAACCCGAGCGCGTCGGCGAGTTCCGCCGTCGTTGGCGTCCGGCCGAGGTTGGTGACCAGCTCCTCCTTGGCGGCCTCGAGCTCCCTGGCTCTGCGCCGCACCCCGCGGCTGGCCCAGTCGAGGCTGCGCAGGTGATCCAGCAGCGCACCGCGTACGCGCGGCCGTGCGACCCTGGCGAACGGCACGCCGTCTACGTTCGTGAAGCGCCTGGCGCAGGCGGCCAGGGCCACGAAGCCGGTCGAGAGCAGTTCGTCGCGTTCGACGTGCGCCGGCGTCCTGCGTAGCAGTGCCCGAACTTCCTGCTCCACGATCTGCAGGTTCTCCAGTACCAGTGCTTTCACGTCAACTGTGCTCATAGGACTCTCCCGTTCGGATCCTCTTTTCGGGTACCCACGTTGGACCTCGACGGGTGCACCTCGGTGGCTGGACGGGTGTAGAACCGTTGCAAGTGGACAAAGAGTTCTCAGATCCCTCGATCGTGGGATGACCGAAGGTGTGCGCGACGGGCGAATCTCCTTCCTTCGCTGCCAACAAGTACCCCGGCGGGTAGACCTGCCGGTGACATCCGGTGGCCGATCGTCCGATGTGGACCCGATCCGGTAGGTCACCTTCCGGTCCGGTGGTCTCCGACGCTCTAATGGGCCCGACCGCGGAGATTCACACGGTGCACGGTGACCGATTCCGCCGCGGAACGGTCCAGGCGAAGACGTCGGCGGGTGTGGCCACACGTTTTCGATTGGAGAACCACATGCGAAAATCCTGGATAGTCCTCACCGGACAGGTACTGCCCGTTGTCGCCGGCTTCGTGCTCAGCGGCGGACTGGTCTGGCAAGCTTCCCACTCGGCGTTCACGGCCACCACGTCAAACACGGGTAACAGCGTCGGGGCCGCCACGCTGAACCTGACCAACGACAGCACCGGGCCGCTGTTCGCGATCACGAACGCGGTACCGGGTACCACCGGCAGCCGCTGTATCCAGATCAGCTCGACGAGCCCGGTCGCCAGCGCGGTCAAGCTGTACACCGCCGCGGGCACGGCTCCGGCCAACAACATCAGCGCGTACGTCGGCATCAGGATCGAGCGGGGCAGCGGCGGCACGTACGACAGCTGCACGAACTTCACGCCGGCGGCGGAGGTCTTCGACAACACGCTCGCCAACCTCATCACCCGCACGAACTACGACAACGGGATCGGCCCGTGGGCGCTGTCCGGGACGACGACGACCGAGACGATGTCCTTCCGGGTCACCTGGACCTTCGCGACCAACGCCCCGGACACCACGCAGGGCGGGTCGACGCCAACGGTGACGCTCACGTGGGAAGCCCAGAGCTAGCACCAGATTTGTTCACGCACCGGAACCAGACGGACCTCCGGTCACCCTCTCCTGAATGAGGAAGGTGTCATGTCGCACCGCTTTTCCCGATGTTCGAGAACGCTCGCGAGATCACTGGCGGTCGTGCTCCTGACCGGCGTGATGAGCGCCCCCGTCGTCGCGACCGGAAACGCCTTGGCGAGCGTCGAGTCCCGGGTGGTCGCCAACGGGCCCGTCGAGTCGCCGCCGAAGAAGCTCTGCAAGCTGGTGAAGGCGATCCGCAAGAAGCTGAAGTGCCCCAAGTACCGGCCTCCGCAGCGGCCGACGACCGCATCGGACGAGCGCACCGCCTCGGGCCTGCGTACCTCGATCATCGAGTACGACACGCCGACGACGAACGAGGGACCGGCCGGGATGGTCCTGGGTCCGGACGACAACATCTGGGTCGCCATGGCCTACGCGAACACCATCGCGAAGGTCACCTCATCGGGTGACTTCACCGAGTACACGGTGCCCACGTCCGGCGTTGAGCCGGCGAAGGTGACCGTCGGCCCGGACGACGCCATCTGGTTCACCGAGGGACTCGGCAACCAGATCGGGCGGCTCACTCTCGCCGGCGTGTTCAGCGAGTGGGCGGTCCCGAGCACGGGTGCCTACCCGTGGGGCATCACCCCTGGACCGGACGGCAACATGTGGTTCACCGAGCCGGAGACCAACAAGATCGGGAAGATCTCCCCGATCGGCAGTATCACCGAGTACTCGCTGCCGACGGACGGCTCCTACCCGATCAACATCGTCGCGGGACCGGATGACAACCTCTGGTACACCGCCGCGTACACCGGCGTCATCGGGATGATCACCACGGACGGTGACGTCATCGAGTACGAGGTCCCGTGGGAGAACTCGTGCCCGGTCGGGATCACCGTCGGGCCGGACGGCAACATCTGGTTCGCCGACAACTACGGCTTCGTCGGCAAGGTCGATCCCGCCGACGGTGACATGACCCTCTACCTGTTGCCGGGCAACACGCCGTACCCGTGGGCGATCACCCCCGGCGCGAACGACGACCTGTGGTACACGGACCCGGTGAACGACACGATCGGTCACATCACCACCGGCGGGTCGGCCAACTTCTACACACTGCCCAACCAGTTCTCCGGTCCACACGGGATCGCCGTCGACGCCGACGGTGACCCGTGGTTCAGCGAGAACCTGCTGAGCAAGGTCGGCACCCTGATTCCGTGACGGCGCTCGCCGTCGCCGAGCTCGCTTCCGTAGAGAGGTGATCAGAATGAAGCTGCCGTCGGCGCGGACTGTGAAACGGTGGTCCGCGCTGGCGGCGGTCGTGGGGGCACGTGCCGTCGTGAGCTGCCTGATCGGCCTGCTGCTGTGGGCGATCGTCCCGGCGCTTCTCGGGTGGACCAACGCGGTCGTGCACAGCGGGTCGATGGCGCCCGCCCTCCGCCAGGGCGACGTGGTCAGCTTCGCGAAGGCCGACCAGGCGCGGGTCGGCGACGTGATCCTGGCCAAGGACCCGGCCGCGCCGGAACGACTGCTCAGCCACCGCGTGAGCGGCATACTGGCCGACGGCTCACTGATCACCCGGGGCGACGCCAACGACCACCCCGACTCGACCCCGGTGCCCTCCCGGAACTACCTCGGCACGGCACGGCTGCGCATCCCGTGGGTGGGTCTGCCGGTGATGTGGTGGCAGGAGCACCGGTACGTCCCGATCGCGTTCACGGTCTCCGTCACCGCTCTGCTCGTCGTCGTGGCCGTGCCGAAGACACGAACGGTCGAACAACCGGCGCAAGTCGAACAACCGACGTCGATGAGCCGAAGCTGACATGGGCCCAACCGTGACCGACCCGGGCACCCGGGTCCCGCTCGCCGTCCGCCGCTTGCTCGTCGTGGTCGCGCTCGTGGCCACCGCCACCCTGGGCTGGCGGGAGACACACGCGGTCTTCTCCGACACCACCACGAACACCGGCAACAGCATCACGGTCGTCAACTGCACCGCCCAGATCCTCGGCAATCCCGGCTTCGAAACCGGCACTCCGGCGCCATGGGCGGCCACCTACGCCGACGAGATCACCAACTCCGGACCGCCCCCACGCACCGGCTCGTTCAACGCCGTGCTCGACCTCGACAACAACACCGACAAGAGGAAGAGCCTCACCCAGACCGTCAGCATTCCCAGCTTCTGCGCGACGGCGACGTTCTCGTTCTGGCTCCGCATACAGACCTCCCCCGCGCCGGGCGTGAGCAACATGCACATCCGAGTACTCAACTCCACCGGCGCCACGGTGCTCGCGACGCTCCAGACCTTCCCGCACACGACCACGGCCACCTACCAGCAGTACACCTACAACCTCACCGCCTACCGAGGCCAGACGATCATGGTGAGGTTCGAGGCCATCGGCACCGGAACGCGGCGAACCATCTACATCATCGACGACACATCGCTCACCCTGACCGCGTCGTGAGCTTTTCGGGAGGTGTTCGCCGATGGCCGCGTTGCTCGTCGGTGCCGGAGTGTTGGGACTGGTCGTCGGCTCGTTCCTCAACGTGGTCGTCCACCGGGTGCCCCTGGGTCAGTCGGTCGTGAGCCCGCCGTCGGCCTGCCCGTCCTGCGGTTCACGCATCCGCACCCGGCACAACGTCCCCGTCGCGGGCTGGCTCGTGCTGCGTGGCCGGTGCGCGGACTGCGACACACCGATCAGCGCCCGCTACCCACTCGTCGAGCTGGCCACCGGCCTGCTGTTCGCCGCGGTGGCATGGCGGATCATCGACCTGCACCTGGCCGCCGCCCTACCGGCGTACCTGTACTTCACCGCGATCGGTGTCGCCCTGACCCTCATCGACCTCGACACCCGCCGCCTACCGAACGCGATCGTCCTTCCGTCCTACCCGGTGCTGGCGGTCCTACTGGGAGTGTCGGCCGCCCTGCGTGAGGACTGGTGGTCACTCGCCCGCGCCGGCCTCGGCGCCGCGGCGCTGTTCACGTTCTTCCTCCTGGTCGTGCTGGCCCACCCGGCCGGCATGGGCTGGGGCGACGTGAAACTCGCCGGCCTGCTCGGCGCCGTGCTGGCCCACATCTCATGGGCCACCTTCGCCGTCGGCGCGTTCGCCGGCTTCGTCCTCGGCGCCGCCGTCGGCATCGCCGTGATGGCCGCGCGGCAGGGCGGCCGCAAGACCGCCCTGCCGTTCGGCCCTTTCATGATCGCCGGCGCACTGCTGGGACTGTTCGCCGGCGACCCGATCGGCGCCTTCTACCTGGAGTACCTCACCGGTTAGCGGTCGCTGCTCCAGCTGAGCACGGTCACGTTGTCCGGCTCGTCCGGGAACACCCGCACCTTGGCCCGTAGCCGTACCGGTGCCGACGTACTGCAGGTGGCCGCACCGGGGCACACGCGCACCTTCAGGTACATCAGGTTCGGCTCGGGGAACGGTGCCGGCGCGTTGTCCGGCACGTCGATCACCGGGTTGATCAGCGAGCCCGTGCTACCGGTGGAGTGCAGCTGCAGCCCTCGGGTCACCAGACCCCAACGGAACACCTGGATGGTGTTGTTGTTCAGGTACAGGTCGATCATCGAGCGTGGTGTGTAGGTCGTGCCCTGGATGGTCAACCTCGGGTTGGGGTCGCTGTAGGACTGGATCACCGCGCACGCACCCGTGCTGGGGTATGGCGTGGTGACGACACAGCCGGTCTGCGCCGGCACCGCCATCGCGCCGGCCCCGATTCCCGTCTTCAGGCCGTAGATCGCGATCGGTGGGCCGGACGGGCTGTTCGACGCGCAGATCTCGATGTTGGAGTAGTTCGAGCCGTTCTTGGTGTAGTCCATCCGGCTGTCGCCGCCGAAGACGAACTGGACTCCGCTCGTCTCGGTCGCCGCCGCCGTGCCCGGCGCGACGCAGGAGCCGGGCATGGCCGGCGGCGGCGTGGTCTTGAGCGTCGACGTCGCCGTGCCGGCGACCAGGTACCCACCGCTGACCGTCCACTTGTGAGTGCCCGGTGCCACGTCCTGGAAGTTGAAGTAGTACCGGCCGGGGTTGAAGTGGAACACACTGTCCGAACAGGACGCGCTGTTGGTGAGCGCGTTGAGGAGTGCGGCACTGGTGTAGAGCCCGGGTTGGAGCTCGTAGACCGTCTTGCCGGTGCAGACCGGCGGGACCGCGACGGCGGTGGGTGCCGGCGGTGCGTCGAACGAGGCGCCGTGCGCGGCGACCGTGCCGGGATCCTTGCCACGCCGGTCGTAGACGGACTGCGGGTAGTTCTTGTAGTTGCAGACGGCGGCCGGCGTGCTGATGATCTTCGACGTGCCGCTGCTGGTGCAGGCGCCCATGGCGTAGACGTAGCTGTTGGACGCGGTGTTCTCCAGATCTGACTTGTTCCCGTTCAGGAAGATCGTGGAGTTGGAGAATACGCCGCCCCTGACCTTGACGGACTGGTTGTTGCTGCTGTCGACGACCAGGCCGTGCTCGCCGCCCTCACCCTTGCCCAGCGTGAGGATGGCGCTGCCCGGAGAGCTGTTCGCGCCACCGCCCTCCGTGTCGCCCGTGATCTCCTCGCATTCCACGGTCGCGGACGCCGCCGGCGCGCTGCCGACCGCGGGGTAGAACGTGCTGGGGAGATTGGTCACCGCGGCGCACGAGTCCGTCTTCCGGATAGTGTCGATGACGACCTTCGCCGCGGCGTCGGCCGCGTAGGCATCGGTGGCCTGGTCACGGAGCCCGACAGTGGTGCGCACGCTGGTGTCGGACATCGACATCAGCGCAGACAGGCCGAGCGCGAGCACGGTCACCAGCACCAGCACGATGACCATCGTCGCGCCGCTGTCGTCGCGGAACGCGAGTCGCTTCATGATTGCCTCCGCTCACCGATCAAGGTGATGGGGTAGGGATCGGCCGACCCGAGGTCGAGCGTGAACGTGAGCTTCACCTGCCGGGGAGGCGGCGCGGATTCGCACGTAGGCGTCGCAGGCGTGTAGTCGAACGTACACGTGACGGTGGGTTCGATGGTCGGGTCGAGGTTGCGCGCGACGACCACATCGGACACCTGGACCGAGTTGACGCACTTGATCCGGTGCAACTGTGTCGTGTTGGTCCTGACGTACGCGACGACGTGGATGCTCACCGCGTCAGGTGCGTCCCAGTTGTCCGACATCAGCCGCACTTCCTGCGTGACCCCCGCGGGGCCACACGTCTGCGCGCCCGCGTCGTAGGCCGCGTCGCTCCAGACAGAGGAGAAATGCATGCCATCGGTGGCATCCAGGTCGCCGCGCACCCCGATCGCGGCCACGTCCTGAGCGAAGTAGCTTCCGGCGATCTGGGCGTCCTGTGACAGGGCGAGCCGGTCCTCGGTCTCCTGCTGGTTGTGCAGGATGCCGATCACGGCGTTGGAGAGCGGCACGGTGATCACCGCGAGGATGACGATCGAGATCAGCAGCTCGACGAGCGTGAACCCGTCGTCACGACGAATCCGGTCCAACATGGCGGTTCACCCGACCTTCCGCACCACGAGCGCGACGCTCTCGGAGGCTCGACCGTCCGAACTGGACACCGTGACCTTCAGCCGACGCAGATCGCCCATCAGATCGCAGCCGGTCACCTGCCCGTCGTAGCCCGGCGGTGCCGGCGCCGCCGGGTAGACATCAGAGCCATCGCACTTGGGGAACGCGCCAGCACTGACCCACTTCTCGATGATCTCGGCGTAGTTGCGCGCCTCCGCGCCGGCCGTCGCCTGCTTGCGGTGCATGTCCGAGACGTGGATGCTCACCACCAGACCGCCGACGATCGCCACGAGGGCGACGCCCATGATCACGACGGCGATGAGCAGTTCCAGCAGGGTCTCGCCTCGGTCGCCCCTCGCCTCCTTCAGTGTCCTCATGAGATGTTCACCTGGCTGAAGATGCCGTACATCGCCGACACCAGCGCCACCGCGACGAACCCGACGACCAGACCCATCACGACGATCACGATCGGCTCGAACAACGCGGTCAGCTTCTTGAGCTTGTAGTCCAGCTCTCCCTCGTAGTAGTGCGCGGTGACCGCCAGCTGGTCGTCGAGCGTGCCGGTCTCCTCGCCGACGCGGATCATCCTGGCCGCGGTCGACGGGAACAGCTCGGTGGCCGCCAGCGGGCGGGCGAGCCCCTCACCCTCCATGAGCGCCTCACCGACACCCCCCAGTGCTCGCACGAACACGAGGTTGCGCAACGACTCGCTCGCCACGCGCAACGCCTCCGGCAACGCGACACCAGCACTGACCATAGAGGACAGGATCCGGCTGAACCGCTCGGTGAGCGCGTACTGGATGGTGTTGCCAAGCACCGGGACCTTGAGGACGAACTTGTCGCGCGCCAGCCGTCCGCCCTGGGTGCGCAGGGCCACCACGATGGCGAGCACCAGAGCGACCACGCCCGCGGCCAGCGCCCACCACCACTGGGTGAGGAAGTCGGTGGCGGCCAGCAACATACGGGTCGGCAGTGGCAGCTCGGCGTCCAGGCTCTCGAAGAACACCTTGAACCGCGGCAGCACGAAGCTCGCCAGCACCGCCACGGTGACCATCGACATGACCGCGATGACCGCGGGGTAGATGGTCGCCTGCTTGATCTTCCTGCGCGCTTCGAGGTCACGCTCGAGGTAGGCGGCGAGCTGCTCCAGCACCTCGTCGAGCTTGCCCGTGAGTTCCGCGGATCGCAGGATTCCCCGGTAGAACTCGGGGAAGATCTTCGGGTGCCGGTCGAGGCAGTCGGACAGCTTCTCTCCGGACCGCAGACCTTCCTCCACCTGCACCATCATCTTGCGCACCGCGGAGTTGCGTGCCTCCTCACCGAGCGTGTGGATCGCGTCGATCAGCGGAAGGCCGGCCCGGATGAAGGCCCCGAGTTGGCGGGACAGGTGCATGACCTCCTCGCGCTTCACCCGAGGTGAGGTCAGCTCCTTCTTCAGGAAGCCGGTCTTCTCGACGGCGTTCGTGGTCATCTCAAGCTCCCACCACATAGACGGAACGCAGGACTTCGGAAACCGTGGTGACGCCGGCCCGCGCCAGCCGGACGCCCTCCTCCTGGAGGGTCGTCATGCCCTCGTAGCGGGCGAGCTTGCGGATCTCGTCGTGCGACGCGCGTTCGAGGATCAGTTCGCGAACGCCCTCGGAAACCGTCATCATCTCGTAGACCCCGATGCGCTCGAGGAAACCGGTGTGCGCGCAGAAGTTGCACCCGGCGCCGCGCACGAAGCCATCGGGCGGTCCCTGCTCGCCGACCGTCGCCAGGAAGGCCAGCTCCTCCGCCTTCGGCTGATAGTTCTCGAGGCAGTGTGTGCAGATTCGGCGCACGAGCCGCTGGGACAGCACGGCCGTGACCGACGAGGACACGAGGAACGGCTCGATGCCCATGTCCAGCAGGCGGTGTAGCGCCGAGGCCGCGTCCGTCGCGTGCAGAGAGGACAGTACGAAGTGTCCGGTCAACGCGGACTGGACGGCGATCCGCGCGGTCTCCACGTCCCGGATCTCACCGACGAGGATGACGTCCGGGTCCTGCCGCAGGATCGACTTCAGACCGCCGGCGAACGTGATCCCGGCCTGGTCGTTGATCTGGATCTGGTTGATCAGCGGGAACGTGTACTCGACCGGGTCCTCGATGGTCATGATGTTGCGCTCCGGGCTGTTGAGCTCACCCAGCGAGCCGTAGAGCGTGGTGGTCTTGCCGCTACCGGTGGGGCCGGCGCAGATCACCATGCCGTACGGTGAGCGCAGCCGCTCGCTGTAGCGTTCGGTCATCTCCGGCGGCATGCCGAGCTGCTCCAGGCGGAACAGCGGGCGGCTCTTGTCCAGCAGCCGCATGACTACCTTCTCGCCACCCACCACCGCGGTGGTGGACACGCGGATGTTGACCTCGCGGCCCTCGACGGACATACCGATCTGGCCGTCCTGCGGCCGCCGCCGCTCGACGATGTTCATGTCGCCCATGATCTTGATACGGCTGGTGATCGCCGGGCCCATCGAGCCGGGCAGGTCGAGCACGTCGTGCAGGGCGCCGTCGATGCGGTAGCGCACGCGCACCCGGTCCTCCTGTGGCTCGAGGTGGATGTCCGATGCCCGGTCTCGCAGCGCCTGCGTGATCACCATGTGGACGACCCGCACGACGGGAGCGTCCTCGCTCGCGTCGCTCTGCTCGACCCGCGCGGCGCCGCGGCGGGGCGCCTCGTGGGCCTCGAACATCTCGACCTGCGTGCTCACCCCGGTCAGCGCCCGGTAGTGCAACCCGATGGCGGTGCGGATGTTCGACCGGACCGCGACCTTCGCGTGCACCGGCTGGCCGAGTGCTTCGCGTAGCTTGGCGACGACCTCGGGGCTCGGGTCGGCGGCGGCCACCAGGACACCGTCGTCCGACAGCGCGACGGGGATCGCGGTGAGCTCGCGGGCGATCGCCTCCGGCAGGCGCTCGATGGCCGCCGGTGCCGGGTCGACCTCGCCGAGATCGACGAGTTCCAGCCCGTAGCGAGCGGCCAGTTCCTGTGCCTGCTCGCGTTCGGCCACCGGGTCGACCCGCTCGACCGGCTCGAGCTCGACCGGCGCCGCGGCGGCCGGCGATGCCGGTGTGCGGGATTTGCGCCTCATGCCGTCACCGCCATCCTCGGCCGCGCCTCGACGTCGCGGGGGTAGAGGCTGCGGGCCACGGCGTCCTCATAGGACACGATCCCGGCCTGCACGAGCGCGGAAAGAGAGTGCTCCAGGGTGAGCATGCCCTCGCGCTGGCCGGTCACCAGCGAGTTGCGGAGCTGGTGGGTCTTGCCCTCCTTGATCAGGTTACGGACGGCGGAGTTCGCCACCAGCACCTCGTGCGCGGCGATCATGCCGCCGGTGGTCCTCGGGAGCAGCCGCTGGTAGACCACACCGGTCAGCGCGGCCGCCAGCTGAACGCGCACCTGGCTCTGCTGATCGCCGGGGAAGACGTCGATGATGCGAGCGAGGGACTGCGCGGTGTCGTTGGTGTGCAAGGTCGCGAAGACCAGGTGGCCCGTCTCGGCGATGGTGAGCGCGAAGCGGATCGACTCCAGGTCACGCATCTCACCGACCAGCAGGACGTCGGGGTCCTCACGGAGCACGCTGCGCAGCGCGTCGTGGAACGAGGCGGTGTCGGTGCCGACCTCGCGCTGGTTCACCGCGGCCTTCTTGTGGTCGTGCATGTACTCGATCGGGTCCTCGATGGTGATGATGTGACAGGCCCGCTCCTCGTTGATCTTGTTGATGACCGAGGCGAGCGTGGTGGACTTGCCGGAACCCGTCGGGCCGGTGACGAGCACCAGACCCTGGTGCTGCCGGGCGAAGTCGTTGATGATCGGCGGCAGCCCGAGCTGGTCCATGGTGGGAATCTCACGGGGGATCATCCGCAGCGCGACCGAGGTCGCACCGCGCACGGTGAACGCGTTGCCGCGAATCCGCGCGTTGTCCCGCCAGGAGAAGGAGAAGTCGTACTCACGAGCCGCGCGCCACCGGCTGAGCTGCTCCTCGTTGAGGATCTGGGCGAGCAACGACTCGGTGTCGTCACCGGTGAGTGCGGGCTGGCCGGGAACCGAGGCCAGCTCGCCGTGGACGCGGATCCTGGGTGGGATGCCGGTGGAGAGCAGCAGGTCGGTG
Source organism: Actinophytocola sp. (assembly GCF_036378875.1). GTDB lineage: Bacteria > Actinomycetota > Actinomycetes > Mycobacteriales > Pseudonocardiaceae > Actinophytocola. The sequence goes on from NZ_DASUVO010000002.1 coordinate 133,203, forward strand.
CCACCGGCCTGCCACAGCGCGTCGAGCAGCGCGTCGATACGGCTGCCGGCAGCGGGACCGTGCATGACAAACCTCCGGAATGGGTGGAAGGAAAGGGAAAGGGGGAGGGCCGCCGGAGTGGCGGCCCTCCCGAGGATCAGCCGGTGTAGCCCGCGCAGACGCCCAGACCGGTGGCGGTGTACGACTTGCCACCCGCGGCGACGACGTAGTTGACATCGGTGGGCGCGGAGTGCAGGAAGCCTCCGGTCACCATCGCGGCCAGGTCCGCCGGGTACTGGTTGTTGGCCGACTTGGCGTAGAAGGACTCGGCGGCGACGTTCACGGTCTTGACGTTCGCCCTGCAGGCCGACACCTCGCCCTTGTCGTTGATGCCGTTCACGGCGAAGACCACGATGCCGGCCAGCACGCCGAGGATGACGATGACGATCAGGAGCTCGATCAGGGTGAAGCCGCCCTCGTTCTTGCGGGCGTCACGAATGGTCTTGTACATGGGTGAGTTTCCTTTACTTGATAAGGGTTTTCTTCTTTTTCAAGTCACGCCTGTGGGTCGCGACTGAATCTGGGGGCGGCGATGTGCGCCGCGATGAAGCGCCGCAGCGCCTCGGTGTACTGGTGGTCCGGCCGCAGGGCGGCGAGCGGGACACCGATGTTGACGGCGGCCGTGACCTCCCACGCGAACGGGAGCTCGGCGGCGACCTGGTGCTTGAGGACCTCTTCGATGTCGCTGGTCTCCAGGCCGATGCGTGAGTCACACCGGTTGAGCACGACGTGTCGGGGGATGCGGTCGTAGGGCAGCATGTCGAGCATGTCGAGCGTGCGGCGCATGCTCGACAGGGCCGGTCGGTCGGGTGCGGTCAGCAGGACGTGCTGGTGCGCGTGGTCGAGCGCGGCCAGTGTGTGGACCGTGACGTGCGCCGACGTGTCCACCACGACGTGGTCGTAGAGCCACGAGAGCTTGGTGAGCAGCTTGCCGATCAGCGCGACCGGCACCTGCTCGGCCTCACCCGGCTCCGTGGGCGCCAGCACACAGTCGAACCCGGCGGACGTCGTGGTCAGTACTGTGTGGACGTTGCTCTGGTGCAGGCTCCCGGTCAGCGGGATCCCGTCGGCGAGTGTCCTTTGTGGCTCGATGTCGAGCATGTTGGCCACGTCGCCGAACGCGAGGTCCAGGTCGACCAGACAGACTGACCGGACTCCACCCGCGCCGAGCAGGGCCGCGAGGTTGGTGGCGAGCGTCGTCTTGCCGCAGCCGCTCTTGGCGGCGAGTACGGTGGTGACCCGTCCGGGTGGGCCGATCCTTCGAGCGACGCTCATCTGGCACCTCCTCGTCTTGCTGGGCGGCTCGGGTGGAGCCGGCGACAACCGAGACTGCGGACCGGTGAGCCGCTGCTTGAGAGGGCGATCGGTCAGTTCGGGACGACGTGCGGACGAGCAGGTGACATCCGCTGTCCGCCTCCCGACCACGCCTGTCGGCCGATTACCCGACGTGATTGCAAAGGTCCCCAGATGGGTGACGAAGTACGTCTTTTGGTTCAAGAACCGGCGCTGAGACCCGTTACTGATGACAAGGCGTAACCAGTAGACGGTTCAAGCATCGCGCCCGGCAGGCCCCCGAAAGGACGTTGACCATGACGATCCGCATTCTGGTCGTAGATGGCCACACGCTCACTCGCTACGGGCTCGCCAGCCTGGTCGAGCAGCACCCCGACCTGGAGATCGTCGGTGAGACCGGTTCGGCGGCGGAGGTCGCCAAGCTGGTCGCGCTGACCAAGCCGGACGTGGTGACCATCGACGTCGCGCTACCGGACGGCGACGGCCTCCAGTTGGCGAGGGCCCTGCGCGACCGCCACCGCGACCTGGGCATCGTCGTGCTGACCTCGCTCGGCGAGGACGACGTGCTGTTCCGCGCGCTGGACACGGGCGTGTCCGCGTTCGTCGCCAAGACCGCCCCGACCGACGAGGTACTGGGCGCGATCCGCCACGGCGCGGTCGCCGCCACCTCGTTCACCGCCACCGGCCTGATGGACGCCCTGGCCCGCCGGCGCGAGACGGACAACCGCTTCGCGCTCAGCCCACGCGAGCACGAGGTACTGCTCCGCCTGCGCGACGGCCTTTCGGTCCCCGAGATCGCCAGGGCGATGTTCGTCAGCCAGTCGACCGCCAAGACCTACGTCGCCAGGCTGTACGACAAGCTCGGCGCCTCCAGCCGCGCGCAGGCGCTGATGACCGCGCTCCGCCAGGGCCTCATCGAGCTCGCGGCAGAGGACGTCAAACCGGTCGCGTAGTGTCCATTCGAGACGTAACGGTCGCGGATGGACGGTCGACGAACCAGGTGTCCGGTCCAGTAGCACAAGGGAGAGCCGGACCGGGTCGGGCGACGGTCACCGCGGTGACCACCCTTCGGGCGTCTGCGGCCCGCACGCGGACACCCCGGTCGCGCGGTGACCGCGCCCTACTTGGCGCTCGCCTTGCTCAGATGTTCAGCGACCTCGGTCAGGTAGTCGGCGGGGCGGGTGAGGAGCAGGGAGTGGCCGCCGTCGGGGTAGAGGCGGAGTTCCGTGTCAGGGTGCAGGTCGAGCAGGCGCTGCCGGTGGACCGGTGTGATCAGTAGGTCGTCCGCCGCGGCGAGCATCAGGGTGGGGCCTTCCCAGCCGGGGCGCAGCTCGCCGGAGCGCTGGGCGAGGTCGAGCATCATCGCGTAGGAGTTCGCGAGGCCGTCGCGGCCGGCGCGGCGGTAGGCGGCCTCGGCCTGGGCGATCCAGAAGGCGGCCTCCGCCGATTCCCGCCACGCGGTGCGCAGTGCGGTCCGTGCGGCGTCGATGGTCTGTTCCCACGGGGTGTTCCGGAACGCGGCGAGTTTGCCCGCGAGCCGGTCGACGTCCTCCGGGCCGTACAGCCCGGTGCCGCTGAACACCAGCGATGCGACCCGGTCGGGGGCTCGCTGCGTGATCACCTCGGCGAGCATCCCGCCCGCGGACTGCCCCACCACGTGGGCCCTGCCGATGTCCTCGGCGTCCACGATGGCCAGTACCCCATCGGCCAACTCGTCCAGCGTGGTGGCGGTGGGCGGGTAGTCGACCGTGACCGTTCGATAGTCGCCGTGCAGGGCGAGGGCGAGATCCACCCAGCTGATGCCGATGCCCACGCCGCCGGGCAGGAGCAGCACCGCGTCACCGTGGCCGGCCGTGTGGTACCGCCAACCGGCCCGTTCCGTGCGGGTGAAGGTCCGCTCGAACTCCGCCGCCCGCTGCTCGATCGTGCGCATCCGCCGCTTCTCGTCCTGGTTTCGCGTGGTCATGCCCGCACCCGGCCGATCCCCGGCACGAACCGGCCGACCCGAGCGGCGTAGCTGGCGTACTCGGCGCCGTGAACCCTGCGGAGATACGGCTCCTCGACCCGGCGGACCTGCAGCTCCAGCGCGATCAGCAAGCACACGACGCCCGCCAGTGCGACGACGTTGCCGACCATGAGGGCTATGCCGACGGAGGTCACCACCGCCGCGGAGAAGACCGGGTTCCTGGCCAGCCCGAACAGCCCGCCGGTCACCAGCGCCGTCCGCTCGTTCGGATCGACGCCGATGCGCCATGACTCGCCCATGCCCAGCTGTCCGGCGAGCGTCACCGCGGTCCCCGCCACGACCAGGACGATCCCCACGAACCCCGTGCCATCGAGCACCGGAGCCAGACCGGCCATGCCCGCGATGGGCGCGAGGATGCCGACGGCCAGCACCGACACCCCGAGAAGCAGCTGCGCGACGAGCTCGACCCGCGAGTTGCGCCGGTGTCGCAGGCCTGTGTCACCGGTCCGTCGGGCCTGCATCAGCATCCGCAGACCGAAGACGACAGCCAGCCACGTCATGGACAGGATCAAAGCCGCAACCGCCATCACAAACCCCCAATCATTCATACATTGCGATGCGTGCATGTATATCACGCCTGTTGATGCGTCAGCCATGGCTGTACTGTTCCGGGAATGCTGACGTGTGAGACGCGGGAGTCGGCCCTGGCTCGTCTGGGGCGAGCGCTGGCCGATCCGACCCGCTGCCGGATCCTGGTCGCCCTTCTCGACGGGGTGAGCTATCCCGGCCAGCTCGCCACCCAGCTCGGCCTGACCCGCTCGAACGTGTCCAACCACCTGGCCTGCCTGCGTGGCTGCGGCCTGGTGGTGGCCACGTACGAGGGTCGCCAGGTCCGCTACGCGCTGGCCGACGCGCACCTGGCCCGCGCGTTGAGCGAGCTGGTGCAGGTCGTGCTGGCCGTGGACATCGAACAGCCCTGCCTGGACGCCCAGTGAGTGACGACTGCTGCACACCAGCCGCGATCTCGACTCGCGTCGATCCACGTCGGGCGGTGTTGTCACGGCGGGTGCGGCTGCTGGTCGCTGCCACGATCACCTACAACGTCGTCGAGGCCGTCGTCGCGCTCACGGCCGGGACGATCGCCTCGTCCACCGCGCTGATCGGGTTCGGGCTGGACTCGGTCATCGAGGTCGCCTCCGCGACCGCGGTGGCCTGGCAGTTCTCCGGCAAGGACCCCGAGGCGCGGGAGCGTGCCGCGCTGAAGGTGATCGCGGTGTCGTTCTTCGCGCTCGCGCTCTACGTCACCGTCGAGTCCGTCCGCGGCCTGCTGGAGGCGGAGTCCGCCGACCACTCGACGGTCGGGATCGTGCTGGCGGCGGTGTCGCTGCTGGTCATGCCGTTCCTGTCCTACGCCCAGCGACGCGCCGGGCGCGAGCTCGGGTCGGCCAGCGCGGTCGCGGACTCCAAACAGACCCTGCTGTGCACCTACCTGTCCGGCGTCCTGCTGGTCGGGCTGCTGCTCAACAGCCTGTTCGGCTGGTCGTGGGCCGACCCGGTCGTCGCGCTGGTCATCGCCGCCGTCGCGGTCAAGGAAGGCCGCGAGGCCTGGCGCGGCGAGCACTGCTGCTGACCGGAGGAGGGAATCATGGACGGTCGAGCCCGCTGGCAGCGGTACTGGGACCGGAAGTCACGGACCTATGACCGGGAGATGGGCGCACTGGACCGCCGGTTCTTCGGCGACTCCCGGCAGTGGGCCTGCTCGCAGGCCGCCGGTGAGGTGCTCGAGGTCGCCGTCGGGACCGGGCTGAACCTGCCGTACTACCCGCCCGAGATCCCGCTCACCGGCCTCGACCTCAGCGAGCGGATGCTCGACATCGCCCGATCCCGTGCCCGGGGCCTCGCCCGCGACGTGACCTTGCGGCGCGGCAGCGCGCACGAGCTGCCCTTCGCCGACGCGACCTTCGACACGGTGGTGTGCACGCTCGGCCTGTGCGCGATCCCGGACCACGAAACCGCGGTCGACGAGATGGTCCGCGTGCTTCGCCCGGGTGGGCGGTTGATCCTCGTCGACCACGTCGCCAGCACGTCCCGCCTGGTCCGCGGCGTGCAACGGCTGCTGGAGGCGGTCACGGTCCCGTTGGCCGGTGAGCACTTCCTGCGCCGGCCGCTCGAGCAGGTCCGTGCCCGCGGTCTGGACGTCGAACAGCGGCAACGCTTCAAGCTCGGCCTGGTGGAACGGCTCGTCGCGCGTAAACCGACCGGCTGACTACCGCCAGGCGAACGGTGGCTGTTCGAGGTCGGCCACGCGGGTGTGCCGGTCGTGGAGCACGACCTCGCGGAACTGGTACAGCACGGCCGCGGTGGGTGCGTGCACGAGGTGGCCGATCAGCGGCAGCTGGATGACCGGCCGCTCGGACTCGGGAATCCGGACGAACCGCGGCGGCACGTCGAGGTCACGCAGGGAAATTCGGTGCAGCTCAGCCACTTCGGCCGGGTTGGGCACCGGTGTGTTGGCGGCGCCTGCCCAGACCACCACCGGCGTGATCACGTAGCCGGAGCGGGTGGGGTAGTCGTCGAGCACGCCGAGCACGTCCCGACGGGGCACGGTGACCCCAAGCTCCTCGCGCAGTTCGCGGAGCGCGGCGTCGACGGCGTCCTCCGCGTCGTCGAGGCGGCCACCCGGTAGGGCGAACTGTCCGGCGTGCTCACGCATCCGCGCCGCGCGCGTGGTGAGCCAGATGCCGGTCTCGGCGCCGCCGGTGACCAGGGCGATGGCCACCGCCGCCGGCCGCCGCCCGTCGAGTGGAACGGTGGTCGCGGTGAATCGGTCGAGCCGGTCCGTGACCACCGCACGGACATCCGCTGGCGTTGACATACCGGCATGTTAGGCAAGGCCCGGCCGGCGACGGCGTCACCGGCCGGGCGGGGGAGTCAGGCGCCGAACGTCCAGACGGCACGGTCCCTCGGGCCGACGGTCAGTGTCGAGTTGCCGAGGCGCACCTCGTCCTGGTAGGTGATGGACCGGTTGAGCGCGAAGTCGATGCGGCGCAGGCCGACCTGGTCGAACGGCACGGCGTCGAGCCGGATCGTGACGCCGCCGCCCGTCGCGACGACGCCGGTCGACACGGTCTGCACCGAGAACCCGCCGGCCCGCAGCAGCGGCACGTTGTTCACGAGGTCGTTCTCCGTGACCGCGATGCGGACGCCGGTCACGTTGCGCATCAGGTGGTCGGCGTAGGTGTCCGGCAGGTAGCGCTCGCGGCCCACGTCACCGGGGAAGCTGGCCGGCTCTGTCTTGCTGCGCGGGTCGGCGAGGTACTCCTCGCGGTACTCCATGCCCCAGGCCATGAACGCGTCGTACGTGGCGACGGTGTTGACGCCGTCGAACCACGGCACCCGGACGCCGTCACCGAAGTCGCGGGTCTGGAGGAAGGGCAGCGGGTCGGGGAGGCCTGCGGCCGGCAGTCCCTCGATGGCCGTCGCCAGGTCGCCGTCGCGGTCGGCCGACACCGCAAGGCCGGCGGCACCCGCGATGTCGTCCGGGGCGGGCAGCTCACCCTCCTTGAAGAACTCGAGGTAGGTCTCGCGGCCGTACAGGTAGCGACCGGTCCAGGTCAGGTCCCCGCTGCTGGTGGTGCGGATCTCGAAGCTGGCGAACTCCCGCAGGTACTCGGAGTTCGCGACGGCGTCGGCGGTCTCCGCGTCGAGCACCCCGTAGGCGTGGTTGTAGTACAACAGCTGGTTGGCGCTTTCCTCGGCCTGTGCCGTTCCCGCGCTGCCGTCCACGCCCCCGACCAGGGTGATGGGGAGAGCCAGGGCAAGAACCAGGATCGTCCGTCTCATCGACATGTGGATCATGATATGGAGAGCGGCGGCCGCGTCGTCACCTTTTTTCCATGTGAGGTTGCTAGCATGAAAATTGTTCGCCTGGGCGCGTGGTGCGACTACGTCACCGAAGATGAGTACCGGGCCGAGTTGGGCCACTCGTCGGCCCGCGTCGACCAGCCCGAACCCGTGCCGGGGTTGATGGACGCGCGCTTCCTCGACGAGGCCGTGGCGCAGTTCCGGCGTGGCGCCTCGTTTCGGGTGCACGAGTTCGCCGACCTCGCCGACGGCCGCCGCCTCACGCTGCACACCGATCGAGGTTTCTCCCTGTCGGGGGCGGTCGACATCTGGGCGTCGCTGACGCTGGCGACGCTCGAGGCGGACGTGCGCACCACCGTGCTCCCGGACGAGGACACGGGAGAGGAGCACCCGTGGGAGTGGCTTTCCGAGCTGCTTCACGCGCGGGGTGTCGACGTGTCGCCCGAGCAGCTCCCGGAGCTGCCGTACGAGGTGGAGTTCAGCGAGCGGCTGCGTGCCCGGGTGCCCTGAAGATCGACGAGGCCTGGTCACACATCGGATCTCTCGGCTAACGTGGCTGTGACGCACCGAAGCCGAGGAGTGACCATGCGCATTCGCGCCGCCCTGTCGGCCAGCATGATGACCGTCGCCCTGATGCCGATGCTGCCCGCCTTCGCGGCGGAGTCATCCGACGCGTGCCGGTCGCCGATCCGGCCAGCGCCCATCATCGCCCTCGAGCCCTGCGACGACATGGACCGGATCGTGGCCAAGGCCGCCAACGTGGTGCCCACCCCGGCGCAGGTCGCCTGGCAGCGCCAGGGCGTCGTGGCCTTCACCCACTTCGGCATGAACACGTTCACCGACCGGGAATGGGGCTCCGGTGCGGAGAACCCGGCGTGGTTCGCGCCAGCCGCGCTCGATGTGGACCAGTGGATGCGCGCGTACAAGGCGGCCGGCGCGAAGCTGGTGATGCTGACCGTCAAGCACCACGACGGGTTCGTGCTCTACCCGACCCGCTACTCGCCCCACTCGGTCACGGCGAGCCCGTGGTGGCGGCTGCCGGACGGGACGGTCAACCCGGCCGGCGACGTGTTCGGCGAGTACGTGCGGGCCGCCCGCGCCGCCGGGCTGAAGGTCGGCATCTACCTCTCGCCGTCCGACGGCGCCGAACACCCGCACGCGTGGCACGCCGACTACGTCGAGAGCATCCGGGAGAAGCAGGCGGCGGGGTTGCCGCTGTCCATGGAGGAACGGGTCACGCTCGAGGACGGCGACCGGGCGCCCGGCGGACTCGGCCGGTACGGCAACGGCAGCCCGGTCGCGCCGACGACCATCCCCACGCCGGCCCCCGGCGACGACCGCACCGGCCGCGACCTGCCCACCTTCCAGTTCACCGTGGACGACTACAACGCCTACTACCTCAACCAGATCTACGAGCTGCTCACCCAGTACGGGCCGATCGACGAGTTCTGGCTGGACGGTGCCAACCCATGGGCGGACGCGGGCCTGTCCGCCGACTACGACTTCGCCGCGTGGTTCCGGCTGATCCACGCGCTGTCCCCGCGCACGCTGATCGACGAGGGCCCGCGCGGCTTCCGCTGGGCCGGCAACGAGGCGGGTATCGCGCGGGAGAACGAGTGGAGCCCGACGCCGTACACGGGAGATCCCGAGACCGGCTACGGCCAACGCCTGATCATCGGCGGCTGGCCGGACGGCGTGACCGCGCCCGACCTCGGTTCCCGCGCCCGGCTCGCCGACCCGTCCGTGCGGTACCTGTCGTGGATGCCGGCCGAGGCGGACGTGTCGATCAGGCCCGGCTGGTTCCACCACGCCAACCAGCGCCCGAAGACCGCGGCGCAGCTGGTGAGCCTGTACCAGCGCAGTGCCGGCCGTAACTCGATACTGCTGCTCAACGTGCCACCGAACCGTCAGGGCGTCCTCGCCGACGCCGACGTCACCGAGCTGACCGGGTTCGGCACGGCCATCGCGCGGACCTACCGCCCCGAACAGGTGCGCCAACTGCGCTGGCGCCCGCCGCACGGCGCGACCACCGGCGACCTGGTGCTGCGCCTCGACGGCCGGCAGCGGTTCGACCAGATCGCGCTCGGGGAGGGAATCGAGCAGGGCCAACGAATCGAGGCGTTCAGTGTGGACGCCTGGACGCCGGCCGGATGGCGCCAGCTCACCGAGGGCGGCACGATCGGCAACCGCCGCATCCTGGTGCTGCCCGAACCGGTGGACACTGACCGCATCCGCGTGCGGGTCCTGCAGTCCAGGGCGGCCCCGCTGATCACGTCGATCGGCCTGCACACGACCGCTCCGGAGAGCTGACACAAACGGTGCCCGCACGCCTTCGCGTGCGGGCACCGCGGTGTTCGGGTCAGGCCGCGCAGGTCTGACCGATGACGCGCCTCGGGCAGTCCGAGTAGTCCAGCAACAGCAGGACCGCCGCCCGGTTACGGGTGGTCTCGCGGGAGATCACCTCGTCGGGCGGGTAGAAACCGCCGCCGGAGCCGCTTGATCCCGGGTACATCTCGAACGTGTACGTGTAGACCCGCTGCACGCCCCACATCCAGTCACCGATCGTGCCGTCGGTGATGTACAGGTCCGACGACTGCTCGGGGGTGTAGCCGTTGGTCTGCGCCATCATCTGGCCCAGCCGGGCGTGGGTGTCGCGCTCCGCCTGGGTGAGGCCCGGGCCGAGGTCGTTGTACGTGTAGCCGTACGGCCACAGGATCAGCTGGCTGTAGGTGTGGAAGTCGATGTGGGTGCTGATCTGCTGGCGCCCACCGACCACCCGGCTGCGCACGAAGTTGGCGACCACCCGCACCTCGGGCGCCGACTCCGCGCTGGGACCGTGATAGGTGTCGCTACTGGTGCTGCCCGACGAGCCGCCGCAGCAGGCCCAGTTGTGGTTCCAGTTGCGGTTGAGGTCGGTGCCGACACTCGACGACCCGGAGTTGGGCTGCCGGTTCTTGCGCCAGCTGCGGTAGGAGCCGGTGGCGATGTCGTACTCGCCGCCGTCCGGGTTCACGTCCGGCACGATCCAGATCTCCCGGCTGTTGACCAGGTCCCGGACGCGCGTGTCGGTGGCGTACTGGTCGGTGAACAGGCTCACCAGGTACAGCGCCATCTCCACGGTCAGGTGCTCACGGGCGTGTTGGTGTGCCGTGAACAGGACCTCGGGCTCGGCCTCGTCGGTCGCCACGTTGTCGGAGATCTTGATCGCCGAGATCTCCCTGCCCTGGTACGACGTGCCGATCACGCGCTTGCTGATCAGCGTCGGGTGGTCGATTAGCGCCTGGTTGACCTCGGCGGTCATCTCGGCGAAGTTGTGGTAACGCGAGTCGGCGGACGGGAAGTCGAGCGGTCTCAGGGCTCCTGGCGGGGCCGGGAGCTCCTGGCGCTGGACCCGGTAGCCCAGCGCCTCGATCTCCTTGATCTCCTCGGGCGTCGCGGTGATGTTCAACCCGCTGTGTTCCGCGGAGTTGATCGCGGCGCCGGTACGGGCGATCTCGGTGCGCTGTTCGACGGTCTTGACATTGTCCACCCGGTACTCGCCGCTGGCCGACGGCGCCTCCGGGGGCTGCGCCACGGTGGCCGGCGCATTGGTGACTGACAGTGCCGTGGCGACGGCGATGAAGGCGCCGGCCACGAGCGATAGACGGGTTCTTCTCACGGTTACCTCCCGCAGGGACACCGACAGGGCGGTGTTGGAGGAACTTGTTGCGCGCTCGATGTTTCCGGCGCGCGGTCACCGTCACAACCGGCAAACAGGCACACCGGTTGCCAGTTTTGCCGGCCGGTCGTAATGTGTACCGTGATACATCACGAGCCGAACGCGTCGGGGGAGCCGCCATGAGTGACGAGCGTGAGCCGCACGGTCACGGGCATGCCCACGGCCACGGACACGGACACGGACACGGGCGCCGCGGTGGCTTCTGGGCCAAGGTGAAGCACGTGGTCGTGCCCCATTCGCACGACGCGAACGAGGCGATCCAGTCCGCGACCGAGTCGAGCGGGCAGGGCATCCGGGCGGCGTGGATCGGCCTTGGCGGCATGATGGCCACGGCGATCCTGCAGATGGTGATCGTGGCGCTGTCGGGGTCGATCGCGTTGTTGGCGGACACCGTGCACAACCTCGGGCACGCGGTGACCACGATCCCGCTGGTGATCGCGTTCCGGTTGGGGCGCAAGGCCGCCACCAGCCGCTACCCCTACGGGTACCGGCGCGCGGAGGACCTGGCCGGGGTGTTGATCGCGCTGGTGATCGCCGCCTCGGTCGTGCTGATCGTCTGGGAGTCGATCGACGCGTTGATCAACCCGCACCCGTTGACCAACCTGTGGTGGGTGTTCGCCGCCGGTCTGGTCGGGTTCGCCGGCAACGAGATCGTCGCGGTCTACCGGATCCGGACGGGCCGACGGATCGGCTCGGCCGCGTTGGTCGCCGAGGGACAGCACGCCCGCGCGGACGGGCTCACCTCCATCGCCGTCGTGGTCGGCGTGATCGGCGTGTGGCTCGGGTTCGAGCGAGCGGACGCGATCATCGGCCTGCTCATCGGCATCGCGGTGTTCGGCATCCTCGTCAGCACGATGCGGACCGTGTTCCGCCGGTTGATGGACGGCGTGGAGCCGGGTGTGGTGGAGCAGATGACCGCGACCGCCGCGACGGTGGACGGAGTGCTTGCCGTGGACCGGGTCCGGGTCCGCTGGACCGGACACCGGCTGGAGGCGGACGCGGACCTGGCCGTCCAGGGTGGACTGTCTATCGTGGACGGCCACGAGATCGCCGACCGCGTCGAGCACGAGCTGCTGCACGCCACCCCGCACCTGGAGTCGGTCGTCGTGCACCTGCACCCGGTGGTCGACGGGCACCGCCCCCACGACCTGCACGAGCTGTCCGGCCATCACGCCAACCCCGAGGCGCGCGCCGCGTATCAGGCCAAGCTCGCCGAACACCGGTGATGCCGCCGGGTACCATCTGCCATGACATGTCACAGACCGAAGTCGCCTACGGGCACCTCAAACACCTGATCCTCACCGGTGCGCTCGCGCCGGGCGAGGAGCTGCGCGAAAGCGCGCTCGCCGAGTCGTCGGGCTACGGTCGCACGCCGATACGGGAGGCGTTGCGCCGCCTCGTGCAGGAGGGGTTCGTCGAGGTGCGTCCGCGCCAGGGCTACCGGGTGTCGGTGGTGACGCTGGCGAGCGTGCGGGACCTGTTCGAGATGCGGCTGCTGCTCGAACCCGCGGCGGCGGAGCTGGCCGCCACCCGTGCGTCGCAGGAGGAACTGGCCGCGCTGCACGAGCTCGCGCACGAGTCGTACGTGCCAGGCGACCCGGAGAGCTATGAGCGGTTCCTCCAGCACAACCGCGAGTTCCACGTCCGCGTCGCCCGCGCGGCCGGCAACGAGCGGCTGGCCCGCACACTGCAGGTGCTGCTGGAAGAGATGCAGCGGCTGTTCTTCATCAGCCTCCCCGGCCGGGACGGCGACACCGCATCGGAACTCGTGCACGAGCACCACGAACTGCACGACGCGTTGCTCGCGCGCGACGCCGCCAGGGCGCGGCAGGTCGTGATCGACCAGATCGAGGCCAGCCGCGCCAGGGTGATGGCGGGCCTGTTGGCCGGCGCGCATCCCACCGTGGTGTTGGCATGACCCTACGAATGGGGCTAGCGATGATCTCGATTCGAGGAGTGGCATAGGTACTATGCCTCGGACGCGCCTGCCCGCAGTCCTGCTCGCCACGTTCGTGCTCGTTCTGCTGCCTGTGGTGGCGGTGGCGGATGACGGGCGGACCGACAGTCGAGCGAGTTTCGACCTTGGTGCGGCCACCATTCCCGACCTGCAGCGGCGGATGGACCGGGGACAGCTCACCTCGGTCGGGTTGACATCCGCTTATCTGCGGCGGATCGCGGCGATCGACGGGAAGATCCACTCAGTGATCGCGGTCAACGGGCGGGCACTCGCGGAGGCCTCGGCGAGCGATGTCCGCAGGCGGGACGGGCGCACGCGCGGCCCGCTCGACGGCATTCCCGTACTGCTCAAGGACAACATCGACACCCGCGGCGAGCCGACCACCGCGGGATCCCGGGTGTTCGACGGCACGCGCCCGGCCGCCGACGCTCATCTCGTCGCCCGGCTTCACCGTGCCGGCGCGGTGATCCTGGGGAAGGCGAACCTGTCGGAGTGGGCGAACTTCCGGTCCACGCACTCGACCTCGGGCTGGTCGGGGGTCGGCGGTCAGACCAACAACCCGTACGTGCTCGACCGCAACCCCTGCGGGTCCTCGTCCGGCTCCGGGGCGGCGATCGCCGCCGCACTGGCACAGGTGACGATCGGCACGGAAACCGACGGCTCGATCGTGTGCCCGGCCGGCGCCAACGGCATCGTCGGCCACAAGCCGACACTGGGACTGGTCAGCAGGACGGGTGTCGTGCCGATCTCGGCCGAGCAGGACACCGCGGGCCCGATGGCCAGGCACGTGGTCGACGCGGCGATCACGCTGTCGGTGCTGCAGGGACGCGACGCCGCCGACGCCGCCACCCACGCCATTCCCACCGGCCAACCTCGGGACTATGCCGCACTGCTGCGCCCGAACGCGTTACGTGGCACCAGGATCGGGGTGTGGCGTCTGTCCGGTGTGGACGCTGACGTCGACCGGGTGGTGAACGAGTCGGTGGCCGTGCTCCGGTCGCGTGGCGCCACCGTCATCGACGTCGAGCTGCCCTACCAGGACCTGGTCAACGAGAACGAGTTTCCCGCGCTGCTCACCGAGTTCCGTCGTGACCTCAACGCCTATCTCGGGGCTCGTCCCGGGGCGCCGGACACGTTGGCGGAGGTGATCGCGTTCAACCGCACGGATCCGGTCGAGCTGTCGAAGTTCGGACAGGAGCTGTTCGAGCAGGCCGAAGTCGCGCCACCGCCGACCGATCCCACCTACCTGAACCGACGCCGGACGGCCACCGACGCCGCCCGCCGGTCCATCGACGAGACCATGGACCGGTTCGACCTGGACGCGATCATGGCCCCGACGAACAGCCCGGCATGGCGAACCGACTACACCGCCGGCGACGCGTTCGTGCTGGGTTCGTCCGGTCCGGCGGCTGTGGCCGGATACCCGAACGTCTCGGTGCCCGCGGGTTTCGCCGGGCCGCTGCCGGTCGGCGTCTCGTTCTTCGCCGAACGCTGGTCGGACGCGAAGGTCCTCGCACTGGCCGCGGCCTTCGAGCGGGCCAACCCCACCTACCGCCCGCCCGAGTTCATCCCGACGACTGGTTGACGTCGTCGAGCACGTCGTACCCGACGAACGTGAACATGTGCGCGCCGGCGGCCAACGGCTGCGGCTGACCGGTGAAGCGGTGCACGCCGACGCCGAATCCGGCGTCCGGCTCCGAGACCCATCGGCGTTCGAAGCCAAGCCCTTCGAACCACTCGCAGATCAACGGCACCCGGTCGGGCGCGCCGCGGTGGCGGGTCCAGATGACCGTGCCGCCCGTGGCGCACAACTGGGCGCAGAAGCCGACGGTCCGGTGGATGTCCTCGTCGCTGAGGTTGCCGAACACACCACACACCAACACGAGATCCGCCGGTACCAGGCTGTGGTAGTGATCGGTGCGCGACGCGTCGGCCGTGAGCACCTCGACCCCGGTCAGGCCCGCCGCCCTGGCGGTGTCCTCGGCGGCCTTCGCGTTCCGCGGGTCCAGTTCCACCAGCCGCGCCCGGACGTCGTCTCGGCGCGGATGGTCGGCCAGCACGCCGAGCAGGTCACGTCCCTGGCCGGCGCACAGGCTGACCACCCGCAGCGGACCGGGCGGGCTTTCGTCCAGGACGGCCCTGATCTGCCGCTGAACGGCCCGCAACCGCCTCGCCATCCACGAGCCAGGAAGGTCGTACTCGTCGTGCCACGTTCGCCAGTCCATGGGCGAACCCTATGGCGCGAGTGGCCGGTAGTCGCTGTCGTAACCGAAGTAGCGTGGGCCGACCAGTTCGAGGCCGGCCGGGGTGGTCCACCTGGGGTCGCCGGGGATGCCGAGCACGGTGACCCGGTTGCCGTAGCGCATCGACTCGGTGGTGACCGGTTCGCCGGTGTCGGTTTCCAGTGCGCAGATCAGGTCCGGGGTCGTGGCGACCACCTCGCCGTCGCGTTCGGCCAGGAGGTACTCGTTCTGGAACGACAGGCGCAGTTCAGAGTCCGTGCCGGTGATGGTGGCGGTGCCTCTGGCGAAACCACCCGTCGTGGCTCGCTGCACGTCCACCACCTTGCCGGTGGCCAGTCGGACTCCGTCGACCATGTCCGCCACCGCCGCGGCCGGGTCTCGGTGTTCGGCGCGGGCGGTACGTACGGCGGCGCCGAGTCGCTGCGCCAGCGTGATCGTGTCGGCCACCAGGCCGTCGGAGAGCTGTGCGCCGGTCATCAACGTGTCGGCGGTGAACACCGAGCACCCGGTGGCCACGCAGACCGCGCGGGCGATGCGTTCCGCCCACAGGCTCGACGCCGCGTGCAGGACGAGCGTGTTGCCCTTGTCGTCGGCGATGGCCATCGGGCTCGTGGGGATGCCGGCCAGGGTGGGCAGCACCATCTGCGCCTCGGGGAACGCGCGGCCCATGGCGTCGCCGTCGACGATCGGCAGCCCCGTCTCCGCGGCCAGGGCGAGCGGGATGAGCGAGTTCATGCCGCCGATCTCGATCGGCACCAGATGGGTCGCCGTCAGCCCGGTCTCGTGTTCCAGCGCACGCAGCGCGGCGAGCGCCTCGGTGCCGTTGGGCAGTTTCTCCTGGCTGACCGTGGGCGCGCCGAGTGTCGCGACGGGGACGACCACCGCGTCGGGCGGCACCTCGTCGACCGCGACCACCGTGATGGGGCCGTGCCGGGTGATGGCCACCTCGGCCAGGAGCTTGCCAAGGTACGGGTCGCCGCCCCCACCGGAGCCGAGGATCCCCGCGCCACGGGCGATGTCGTCGATGTCGTCGAGAACGATCTCACGCACCGGGCACTCCCACCGGCTCACGGGTCTGGACGCGGTCGAGGTCGAGGTCACCGACGGCCTTCACCCGGATCCGGGTGGCGCCGCCGGGCAGGTAGGCGAGGGGCACCTCGTCGATCTCGACGATCTCGACCGTGCCCGGCCTGGCACCGGCGGACTCGGCGCGGGCGACCGCTTCGGCCCTGGCCTCCGCGAGCACGGTTTCCCTTGCGCCGTCAGCGACCTGGACGACACGGTCCAGCTCGCCGCCCACCTTCGCGATCGCCGCGCCGATCGCGTTGGCGACGTCGGAATGCTCCGGGCGGCGCACATCCGGCAGCCCGGGGATCTCGTCCGGCAGCACCACGCTGCCACCGCCGACCAGCACGACCGGCAGCGGCTCCGGGGATGTGCGCATCCGGTCGACCGCGTCGGCGATCCGTTCGCTGACCTCGCCGAGCACGGCACGCGCCCGGTCGGCGTCGAAACGGCGGACCAGTGCCGTCATGGTGCCGACGCGGCTCTGCCCGGCGGCGACCGCCACGTCGGTCAGCGTGAGGGTGTCGCCGCCGAACACCAGTGCCTTGCTGGTCAGCTCGAAGCCGACGCTGTCCGGCCCGACGGTGGTGCGTTCACCGTTCGAGAAGTCGCGGACGAGGCTCCCACCGCCGATGCCGAGCGAGAGCACGTCGGGCATGCGCCAGTTCGTGCGAATGCCGGCGATGTCGGTGATCGCGGGCGCCTCACGGGGAAAGCCGCCGACGAGCATGCCGATGTCGGTGGTGGTGCCGCCGACGTCGATCACCGCACAGTCGGCCACACCGGACAGGAAACCGGCGCCACGCATCGAGTTCGTCGGCCCGGACGCGAACGTGGCCGCGGGGAACCGGCGGCAGTACTCCACGTCCATCAGCGTGCCGTCGTTCTGGCTGAGCAGCAGGGGAGCGGTGATGCCGGCCTCGGCGAGCGCGTCGGTCAACGCGTCCGCGAGCCGGCCGGCCAACTCGATCAGCGCGGCGTTGAGGACCGTGGCGTTCTCCCGCTCCAGCAACCCGATCCGGCCGAGCTCGTGGGAGCAGGACACCCGCAGCTCGGGCACCTCCGCCCGCAGGATCTCCGCCGCCTCGAGTTCCATTGTCCCGTTCACCGGCGCGAACACCGACGACACCGCGACCGACCGCACCCCTGCCGCGGCGAGGTCGGCCGCCGTCCGACGCAGCTCGTCGGCGTCCAAAGTAGACAGCTCGGTGCCGTCGTACTCGTACCCGCCGTGACAGAGGTACGCGCGGTCGCCGACGGCGACCCGCAACCGTTCTGGCCAGCCGGTCAGCGGGGGAAGCGCGGCGGTCGCCGGCAACCCGAGGCGGATCACCGCGGTCGGGGTCAGGTCACGGGCCTGCACGACCGCGTTGGTGAAGTGCGTGGTGCCGATCATCACCGCCGTGATCTGCCCCGGTTCGAAACCCTCCGGCGCGTCCCGCAGCAGCTCGTCGATCGCGGTGACCACACCGGCGGTGACGTCGGTGGTCGTCGGCGTCTTCACCGCGGCCAGCACCCGCACGTCCTCGTCCTGCCGCCCGGCGACCAGTACGGCGTCGGTGTTGGTGCCGCCGACGTCGATGCCGATCCTCATCCGCCGGTCCCCCCGGTGGCGACCGGGAGTTCCCTGGTGCCACGCACCAGTCCGGCCTTCCCCGCGGCCACGTAGAGAATTCCGGCCACCGCGAGGGAGTTGAGCGCGGGAATGCCGAACTGCTCCTGTTCGGTCCACCAGCCGAGCACCGCCGACGCGACCCAGATCACCAGCGTGGCCGGCACCCAGCCGGGCTCGGTCTCGGGGAGCCGGCCGTTCGCGCGGGCCTCGTCGAGCGCGGGTCGCCAGCGGCGCACGAGGAAGTACTCGGCGACCATGATGCCGGCGATCGGCGGCATCGCGACGCCAAGCACGGTGAGGAAGTCGGCGAACCGGTCGAGGATGCCCGCCGCCGACAGCGCGGTGCCGACCACGCCGATCGCGATCGTCGCCACCACCCGGTTCAGCCGCACACCGAACACTGTGGACAGTGTGTTCACGAACCCGAGCGAGGAGCTGTACAGGTTCCAGTCGTTGATCTTCACGGTGGCCGAGACCAGGATGATGATCCCCAGGGCGCCCGACGTGGCCCCGAAGATCGACACCACGTCGGCCTCCTTGATCGCGTAGGCGAGGAGCACACCGACAAGGCCGAGCACGTACTGTCCGAGGGTGATCGACACGACCGTCTGCTTCACCACGTCACCGGACGTACGGTTGAACCGGGTCATGTCCGGTGTGAGCACCGCACCGGCGATGTAGGAGCCGGCGACGATCGTCGCCCCGGTGGCGATCGACATCGGCTCGCCGAACGGCTCGGTGCCGATCAGGTCACCGATGCTGTGCTTGGTGAACTCACCGATCACCGACCAGCCGGCCAGCAACAGGAACGCGGGCACGGTGATGTAGGCGATCCACGCCATCCACCGGAACCCGTACACCACCAGCGCGGTCACCCCGAGCCCGGTCACGATGGACCACACCCACACGGGCACCCCGTCCATCAGGGCGTGCAGCCCTTCGGCGAAGATCGCGTTCTGGATCCCGAACCACCCGATCAAGCTGGTCGCGACGACCAACCCGATCAACGCGGACCCGAGCCGCCCGAACCCGGTCCACCGCGCGAGGACCGAAGTGGACAGTCCTTCCCGGACACCAGCGATCCCGGCGAAGATCGCGACCAGCTCCAGGATCACCGACCCGAGCGTCAACGACCAGAACGCGCCCCAGAACGACATCCCGGCACCCAACGTGGCGCCGAGCAGGAACACGGTGAGATCGGACAGCTGCCCAAACCGTTGCACCGCGACGGTCCACCACGGATAACGCGCGTTGTCCGGCACCCGGTCCAACGCGTAGTCATCAGCCCCCAGCATCAGTTCCCTTTCTGTGACATGAATTGCCGCACCCACCGCCCGCCGCGGCCGGCGCCGCCCTGACTCCACCCGGATGTCCTGAGGGCACCCTCGAGACACTCAGCCCGGATCCACCGATGATCATGCTGCCCGCGCGAGGTTCTGTGGCTCCGTGGGGCAAAGCCCGCATGGCGGGCGGTTTCACATCGCCCGGGAAGCCCGGTGCTGCGAACGGCGTGTTTGTGCCACCAGCGCTGTCCCGAAAGACGCTTTCGGGTCGTTGAACGTCATCAGCGCGTCTTTCGAGACATCGGCGATGCCCGCGTCGGGCTTGCTTGGGGGCGCCGGGCGGCTCTCCGCTCACCGCGCCGTCTTTCCGCCGGTGCTGCCGGCGCCGACCACCGAGCTGGAGATCACGCCTGGCCGGGGTGGGCCCTCGGCACGTGCCCTGAGTACCACGGCCGGTTCGGCGAGGTAGCTCAGCGGTGTCTCCTCGATCTGCTTCGTCCTGGCGCGTCGGGGATCCGCGCCAGCGCGGACCGCGGCGGTGCGGGCCGCTTCGCTGACGGCCTCTCGCATCGCGGCGTTGTCGCCGCCGTGGACGGGTACGACGCGCTCGGCCTCGCCGCCGACGGGGGCGGTCGCGACCCCGACCGCGGCCGCGGCGGCCGCCCACGGTGGGCAGCGCACGCCGAGTGTGCCGATCAGGCGGAGCGGGAGGGCGGTGGCGAGTTCGTTCGCGCCCGGGCCGCCGAGCAGCAACGGCAGGTCGCCCGGTGCGATCTTGGCTCGGTCGACCGCCTCGGCCATCGCGCGGGAGTCGACCGTTCCCGGTTCGCCTGACGGGCGGACCGGTACCTGCGCGATCACCCGCAGGCTGGTCGGCACGTCGGCGATCGCGGTGTGCCCGGCCGTCAGCCTCGGTTGGCCGGCCGTGACCGCGCAGACCGACGGGACGCTGCCGTCCGCGCGGGCCAGCGCCACCAGTGCGGCCGGCTCACCGGCGAGCCGGGCGGCACCGCGCACCGTGGCGGCGGCCGCACCGCCGTACAGCGTCAGCGGATGCGTTGCGGCGTGGTCGAGGGCCGCGATCGTGCCGTCGTTTCGGGCGAAGAACACCTCGGCGTGCCCGAGGTCGTGGTCCTCCAGGATGTTCTGCACCCTGGTGGCGTCGCGGCCCGCCGGCAGCGTCATCGCGGCCTGGAGCACGGTGGCGTTCTCACGCTCCAGCAGGCCGGGGCCGCCGATCTCGTGCGACAGCACGACCGGCACCGACCTGCCGAGTTCGGACTCCAGGATCGCCGCCGCCGCCAGTTCGTGGTCGGGAGTGAGGGTGGCGAACACGCCGGTGACCGCCACGGCCACGACCCGGCCGGCGACCGACCGCGCGAAGTCGACCAGACCGGCCTCATCGAGGGGTTCGAGGTCGGTCCCGTCCAGCCGCGCGCCGCCAGAGACACACGTGCTGGCCAGCACGACCTGCTCGCGCAGCGCGGAAGGCCACAGCGCGAGCGGGGGCACCGAGGTGGTCGCCGCGCCCAGCCGGACCACCGCGACCTGCCCGAGCTCGGCGCTCCAGCCACGGGTGCTCACGCTCGGGAACGCCACGAGGTCGTCCACCTCGCTGATGGCGAACGCGACCCGGTCGATGTCCGGCAGCGTGTTCCGCATCGCGGGGTCGTCGGCCCGCAGGGCGTACAGCACCGCGGTCAGCGCGGCGTCGGGTGTCACCGGGCACGTCAGCTGCCGTGTCGTGACGGCGACGACGTCACCTTCGGCGTCCGCCAGCGCGCCGGCGACGTGGCCGCGGTCCATCGAGACCCCGAGCCGGTAGGTGCGGGCCTCACGCAAGGCTTACCCCCAGAGGGACGTAGTCGAGGGCGAGCCCGAACGCCCGGGGACCGACGAGCCGGAGCGCCTCGGGTGACCGCCACAGCGGCGCGCACGGCAGCGCGAGCACCACGACACGCAGCCCGTACCGCAGCTCCTGCACCGGCACCGGCTCACCGCTGTGGACGTCGAACACCGTGATGATGTCCGGGACCGTCGCGCGCAGCTCGCCGTCCTCGAGCACCGCGTGGTACTCGTGCCCGGCCTCCAGCCGCAGCCAGCGCCCCTCGTCGCCGTTGACGCCCTCCAGCAGCATCGTGCGGCGGGAGTTGCTGGCGAGTGTCGCGGTCGCCGCGTTCTTCACCGGTTGCACCCCGGTCACCCTGCACTCCGCCAGCCGGACCCCGCCGAACTCCTCGGCGAGCCGGTCGACCGCGGCCGTCGTGGACGACCCCGCCGCGGCACATTCCTCGAGGACACGACCGATGTTCGTCGCCATGCTGATCGACCCGACGACCACGCTGCCGGCGGCCTGTGCCGCGGTCATCACGTACTCGCTGCTCACCCCTCGGTCGCCGAACGCGGTGGTCACGCTGCGTGCGAGCCGTTCCAGCCACTCACCGGACTCGGCCTGCACCATGACCACACGTTCGTGTTCGTCCGCGAGCACCGAGGGGCTGGCGGTGATCCCGGCCGCCTGCATCGAGACCTGCTCGACGCCGGGAAACGCGCGGCCCATCCCGTCGGCGTCCAGCATCGGCAGGCCGGCGTTGGCGGCGAGCGCGACCGAACCGGGGCCGTTGAAACCGCCAACCTCGGTGGACATCAGCGCCGCGACCGGGCGCCCGAAGTGCGCCTCGACCTGGCGCCGGATGCCGACCGACTCGCGTCCGGTGCCGATGCGCTCGATGTACACGTCGGGCGCGCCGAGATAGGCGCACGGCATCACCAGGTCGTCCGGCGACAGCTCGGACAGCTCGACCACCGGCACGGGGCCGTGCTCGGCGACCGCGTGCAACGCAAGGGGCAACCCCTGCCCGGCCGGTCCACCTCCACCCGCGCCCAGCACGTCACACCCTCGGGCGTACGCGGGGAGGTTGGCCTTGTCGAACAGCACGCGGCACATGCTAGTAGGCTGATCACGCAGCGTGGTTAGCCTCGCACAACAGGAAATAGGTCGTGTTTATCGCGCAACGACAATCCGCGGACCAGACGGGCGCCGCGAGCGTCCGGGAACTGCTGTCCGCACCGGACCTGTCGTCGCTGACGCTGCTGGCCGGGGACGCGGACCGGGTCGTGCGCTCGGTGCGCATCGTCGCCGAACAACGCGAACTGCGTGCGCTGACCACCGACCAGCTGGCGATCGTGCTACCCAGGGTTTTCCTCGAGGCCCAGGGCCACCAGTTCGACGTGGCGCTCCGCGACACCGCCGCCACCGGCGCGGCCGCCGTGGTGCTGACCGGGATCGACGAGGGTTCGGTCGAGCCGACCGCCAAACGCATCGCCGACCGCCACGCGCTCGCCCTGCTCACCGCCCCACCCGGCACCGAGCCGACCTCGCTCGTGATCGCCGTCGGACGTGTACTCGTCGGTGACGTGAGCATCGCCCTGGCCCGCGTCGACACCGCCCGGCACCTGATCGCCCAGGCGGAGAGCACCGAGGGGGACAAGGCGGCCGCGATCCTGGCCGCCGCGGCCGAGGCGCTCGCCACCAACGTCGCGATCCGCGATCCCGACCACACCGAACCAGCCGCCCTCGTCGAGGTGGACGGCGGCGCCGACGGGTACGTCACCGCCGCTTTGCCCGACCGGGCGGCGGGGGCCTGGGTGATCGCGGCACGCACCGTCGTGCGGCTCGCGGCGGACGCCTACGCGCGGGCCGTCGCGGAGAGTCGGCGGACCGACCTGGCCCCGATCCAGGACCGTGGTCGGTTGCTCGGCGAACTGCTGCTCGCCCCCGAGTCCGAACGTGCCCCGCTGGTGGCGCGGGCCAGGACGCTCGGGGTCGCGGTCGACGGCTGGCACCAGGTGCTGCGGTTCGAGCTGTCCTCGTCACGGGGCGAGTCGACTGGCACCACCCACCTCGACGCCGTCGGCAACACCACGCTCGACGCGGTCCACGCCGGCAACGGAACGGACGGTGCCGGCTGGTACGGCACCCGAATCGGCGGCGACGTGCTGCTGGTCCGCACCACGGAAACCAACCCCGGCCGGGCCGCGGCACGCGCCGCCCACCAGGCCGCGACGGCCGCGCTCACCGCCGCCAGAGAACGGTTCCCCGGCCTCGTCGTCCGGTGCGGCATCGGCGGAGCGCACCGGCGGGCCGAGGGACTGCGTACGTCCGCCGCCGACGCCAGGGCGGCGCTCGCGGCCACCCGCCAGTCCGTGCCCACACAGGACATCGTCGCGATCGACGCGCTCGGCCTGAACCCCATGCTGGTCGAGTGGTACGCCTCCGACATGACCCGCGCCTCGGTCGACGATCTGCTCGCCCCGCTCACCGAACTCGGCCCCCAGGCCGCCGAGGACTCCGTCCGCACCCTGCAGTCCTATCTCGACCACCAGAGCTCACCGGCGAAGGCGGCGAAGGACCTCAACGTCCACCCGCAGACGATCACCTACCGTCTGCGCAAGATCACCACGTTGCTCTGCGTCGATCTGGGCGACCCCGAGCAACGACTCGCTCTCCAACTCGCCTGCCGCGCCTGGCTGATGCGCTGACAAGCTCTCGTGGGCAAGGGGACCTGTCGCCGACGTGGTGGGCATTGGACGTTCGGCAGGGGACGCGTCCCGCGCCAGCACCGGGAGGAGGATTTGTTGGTGTCCACTATGCCCTGTTCGGCGACAGGTCCCGCTCGCCTTGACGGCGCCGGATCAGGAGAAGGTCAGTTCCCCGAAGAGGGAACCGGCAGGGAAGTCCGCGTCCAACCGTCTGCCGCTCGACTGACCGAGCGTCAGTTCCGGCACTGTGCCGAGCTCATCCAGCGTGGGCGGGACATATTCTTTCTTCATATCAACTCCTTTCGGTGAACCATCGACCGGCGGCGAACGCCGGCCCATGGTCAGTCGCCCGCCTGGCACGGTCCGTTAACGCCGACTACGCAGCGAATCCACTCAGCCACGCCTGTTGCAGCAGCATCGCGGTGGCCGGCGGGGGCAGCTCCGACAACCAGGCCGCCCGTAGCGCGACGGGGTCCACAAGGCGCTCGTCCACCCCCTGCCCGTCCCAGGTACGCGCGAACGCACGGGAGAGCGGACCGAACCGTGACGAGTTGAACGCCGCCTTGTCCCGGCGGCCAAGCACGTTTTCCGGCAGCAGCCCCGCCGCGAGCAGGCGCATGCCCGCCGTGCGGGTCAGAGCGCCCCAGCGGCCTCGGAAGCTCGCGTAGGACGCGACGAAAGCCGGGTCGCTCAACGGTTCCACGAGCAGCGCGCCGGCAGCGTCGACGACACGCGTTCGTGTCGCAGCGCCGATCGTCACCGCCCGCGGCGCCAGCGCCCCCCACACGCTGCGATCCCAGCGCAGGGGCCGGGTCCGGGCCGTCCGCACGGCCTCGGCGAGCGCCACTCGCCGCGCGGCCGGGCGCAGCCACGCGGCGTCGCCTGCTTCGCGGAACGCCAGCGCGCCACGTACCAACGCCGGCGCTACGCACACCGCCACCAGCCGCCTGTCCGCTGCCGTGAGCCCGCGTCCCCGTCGCCGCGCCACCGCGCGCAGGACCGCGATCCGGTGACCGCCGAGGACCTCGTCGCCGCCGTTGCCGGTGACGAGAGCGCCGCCTCGGGCGTACCGGGACAGCAGCAGCGTGTTGCCCAACGCCGCCGGATAGGTGGGATGGCCGTGCGCACGCAACACAGGCGCCGTCAGCGGGCCGATGAGGTCCAGTTCGGTGGTGACGTCGTGCCGCACCCAGTCGACCGGCAGCCCTCGCTCCTTCAGGTGAGCCACGACCAGCTCCTGCCAGTCCGACTCGTCGGCCGCCGGGTCACCGGGATACCGGAAGGTCACCGCGACCGGCGGGTCGAGGCCCTCCCGCGCCGCGAGGTCCGCGGCCAGCGCCAGCAGCAACGACGAGTCCCGACCACCCGAGAACGCCACGACGCACGGTGAACGGACCAACGCCGGCAGCAACGCGGCCCGCACCGCGTGCACCGGGTCCGGATCGACGGCCGTGGCCCGCGGCGCGACGGTGCCCACCGGCTGCCCGAGGGCGACCTCCAGTGCCGACAGGACAGGCAGCCCGGTCACGGCTCGAACCGACATCGGGACACTCCTTTCGACACGGTGCTAGAGGGGTCGCCGCCGCGTTGCCCGCCGTTACCTGGGCACCCGCGTGTCCGGCATGGGCAACGAACACCGACAGATGGGCAACCGCCACCGATGTCCCCGCGCACCCACACGGCCAGTGTTGAGGCACGAAAACCTGTGAGCCGTAGGGGAGGTGAACGGTCATGAACGTCCTCGGTCTTCAGACGCTCGAGCCGCGTGTCGCGGACAACAGCGCGCTGGGCTTCAGCACCTCGAGCAGCTTCGTGCTGTGCTGCAACGACTAGATCGGTTGACCGCGGTCCATGTGGGATTCCCCCGCCCACATGGACCGCTCCGTTCACCCCCGCCACCCACGAAGCACAGAGGTAGTCATGCGCGACGAACGTTGGGTCAACCGGTTCAACTACGCCTGGAACGACACGCTGTTCTACGACCCGCTCGACGTCTACTACACCCCGCGGCGCGACCACTTCCTGGCCGAGCTGCCGCAGGACGTTCGGTCACGGTTCGTCCGCGCGGGGATCTGGTGGAGCTACCGGCACAACCCCACGCTGCCAACGCAGGGCTGGAAGATCCACGTGTCGGCGACCCAGCGCAACGTGCGCGAGGTGGCCGCCGCGGTCATCGGGCACCTCACCACCCGCGGCGTCGACTTCAAGATCGCGCTCGATCTCAACATCTTCGAGATGCTCAACCAGAAGCCGATGGGACGGGGCAGCAGCGGCAAGCTCATCACGATCTACCCGCGCGACGACGACGAGTTCCGCGACTGCCTGGCCGAGCTCGCCGATCTCCTGCGTGACGCGGCGGGCGCCTACGTGCTCTCCGACATGCGTTACAAGGACAGCAAGGCGCTCTACTTCCGGTACGGGCAGCTCCTCGACACCCACAGCGTCGACGCGATGGGCCGGAAGAAGCCGCACATCACCGGCCCCGACGGGCGGATCGCCGACGACCGGCGACCGGTGTTCACGAAGCCCTGGTGGTTGCCATGGCCCTTCAGCGACTGGAAACCCGACGACGACCCCGGGTCCGGTGACCTCCTCGGTGGACGCTTCCGCGTCACCGACGCCATCCAGTTCTCCAACACCGGCGGGGTCTACCGGGCGCAGGACACCGCTGACGGCGACCGGCTCGTGGTGCTCAAGGAAGCACGGCCCCACACAGGCGTCAACCCGCGCCAGGACCACGACGCGGTCGACATCCTCGGTCGCGAGTGGACGTTCCTCAACCGGCTGGCCGACACCGGCTGCTTTCCCGCGCCGATCGCCACGTTCCGCCACTGGGAGCACCATTTCATCGCCGAGGAGTTCGTCGAGGGCGTCGACTTCCGCTCGGTCCTGCTCGACGACAACCCGCTCATCCGGCCGGGGTTCGACCTCGAACGGTCGCGGCACTACCTGCGCACGTTCGTCAGGGTGTTCCGCGGGCTGGCGCGTGCGATACAGGCCGCCCACGAGCGCCAGGTGATCCTCGGCGACTTCACCCCGGCCAACCTGATCGTCGATCCCTACACCTTCGAGGTCGTTCTCGTCGACCTGGAGTCGTGCCGCCTGGCCGAGTCCGACGCCGACGACGCGCACCTGCAAGGCTCGGTCGAGTTGTTCACGCCAGGATTCAGCCATTCCCGGCGCCATCGTAACGCGGCCACGACGGACGACGACCTGTACGGCCTGGCGATGACGATGGCCTACTTCGTGTTCCCGGTCGCCGCCATGTCCTTTCTGCGCGAGGACGTCCTCGACCTCTACCGGACCTACACCGACGCGCTCGGCTGGCCGGCGCGGATCCACGAGCTGCTCACCGATCTGGCGCAGGCACGGATCTCGCTCGCCGACGTGCTGCGGTTCCTCGACGACGAGGCGGACCTGGTCGGCGCGGTCGTCGTCCCAGCGGCCGAACCCGTTGCCGAGGAAGCACTTCGGCCCGCCGACGTGACGGCCGGGATCGCCGCGTTCGTCGCCGCCTCGGCCGACACCGACCGGGCCTCGCTGTTCCCCGTCGACCCCTTCGCGCACATCACCAACCCCCTGAGCCTCGGCTTCGGCGCGAGCGGTGTCCTGTGGGCACTCAACGCCTCCGGCTGTCCCGTACTGCCCGAATGGCGGCGATGGCTGCGTGACCGGCTGGCGGCCATCGACGTCGACGAGTATCCGGCCGGCCTCATGAGTGGCCTGGCCGGGATCGCGTGGGCGGCCGACGGTCTCGGGCTGCACACACAGGCGAGGGAGTTGCTGGCGCGGGCCAACGAGGCCGGCGCCGAGGACTACACGTTCTACTATGGACTCGCCGGGCTCGGCATGACCAACCTGCGTTTCTACCTCCAAAGCCACGACGAACGGGATCTCGCCGCGGCACGGGAATGCGCGCACGCACTGTCCGCCGCCGCCCTGCGTGACGGGCGGTGGGTCTACTGGCTCAACGACTTCGCCTCCAAAGGCCCGCTGACCGGCCTCGGGTTCGGCCAGGCCGGCGTCGCGATGTTCCTGTTGCGGATGCACCAGATCACCGGCGACGCGTCCTGTCTGAGGCTGGGGGAGGGTGCCCTGGCCTGGGAGATGGCGAACGCGGAACCCCAGGACGACGGTTCGGTCATGTTCGTCCACGAGCGGACCGGAATGCCGTACGTCGAGGTGGGTGCCGCCGGTGTCGCGCAGGTCCTGCTGCGCTACGGCGACCTGGACGCCGCGCGGACCGTGCTGCGGGGTGTGCGTGTCGGCCACACCTCGTTGGGCGGCTACGGGTTCGGCATGAGCGGGATCGCGGACGCGATGCTGGACGCGGCCACGATCCTCGGCGATCCGTCCTACCGGGACACCGCGGTGCGACAGCTGGCGCACGTCCGCGAGGTGTTCCTGTTCGAGCCACCGGCGCGGTTCGGGATTCCGCGCCGGGACGGGATCGCGCCGCTGGCGCTCCCCGGTGACGGCTTGTTGCGCTGCTCCTGCGACCTGATGACCGGCTCGGCCGGTGCGCTCCGGGTGTTCCACCGCCTGCGCACCGGCGGTCCGGCCGACTTCCTGCTGGACGAGGTGGCGCGGTGAAGGAGTTGTGGCGGACGCTCGCGGGGCACCGACGACAGTTCCTGGTGATCCTCGTCCTGGAGGCGGTCACCAGCGGCACCGAGGCTCTGTTGCACCCGCTGCTGCTCAAGGCGCTGTTCGACGTGGCTGTCCTGTCCCAGGACTTCGGCAGGTTCGGTGTCCTCGGTGCCTGCTACCTGCTCTTCGGCGTCACCCTCAACCTCGCCGTGTACTGGGTTTCCGTGTGGCGCAAGCGGTTCGAGAACACGTGCGCGCTCTCGCTGGAGATGGAGCTGCTGGACCGCACACTCGGCCTGGACGGCCGCCGGATATCGCGGGACGGGCACGCGTCGTACGTCAGCCGGGTGCACAACGACGTGCGCGAGGGTCTCGTGCCGGCCGTCGACGTGTCGATCCGCCTCGCGCGGCAGGCGACCGCGTCCGTCGTGCTGGTCGGTGTGCTGCTGTACCTGTCCTGGCAGGCCGGCCTCATCCTGTTGATCGTCCTGCCGCCGCTCGTGGTGGTGAGCAAGCGCATCGCCAGGAGGATCGAGGACAACACCGGGTCCGAGCGGGAAGCCGAGGCGCGGTATGTCGACACGCTCGCCGGAACGCTCTCGTCCTTCCAGGCCCTGCGCGGCTTGTCGCTGTTGATGCCCGGCACGCGGGCGACCTGCCGGGCGGAGCTTCGGCGGTACCTCGACGTCACCTTCGTCAACTATCAGCTCGGCCAGAAACAACGCACCCTCAGCGACCTCGTCATGAACGTGTCCGACACGGCGTCGCTGATCGTCGGCGCGTACTTCGTGTTCGCCGGCAGACTGTCGTTCGGTGGTTTCCTGGCCTTCGTCAACAGCCTGTGGCGTGCCCTCACCGGGATCGTCGCCATCATCAACATGATCCCGGAGCTCCGCCGCAGTTCCGCCGTCCTCCAACGAATCCACGCCCTCCGAGAGTCCCAGACCGCGCCCTACCACGACGCCGGACCGCTGGTGCTCGTCGAAGGCGCCCGGGTCCACTACGGCGACGAGGTCGACGTGACGATCGACGACTTCGAGCTGCGTCCCGGCGAGCACGTCCTGCTGCGTGGCCCCAACGGTTGTGGGAAGACCACGTTGCTGCGTGTCGTCGCCGGAACACTCGCCCCCGACGCCGGCGTGGTCACGTTGCCATCGCGAGTCGCGTCGTTGATCGCGCCGGTGCGGCTGCCGCCCCTGCCGGTCCGTGAGCTGGTCGCCGACGAGCGCCTGCTCGCGTCGATGGGGCTGACCGAGCTGGCCGACCAGCTGCCAGCGGACCTGTCCTCGGGTCAACGGCAGAAGGTCGGCGTCGCCGCGCTCCTGTGTGAGGACGCGGAGGTCTACCTGGTCGACGAGCCGTTCGCGAACCTCGACGCGGGCGGCAGGGACCTGGTGCTCCGGATGCTGGAGGAGCGGACCAGCGGCCGCGGTCTCGTCGTCGTGCACCACGGTGACGAAGCGCTCGACGGCCGGTTCGACCGTGTGGTGACCCTGCAGGGCACCAGCGCGCAGGGCCTCGCCTAGCTTTAGCCTTGTCGCGTGTCGGAGGACGGCTTGGCGTGGCTCGACCTGCTCGCGGTCGATCGGATCGGGGCGATGCGGGCGTTTCTCACGGCGTGGTACCCCGAGTCCGTTCCCGGTGCGGTCGCGCCGGTGGTGACCGGGGTGCCGGCGGCATTGGCCGCGCTGTACGCCATCGCGGCCGGGCGGCCGGAGGTGTTGGGCACGCAGAACGAGGTGCTGGTGCCCGACAAGCTGCGGACCGATCCAGCCGAGGGGTTGGTGGTCTTCGCGGGGGAGAACCAGGGGAACTTCTGGTGGATGTTCGAGCCGGACGAGGACGACCCGACGGTGTGGCGGGTCCCGTCGGGTGGCACCCCGGAGGCCGAGGGGGAGCCGCTGAGCGGCTTCCTCGTTCAGTTCTGTCTGTTCGAAGCGCTTTCGGGCACGCTGACGGCCGGCTCGTCGATGACACCGCCGGAACAGGCGCGCCAGGTGACGTCCGTGCTGCGTGAGGTGCCGCTGGCGCCGTGGAGCTGGCCCGCCGAACAGACCCGGTTCTTCGTCGCACCCGATCTGGTGGTGTACGCCGGCACGTTCGACGACACCGTCGAGCTCGTGGCCGGGGCACGCACCCCCGCCGCGTTCGCGCCCCTGAAAGCCACCGACGTCCCATGGGAAGTCTTCGGCGAATGACCACACGAGAACGGGCGGCCGGCGCGACACGCCGACCGCCCGATCCCTCACCTCACTGCAACGCGAAGGTGGAGTAACCACCCGCGATCACGCCCGTGATCCCCACCAGACCCGACACCTCTGTCGGTCGTGTGCGGTTGGTCGTGGTCCCGTCGCCGATCTGGCCTTCGCTGTTGCTTCCCCAGGCCCGGACCACACCGCCGGTCGTCAACATGACGCTGTGATCGAACCCGGCGTCGATCGCGATCGCGTTCTCGCCGCCGACGGCCGTCGACACCGGGAACACTCGCGGGCTGGTGGTGGTGCCGTCCCCGAGCTGGCCTTCGTCGTTCAGGCCCCAGGCCTTGACCCGGCTGTCGGCCATCAGCGCGAGGCTGTGCTGGCCGCCGCAGGCGATCGCGATGACCTTGCCGTTGAGGCTGTCCGTGTTCACCGTTGTCGGAAGTGGACTGTCGGTGGTGTTGCCGTTGCCCAGCTGACCGTTGGTGTTGTCGCCCCACGCCCGGATCACCCCGTTGGAGGTCAACGTCATGACGTGCCGCCGTCCCGTGGCGATCGCCTTGACCGTGACCAGGTTCTGCACCGGGGCCAGCGTGGCCCTCGGCTCCTTGGTGCCGTCGCCGAGCTCGCCGTTGCCGTTGCTGCCACAGGTCATCACCTTGCCGTCGGACAGCAACAACACGGTGAAGTTGTCGCCAGCGGCCAGCGCCTTGACCCGGCTCAGCCCGAGGTTCACCTGCACCGGGGTGAGCCGGTCGGTGCCCTCGACGCCCAGACCGAGCTGGCCGATGAGGTTGCGGCCCCAGGCGAACAGCTTGCCGTCGGCCGTCAGCGCCAGACTGTGGCCCGAGCCGGCGGCCACCGCCACCACGTTGTTCAGGCCCGGGACCGGCGCCGGCGTCGCGCGGTCGGTCTTCGTGCCGTCACCCAGCTGGCCGTTGCTGTTGTTGCCCCAGGCCCGGACGGTGCCGTTGGACAGCACCGCCAGGCCGAAGCCCGACCCTTCCGCGAAGGCGATGACACCGGTCAGGTTCGGCACCGGCGCCGGCAGTGCCCGGCCGGTCGTCGTGCCGTCACCGAGCTGCCCGGAGTTGTTGCGTCCCCAGGCCAGCAAGGTGCCGGGCGTGACGGCGGCGGTAGCCCCCGGGTCCGCCATCTCGTCGGTTCTCGTCGTGGTCATCTTCTGCTTTCCATCCCCTCCCGCGACGTTCGCGCGGTATGACATGGAGTCCACAGCAGAAAACCGGACAGCGAATCGGTAACCGGTGCCTATCCGAACCGGCCGGGCTACCCATGTTTGGTCAGCCCAGGGCCAGCGGCCGGAACTCGTGGTGTTGCCAGAGCCGCCGGGACGTCTCCTCGGGGTAGGCGGTGACCGCGGGGGTGGCGTCGAAGATCTGGGTCAGGCGCTGTTCGTTGTCGAACGCGGGCCAGCCGGGGTCGCCGGTGGTGGCGAACGCGGTCCACGCCGTGCGGAACTGGTCGGACAGTCGCGCTGTCTCGGCGGGTGGTTCTGGTCCGAGGAGCAGTGGGCCGAGGTCGGCGTCGGTGGTGCCGAACAGCAGCGGGAGGTCCAGGCCGTGGCACGCGCCGAGGTGGCCGCCGGCTCCGGGGGCGGGCCAGGTCAGCTCGTACAGGTGGGCGCGGCCACCGCCGGCGACCTGGGCTTCGGCCAGGCGCAGCGTGGGCATGCGGAACAGCCAGTCGGACTGCACACGCTCGTACAGCTCCTCGGCCGACGCGTCCGGGAAGGCCGACCGGTAGGGCAGGTCCGCGCCGAAGACCCGCAGTGCCCAGGCCGCGTCCTCGTCGGTGATCTTGCCGAGTTTGCCGAACATGCCCATGAACAGCCGGCATTCCTCGCGGTTGTGGCCGGTGATGAGCGCGACGTCCCGAGCGGCGCCGCCGGCCAGGGCCTGCCACGGCGTGGTCGGCAGCACCTCGCCGTCCACGACCGGCGCGAACAGCGTGTCGCCGTGCTCGGCCCACACGCCCCATCCCGCCGGTCGCGCGGCGCCGGCCACCGCCTCGCCGGACAGCGCCAGCTCATAGGGGTCCACAGTGGACAGGTCGGCGGCGGTCGGGCGCAGGCCGCGGTGTGCGGCGATGGCGGTGGTCACCCCGGCGGCCAGCTCGGGGGACAGGAACGTGCCGGGGACGCTCTGGGCGATGGCACGGCCGAACAGACCGTTCGCGGACGGCATGGCCAGCAGTGCGGCGATCGTGCCGCCGCCTGCCGACTCGCCGAACACCGTGACCTGGTCGGGGTCGCCGCCGAACGCGCTGATGTTGTCGCGCACCCACTCCAGCGCGGCGACCTGGTCGAGCAGGGCGCGGTTGGCCGGCGCGCCCTCGATGGCGGCGAAGCCCTCGATGCCCAGCCGGTAGTTGCAGCTGACCACCACCAGGTCGCCGTGCCGGGCGATCCGCTTGGCGTCGTAGCCACCCTGGGACGACGAGCCGAGTTTGTAGGCCCCGCCGTGGATCCACACCATCACCGGGCGGCGCGCGGCCGGGTCGGGCGCGGGTGTCCACACGTTGACCGTCAGCCAGTCGTCGGTCGGCGGCTTCGGCAGGCTGACGCCGGCCGGCCGGAACGTGCCGAGGTCCTGGGGTGCGGTCGGGCCGAAGGAGAACGCCTCCCGCACACCGTCCCAGCGCGGCGCGGGTTGGGGTGCGGCGAACCGGGCGGCGCCGACGGGCGGCGCGGCGAACGGGATGCCGCGGAAGACGGCCAACCCGTCCTCCCAACGGCCCCGCACGGCTCCGGCGGCGGTGCGTACCTCGGGTTCGACGGACACCTCAGTCGTCATCGGCTGCGCCTTTCTGATGGGGAGCGAGGAGTGCGGAGGCCGTTCGCATGAGCCGGTCGGTGAACTCGTCCGCGTCCAGTGGCGCCGGACCGTCGACCACCCACGTGTGCACGACGTCGCCCCAGCCGCCGGTCAGCAACATGGCGAGATCCTCGAGCAGGCGGTCGTCGAGGCGGTCGCCGTACATCATGCGGACGAGTCGCCGGTTGATCGGCAGGAAAAGGCTGTTGAGCGCCCTGCTCAGGGCGAACCCGCACGAGCTGGTCAGCAGCGCCCGGTAGAACGCCCGGTGGGCGGCCATGTGCCGGGCCACCGCGAGCGCCCGCGCGTGCCCGTCGCCCGG
The DNA here is from genome assembly GCF_036378875.1 of Actinophytocola sp. Lineage (GTDB taxonomy): Bacteria > Actinomycetota > Actinomycetes > Mycobacteriales > Pseudonocardiaceae > Actinophytocola. The sequence goes on from NZ_DASUVO010000002.1 coordinate 166,732, forward strand.
TCCTTCGGTGACCTGGGGCAGGAGCTCGCGGCGGGCCAGGTCGAGCGCGGCCTCCAGCAGCAGCGTGTCGCGGTCGCGGAACTGCTGGTACACCAGCCGCCGGCTGACGTCCGCGGCCTCGGCGAGGTCGGAGATCGGCACGTCCGCGGTCCCGCGCTCGGCCACCAGCCGCACCGTCGCGGACATCAGCGCGGCCCGGGACCGCCGCACTCGGCGGTCCCGGGCCGGTGGCAACGTCGGCGACTCCAGCATCCTTAGATGATGCACACTTGAGAAAAAACTCGCAAGTGTTACCTACACGTCCTTCCCGCGGATCGTGAGGACGGCCGCGCCGATCACGACCACGACCCAGGCGCAGAGGACGGTGACCCCGGCGCCCGCGCTGAGCGTGCTGCCGCCGGCCGCGCCGACCTCGGTGAAGGAGGCGGCGGCGGAGCTCGGGAGGAAGCGCAGGATGGTGTCCCAGCTGTCGGGGAGGAGCGCGCCTGCGATGTTGGGGAGGATGAGGATGCCGCCGACCAGGGCGCCGATGCTGCCGGCGGTGTTGCGGAGCAGGATGCCGAGTCCGAGGCCGAGCAGGGCGATCGCGGTGATGTAGCCGACCATGCCCACGAGCGAGGTCAGCACGCCGTCGTCGGTCAGGGAGACGGTGGGGGAGTCGTTGGCGGACAGGATGCTCATGCCCGCGCCGTAGGCGCCGAGGACGCCGATGGCCGCGGTGGGGATCGCGACGCTGGTGAGTGCGACGGTCTTGGCGATGACGACCTGCCAGCGGCGGGGCACGGCCGCGACGGTGGCGGTGATCATGCGTGAGCTGTACTCGCGGGCGCCGGCCAGGCTGCCCAGGACGCCGATGAGGAGCACGGCGAAGGTGGAGCCGGTGAGGACGGTCGCGAGGGGGCCGCTGCCGCCGAAGGGGTCACCGCCGCCTCCCGGTCCGCCCTCCGGGGAGATGGAGCCGGTGGACGCGGCCGCGGCGATCGCGCCGAAGGCGATCATGACGAGGGCGACCGACGCCATGCCGATCCAGGTGCTGCGCAGGCTGCGGATCTTGATCCACTCCGCGCGGACGGCCCGGCCGAAGGTCTGGGGGTGAGTGGCGGTCGCCGCCCTTTCCGCGGGGCGGGTCGACCGTTCGAGCGTGGTGGTCATCAGGCTGCCTTCCTGGTGGTGCCGGCGTACTCGACGCTGTCGCGGGTGAGTTCGAGGTAGGCGGACTCGAGCGAGGCCGTGATCGGGGTCAGTTCGTGGATGCGGAGCCGGTGTTCGGTGGCGATGTCGCCGATGGCGGCGGAGGTGAGGCCGCGGACCTCGAACCGGCCGGGATCGCGGGTGGTCAGGGTGACGCCGTCGCCGGCGAGCAGCGGCGCGAGCGTGCCGGCGTCCGGGGAGACCACGATGACCGCGCCGCCGCTGGAGGACTCCTCGATGAAGTCGTCGATGGTGGTGTCGGCGAGGATGCGGCCCTGGCCGATGACGATCAGGTGGTCGGCGACGAGCTGCATCTCGCTCATCAGGTGCGAGGACAGGAGCACGGTGCGCCCCTCGGCGGCGAGTTCGGCGAGCAGCTCGCGGATCCACTGGATGCCGTCGATGTCGAGGCCGTTGACCGGTTCGTCGAGGAGCAGGACGGCCGGATCGGCGAGCAGCGCGGCGGCGATGCCGAGGCGCTGTCCCATGCCGAGGGAGAACGACTTCGCCGGCTTGTGTGCCACCTCGCTCAGCCCTACCGAGGCGAGGACCTCCTCGACCCGTCGCTTGCCGATGCCGACGGTGGCGCCGAGGGCGAGGAGGTGGTTGCGGGCGCTGCGGCCGCCGTCCACCGCTTTGGCGTCGAGCAGCGCGCCGACCTCGGCCAGCGGTGCGCGGGACGCGGCGTAGGGGTGGCCGTTGACGAGCGCGGTGCCGGAGGTGGGCCGGTCGAGGCCGACGATCATGCGCATCGTGGTGGACTTGCCGGCCCCGTTGGGCCCGAGGAAGCCGGTGATGACGCCCGGCCGGATGGTGGCGGTGATGCCGTCGACGGCGGTCTTCTCGCCGTAGGTCTTGGTCAGTCGCTGTAGCTCGATCATGCCGACAACGATGCGGGAAACCGGGGCCGTCCGCGTCGTCCCACTGTGGACACTTGGGACGGTCGGAAGTACTGCGTTCGTGGTACGTCCGCCGTGTCCGCCTACCACGGCCAGAAGACGACGGGGGCCACTGTGGACGTCTAGGTTGATCGGTATGAACGGGTCGGCGGTCCGGCGGTGGGTCTCCGGCCACCCCCTGCTCCAGGACACCGTCCTGGCGTGCGCCGTGGTGGCCGCGGGGGTCGGCAGCGAACTGAGCGGGATGCGGGGCCAGACCGACGGCGTCATCACCACCCGTGACGTGGCGGCGATGGCCATCGCGCTGCTCGCCATCCTCACGCGCCGCCTGCGGCCGAAGTACACCCTGGTCGCCACGGCCGTCGCGGCGGCGGTGCTCATGGTGGCGACCGGCACCCAGCTGCCGGTGCTCTTCGCCGCCCTCGTCATCGTCACGTTCACCATGACCTCGCGCACCGACCGCCGCTCCGGTGCGCTGCTGGCCGGCCCGATCGCCGTCGTTCTGTACTTCGTCGACGCCTACGTCAGCACGGGGTCCGCGTGGTCTCCCCAGAGCCTTGGGTTGGTGGCCTGGATGGGGATGGCCGCCGCCGTCGGTGACGCCATCCGCAGCCGTCGCGCCTACATCGCCGCGGTCGAGGAACGAGCCCGGCGCGCCGAGCAGACCCGCGAGGAAGAGGCCGCGCGGCGCGTCATCCAGGAGCGGGTGCGGATCGCGCGCGAGCTGCATGACGTGGTGGCCCATCACATCGCGGTCATCAACGTGCAGGCCGGCGCCGCCAGCCACGTCCTGCACCGGCATCCCGTGCAGGCCGACCGGGCGCTCACCCACATCCGCGCCGCCTGCGACACGGTGCTCGCCGAACTCGCCTCGATCGTCGGCGTCCTGCGCGAGCCAGAGGACAGCACAGCCCCCGACACCGAACCCGTGCGAGGGCTCGCCCGCCTCACCGACATGCTCGACGCGCTCGCCGCCGCCGGGCTGACCGTGGCGCGCAAGCAGATCGGCCAGGCACGGGAACTGCCCGCGGTGGTGGACCTCGCCGCGTACCGGATCCTGCAGGAGGCGCTCACCAACGCCCACAAGTACGGCACCGGCACCGCGAGCCTCACCATCACCTACACCACCGACGCCATCACCCTCGACGTCGTCAATCCCATTGCCACCGAACGCATCCCCACCCGATCCGGCTACGGGATCCTCGGCATGCGAGAACGCGCTGCCACCGCGGGTGGCAGTCTTGACGCCCAGGCCCGGCCGGACGGGCGTTTCGTTGTGCACGCCGAACTGCCCGCCCCAGCACTGAAAGCGATGACATGATCCGGGTGCTGCTCGCCGACGACCAGACCCTCATTCGCGCCGGCTACAAGATGATCCTCGACGCCGAACCCGATCTCGAGGTCGTCGGCGAGGCCGTCAACGGGCGTGAGGCCGTGTTCCTGGCGCGCACCACCCGCGCCGACGTCGTGTTGATGGACATCCGCATGCCCGAGGTCGACGGCATCGAGGCCACCCGCCGCATCGCCGCCGACGACGACCTGGCAGGCGTCCGGATCCTCGTGCTGACCACGTTCGAGAACGACGAGAACGTCCTGCACGCGGTCCGCGCCGGCGCCAGCGGCTTCCTCGGCAAGAACGTCGGGCCGGACGAACTGATCCACGCCGTCCGCGTCGTCGCCGCCGGCGACGCCCTACTCTCCCCGAAAGCCACCCGAGGCCTGGTCCAACACGTCCTCGACCAACCCGACCCCACGCCGCAGCCTGCGCTCGAGGGGCTCACCGACCGCGAACGCGAGGTCCTCGTCCTCGTCGCCCACGGTCTGTCCAACGAGGACATCGCCGAACGCCTCACCCTGTCCCCGCTGACCGCCAAGACCCACGTCAACCGCGCCATGACCAAACTCGGCGCTCGCGACCGCGCCCAACTGGTCGTCATCGCCTACCGATGCGGTCTTGTCCGGCCAGGCGACACCCCGCCATGACGCGGTACACGCTCAGCGGCTCAACGCGGTCTCCCGCTCCACCCGCGACAGCTTCTCGGGATTGCGCACGTAGTAGAGCCCGGTGACCAGGCCGTCGTCGATCCGCATCGCCAGGACGCCGTCGATCTCCCCGTTGAGCCGCATGATCAGCGCCGGGTAGCCGTTGACCTGCACCGGTTCGAGCGCCACCTGGCCCCGGAACCTGTTCAGTCCGGCGTTCAGCAGGCGAGCCGCCTTGTCCGCACCCACGAGCGGCCGCGGCACGGCCTGCTTGACCCCGCCACCGTCGGCCAGCAGCACGACGTCCGGCGCGAGAACGTCGAGCAGTCCCTGCAGGTCACCCGTCTCGACGGCATGTTGGAACGCGGTCAGCGCGGCCCGGGACTCCGCAGGGGAGACGACGTCGCGCGGCCGGCGCGCGGCGACGTGTGCCCGTGCCCGGTGGGCGATCTGGCGTACCGCGGCGGGGCTCTTGTCGACGGCGTCGGCGATCTCGCCGTAGCCGAGGTCGAACACGTCGCGGAGCACGAACACCGCGCGTTCGGTCGGGGTGAGTGTCTCCAGCACCAGCAGCATCGCCATCGAGACGCTGTCGGCCAGTTCGACGTCGTCGGCCACGTCGGGTGAGGTGAGCAGCGGTTCGGGCAGCCACTGGCCGACGTAGGACTCCTTGCGGCGGCCCAGTGTGCGCAGCCGGTTGAGTGCCTGGCGGGTGGTGATCCGCACCAGGTAGGCACGCTGGTCGCGCACGGTCTCGAGATCGACGTCCACCCACCGCAGCCACGTCTCCTGCAGGATGTCCTCCGCGTCCGCCGCCGAGCCCAGCATCTCGTAGGCGACGGTGAAGAGCAGGTTGCGGTGGGCGACGAACGCCTCGGTGGCGGGGTTCGGACGGTCGTCCTCGCCACGGGCCTCTGGTCCGCCGGCAACTCGCATGGTGGCTCCTGTTCGCTCTCGACGATGTCTCCCACAGGACACCGCGCCCCACCGTGTTGTGACACGAATTCTCAGGTGGGTTCGTGTTCGGAACAGTCGAGACGCAGCTGGGCGTCCGGGAAGTCGGCGCCGACGAACCGGCAGTGGTGGGGGAGCTCGGGGGTGGCCGGTTCGGCCGGGCGGTAGAAGCGGCACGTCACGCAGGTGCGCGAGACCGGGATCGCCCGGTGCTGCTGCAGCACGCGGATCATCGTGACGGTCCCGCGGAGCATACTGGCCACGTCCTCGGGCGTGAGCGCGGCCAGCGCGGCGCGCAGGGGAGGGGGAACCGTGGCCAGCCGGGTGGCTTCCGCCTGTCCCGCGGCGGTCAGCGTGAGGTTGACCGCCCGGGTGTCGGCCAGGTCCCGGGACCGCTCCAGCAGACCCTTGGCGACCAGGCTGCGTACCGCGTCGCTGATCGTCGGGGCGGTCGAGGCCAACGCCGTGACGAGGTCACCCTGACGGCACGACGGAGGGTGGCCGGCGAGATGCCGGATGATGTCGGCCTGCAACGGGGAGATCCGGGCACTGCCGGCATTGTCGAAGGCACCCAGCCGCATCGCCTGCCCGAGCCGACTCAGCCCGACCAACAGCTGCTCTTCTGGTGTGCTCACGCCGCCGCCGCTCCCGCTCCGTGGCGACGCAGTGCTCGATGATTCGCTCCGCAAGCTCCGCTCATGGCTCCGCAGGCCCCGCTCCACCGTCGCCCTCCGCGGGCTCGGCGGCGTCCTGAACGTTGATGGTTCGCTCCGCAGGCTCCGCTCACGCACCGCCCTCTCGCCGTCACATCACGTCGCCGTGGTTGTTGGCACTGCCGACCGATACTACTGTTGGCAGTGCCAACTAGCTTTTCCGGGGGTTGATCTTACTGGGGTGCCTCACCCGTCGCGGGTGATTGTCTGTGAATACAGTGCGCTGTCGACTTTTCCGGCGCACCGATTTGTGCTGTCCATATTCATTGAATTAACAACGTTAGCGACAGTGATATGACTCACATGGAGTATTTAACGTAGTCAGCGCGGACTCTTTTCGCTTTGCCGGTCGGCGCCCAATGCCAATTCGTGGAGGAAAGAGATGCACATCCTCAGTGGTGTGAACATGATGTCGCAGGAACTCGTCCTGGTGCACGCGGAAGAGGACAAGATCGCGCGTGTGCCCATCAGCGGTGTTCCCGGCCTGCGGCCGGCGAGCCCACAACACTCGCTGATCATGCCGGACGAAAAGACCGTCTACATCACCACGGACGCTCTTCCGCCCTTCCCTGCGTCGATCATCGCGCTGTCACTGAAGGAGATCGACTGGGACGCCGGCACCGCGGAGGTGGAGCTGCTGCAGAACCTGCTGCTGGACGTCATGGGCACGCCGTCGGACATGCCGAACGTCAAGCAGACCGACGACGCGCAGCCGATCATGCCCTGGACCCGGCCGCTGTTCACCCAGACACACGCCCCGACGCTGCTGCCCGGGTCCTCGTTCCTCTACACAGCGCACTACACGGACGACCGCCTGCGTGGCTTCAAGATCAACCGTGACGGGACGCTGGACCCCCGCGTGCTCTACTCCGACCGCCCGGTGACCCGCCAGACGCACGGGATCAGCTTCAACCCCAAGGGCACCATCGGTCTCGGCGTCGGTTACGACTACGACATCAGCGACCTCCGCGTCCTCGAGGTCAACCACTACACCGGCGAGCTCGAGGTCACGCGCACCATTCCGCTGGGGACACCGGAGGAGTACGGCGCGTTCGTGCACCGTGCCGTCTGGCTCGACAACCGGTACGCCTACCTCGGGACGATGCAGGTGGGCCCGACCTCCCGGACGCGCCCGGCGGCGACCACCTCCGTGCGGCACCCGGATCCGCCCGCGCCGTCGGGCGACAAGCTCGTCGGCCCGAGCGTGTGGCTGATCGACACCAAGACGAACACCGCGGAATGCGTCATCCGCCCCACCGACTCCGAGGCGGGCGCCGGGATGTTCCGGCCGCCGTCGGACGTGGCGGTCGCGGCCGGGAAGCTGTACGTGGCAGAGGAAGACTCGTGGACGCCGACGGATCTGCCCGGCGGCTACGGGACGACCGGCTTCATCTCGGTCTGGGACATCGCCAACCCCGCCAAGCCGTGCTTCCTCAAGCGCCTGCGTCCCGGGCACGAACTGCCCGACGACTTCCGGAACGCGCACACGGCCACCGCCATGTTCGACGAGGAATCCGTGTTCGTGTCCAGCTTCGTGAGCAATCACCTCGTCCGGATCGACACCGCCACCGACAAGGTCGCGAAGGTGTACACGGCCGAGGACGGGCTGGACATGTTCCACGGCGAGTTCGCGGCCGGTCGCAACGGCTGACGCGCCACTTCGAAAATTATTCTGGAGTAAAGGTAATGCTGGACAACGCCGCCCACGCAACCGAGCAGAACGGGCACGAAGAACCGTCCCAGACCCGGATACTGATCGACCGGCTCGCCACGAACTGGTCGCGCCGGGCACAGGTGAAAAAGACCGAGCTGGAGCCGTTGTTCGTGCCCGGCCGGGAGGACTTCCTGGAGAGCCTGCTCCCGTTCCGGGAAATGCCCCAGTTCCAGTCCTGCTCACCCGAACTGAGGTCGCGGGTGCTGAGCTGCGGCTGGCTGATGTACAACGCGAAGACCACGCAGATCGAGAACGAGATCGTGAACCCGATCTGCCTCGACATCATGTCCGGACAGCTGCCGGGCCTGAACGACGAGGGCTCACAGCTCGCCGTCGGCGAGACCATGGTGGACGAGGTCTACCACATTCACCTGGTCGAGCGATCAAGCCGGCTCACCCGCCGCCGCCGAGGGCTGGAAGGACTCGCCATTCCGGAGTTCAACCTGGTCTCGCACATGCGGCGGCGGCAGGCCGAGTTCAGCGAGCCATGGCAGAAGCGGATGGTGCAGTTCGCCACCGCGGCGGTCTCGGAGATCTTCATCAGCGACTACCTGCACCTGCTGAGCGAGGCCGAGGAGATCCAGCCGTTCAACCGGATGACCGTGGCCGCGCACCGGCACGACGAGATGGTGCACGGCCCGCTCTTCCGGTCGCTGACCGAGCTTTTCACGCGCGAGCTGTCACCGGCCGAGGTGGCGTTGTTCGCCGAGCTGCTACCCGAGCCGGTCACCTGGTTCGCGGACCGGGAACTGGACGTCTGGCTCGCGCTGCTGGAGCAGATCGAGTTCCCCCACGCCGAGGAGATGATCCGGGAGGTTCGAGGCGCGGGGGCCGTCGACCTGAACGCCCTGGACCACTCCGGTGTGGTGTCGATGGCGCGGGAGCTGGGACTGATGGAAACCGATGCCGCCCGCGAGGCTTTCCACCGTCGCGGTCTGGTCGGCGTCTGAGGGGGATCACCATGACGACAGACACGTCATTCACGACGGTGCTCGAGGAGGGCACCACACTTCTCGAGGTCAGCCAGCGACGCATGGCGGCGGACGGCGTCGTGACGCTGACCCTCGCCGACCCGTCCGGGCAGGACCTGCCCGCCTGGTCGCCGGGCGCGCACATCGACCTCGACCTCCCGGACCTCGGCCTGACCCGCCAGTATTCGCTGTGCGGTAGCCCGGCCGACCGGTCCGAGTGGCGGATCGGGGTGCTCCGGCAGCCGGACGGTCGCGGCGGCTCGGAGTACGTCCACGACGCGCTCCGGGTCGGCACTCGCGTCGAGGTCCGGGGGCCGAGGAACAACTTCCCGTTGCTCCCCGCCCAGCGTTACCTGTTCATCGCAGGCGGGGTGGGCATCACCCCGATCCTGCCGATGATCGAGGCGGCCACGGCCGACGGCCGGCAGTGGGAGCTGCTGTACGGCGGTCGCAGCCGCCAGTCAATGGCCTTTGTCGCCGACCTCGCGGCCTACGGTGACCGGGTGCGGGTGCACCCGCAGGACGAGGCTGGGCTGCTGCCACTGGCCTCCTACCTGGCGAACCCGCGCCCGAACTGCCTCGTCTACTGCTGCGGCCCCGAGCCGCTGATCGAGGCGGTCGAGCAGTGGTGCGCCGGGTGGCCGGACGGCATCCTGCACACCGAACGGTTCGCGGCCCGACGCGAGCCGGCCGTGCGGGCGGACAAGACCTTCGACGTGGTGTGCCACCGATCCGGGCGCACCCTGGAGGTCAAGCCGGGCCGGTCCATCCTCGAAACCGTGGAGGCGGCGGGCATCTCGCGGCTGTCGGCGTGCCGGGAGGGCGTCTGCGGGACGTGCGAGACCCGCGTCCTCGACGGCGTGCCCGACCACCGCGACACCGTGCTCAGCGCGGACGAGCGGAAGTCCGGCGAATCCATGATGATCTGTGTCTCGCGCTCGTCGAGCGCGCGGCTGGTACTGGATCTGTGACGGAGGAACCATGACAGGGGAGGTCATCGCCGTCCGGCACGTCGCCTTCGAGGACCTGGGCGTGTTCGGGGACGTGCTGACCGAACGCGGCTTTCGGATCACTTATGTGGACGCCGCCAGGGAACACGTCCTGCGGCGGGTCCACGAGACCGATCCGGCGTTGCTGGTGCTGCTCGGCGGCCCCGTCGGCGCCTACGAGGACGAGAGCTATCCGTTCATCGAGGCGGAGAAGACGCTCGTCCGGGACCGGGTGGCCCGGGGGCTGCCGTTGCTGGGGATCTGCCTGGGCGCGCAGGTGATCGCGGCCGCGCTGGGCGCCCGGGTGTATCCGGCGGAGTCGAAGGAGATCGGCTGGGCTCCCGTGCGACTCTCGCCGGCCGGTGCCGACTCGCCGCTGGGGGAGCTGACCGGGCCGGTGCTGCACTGGCACGGCGACACCTTCGACCTCCCCGAGGGAGCGGTCCACCTCGCGTCGACGCCGGCCTGCCACAACCAGGCCTTCTCGATCGGCGAGCACACGATGGGACTGCAGTTCCATCCCGAGGTGTCCGGTGACGCCCAGGAGTCCTGGCTGGTCGGGCATGCCCACGAGATCGCGCACACGCCAGGCGTGACGGTCCAGGGGCTGCGGGAAGCGGCCCGGCAGCAGGTCGACGCCGTGCGGCAGGGCAGGGCGTTCTTCGGCCGCTGGCTGGACTCGCTCGTCCGTGCCGAGCTGTCGCCCCGGGGCGGCGCCCGCTCAACCGTGCAGTCGGGCAGCCCTGCCGCGTAGGTCGGCGTGTATCCCGCCGTACGCGGGGTCGGCGGGCACCAGCGACTTGGGGATCTTGCTGGTGACGGTGTAGATCGGGTTGCACACCTGGGCCACCGGGGCGAGCGCGGCCTGGGCGACGATCTGGTAGGCGTCCATGCGGTCGACGTGGCACAGGTCGGACAGCCACCCGGTCATGTCCACCTGCGCGACCCGGTACGCGTTCTCCAGCGGACGGGCGGCGCCGACGGTCATCAGGTGCGTGTCGGACTCCAGCCGTGGCCACGGGGTCGGCGTTGCCGGGATCAGATCGACGATGACCACCGTGTTCATGGCCACTTCGACACCGGTGCCGCACGCCTCGCCCTCGCCCTGGCGGGCGTGCCCGTCACCGAGAGAGAACAGCGCGCCCTCGACGTTGACCCCGAAGTAGGCGGTCACCCCCGCACGCATCTCCGGGGTGTCGAGGTTGCCGCCGTGCGAGTCGGGCACCAGCGCGGAGCGCGCCTCGAGAGCGGCGGGCGCCACGCCGACCGTGCCGTGCATGGGATCCATCGGGAACTCGATGGTCAACTCCGCGCTTTTGGCGTGATAGGTGACCGTGCGCCGCGCGTTGTCCAGCTCGTAGAGCCACACGAGCTCCGGCAGCGCCTCCTGCAGCGTCGCCGTGTGAGCGTCGGAGGTGAGCGCTCCGAAGAACGGCACGGTCGTCGCCGCGCCGATGTCGCGGGCCGGTTCGATCGACACGAAGTGCAGCGCGAGCGTGTCGCCCGGCTTCGCACCGTCCACATAGAACGGTCCGGTCTGCGGGTTGAGGAACGGGAACTCACACACCTGGGACACCAGGTCCCGTTCCGTGCGGATCTTGCCGGCGAAGCAGTCCTCGGTCCACAGCGACAGCGCGTCGCCGGGCCTGATCGTGCGGACCGGGGCCACGCCGCCGAAGGTCCAGGCGAACTCACTCGGGTCGGGCCGGTACTCGATGACCTCCACGTCGCCTCCTCAACAGCAGCACTGCCATCACAACGATCCCGATCCCAAGCCACACCAGCCCGACCGCCTGTGCGGCCACCTTCGCCTCGACCACCACGTAGCCGAGAATGGCCATGCCGCACAGGGGAACCACCAGGTGCCGCAGGTAGTCCCGGCTGCGCTGACGGACCAGGTAGTGCACGATCACCGACACGTGTAGCAGCAGGAACGCCGTCAACGCGCCGAAGTTCACCAGCGTGGTGAGCAGCGAGACGCCGTTGTCGTCCCGGAAGGTCATGCCGGCGCCGACCACGACCGAGATCGCCGCGACCAGGAACGTCGCTCGCTCGGGAACCCGGTGCCCGGGATGGACCTTCGCGAGGAAGCCCGGCAGTTGGCGGTCACGCGCCATCGAGTACAGCAGGCGGGAGGTCGCCGCCTGCGCGACCAACGCGTCGGCGAACCCCCAGGCGACCGCGGTCGTCACCGCCGTCAGCACGTACAGCCAGTGCCCGCCGGCGTACTCGGCCGCGTCGTAGAAGGCGGTGCCGGCCGTGTCGCCCTCGGCCAACAGCCGCTCCCGGTCGGGCACGAGCAGCGCGGCGACCCAGGTCTGGACGACGAACAGGACGGCGACGAGCAGCAGCGACAGCACGGTCGCCCGCGCCACCTGCCCGCCGGCCTCCCGGTTCTCCTCCGACAGCGTGGAGATCGCGTCGAAGCCGAGAAAACTCAGCGCCGCCAACGAAACCGCACCGAAGATCAGCCCGACGGAGAACGTGCCGGAGTCGTACAGCGGCGAGAACGCGTCCCCGGTGGCCTTGCCGCTCACGAGGGCGACCACACCGACCACCAGGAAGATCGCCAACACGACCAGCTCGACGACGAGCATCACCCGGTTGGTCCGTGCGGTGAGCTCGATACCGAAGTAGTTGACGACCGTGTTCAGGACGATGAACCCGATCACCCACACCACGACGGGAACGCCGGGCACGAAGGCGTTCATCGCGATGCCGGAGATGATGTACAGCAGAGCGGGGATGAGAATGTAGTCCAGCAGGATCTGCCAGCCGGCGATGAACCCGAACGGCGGCGCGATACCCCGGCCCGCGTAGGCGTACACCGAGCCGGCCAGCGGAAACGCCTTCGACATCTGCGCATAGGACACCGCGGTGAACACCATCCCGACCGCGCCGATCGCATACGCCAACGCCACCATGCCACCAGCGGCGGCGAACACACTCCCGAAGATCCCGAACGGCGCGATCGGCACCATGAAGATGAGCCCGTATATGAGCAGATCCCAGAACGAGAGCGACCGCTTGAGCTCCTGCCGGTAACCGAACCGCTCGACGTCCCGGCTGGCGTTCCCGTTCGGCATAAATCGAATTACAGCACCCGACACCCCGAGACGAAAGCCCCGCGCCGGTCAGGACGGCGACGTCACCGGCACTTCGGCGATCGTAGAAGGCAACCAAAACCACGCCAGCGAACAACGCCGAACCGCCACGACAGCCATGCTGCTACGGATCACGCCAGTGCCCGCATCTCCGTGATCTCCGCCTCCTGGACGTCGAGGATCTTCTGTGCGAGCGCCTTGGCGTCGGCGTTCTCACCTTGCGCCAGTTCGGTCCTGGCCATGTTCACCGCGCCCTGGTGATGCTTGATCATCAGCTCTACCCACAGCCGGTCGAAGGCGGCGCCGGTGGTCTGCTCGAGCTGTTGCATCTCGTCGGGCGTCATCATGCCCATCTCGTCGGCGGACATGCCGTCTTCCATGCCTGATGTGGTTGGCGCGCCCCATTGTTCGAGCATGCCGGTCATCTGCTGGATTTCCTCGTCCTGCGCGCCTCCGATACGACTGGCGAGATCCTTCACCGATGCGCTCGTGGCCTTCTCGCCGGCCATCTTGGCCATGTCGACCCCGTGCTGGTGGTGCGGGACCATTCCTTGTGCGAACGTGACGTCCTGCTCGTTGTGAGAGGACTGGTCAGCGCTGCTGGTGGACGTCGGCGTGCTGTCCACAGTGGACGCGGCGTTGTTGTCGCCGTCGCAGCCGGTAAGCGTGACGGCCGCGACCGCGCTGACACCCAACAAGAACTTCCTCATGAATCCTGCCCCTCCATGTGTCTGTTTACAAAGGAACATCACTGGACGCCGGCTCCGTGCAAGGAACGAATCGGGACGCCGGGTGGTTCAACGCGCCACGTGTAATGTCACATGGTGTGCTGGTTCGACCACGGGAAGGGACACCGCATGCGACGAGGATTCCCGCTCGCCCTGCTGGCCATCGGGCTCGCCACCACGCTGACGGCAGGAGCGGACGCCGACACGAGCGGATCCCGGCAGACGGACGACGCGGCGATCAACCGTATCGTGCGGGCGATCCAGGCACCCTCCATTCCGGACAGGGACTTCCTGGTTACCGACTTCGGCGCGGTCGGCGACGGTGCCACGGACGCGCGTCCGGGGATCATGGCGGCCATCGCGGAGGCCGCCGGGCGCGGCGGCGGTCGGGTGGTCCTACCTGCGGGCACCTGGCTCAGCGAGGGGCCGGTGCACCTGAGGAGCAGGATCGAGCTGCATCTCGCCGAGGGCGCCACGTTGTTGTTCGGGTCGGCCGCCAGGGACTACCTTCCGGTGGTGCCGACCCGCTGGGAAGGCACGGAACTGTACGGCTACTCGCCGCTGATCTACGGGAACAACGTGCACGACGTGGCGATCACCGGTAAAGGGGTGATCGACGGCAACGAGCGGCACGAGTTCCATGGCTGGTATGACAAACAGAGCGCAGACCAGCAGCGCCTGCGGCAGATGGGCTTCACCGGTGTCCCGCCCACCGAGCGCGTGTTCGGCGAGGGCACGTTCCTGCGGCCCAGCGCGATCCAGTTCTTCCACGCGAAACGAGTGCTGCTGTCGGACTACACCGTGCACAACTCGCCGTTCTGGATCAACCATCTCGTCTACACCGACCAGGCGACCGTGCGCGGACTCAACGTGGACAGTCACCGGTCCAACAACGACGGTGTGGACGTCGACTCCAGCCGTTTCGTGCTGGTGGAGGACAACACGTTCCGCACCGGCGACGACTCGGTGGTGGTGAAGTCCGGTCGCGACCTCGACGGCCGCACGGTCGGCCGGCCGAGCGAACACGTCGTGGTGCGCGACAACGACATGGGCGGCGAGGACGGCATCGCGTTGGGCAGCGAGATGTCCGGCGACATCCGGCACGTGTACTTCACCGACAACGTGCTACGCGACGGCGCCTCCGCGATCCGCTTCAAGGGCAATCTGGACCGCGGCGGCACCGTCGAGCACATCCGGGTGCGCGACATGACCGTCGGCTCGTTCGAGACCCTGTTCTGGTTCCAGCTCGACTACCCGGGTGAGCAGGGCGGCAACTACCCTCCGGTGTACCGCGACATCGTCTTCGACGGGTTCACGGTGGACTCGGCGGGCACCGTGCTCAACGCACACGGCCCGGAAGCCGTCCCGCTGCGCGACGTGACGTTCTCCGACATCACGGTGAAGCAGGCGGAGAAGCCGTTGGAACTGCTCAATGTGGACGGTCTACGGTTCCAGAACGTGGTGATAGGGAACAGCCGCGTCGACGGCAGGCTGAGCTGGCAGTAGCGGCAGGCCTCCTCGGCGAGAAATGGGTCAGCGCTGCAAAGCGGTGGCGACGTCCTGTCCGATGCGTTCGACGGCCCCGATGTCGATCCAGTAGTGGACGTAGCGGCCGGTGCGCTCCCCACGTACCAGCCCGAGTTCACGCAGCACGCGTAGATGGCGGGCAACCTGGGGTCGGGTCATCGACAGCCGGTCGGCCAGGTCGGCGGTGGTCATCGCCTGCCGGGCGATGAGCCGGCACAGCCGTACGCGGTGCGGGTTCGTGAGCGCGAGCATGCGGCTGCGGGCCAGAGTGATGCCCACACCCAGTGCCTCGACAGGGAAGTGCACGACCGGCGGCAGACCGGGTTCGTTCTTCACCAGCAGGTGCGGGGCTCCGTAACGGGTGGGGATCAACAGCACCGGGGTGCGTGCCGGGCTGATCACCACGTGGTGGATCTTGTCGAAGATGACCCGCGTGGGGCCCCGCAGAAGGGTGGACGGGCTGAGTGACGCGAGCGTCGCCGCCGGTCCCGCGTGCGCCAACTGTTGCCGCAGCCGGTGCGCGGCGTGCGTCAGGGTGGGCGCGGTCTCGGTCCACAGATCGTGGAAGAACACCTCGTGACACAGGTCGATGAACCCGACGATGTCCGCCCGCAGCGCCTCCGGGTCGCGCAGCAGGTCCTCGGCGAGGCGCAGGTGCGGATCCGGCAACCGGCCAGCGGCATGGCGGAGCGCCGCCGCCTGGCGCGGATCGTGCAGCACGTTGCCGAAAACGTATCCGCTGTAGCCGCTCGCGCACGTGTACGCGGTGAGCTCCGCGAACTGGTCCAGGCTGAGCCTGGCCAGCGGCGCCGACGCCACGTCGGCCGCCGGGTAGAAGGCGCGCCAGCGCAGTGCTGTCCACAGTGGAGCGAACCGCTGCAGTCCCGCCATGAACTCGGGTGGGGCGGTGCGCGTGATCTCGGCGGCCCAGGACGCGTGCTCGTGATGGTGCGTGTGCTCGGTCAGCACGTGCAGAGTCGCGGCCAGTTCCGCGAGGGGCGACACGGTGACCGTGAAGCGGTCCGCGCCCACCCCTTCCAGGACGATGACGACCGACATGGGCGGGAGTGTATGGCCGGTGTCTCACGCCAGAACCCCGGTTCGTTCCGTGAACTCCGCCCGCGCGTCCGCCAACAGCTCGGGGTCGGTCAGGAGATCGGCGACCACGCGCGCCAGCGCGGTCGCCGCGACCTGCGTGCGGTCGTGGGCGAACGGTGTGGCCGCCGCCTCGCGCATCGCGTCGGAGTGGCCGGGTGTCCCGGCGGCGGCGATCTGCATATACGGGTGGATGACCGGAAACAGGAGCGAGAGGTTGCCGATGTCGGAGGATCCCGCCGGGCCGTCCAGGTCACCGGCCGCGATCTCCACGCCCAACGCCCGCACCGCCTCCCCGAACCGTTCGGCGAGCACCATGTTGTTGCGGCGTTCCGCGTAGAGCGGGCCGGTCTCACTGACCGAGGCCGTCGTTCCGGTCGCCAGCGCGGCACCTTCTGCCGCGTCACGGACCCGCGTGAGCAGTGCCTCCACCGACACCGCCGTACGGTCACGCACATACAGATCCACGGCGGCATGGGCCGGCACGACGTTCGGAGCCTGCCCGCCGTCCGCGACGATGCCGTGCAGGCGAACAGTGGGCGGGACGAACTGCCGCAACGTGTCGAGTGCCTGGAGGAACAGCTGCGCGCCGGCCAACGCGCTGCGTCCCAGCCACGGAGAGACCGACGCGTGTGCGCTCACCCCGGTGAAGGCGACGCGGAGATGCGCGGCGGCCAGCCCGGCCCGCGCGGTCAACGACCGGTCGCCAGGATGGAACATCACCGCAGCGTCCACGCCGCCGAAGACCCCGGCATCGGCCAGCAGGATCTTGCCGGCACCACCCATTTCCTCACCGGGCGTGCCGATCACCGCGATCGTGCCCGGGTGATCGGGCAGCGCACGAACGACCGCGATCGCCGCCGCGGCGGCCCCGGCCGCGATGAGGTTGTGGCCGCAGCCGTGGCCGACACCGGGCAACGCGTCGTACTCCGCGAGCACCGCGACGTACGGGCCAGCCGCCTTTCCTTCGTGTACGGCAACAAAGGCCGTCTCCACCCCACCGACCGGCGCCCGCACCGCGAAGCCGGACTCGGTGAGCCAGGTGGTGAGGACCTCCTGGGCGTGATACTCCGCGAACTTCAGCTCCGGCAGCGCGTGGATGGCCATGCTCACGGCCTCCATGCGCGGCCGGAGCGCGGTGACCTCGGCGGAAAGAACGTCAAGCGACGGTGCGGCGGACATGAGAACTCCCTCGTATACAAGACGAATCGTGGCGAATGTGACGACCGTCACTGCGTCGAGACTACGAGGGCGCCGCCGAGGAAGACCTTGAATTGCCGCGTGTCAGGTAACTCTCGTCCAGCGGGACTATGCTCGTCCACACACCGTGGGCAGCCGGTCACGGACCGGTACCACTCTCGAGAATCTGGGAGGGGCCATGACGGAAATTCAGCGGTACCTCGCCGAAGAGGTAGCAGAGGACCTTGCTGACGGGATCATCAACCGAAGAGAAGCGGTACGCCGCCTGGGCCTGCTCGGCGTGAGCGGTGCGGCAGCCACCGGGCTTCTGACGACGTTCGCGGCGGGCGAGGCGACCGCGGCCGCCCCGGAAAACCTGGCGGGACACGGCAACAAGCCCACCGCGTCGGAAACGACGTGGGCGCCGGTCGCCCGCGAGTCCATCACGTTCGCGGGACCCCGGGTGCCGTTGATGGCCGCGTGGGCACCCGCCGCCGCACCGCGCGGCGGCGTGCTCGTCATCCACGAGAACCGAGGGCTGACCGAGCACATCCGCACGGTCGCCGGCCGGTTCGCCGCCAGCGGCTACTCCGCACTGGCGCTGGACCTCCTGTCAGAGGAGGGCGGCACGGGGGCGTTCCCGGGTGAGGCCGAGGTGGCGGCCGCACTCGGACAGATCCCACCGGAGCGTTTCGACGAGGACATGAAAGCCGCCGTGACCGAACTCAAACGGCGCCTCCGCGGCAAGAAACTGGCCGCGATCGGCTTCTGCTTCGGCGGCGCCATGATCTGGCGTCTACTCGCCGCTGGCGAACCTCGCCTGGCCGCGGCAGCACCTTTCTACGGCCCCTTCCCCGAAGGTGGCGACCTGTCCGGTTCCCGCGCCGCGGTGCTGGGCGTTTACGGTGGCCTCGACGCGCGCGTGAACGCGACCCGCCCGACCGCCAAAGCGGCACTGGAAACGGCCGATCTGAAATACGAACTTCTCACGTTCGCCGAAGCCGACCACGCCTTCTTCAACGACACGGGCGCCCGCTTCAACCCTCACGCCGCGACGGAGGTCTGGCGCCGAACACTGAACTGGTTTGACAACGCCGGCCACCGAGGGAACTAGCGCATAGCGAAAACCAGGAGTTCCTGTAGGTCGTAGACACATTCGCCGGTCCATACGACGGTGCTCACGGCGACCAGCGCGGGAATCCAGACCAGGAGTCGGCGCCCCACTTGATCTGCGAGTAGAGCGTTGACGCGGCGGGGCATCTCGCCGGGGCGGGCCCCGAGGTGGAGGGTGCCAGCGGGTGCGGTGACGCGGTTGGCGCGGAGCGCGGCCTCGCCGACGGCGGCGGCCACGTTGCGCCGGTTGCCCACGGCGTCGGCGGCTGCCTCGTCGGCGGCCCGCTCCACGAGGTACTGGACGTGCCTGAGCATGGGCGTGAGCAGTGGATGAATGGTCTTGCCCAGGCGGGTGAGCCACAGCAGGTCGTGGTGGCGCTGGTCGAGGTGGCACTGCTCGTGGGCGATGACCGCGTCGAGGCGGTCCGTGTGGAGCGTGTCGCGCATGGCGGTGGTGACGACGATGCGGCCGGACGGGCCGGGCAGGCTGAACGCGTCGACGGCCTCACTGGGCACGACGACGACACGCGGACCGTCCGGCAACGTCTCGGCCAGCTGTTCGCTCGTCCGAATGGCGCGGCGCCGGGCCCGCCATGCCACGGTCACGGCAATACCCGCCGCCACGCACCACAGCAGCGACAGCCAGGACACCCAGGGCACGTGTGCGGTGTCGGCGGCCACGGTCTCGTGCGACCAGCCCCCCATTCTCGCGACGGCAGGTATTTCCGCCAGTGCTTTGAGAGCGAAGCTGAAAAGGTTCACACCCGCCGCGATACCGGCGATTGCGGTGGCCCACGCGAAAGCACGGGCGGCGAGATCAGGGCGAAGCCGGTCGACCAATAGATGTCCGGCGGCGAGAACCAGCACCGGAACCACGACGACGGACCAGACAAAGTGGTCGAACATCACGAACCTCCCGGCATTTCGCCCGAGTATATGGGTATGCTCGTGCGGCGTGACGACCGGTGACGAACGCAGCGGCCGGCGACGCCCCGGCGAGTTGGAAGCGCAGATCCTCGCGATACTCGGTGCCGCGGGTGGCGCGCTCTCGCCGGGTGAGATCCGCGACCGGCTCGACCCTCGCGGCACGCTGTCCTACAGCGCTGTCGTCACCACGCTGACCCGGCTCTATGACAAGAAGGCCGTCACCAGGAAGAAGGACGGACGGGCCTACCGGTACGTGGCGGTCGCGGACGCGTCGACGCTCGTCGCCCGGCGGATGGGCCGGCTGCTCGACGCCCAGGACGACCGCACCTCGGTGCTGTCCCATTTCGTGAGTGAGCTGACCGACGCGGACGCGTCGGTATTACGTGACGTGCTGCACCGCGAGTTCGGCGAAGACACGGACGAGGGGTAGGGGTAGCCCTACCCCTCAGATCATTGCCTGCCCGGTGGGTCCCGTCCCCGTGAGCGACGAGCATTCTGGGCATGGTTCTCAGGGATTCACAGGGTGCCCCGCCGCGGGACGTGGTCGAGCTGTCCGGGGTGACGAAGGTGCACCCGGGTGGGGTGCGGGCGCTCGACGGGGTGACCGTCGGTTTCGGCCGGGGGTCGTTCACCGCGGTGATGGGGCCGTCCGGCTCCGGCAAGTCGACCTTGCTGCACTGCGCGGCCGGGCTGGACCGGCCCACTTCGGGTCAGGTCGTCCTGGCCGGGCGGGACATCGCCATGTTGCGGGAGCCGAAGCTGACCGCCGTCCGGCGGGCGCATGTCGGCTTCGTGTTCCAGTCGTTCAACCTCGTCGACTCGCTCTCGTTGTGGGACAACGTGTTGCTGCCCCAGCAGCTGGCCGGCACGCGGCCCGACCGGAAATGGGCGGCGGAGCTGCTGACGCGTGTCGGGCTTGCCGGCCGTGAGAAGGCGCGGCCGGGGCAGCTGTCCGGTGGGCAGCAGCAGCGCGTCGCGCTCGCCAGGGCGCTGGCCGCCCGCCCCGAGGTGATCTTCGGCGACGAGCCGACGGGTGCGCTGGACCTGTCCACCGGACGGGCGGTGTTGGCTCTGCTGCGCCGGTTTGTCGACGAGTTCGGCGCGACGATCGTGATGGTGACCCACGACCCCGCCGCCGCGGCGTGGGCCGACCGGGTGGTTTTCCTTGCCGACGGGCGGATCGCGGGCGAACTGCACACCCCGACCGCCGAGCAGGTCGCGGCGCGGATGATGGAGCTGACCCGATGATCACCAAACTCGCCACGGCCAGCGTGAAGCACCGCCTCGGGTCCTTCGTGGGCACCTTCCTCACCGCGTTCCTCGCGGTCGCGTTGATCGCGGGCAGCGGCCTGCTGCTGTGGTCGGTCCTGACCGCCGGGCCGGGCGCCGACCGGTTCACACGGGCCGACGCGATGGTCGCGGGTGACCGGTCCATCGTGCTGACCACCTCGACGAACAAGGGCGACAAGGTCAAGACCAAGACGAAGGAGGAGCGGCTCACCGGGGCCCAGCCGCTCCCACGGGAGACGGTCGACACCGTCGCCAGCACACCTGGCGTGACGGAAACCGTTGCGGACTACGCGTTCCCGGTCGCGCTCGACCTCGAAGGAAAGCCGGTTCGCGCGCCGGACGCCGCGACCGTGGCCCACGGCTGGTCGTCCGCCGCGCTGACCCCGTATCCGCTGAGGGCCGGCACGGCGCCGGGGCATGGCGAGGTCGCCCTCCAGGGCGAGTTCGGTGTCCATCTGGGACAGACGGTGCGGCTGACCAGCCGGACCGGCGTCCGTGAGCTGCGGGTGGCCGGCGTGGTCGGCGGCGATGTTCCTGGGCAGGCCGCGGTGTTCGTCGCGGACTCGCAGGTGGTCGAGCTGTCCGGGCTGGCCGGGCCCACCGCGGTCGCCGTCCAGGCCAGTGCTGACGGGATCACCGCCCTGCGTGAGAGAGTGGGGGACGCCGCGACCATCCACATTGGAGCGGACAAGGTGAGCGCCGACCTGCCCGGCGCGGTGCCGGACTACATCGGCGCGATCTCGATCTTCGGGTTCGTCCTCGGCATCACCGGGTTCGCGGCGGTGTTCGTGCTCACCGGCACGGTGTCGCTCGCGGTGCGCCAACGACTGCGCGAACTGGCGCTGCTGCGCACGGCTGGCGCGACACCGCGTCAGCTGCGTCGGGTGCTGCGCCTGGAGATCACGCTCGTCACCCTGACCGCGGCTCTGCCGGCGCTGCCCGCCGGGATCGTGGTCGCGGAGCTGGTGGCCACCCGGTTCCGGGAGCTGGGAGCGGTGCCGCCGCAGTTCACCGTGTCCTACAACGCCGTTGTGTTGATCGCCGCCGTGCTCCTCGGCTTGCTGGTGACCGTCTTCGCCACCGGGCTCGCCGCCCGGCGCGCCGTGCGGATCGCGCCGACCCAGGCGCTGCGGGAGACCGTCACCGCCGGCCGGGTCGGCTGGCTGCCGCGCGTGCTCGTCGCGGCGGTGCTGGTTGTCGGCGCGGTCGCGGTGCTGAGCCTGGTGCCACTCGGTGGTCCGTTCGGCATGGGCATGGGTTTCATCTCCTGCTCGCTGCTGCTGTGTGCGGTCGCCGCGCTCGGCCCGATCGTCGTCGGCGCGCTGACCGCGGTGCTGTCCCGGCTGGCCGCCGTCACCGGCGTGCTCGGCCGCGTCGCCGGCGCGATGACCAGGGCCGAGAGCCGGCGGGTCGTCGGGGTCGCGATCCCGCTGACACTGATGTTCGCGATCAACGCCACGATGCTGCTCAACGGCGACATCCTCACCGAGGTCACCGCCGACCAGCAGGCCGCGCGCACCGCGCCGGCGACCGTCCGGGTCGCCGCCACCAACGCGCCGGGCCTGCCGCTCGCCACCGCCGCCGAGATCGGTTCGCTGCCCGGGGTGACCGGTTCCGCTGCCACGGTGGGCACTCGCGTGGTCGTCGACGAGGGCGGCAAGCCGGAGGACTACGCCGCCCAGGGTCTGCGCACCAACGGCGAGCACGCACTCGACCTCGGCGTCACCGACGGCGAGCTGACGATCAAGGACGACACCGTCGCGGTCAGCCGCCCGCTCGCGGAGACCCGTGGTTGGCGGGTGGGGGACCGGCCGGTGTTCTGGCTGGCCGACGGCACCCGCGTCGAGCTGACCGTGGTCGGGATCTACGCGAACTGGCGCGGCTTTGGCGACCTCGTCCTGCCCGCCGAGCTCGTCGCCGCCCACGATCCCCGCGGCCTCGTCACCGCGCTGTACCTGCGGGGCGCACCGGATCTCACGCGGTGGCCCACGCTTGCCGCCACCGACGTCAGGGACCCGAGGGCCGGCACGGTGGACGTCCAGAACCAGCAGGCCGCGTGGGAGCTGATGGTCGTGATCTCGCTCGGCTTCACCGCGATCGCCGTGGTCAACACGTTCGCCATCGCCACGAGCGCGCGGCGCCGCGAGTTCGCCGACCTGCGGCTGGCCGGCGCGACCGCCCGGCAGCTTCACCGGATGCTCGGCCGGGAGACGCTCATCACCGTCGCCGTGGCGCTCGTGCTGGGCTGCGTGATCAGCGGCGCGGTGGTCGGCACGTTCAGCGTGGCACAGGACGGCCAGTGGCGGCTGTTCGCAGAACCCTTGCGGTACCTGGCTTTGCTCGGCGGCGTCGGCCTGCTCGGGGTGGTCGCCGGCGCGGTGCCCGCCCGCCTGGTGGTCAGGCGGCGCTCGCTTCCCGCGGTGAAGCTAGGTTGATCACGTGATCCGCCGCGGCGCCGTCGCGCTCGCCCACCTGCTGACCAGCCTGGTGCTGGGGCCCGCCACCTTCGTGTGGGCCCTGGTCACCACGCTGGTCAGCGGTGTGCTGTCGTTCACCTACCTGGCCCCACCGGCGTTTCTCGCGGCGACCTGGGTGACCCGCCGGATCGCCGCCCTCGAACGGCTGCGTGCGGGAGTCCAGCTGCGTCGGCCGATCGAGTCCCCGTACGACCCGCTGACCGGCACGAACCCGTGGGTCCGCGGCCGTGCGGTGGTCCGTGACGCAGCGACCTGGCGGGACCTCGAGTGGTTGTTGTTGTTGCTGCCGCTCGGGGTCGCGGGATTCGCCGGCGTGATCGCCGGCGTGGTGGACCTCGCCACGATCCTCGCGCCGGTCTGGCTGTGGGCGGTGCCCAACCCGTACCTGCCGCCGGTCGTGGACTGGCTGTTCAACACCGGTGCCGGCCGGTTCGTCCTCACCGCCATCGGGCTGGCGCTCGCACCGGTGGCGTGGTGGCTCGTCACGCGGGTGGCCCGGCTGCAGGCCCGCCTCGCCGTGGCGCTGCTCGAACCCGGCCCACGGCAACGCCTCGCGCGGCGGGCCCGTGAACTCGCCGTAACCCGCCGCCGTGTCGTGGACGCTCAGGCCGCTGAGTTGCGTCGTATCGAACGGGACCTGCACGACGGGGCACAGGCCAGGATCGTCGCCGCCGGCATGACCCTCGCGCTGGCCGACCGGAAGATGCGCACCTCGGGACAACCGGCCCGTGAGGACGTCCACATCGCACGGCGTCAGCTCGACGAGGCACTCGCCGAACTACGCCGTCTCGTCCGCGGCATCCATCCGCCGATCCTCACCGACCGCGGGCTTGTCGCCGCGCTCGCCGCACTGGCCGGCGACGCGCCGCTCCCTGTCCAGGTCGAGGCAGGCGAGCTGGGGGAGCTGCCACCGGCGGTCGAGTCGGCGGCGTACTTCGTGACCGCCGAGGCACTCGCGAACGTCGTGAAACACGCCGACGCCGGCACGTGCACGGTGACGCTGACCAGGGCCGAGGACGTGCTCACGGTCGAGATCCGCGACGACGGCCGCGGCGGCGCGGACGCGTCCGGGTCCGGTTTGGACGGTCTGCGCCGCCGAGTCGAAGCACTCGACGGGTTTCTGTCGGTCACCAGCCCGGTCGGAGGTCCGACCGCCATTCACACGGAGCTGCCATGCGCATCGTGATCGCCGAGGACCTCCTGCTGCTGCGGGAGGGGCTGGTGCGAATGCTCACCGACACCGGGCACGAGGTCGTCGCCGCCGTGTCCACCGCGCCAGAACTGGAAGCGGCGGTGGCCGACCACCGGCCCGAATTGTCCATAGTGGATGTCCGGATGCCACCGAACTTCCGCGACGAGGGACTGCGGGCCGCGCTCGCCATCCGCCGCCGCGAGCCCCGCACCCCCATTCTCATCCTGTCCCAGTACGTCGAACGCGCCTACGCGGCCGAACTGATCGCCGACGGCCATGGCGCGGTCGGCTACCTGCTCAAGGACCGCGTGACCGCACTCGACGAGTTCCTCGACGCCATCGAACGTGTCGCCGCCGGCGGGACGGCCATGGACCCGGAGGTCGTGCGGCAGTTGTTCGCCCGCAACAACAGCGACCGGGGCATCACCGCTCTCACCGCCAGGGAACGCGAAGTGCTCGGCCTCATCGCGCAGGGACTGTCCAACTCTGCCATCTGCACCGAACTGGTTCTCGCGCCGGCTTCGGTGGAAAAGCACATCAGCAACATCCTCAACAAGCTGGACCTACCACCGGCCGACGACAGCCACCGGCGAGTACGCGCGGTGCTCGCCTACCTCAACCACTGAGCAACGGCTGGACGACTGTTCGGGCGAGCGCAGCGGCGCGGGCACGCGTGGCGGCCGCGGCGCCGGGCCCTTTCGCGTAGTAACGCAAAAACGCCTCCTGGAAGCACGCGCCGACAAGCAGTGCCGCCGCCGCGTCCGGATCCGCGTCCGCCCGCACACGCCCTGCCGACTGCTCGGCCCTGAGGTACCCGGCGAACGCCTCGACCGCCTTCTCGGGACCGCCGCCGTGCCGGCCGATCGCCTCCCGGTGTGTCGCCATCCTCTGTGGATCCGAGAGCAGTGCCGCCAGCATGGGAATGGCCCGCTGATAGAAGTCCAGGGCGGCGTGTGCCAACTCGGTGAGGTTGTCCTCGAGGTCACCAGTGCCCGGTCGGACCGACACGCGGGACAGCCCAGGCAACCGCTCCCGCAGCACCGCGAGCAGCAGACGCTCCTTGTCGCCGAAGTACTTGTAGAGCGTGGGTTCGGAAACCGCCGACGCCTGCGCGATCTCCTTGGTCGTGGCCTGCGCGACCCCACGCGTGCGCAGGATCTCCGCGGCGGCGTCGAGGATCCGCTCCCGGGTGCTCATGTCCCTCCTCGCCGTTTGACGGGTTAGTGAACACTAGCCTACGCTGAGGCTAGTGTTCACTAACCACTGGAGGTCACACATGCGTCTCACCGTTTTCGGCGCGACCGGCGGCACTGGCCAACACGTCGTGCGCCAGGCACTCGAGGCCGGTCACCACGTCACCGCGGTGGTCCGCGACCCCGCTCGGGTGGCACCGCACGCCCGGTTGGCGCCCGTGGTCGCGGACGTGATGGACCCGGCGGCGATCGAGGTCGCCGTGAAGGGACAGGACGCCGTCATCTCGGCACTCGGCCCGCGACCGGGCGACGACACGCCGGTCTGCGCCACGGCCGCCCGCTCGATCATCACGGCCATGAACGCCACGGCCACCAGCCGCCTGGTCGTCATCACCGCCAGCGGCCACGTCGTCGACTCCGGTGACGGGCCGTTCACCCGCGCGCTGGTCAAGCCGATGCTGCGCCGTTTCCTGCGGACCGGGTTCGATGACTTCGCGCAGACCGACGAGTTGGTCCGCAACAGCGGTCTGGAGTGGACGATCATGCGCCCGCCGCGCCTGACCAACGGCAAGCGCCGCCCCTACCGCACGGCGCTCGATCTCAACGTGCGCGGCGGCATCATGATCGGCCGCGCCGACCTGGCCGACGCGATCCTCACCGCACTCACCGACCCGACGACCGCGGGACACACCATCTCGCTCGGCTACTGACGGAGCCAGCTTGTCCGGCATGAGCCCGCGATGACCGGCCTTCGGCTCCGAGGCTGGTGAGGTCGACGAACGGATCTTCGTCGCGGCCGCTCCAGCGTGGGACCAGCCCATCAGGATCGTTCGCGCGGACCCCGATTTGGCAGAACCGTCCCATCCGGTCGGTGGCGCGACGGGCGGTGGCCAGCCGGGCGGCCCGAAGAGGCCCGTTTCCTTTGCCTCCCAAGGTCTCAACTACCGCGGAAAGATCACGTCGCCGCCGGTGCTGCCCGGTGGCCACCGACATGCCCGGCTCAGGCGGTCGCGACCCGAGACACCGCTTGTCTCGTAACAGGGGTCGTGCTTGTCCCGGCCGCCTCAGCTGTTTCGCCTATCTCGGTGCCTCGACGATCGTCCCGCCTGCTGCCTGCTGCCTGCTGCCTGCTGCCTGCTGCCTGCCGCCCGCCGCCCGCCCAAGGCACCAATGGGACTTTCGCTCGGTTCGGACAGGTGAACCCGTTGCCAGTAGCGGTATCTGCGGCCCGAATTGTCGGTGCCCACCGGTAGCGTGGAAACCGGGGGACCCCCGGGGAACGAATGGGACTTTCGTCGGGGATACCCCGATCGTGTCGCGGGCACCGGGGCTCAGGAGGCCGTTTCTGTCGGTGCCACCGGGTAGCGTGGAAATCGGGGGGCCCACCGGGTGCACGAAAGGACCTTTCGTGCGGGCCCTGGGGAGGTGCGGCCGTCGTGTCCGCTGACTGTCCGGCCGCTCCGGTGCTCTTCCTACGGTGTGATGACGATCTTGCCGCGGACGCGGCTGTTCCG
Organism: Actinophytocola sp.; assembly: GCF_036378875.1. Taxonomy (GTDB): domain Bacteria; phylum Actinomycetota; class Actinomycetes; order Mycobacteriales; family Pseudonocardiaceae; genus Actinophytocola. The sequence continues at coordinate 193,485 of NZ_DASUVO010000002.1, forward strand.
CAGGTGGGTGATCGCCGTGGGCACGTCGATGAGTGGGAGTGTCTGGTCGACCGCCGGCGTGATCCTGCCTTCGGTGAGGAGCTCGCTCAGGCGGGTGAGGTCCGACGTGCGCACGATCGAGAGCGGTGCCCGCAGGTGTTGGCGGGTGAACGGTCGGCGCACCAGGACGCCGAAAGACCGGCTCAGCCCGCCGATCCAGCGGCCACCCTCCTCCGCGCCGACGAGTACGAGCGTCCCCCTCGGGGTGAGCAGGCGTAGCAGTGTCGGGAGCGGGCGACTACCCGCGATGTCCAGCACCCTGTCGTACTGCCCGGACAGCTCCGTGCTCGTGTAGTCGATCACCTCGGTCGCGCCCAGCGAGCGAACGAACTCCACCTTCGTCGGGCCGCACACGCCGGTCACCGACGCGCCGAAGACCGTCGCCAGTTGGACCGCGTACGAGCCGACGCCGCCGCCGGCGCCGATGACCAGCACGCGCTGCCCCGCCTCGACACCCCGCAGCACCTCGAGAGCTGTGCACGCCGACACCGGCACGGCCGCCGCCTGTTCGAAGGTCAGGTTCGCCGGTTTCGGCACGATCCTCTTCGCGGTCGTGTACTCGGCGAACGTGCCGCGGCCGATGCCGAACACCTCGTCGCCAGGGCGAAATCCGGTCACCTTCGTGCCGACAGCCTCGACGATCCCGGCCATGTCCAGTCCTGGCACCGGCATCCGGGGACGCGGCAAGCCGAACGCGAGACGTCCCAGGTAGGGCAGTCCGGTGACCTGATGCCACGTGCCCTGGTCCACGCCGGCCGCGCGCACGCGTACCAGCACTTCGTTCGATCGCGGCGTTGGTTTCTCCATTTCGCGTAACTGGAGGACATCCGCCGGAGTTCCGTAGCGGTCTTGCGCCATTGCCTTCATGGGTTATTCCACCGTTCTGAGAATCTGTTCGATGGCCGCGGTCCGCGTCCGCAGGTCGGTGAGCTCCGTGGCCGCCCGCTGCTGGGCGTCGAGCGTCCCCTCGGCGAGCTGCTCGTAGCGGCGGACGAGCTGGCGAAGGCTGTCTTCCTGCTCGGCCACGAGCTTCGCCTTGCGCAGGTCGAGGTACGTCGAGAAACCGCCGCCGATGAGGATGATCACGACGACGAAGACGCCCAGGATGATGATCGCGTTCGGCCAGGTCACGTCTGCTCCTTGCGTGCCGGTGAGGTGAGGGTCACGGCGGCCTCGGCCAGTGCGGCCGCGGTGAGTCGCACCTCGAAGTCGGTGACCTCGAAGTACTTCATGGCCTTGCCGTCCGCCGACAGCTCGAGGTTCCCGGCCACGAGCCCGGCGGCTTCGAGTTTCTGCAGGTGCATGTGGAGAAGGGGACGGCTCACCCCGATGTCGCGAGCCAGCTGGCTCACGTACTGCCGTCCCTCGGCCAGCCGGGCGACGATTCGCAACCGGATCGGGTTGGCCAGCGCGGCCAACAACTCGATCAGGGCGTCGCCCGTCATGTCGCTCCTACACCTGTCAATTTTTGCTGACAGGTGAAACAGTACGCTGTCACGACCGGTTCGGCAACGGCTTGTCGCAAGGAGCGGAGTGCGTTGACGCTCCGAGTGCGGCTGCAATACCGTCGGTAGGGCGTGAGAGCGCTCTCACCCCTGCTGGTGGCCGCATCCCTGCGCGGTCGCCGGAGCAGCGCTCCCCGGGAGGACTCGATGCCGAGATCCGTGCTGGCCGCTGCCCTCGTCACGATCTTCCTCACGACCACGGTCCTCGCCGCACCAAGTCCGGCACATTCCGCATCAAGTCAGGTACTCGCCGTACCAAGTCCAGCGACGAGCGAACCAAGCCAGGAACCTCCTTCGCCGCCGGCCAAGCCTGGTGCGAATCCGAACGGCCAGGTTTCGGTCGTCGCCGGACCGAACCCTCTCGCCGTGGTGTGCAACCGCTACTGCGACGGCCGCGATCCCGCGCTCGCGCCACGTGACCGCGAGCCAGTGGTGGCAACGCTGTTCGGCCGGCGCTTCTCCCTGCACGTCAACGACACCGACTCGATGGGCTGGGCCGCCGTGTCGGCGGGCAGTACCGGCGACGAGCTCTGGCTCGACCGGTCCTTCGACGGCGGGCGCACCTGGGGGTCCGGCAGCAGGCTCGGCCTCGTTCGGATCCCGGCCGGCGCGACCGGTCAACGCACCCTCATGTTCAACGTCGACGACTGGACCAACCGCGGCATCGGAGCACTCCGGGCCTGCGGCAAGGCGGTCGACCGGCCCGAGATCGTCTGCACCGGCTGGGCCCGCAGCACATGGAACGCGTGGGATCGGCGGACCGCGGCGGCCACCGCGCTGATGATGTTCTACCGCAACGACACCGGCCTGTTCGACACGACGGGGTGGTGGAACTCGGCGAACGCGCTCACCGCGCTCATCGACAACATCCGCGTGTCCGGCATGGGCAGCTACGGCTACGTCGTCGCCAACACCTACGAGCGCAACGTGAACGCCGGACTCGGCCAGTTCCGCAACGACTACATCGACGACACCGGCTGGTGGGCGCTCGCGTGGATCGCCGCCTACGACCTGACCGGCGACCGCCGCTACCTCGCGACCGCACAGGCCGGTGCGGACTACATGCACGAGCACTGGGACGGCGTCTGCGGTGGTGGCGTGTGGTGGTCGGTCGCCAGGTCGTACAAGAACGCCATCACCAACGCGCTCTACATCCAGGTCAACGCCGCGCTGCACAACCGCGTCGCGGGGGACGGCGTGTACCTGGGGCGTGCCCGCGCCGGCTGGGCGTGGTACTCCGGTTCCGGCATGATCAACAGTGGCAACCTGGTGAACGACGGCCTCAACACGAGCACGTGTGCCAACAACGGCCAGCCGGCGTGGAGCTACAACCAGGGAGTGATCCTGGACGCGCTCGTCGAGTTGCATCGCGCCACGGGGGACGCCGCGCTCCTGACCCGCGCCCGCCAACTCGCGGACGCCTCGTCGACCAACGCCGGCCTCAACCCTGGCGGGATCCTGCGTGAGCCGTGCGAGCCGTCGAACTGCGCCGCGGACGGGCCGTCGTTCAAGGGCGCGTACGTGCGGGGACTCGGCTCGCTGAACGCGGCGCTACCCAACCAGCCCTACACGTCCTACCTGCGCGGACAGGCCGACGCCGCCTACGCCGCCAACCGCACCACCCTCGACCACTACGGTTTGCGCTGGGCGGGGCCCTTCGACCAGGCCGACGCCGCGCGCCAGCACAGCATCCTGGACCTGCTGAACGTGACGTGATCTCACGAACATGGAATAAGTCGAGCGTTTCTCGCCGTTAACACGTACGCTGTCCAAGGGACGGCGTGAGAGATCATGCCGACAGGGGACGGGCTCGGTGCCGAAAGGCATACAAAACGACACATTTCGTTAGCAGAGGCACTCGCGCGTGCGCGGGTGCCCGCTCGCGGGTGAGGTCGAGCGAGCCAGCACGAGGTAGATGCCGAAGCGGACCAGGGCGCGCGCGTGACCTGCGAAGACGGCGTCACGCACGACTGAACGAACAACCGGTTCAACGCTGCGTTGGGAGGCGGCTGACATGAACACTGTGGACGATTGGCGAGACCGCGCCGCCTGCCGGGACGCGGACCCCGAACTCTTCTTTCCGGTGTCCGACATCGGTCCCGGCGCACGGCAGGCGGCTGAGGCGAAGGCGGTGTGCTCGCGGTGTCCCGTGCGCATGCAGTGCCTCGACTACGCCGTCGACGCTGGTCTGGACCACGGCATCTTCGGCGGGACCAACGAGCGCGAACGACGCGAGCTCGTCCGCCGGCAGCGCGTGGCCTGACCCCGAAAGCCATGAGTGCCTCGTTCGGATCCGTTCCGAACGAGGCACTCACGTCATGTCACCGCACGTGCTTGCTGGAGGGCGGCCCGAGGTAGCTCGGCGCCAGTCCGCCGGTGTCGATGACGATCTTCTGCACCACCACCGTCGGATCGACCGCCCAGACCTTGAGCACGTGCTCACCCGGTGCCTCGACGACATGCGTCGTGGCCGTGCGGTTCACGTTGTCCGAGGTGTTGCGTTCCCACTGCCTGTTCATCGCGGTGTCGTCCGCCCCGGTCGCCGTGGTCACGTTCACCCGTTGCGGGGCCTGACCGTCCAGTGACACCGCGTAGGTGAGGCCGTCCCTGCTGTGCACGTTGTTCCTCGGCGACAGGTAGACCCACACGGTGACCGGCCCGGTGGTGTTCAGGTTCACTGTGTACTCCAACCGCGGACCGTCCGGCTCGCGACGAGGCGCGGTCACCGGCGTTGGCTGCATGCCGGCGCCGTCGCGTCCGATGTCGGGGATGCGCAACCAGTTCCCGACCACGCGGCTCGTGCCGTCCGCGGGCACCGACACGTAGCCGTTGGCCTCGACGTAACCCCGCCTCGGCGTGGTCGTGGAGTTGTCCACAATGGCCTCGACCACCACGGTCCGCCCCGCGCCCGTGATGGTGATCGGCACCCGCGTGGTGCCGCGCGGCGCGCGTTTCCAGTCCACTGTGACCTCTGCGCGGACCTGCTTGTCGACTGTGCCGCGCGACGGTGACACCGACACCCACGGCTCGGCGGGCGAGATCCGGTAGCCGAACGGTGTCGCGCCGCGGTTGAACACCTCGACGTACTGCTTCGGCTGACTCTGGAACCGGCTGAACGTCGGCAGCACCGCCGGAGCGGGTGCCGCCGGCCACCACTGGTCCGAACCATCGACCGCGACGCCCATCTCAGCCGCCTCCGGCACCTGGATTCGTTGCACTGCGGGGAAGACCTCGTCAGGCAGCGCCACATTGTTGAGCTCCGGCTGCTGCCACGGCGCGTTCGGGCCGTACCGCGCGATGTCGCCGTAGCCGATCTTCGGTTGGAGCTGGAAGTTGCGCCACTTACCGTCGGCGAGCCCGGTGTTGTAGTAGTTGTTCAGTGACTGGTCCTCGGCGAACCGCGCGTCCGTCTCGTCCGCGAGGTCGTTGGTCGCGGACCGTCCCTGCCGGGCGTACAGAATGTTCGTGAACTCGGCGCGACGCAACTCGTACAGGTTCGCCGTCGCCTTGGTCGCGTAGCCGACGAGCTGGAAGTACGCGTCCTGATAGGACTCCGGCAGCAGCTGCTCGATCCGCGCCGATCTCGCCGCGAGCCGTTGCCAGTCCGCGGTCACCCGGTCCATCTCGCGGTAGTTCTCCAGGAAGAACGGGGTCATCTGGTCGTCATACGTGACCACGTTCCCCGGGCCGCTGGTGATCCGCCGGTTGAGCAGCTCCGGCTTGCGACGTGACTGCAGATAGCCGTACGTGTGCAGGATGTCAGCGATCTCGTCGGCGTGCCGGGCGGGGAAGTTCTCGGCCGCGTAGCGCTTCTCCCACTTCGCCACGTCCTTCAGCGGGATCGGCTTCCACGCGTAGTCGAGGAAGAACTGCAGCGGCAGCTCCTCGTTCTTCATGTCACCGACGTTCACCACCCACAACCGGTCGACGCCGTGACTGTAGGTCGTGTTCAGCTGCTCCCACGTGTTCGCGATGTTGATGGTGTCGACCCACTTGTAGTTGCGGCCGCCGCCGACGTAGTCGAAGTGGTAGTACATCCCGTACCCGCCCGCGCGAGGCGGCAGGGTCAGGTCGGGCTGCTTGCGCATGTTGCCCCAGTTGTCATCCGTGAACACGACGGTCACGTCATCGGGGGCGCGCAAACCCTTGTCCCAGTACCGTTGCACCTCCTTGTACAGCGTCCACACCTGCGGCGCGTCGAGCATGTCCGCGTCGGCGAGGATCTGCCGCTCGCTGGCGAGGATCTCCTGCATCAGCTCGATGCCGTCTCCGTCGGGCAGACCGACGTCGCCGTTCCCGCGCATGCCGAGCGTGACCACACCCTCGAAGTCCTCGTTCGCCATGCGCTCGACGCCGTCGGTCCAGTACGCCTTGATGGCGTCCGCGTTGCGGCGGAAGCTCCACTCACCCGTGCCGCCGTACGGATCGTGGCCAGGGGTCACGATGTTGCCGTTCGAATCGCGGACCGCGGGCACCGCGTGCCGGTTCCACTCCTCGATGCCGCGCATCATGGGTGCCTCGTGGGAGGTGCCCATGACCACGCCGTAGAGGCTCGCGGTCGCGTGGTTGGCGGGGTCGTCCTCGGCGAACGCCCTGCCCCAGACCGCCGGCCAGAGGTAGTTCGCCTTGAGTCGCAACATGGTCTCGAACACGCGGGCGTAGAAGCGACTGTTGAACCCCCCGGGATGGCCTGGGGCAAGCCCTTGCCCAAAGGTGGCCGGCGCCCAGGTGCCCAGCGCCGGGTTCTCGTCGTTGATGAAGAACCCGCGGTACTTCACGGCCGGCGTGCCCTGGGTGTGCCGGCCCGGGAGGACGTGGAGCTCGGCGGCCTGGCGGGCCGGCACGTCGTCCCACCAGTACCAGGGCGACACGCCGATGCGCCGGGAGACGTCGTAGGCGCCGTAGATCGTGCCGCGTTGGTCGCTGCCGGCGATGACCAGCGCGCGTCGGACACCGGGCAGCGGATCCCGAACCACCTGCTGCAGCGACGTCTCCCACTTGCCGGCGATGCCGGTGACGTCAAGCTTTCCGCGCTGTACCAAGCCATCGATGAGCGGGCTCTCCCCGATCGTGCCGACGAGCACCGGCTCGGCGCCGGGTGGCACGTCGTTCAGGGACACCGTCGGTCGCACTCCGGTCACCCGCTCGATGTCGTCCCGGAGGTCACCCACCACCCGGACGACGCCCGGCCGGTCGGCCTCACTCACCACGATGGGGGCGGCTCGACCGCCCGCTACCAAGGGAAAGGCGCCCGGCCGGGCGGAGGTGACCACATAGGACTCGTCGGTTCCCGTGCCGACCGCGGCGACCACGGGAGTGGCGGGGGTGAGAGCGGCGGCAAGAAGGGGAACCACGACCAGGGCGGCAGACCTTCGCATGTCGATCTCCGTACTATCGCAGGGCGGAGCCGAAAGTTTCGGACTACTTCCGTAACCTGCCCACGATAACCAGAGTGTCGCCGGTAATCCAGAGTGCTCACACCGCAACGAATCCTGAAACTTTCGGTCCTAGACTTTCTTGCGTGCCTTGAGAACGACGTCGTTGACGTGCTCGGTACCCGGGGGAGCCGCCGACACCCTCGGCCGGGTCTCCTTGACCAGCACCGTCCACGTGTCGTCGAGGCGTTCGGCGATCTCGTCAGGCTGGTAGAAGTCGTGCGGGTCGAACTCGCCGTGCGGGGGCACGTCCGCGAGGTCGTGGCTGCCGACGAGCAGCGTTCCGCCGGGCGCGACCGCGGCCAGCAGGCGGTCGAGCGCCTTGTCCGCCGTGCGGGGGAGTGGGAAGTAGAGCGCCGACACGAGGTCGAACGAGCCGGCCGGCGGCGTGAACGTGGTGAGGTCGGCCTGCGTCCAGCTCACCTTGGCGTCGCCCGCCATGGCTGCCGCGCGCTCGAGCGCGACCTGCGAGATGTCGACGGCCGTCACGAGCCAGCCACGCCCGGCGAGCCACAGCGCGTCGGCGCCCTCGCCGCATCCGAGATCGAGTGCCTGACCGGGCGGCAGGTCGGCGGCCTCCACGACGAGCACCCCGTTCGGCGCGCCGCTCCAGAGTCGGTCCTTCGTGCCGTACCGGTCGTCCCAGAACTGTTGGTCCATGCCGGACACGATGTCTCGCGCCAGCCACGGATAGCAAAGTTCGTTGCCGGTTCAGCAACTGGTCGCTCGGGTTCCGTAGGGTGGGGGCATGATCCACGGCGTCCTGTTCGACTTCTCCGGTACCCTGTTCCATTTCGAGCCCGGTCCCGGCTGGCCGTCCGAGGTGGCGGACGACGGCGCGCGCGATCGGCTGACCGCGTTGCTGACCGCGCCGACCATGCCCGTCGAGCAGCTGCCGCCCGACCTCGTCGACGCGTGGGAACGTCGGGACCTCGACCCCGACGTGAACCGCACGGTCTACCTCGCCCTGCTCGCCGCCAACGACATCGGGCTGACGGACGCCGAGACCGAGGCCGTGTACACGGGCCTCACCGCACCAGAGGCCTGGCGACCGTATCCGGACACGGTCGACGTGCTGCGCGAGCTGCGCGCGGCGGACGTGCCGGTGGCGGTCGTGAGCAACATCTCGTGGGACATCCGGGACATATTCCGCCGCCACGGCGTCGAGGAACTGGTGACCGAGTTCGTGCTGTCCTTCGAGGAAGGCGTGGTCAAGCCGGATCCGAAGATCTTCACGTTGGCGTGCCAGCGAATCGGTGTCGCGCCGGGGAACGCGCTGATGATCGGCGACAGCCCGGAGAACGACGGTGGCGCCGCCGCGATCGGCTCAGCGACCGCGATCGTCGAGCCGCTGGCGACCGAGGCACGGCCGTCGGCGTTGCGAGAGGCGCTAGCCGACCTCCTCTGACAGGTCCGCCGCCACCTGGCGGAGGGCGTCCGCCAGGTGTGCTGCGGGACCGGCGAGGGGATCGGGGAGTCGCGCGAGGACCATGCGCCGCGGCTCGCCGGCGACCGGCCTGACCTTCACCCCCGCCGGCACGGACGCGGCCAGCAGCGTCGGCACCGTGGTGATCCCGCCGCCCGCCGCGACCAGGTTCAGCTTGGCGAGCCAGTCCCGTGCGGTGTGAGCGATAACAGGGCGTTCGTCGAGGCCCGGCCAGACGCCCATCTCGCCCGCGGCGGGGCTCGCCACCCAGCGCTGGCCCCGCAGGTCCTCGACCGACACCGACGGCGCGACGGCGAGCGGGTGCGTGGCGGGCACGGCGACGCACAGGCTTCGCTCGGTCAAGGTCATCACCCTCAGCGGTGGAGACTCGGTGTCGAACGGCCGGAACGGCGGGGCCGCCGCGAGCACGGCCATGTCCAGGGTGCCGGCGCGCAAGGCGCGGACCAGCGCAGGCGTGCCGCCTTCGCGTGTCGTGACGGTGATCGCCGGGTGCTTGCGGTGCAGTGCGGCGATGGCCCGGGGCACCAGCACGGCGCCGGCGCTCGCGAACCAGCCGAGTCGCACCGTGCCGCCCTCGGCGGGCAGTCCGGCCAGCTCACGGGTCGCGGCGTCGAGCTCGGCGAGCACGGTGACCGCACGGCGCAGCACGACATGCCCGGCCGCGGTGAGGCGCACCCCGTCGCGGCGACGTTCCAGCAGGATGGCGTCGGTCGCGTGCTCGAGGGCAGCGATCTGGCGGGACACCGCCGACTGTGTGTAACCCAGTGCGGTGGCCGCCGCGGTGAGCGTGCCGCGCTCGGCGACCTCACGGAACACCCGCAGTACAGTGATCGACAGATCCATGACGATAACGCATACCACGATTGCCGAACTGTCGTTGGCCGCATGTTAGCGAAGCGCATAGCGTCGTGCCCATGACACGGATCGCCATCGTCACCGGGGCCAACCAGGGCATCGGCTACGCACTGGTCGAGGAGCTCGCGACACGACTGGACCCGACGGATCTGGTCCTGCTGACCGGCCGCGACGCCGCGCGGGTGGCGGCCGCGGCGGATCGGGTCCGAACCGGTGCCCGCAGCCGGGTCGAGGGCCGGGTGCTGGACGTGACCGATGCCGGCGCGGTCGCGGAGTTGGCCGCGTCCTTGGGCCGGACGGACATCGTGATCTCGAATGCCATCGGTCCGCTCGTGCCGGACCGTCCGCAGTCCGAGCAGGCGGACGAGTTCATCGCGGTGGCGAACGGCGGCACACACGCGGTGCTCCGGTCCTTCGGTCCGACGTTGCCGCCGGGCGGCAGGTTGATCGTGGTGGCGAGCGCGCTCGGCACGCTCGGCCGCCTGGATCCCCGGCTGCACCCGGTGTTCGACGGCGCGACCCTCGACGAGGTGGAGGCTGTCGTCGAGGGTTGGCGGGCGGCCATCCACGACGGCATCGCGGGGGAGAAGGGCTGGCCGGGGTGGATCAACGTGCCGTCGAAGGTCGCCCAGGTGGCGGCCGTGCGTGCGGTCGCGGCGACCCGGCGGGACCGCGACGTGCCTGACGGCACCCTCGTCGCGGCCGTGTGCCCTGGCCTCGTCGACACGCGGGCGTCGCGGCCGTGGTTCAGCGACTTCAGCCAGGCGCTGACCCCGGCGCGGTCGGCCCGCCCGGTCGTGGACCTGATACTGGACCCGCTGGATCCGGCGAAGTACGGCGAGTTGGTCCAGTTCGGCAAGGTGTTGCCGTGGCACAGCGGCAAACCACCGCGCTACCAGGACGAACTAGTTCGCGATCCGGTCGTTCTCGGCGGCCTCCCGCGCGATGTCGATGCGTGACCGAACACCGAGCTTGGCGAGAATGTGCGACACGTGCGTGCCGACGGTCCGCGGTGACAGCACGAGCTGTTCGGCGATCTGCCGGTTGGACATGCCTTCGGCAACCATCCCGGCGATCTTCGTCTCGGTGGGCGTGAGGCTGTTCCAGCCGGCCTGAGCCTGCCGGTGCTTGGCCCGCGGCCCGCGCCGAATACCGTGCTGGCGCAGCTGGGCCCGCAGGTGAGCGAGGTCCCAGTTGGCGCCGAGCCGGTCATAGAGCTCGTCGGCACGGGTGAAAGCAGACCGTGCGGCGTCCCGATCCCCCCGAGTAGCAAACCCGATGGCGGCGGCTTCGAGTGCCTTGGCCCGCAACAAGGGCCGGCCGGCGTCCCGGTACCGGTCCGCCGCGTGCTGCAACAGAAAGGGATCCCGCTCCAACAACCCACGACAGTAAGCGGCGGTCCCCAGCCGATGCGGCACCTGCGACCGCCGAGCGAGAATCGCGGCCTGCTCAGCGACATCCGCGGCCGCCGACGCACTCCCGGTATGAGCGGCGAGCCGAGCGGCTTCGGGCAGCAGATCCTCTACCTCGTCGAGCTCCTCCGCGTCCCCGGCCACCCGATCCGTGAGCACGGCGAGCGCCTCAACGGGCTGGTCAGCCACCTCATGATCAAGACTACGAGCCAACGTCAACGACGAAACGACCCGGTTCCCGATCTGCTCAGCACTCGGCGCCGCCAAACCAAGATGCCGCCGAGCGGTAGCCGCGTCACCCCGATGAAACGCGATCACCGCCGCGATACCGCGATCACAACAGGTGGCCCCTGGATCCTTGAAGGCATCGGGGAGGGTTTCGATCTCGGCCTGTGCGTCGTCCCATCGTCCAACCTCGAACAGCAGCTCTCCCAACGCGGTCTGCGCCTGCGCCAACCGCACGAGACTGCCCGTTCGATCGGCGAGTTGTCGTACCTTGGTAGCGGTCCCCAACGCCTCGTCGTACCGGTCCAGATCGCCCAGGGCGACAGCTTTGTTGATCTGCAACAGCAGTCGCAGGTCCGTGAGTGCGGGGTCGTCCCCGACGACGTCCAGTGCCCGATCAAAGAGGGGCAATGCCATTGCGACATCGCCCCGCATGATCGATACCACGGTCAGCACATGCAGGGACCAGCCCAGTGCCCAGGTGTCCCCGGCTTCCTCGGCGGTGGCCAGTGCCTTGGCGGCTACGTTGCCGGCGACCGACACCTCGCCGAGGTCACGATGCGCGCGTGCGGTGAGCACGAGAAGGCGGGCCCGCTGTTGTGCGGAGATGTCCGCCAAGGAGTGTGCACGCTCCAATGCTTCCAGCGACTCGTCGGACCGACCCAGCATTGCCCGGCATTGCGATACAGTCCAATGTAGATCGACAAGGAGGTCGGGATCGGCCACCACGGCCATGGCCCGCGTGGCGACTTCGACAGCTTCATCGGATTCGCCCGCGCGGTACAGCGCCTCTGCCAACCGGCACACGAGCTTTGCGCCACGGGGTGTGCTCGCGGGGGATCGCCCGGATGCTTGTCGTAGCAATGCGATGGCGTCCTTGGGTGCCTGGGCGATCAGTGATGGAGCCGCATCGACGGTCCAGTTCAAGAGTGACTCGTCAAGCGGGTCTGCGTTCGGCACGCTGATCGCGTGTAGCAGTTGGCGCGCGACCCGAGGCGTCGGCACACCCGCCTCGGCGAGTGCCTTGGCCGCGTCGCCGTGCCACGCCGGTCGAAGCGGGGCGGCGATGTCGTCGTAGAGTGCACCGCGGATGAGAGGGTGTCGAAACGCCAGTTTCTCGCCGAGATCCTTCAACACACCGGCCGTTCGAGCCTCGTCAATTGCCGGCACGAGCTCGGCGACCCTGCGGTGTAGGACGATCGCCAGGTCGGTAACCAGGAACTCGACTCCGAGTAGAGCCGCCGCCTGCAACACTTTGCGGACGTCTGTAGGTAGGAAGTCCAGCCGGTCGGTGATCGCCGCGACAAGTGAGTCTGGTACCGGACCAGTGATCACGTCGACCGCGCCGGAGTCAGTCACTGTCAGCCGCTGAGCACGCAGTAGCGCGTCCATCAACTCGGTCAGGTACAACGGGTTGCCGCCCGCTTCGCTGGCCAGGCGCATCAGGTTCGTGCCCGGGTTGCCTTCGGAGATCGCACCAACGAGCTCGGTGACGGCTTGTTCCGGCAGGCCTTCGAGCCGAAGGGTTCCGTGAGCGCCCACCACACGCCGGATGGCGAGAAGCTCGTCGCGTTGGGGAACCGGGCGCACGATGCCGACCAGTAACAGAGCTGATCGGTCCACCGAACGAGCCAGCCATTCCCACACGCTGATGGTCGAGAGGTCTCCCCACTGCAGGTCGTCGACGATCAACACTGTTGGCGTCGCACTGCACAGCTCTGCCATGAGGGCAAGCATCTGTTCAGCAGCCGCCATGGCCGGATCTACGGTGCTCGCAAGCTCGCCACGGAGCAGGCGCTGGATGGTGTCTAGACGTGGTTCCGTCGACTCCTTGACCACCAGGGCCTCGAGGAGGGGCTGCAGTGGGAGCGCGCGGCCGAGCTCGTCACATTCGGCCCAGTAGGTGGCGAAGTTCCGTTGCTCCGCCGCGGCCACAGTGGCCCGTGCGAGAGACGACTTGCCGATGCCGGGTTCGCCTTCGATCAACACTGCGTGGCCGGTGCCTGAGGCCAGCTCGTCGAGCCATCCGACGAGTCGGGACAACTCGACGTCACGGCCGACGAGTGCATTAGCATCACTCGGCATACCTCGACAGTATTGCTTGCCGAGGCAGGGAACAACGGTTGGCGACCATGTTACGCCAACCGAGTTCGTACTCATTCTGTTGCTCGTTCGTTAACTCTCGGTTATTAGCCGTTACTTGCTGTATTTCCTAAAGGTATGTCATCCTTTCTTTAGTTGTATAGTTTGGGCCCGAACCCTACCCTCCGCAACGATAGTGCATGCCTATCCGCGCGATCCCTTCTTTTGTCCCAAACCAGTGGAAGAGGAAATAGGAGGCAAGATGAGAGTCGCGCGGATAGTGGTCGCCCTGGTGGCGTCCGTGGTCATGACCCTCGCGGTAGGTGCTACCGCGAGCGCTGATCCTCCTGGCATGACGCACAATGGCATCGTGCCGGACATGACCCACAACTGACAAGTGCCTGAACGGGTGCAATTGTCAGCACTTCTTCGTCAGTTGCGTCCTCGCAAGTCCTCCGTCGCAGGGCGTTTCCGTGATGGGCCCACCATCCCGGTGGCGTCCTGCGGCGCGGTGGACTGCTCGGTCCTGCAATGCGTAGCCGAGATTCACCAATCGGCCGCCGAGGCGGCATTCGTCGGCTACTGCTATCTGTTCTCTCCGCCGGGCGTCTGTGTCCAGCATGCGTAGCACGAAGCGTGCGATCTGGTTATTCAAGCTGGATAGC
>NZ_DASUVO010000003.1:0-181548 GCF_036378875.1 Actinophytocola sp.
GCTCCGTCCGCCGTTCCCGCCGCCCTGGTTGCCGCCACGGCGCCCGCCGGCGCCGCGACCGGAGTCTCCGCGGCCGGAGTCGCCACGGCCGGAGTCGCGAGTGCCGCCGTCGGCCTGGCGCTGGGAGTCGACCGGCAGGTCGTGGATCTCGACGCCGCGGCCGTGGCAGTGCGGGCACTCGGTGGTGAAGGCCTCCCCCAGGCCGGTGCCGATCTTCTTGCGGGTCATCTGGACCAGGCCGAGGCTGGTCACCTCAGCGACCTGGTGCCGGGTGCGGTCGCGGCCCAGGCACTCCACCAGCCGGCGGAGCACGAGGTCGCGGTTGGACTCCAGGACCATGTCGATGAAGTCGATGACGATGATGCCGCCGATGTCGCGCAGGCGGAGCTGCCGGACGATCTCCTCGGCCGACTCCAGGTTGTTCCTGGTCACCGTCTCCTCGAGGTTGCCGCCCGAGCCGGTGAACTTGCCGGTGTTCACGTCGATGACGGTCATCGCCTCGGTGCGGTCGATGACCAGGTAGCCGCCGGAGGGCAGCCAGACCTTGCGGTCCAGGGCCTTCAGCAGCTGCTCGTCGATGCGGTACTCGGCGAAGACGTCCGTGTTGGCGACGTGCTTGCGCAGGCGGTCGGCCAGCTCGGGGGCCACGTGCTGGACGTAGGCGTCGACGGTCTCCCACGCGATGTCGCCCTGGATGACCAGCGCGGAGAAGTCCTCGGTGAACAGGTCGCGGACCACCTTGACCAGCAGGTCCGGCTCCTCGTAGACCAACGACGGCGCGCCGACCTTGCGGACCCCGTTCGTGCCCTCGGTCTTGTCCTTGATGACCTGCCACTGCGCCTGCAGACGTCGGACGTCGCGGGCCAGCTCCTCCTCGCTGATGCCCTCGGACGCTGTGCGGATGATCACACCGGCGTCCTCCGGCACGACGCGCTTGAGGACGTCCTTGAGCCGGCGGCGCTCGTTCTCCGGCAGCTTGCGGGAGATGCCCGTTGCGCCGCCGCCGGGGACGTACACGAGGAAGCGGCCCGGCAGCGAGATCTGCGTGGTCAGGCGTGCGCCCTTGTGCCCGACGGGGTCCTTCGTGACCTGCACGAGCACGCTGTCGCCGGTCGACAGCGCCTGCTCGATCTTGCGGGCCTTGCCCTCGAGACCGGCGGCGTCCCAGTCCACCTCGCCCGCGTACAGGACCGCGTTGCGGCCCCGGCCGATGTCGACGAACGCGGCCTCCATCGACGGCAGCACGTTCTGGACCCGGCCCAGGTACACATTGCCGACCAGGGAACCACTGCCGGCCGTGGTGACGAAGTGCTCCACGAGCACGCCGTCCTCGAGCACGCCGATCTGGATGCGGTCGCCGCGCTCGCGGATGACCATGGCCCGGTCCACGGCCTCGCGGCGGGCCAGGAACTCCGCCTCGGACAGGATCGGGGCGCGGCGGCGGCCGGCCTCGCGTCCGTCACGGCGGCGCTGGCGCTTGGCCTCCAACCGGGTCGAGCCGCGCACGCTGCGGACCTCGTCCCGACCGTCGGACTCGGACTTCTCCTTGTCCTCGCGGGCCTCACGGGCCTCACGCACGTGGACGACCGTGTTCGGCGGGTCGTCGTCGGTCGGGCTGCCGTTCGGCTCGTCCTCGGCGCCACCCCGGCGGCGACGCCTGCGCCTGCGGCGGCGGGTCGCCGAGTCCTCACCCTCGGCCGACTCCTCCTCGGTGTCCTCGGCCTCGGGCTCCTCCTTGGCCTTGACACGCCTGCTGGGCCTGTCCGGTTTCTCCGCCTTGTCGGGCTTCGGCTCGTCCTCGGCGACCTCGTCGGCCGTCGCGTCGTCCTGACCGCCCTTGCCGCGCCCACGGCCACGGCGGCCACGACGGCGGCGCGGCCTGCCCTCGTCGGTCTCCTCGGCAGCCTGGTCGTCGGTGTCCTCGGTGTCCTCGACCTCTTCGACCTCCTCGTCGACGACCTCCGGCTCTGCCGGCGGACGGGTCGGGCGAGGCGGGGCCACGGGCGGCTCCGGCGGGAGGAAGAGCGGTGAGGCGGACGCGAACACCGGCGCGGGCGGGGTAACCCGACCGGGTGATTCCGCGGAAGCGGGGGCGCTCCCACGGCTCGGCTCGGAGAACCCGGGAATGCCCGCGGCGGGCGGGGCACCGGCGGACTGGCGGAACCCGGGCGTCTGGGGGCCGCCCGGCGACTGGAAGCCGGCGGCCGGAGGCGAACCGGCCTGTCGGGACGGCTGGGCTGAACTGGGCGCCCTGCCCGCGGACCGAGCGGGCTGAGCCGAGCCGGCAGGGGCGGCGGCGCCCGAGGAACGCGGCGAATCCTGCGCCGAGTCGACGGGCTCGGACGCCGGGGACCGCGGCGCGTCGGCGGGCTGAGCCGGGCTCGCGGCCGGCGCGCTGGCGGCCTGGTCGGCCGGCGGTTGCGAACCAGCGGAGTCCGCGGCCTCCGCCTCAGGGGCCTCTGTGGTCACGCCGAGGGCTTCGGCGACCCGAAGCGCCAGCTCCCGGTCGATGCTCGACTGCACGCTGCGGCCGTCGGCGCCGAGATCCGTGACAGCGGCCAGCACCTCGCGGCTGCTACGCCCGAGCAGCTTCGCGAGGGCGTGGACGCGGATGCGGGCCGGCAGCTCGGCCAGCGACTCAGCAATGGGTGTGGTGGGGTCCCCGCCGGGGTTTCCGGCAGGCGTCGACATATCCGACATTTAGCTCCTTCACCCCCGGGCGCGTCCGTAGGGCCGGCGCCGTGACACCGGCTCCCTCGGACGCGGCCGCACAGGGGCCTCGTTGTCCAGCTCCACCGTGCTCCTCCGGTGAAGCGTGTTTGCCTCAATCACCGTCGCCGCGGCAACGGGAATCCTCGCCTCTCGCCATGCCTACCGGGCGCGAACCCGGCCAGCACGGCAGGTCAGTCATGACGTCGCGCCGGGCGTCACCTGGACGCCGAGGCCCGCGCGGCCCGGTCCGGGGCCAGCGGGTCGGACAGACCTCCGCAGTCGTCGAGCCGTCCCTGGGCCATCCGGGTCGCCTTCGCGGGCACCGGCGGTTCCAGAGCGGCGACGACGCGGAGCGCGCTCAGCACGTCGTCCGGTCGCACTGCAGGTGTCAGCTGCCGCACAACCACCACGAGTATCCCACACGGTTCGGTCGGAGTGGTCAAAGGAGACTCGTCCGGGTCATCCTCGACCCAGCCGGAGACGATCGCGGAGCGTGCGTCCATCGTGCGCATTCCGTGTTTGGTCAGGCGTTCGACCTCGACGACCTCGGCCTCGAGCAGGCGGGCGAACGCGGCGCGCAGCGTGTCGGGCGACACGCCGGGCAGCTCCAACCGCCACTGGCTGGCCTCCATCCGGTCCGCCAGCGGGTCGTGCGCTGTCGCCGGTACCGCCTCCAGCAGGTCTATGCCGGGTGGCATGGCCGAGTCCAGCTTCCGCACCAGCTCGTCTGGCTCCAGCACCTCGACCAGCTGTATCTCCACGTACTCGGCCTCGCTCGCCACCCCGGTCGGCGCGGCGCCGATCCACGAGATCTTCGGGTGCGGGTTGAAGCCCTGCGAGTACGCCATCGGCACCTTCGCCCTGCGCAGCGCGCGCTCGAA
This sequence comes from Actinophytocola sp., assembly GCF_036378875.1. Classification (GTDB taxonomy): domain Bacteria; phylum Actinomycetota; class Actinomycetes; order Mycobacteriales; family Pseudonocardiaceae; genus Actinophytocola. The sequence continues at coordinate 3,594 of NZ_DASUVO010000003.1, forward strand.
GGCGCGGGCCACGTCACGGTGTGAAGTGAACCGCAGCGGACCGCGCTTGGCGTAGCGAAGCCGTAGCTTCTGTACCGGCGCGGCGGACGGGTTCGGGCGGTCGTCGCTGGTCAGCGTTACTCCTTCTGGGGGTATCCGGCCGGTCCGGTGGTGTAGCTCCACCAATGCTGGCACCGTACCCCCAGCGCCAATTCATCCGACCAGCTTGTCTGGAAAGCAGCTGTCTGACTACCGTCCGGACATTGGAGTGCCGGCGCCCCCGGACCGGCATCCCCAACAACTGGAGGTCACCTGTGCCTCTGCTGCGCCGTGTACCGGTGGCAGCGGTCAGTGCCCTGGTGCTCGCGACATCCCTCGTGACGACCGGAGGGAACGCGAGCGCCCAGGCCGAGGACCCACCGCGTGACGCGTGCTCGTCGAGCAGCGCGGACCTTCGCTACCTCGTCATCTTCGCTCCCGGCACCAGCGAGCCGGCCGCGACCGCGGAGATCGCGGCCGCCTGCGGCGTGCTGGCGGTCTACTACCCGGAGATCGCGGTCGCGGTGGCCAACTCGACCGACACGAGCTTTTCCGACCGGCTGGGCCCCGACCGGGCGTTCAGCGCCGAGCGGGAGTTGCGGGGCAGGCAGGGCTCCGGCAAGGCCGGCGAAGCGGTCACCGTCGACCCCGCCGAGGTGGACGGCGCCGACCGGGCCGCGGAGCAGTGGGACATGACGATGATCGGCGCGGACCGGGCGCGGCGGGTCACGCAGGGCAGCAGGGACGTGCTGGTCGGCGTCCTCGACTCCGGCGTGGACCCCAACCACCCCGATCTCACCGGCGCGCTGGACCCCGCGGCGTCCGCGGGGTGCCTGACCGGGAAGGCCGACACGTCGCCCGAGGCGTGGGAGCCGACCACGTTCCCCCACGGGACGCACGTCGCCGGCACGATCGCGGCGGCCGACGACGGGCGCGGCACGTCGGGCGTGGCGCCGGGGGTGCGGATCGCGTCGGTCAAGGTGGTCGACGACGACGGTTACATCTTCCCGGAGTACGCGGTGTGCGGGTTGATGTGGGCCACCGCCAACGGCATGAAAGTGACCAACAACAGCTACTTCGTGGACCCGTGGCTCATGACGTGCGACCGGGGCAGCGAGCACGTGGTGTACGAGTCGATCCGGCGGGCGGTGGACAACGCCACGCAGCACGGCGTGCTGACCGTCGCCGCGGCGACCAACGAGGGCGCCGACCTGGCCGACCCGAGTGGGCGGACGGCGGACGACCCCGTCACGTCGGGCCGGCGCACGCTCGACGACAGCTGCGGGGTGCTGCCGGCCGGTCTCCGTGGCGTGGTCGCGGTGTCCGCGGTGGGCCGCACCGAGCTGAAGGCGAGCTACAGCTCCTACGGGCTCGGCGTGGTCGACGTGGCCGCTCCCGGGGGCGAGACCAAGCCGAAGGCCTACGACCCGTCCGGCGGCAAGCAGGAGGAGGACTCCTGCGTGCTGTCGACCGTGCCGGGTGGTTACGACAGCCTGTGCGGCACGTCGATGGCGGCACCGCACGTGACCGGGGTGGCCGCGTTGCTCGCCTCCGAGCACCCGGACGCGACGCCGCAGACGCTCACGAAGATGCTCACCGAGCAGGCCGAGCCGCTGCCGTGTCCCGCGGACTACGACCTGGACGGCACCGGCGCGCAGGACGCCTACTGCACGGGCTACGAGCCGTACAACGGGTTCTACGGGCACGGCCTGGTCGACGCCACGGCCGCGGTCAGCGAGAACTGACGCGCCGCGAGTCTCGCGTTCAGCCCCGGCGAGTCTCGCGTTCAGCACCCCCGAGTTACGTTTTCGGGAACACCCGGGCGTACACGAAAACGCAACTCGCAGGGGCCGAAAGCGCGACTCGCGGGGGCCCAACGCGCGACTCGCGGAGGGTTAGGCCGGGGTCAGGGGGAGTAGCTTCTTGTTTGTCGGGCCGATTTCTATGTCGGTGCCCATGGCTGGGCAGACGCCGCAGTCGAAGCAGGGGGTCCAGCGGCAGTCGTCCAGTTCCTGTTCGGACAGGGCGTCCTGCCAGTCGTCCCACAGCCACTGCTTGTCAAGGCCCGAGTCGAGGTGGTCCCACGGGAGGACCTCGTCCTCGGTGCGTTCGCGGGTGGTGAACCACGCCACGCTCACGCCCAGCGGCTCCAGCTCAGCCTCGGCGGCCGACGTCCAGCGCTCGTAGGAGAAGTGCTCGCTCCAGCCGTCGAAGCGGCCACCCTCGCGCCACACGCGTTCGATCACCCGACCCACCCGGCGGTCGCCGCGGGACAGCAGGCCTTCGATGAGGCTCGGCTTGCCGTCGTGGTAACGCATGCCGATGTTGCGGCCGAGGCCACGGTCCGAGTTCACCGCGTCCCGCAGCTTGCGAAGGCGGTCGTCCACGGTGTCCGGGTCGCACTGCGCCGCCCACTGGAACGGGGTGTGTGGCTTGGGGACGAACCCACCGATGGACACGGTGCAGCGGATGTCCTTGCGGCCACTGGCTTTGCGGCCCGCACGGATGACCTCCTGCGCCATCTTCGCGATCTGCAGCACGTCGTCGTCGGTCTCGGTCGGCAGGCCGCACATGAAGTACAGCTTCACCTGCCGCCAGCCGTTGGCGTACGCGGCGCTGACCGTCCGGATCAGGTCCTCTTCGGACACGGTCTTGTTGATGACACGTCGGATCCGCTCGCTGCCGCCCTCCGGCGCGAACGTCAGACCCGAGCGGCGGCCGTTGCGGGACAGCTCGTTCGCCAGGTCGATGTTGAACGCGTCAACGCGCGTGGACGGCAGCGACAGGCCCGTGTTCGTGCCCTCGTAACGATCCGCGAGGCCCTTGGTGATCTCCGCGATCTCCGAGTGGTCCGCGCTGGACAGGGACAGCAGGCCGACCTCCTCGAAGCCGCTCGCCTCCAGTCCGTTGTGGACCATCTCGCCGATGCCCTGGATGGAACGCTCACGCACGGGTCGCGTGATCATGCCGGCCTGACAGAAGCGGCAACCACGGGTGCAGCCGCGGAAGATCTCCACACTCATCCGCTCGTGCACGCTCTCCGCGAGGGGCACCAGCGGCTTCTTCGGGTACGGCCATGCGTCGAGGTCCATCGTGGTGCGCTTGGCCACGGTCGCCGGGACGCGGTCGCGGTTGGGGACCACCGGGTTCAGGGCGCCATCGTCATAGCTGACGTCGTAGAACTTCGGCACGTACACGCCGCCGGTCTCGGCCAGGCGGGTCAGCAGCTCGTCGCGACCACCCGGGCGCCCCTCCTGCTTCCAGGCACGCACGAGGTCGGTGATCTCGAGGACGGCCTCCTCGCCGTCGCCGAGCACGGCCGCGTCGACGAAGTCGGCGATCGGCTCCGGGTTGAAGGCCGCGTGACCGCCGGCGATGATCAGCGGGTGCTCGTCGCCGCGGTCGGTGGCGTGCAGCGGGATGCCGGCCAGGTCAAGCGCGGTGAGCAGGTTCGTGTAGCCGAGTTCGGTCGAGAAGCTGACGCCGACCAGGTCGAACGCGCCGAGGGGGCGGTGGGCGTCCACCGTGAACTGCGGCACGCCGTGTTCGCGCATGAGCTTCTCGAGGTCCGGCCACACCGCGTAGGTGCGCTCGGCCAGCACGTCGGGCAGCTCGTTGAGCACCTCGTACAGGATCATGACGCCCTGGTTGGGCAGGCCGACCTCGTAGGCGTCCGGGTACATGAGTGCCCAGCGCACCGTGGTGGTGTCCCAGTCCTTGACCGTGGAGTTCAGCTCCCCACCGACGTACTGGACCGGCTTGGACACCCTCGGCAGCAACGGCTCCAGCTGGGGAAAGACGGACTCAACGCTCATAGTGCCCCAAGGGTAAACCCCCGAGCCGTGTTGCGATCGCGATCCCCCGGCGGGATAGTTGAACCCTGAACCATTCCCTTCGACGGAGGTCGGCATGGATGTGGTTGCTCTCATTGGTCGGATTCTCTTCGCTTCGCTGTTCCTCGGGTCGGCGTTCGGCCACCTCTCCCAGGCGGCGGCGATGACCGGGTACGCCTCTTCCAAGGGTGTGCCGCAGGCCAAGATCGCCGTGCTCGGCAGCGGTGTGCTGATCCTCGTCGGCGGTCTGCTGGTGCTGCTCGGGCTCTGGATGGACCTCGGCGCGCTCCTCCTCGTCGTGTTCCTGGTCCCCACCGCGGTCCTGATGCATCCGTTCTGGAAGGAGACGGACGCGATGGCCAAGCAGACCGAGATGATCCAGTTCCAGAAGGACATCGCACTCGCCGGCGCCGCTCTGCTCCTCTTCGCGCTCTACGCCGGTTTCGGCGCGCGACTCGGCATCACGATCACCGATCCCCTGTTCTGAGCACCACGGGTCCTGCTGCTCATCGGAGCAGCAGGACCCCCAACCGGCGAGCCGCGACCACCACACCCAGGCCGGCCATCACCACGAAGTACGCCACGTGGCCCAGCATCCCCACGTCCACCACTCCGGAGCGCAGCTGCCGCATCAGCTCGATCGCGTGGTACAGCGGAAGGCAGCGCACCACCTCCTGGATGACCGGCGGGTAGACGGTCAGCGGGAAGAACGTCGTGGAGAACAGGAACATCGGCATCAGCGCGAGCTGGACGAGGTCGAAGTCCTGCCAGGACCGCATGAACGTCGTGCACGCCATGCCGATCGCGGCGAACGCGAACGCCACCAGCAGCGCGGCCGGCAGCGCGAGGATCACCCACGCCGACGCCACCAGCCCCATCGCCACCATCACGGTGAGGAAGCCGGCCGCGTACAGGCCGCCCCGCAACAGTGCCCACGCGATCTCGCCGATGGCCACGTCGATCGGGCCGAGCGGGGTCGCCAGCATCGCGTCGTAGAGCTTGGCGTACTTGAACTTGAAGAAGATGTTGAACGTCGCGTCGTACACGGCGCCGTTCATGGCGGAGGCGGCCAGCAGAGCCGGCGCGACGAACTCGACGTAGCTGACCGTCCGGCCACCCTGACCGACCACGTCCCCCACCAGCGCGCCGAACCCGATGCCCATGGCGAACAGGTAGAACAGCGGCTCGCAGAACCCGGACACGATCGTGAGCCAGGCCCGCCGGTTCACCAGCAGCGCCCGCTCGACCAGCACCCGCGACCGGCCGACGTACATCCCGGTCGGCAGTACCCGCAGCAACAACCCGGCCATCACGCGGCCAGCCTTCTTGAGAAGGTCCGGACACCGAACCACGTGCCGACACCGACCACGGCCAGCAGGAACGCCGTGTGTCCCAGCGCGGCCAGCGGCGACAGCCCGCCGAACGCGGCACCGCGGCCGAGCTCGGTGCCGTGCCACAGCGGCGTCACCCAGGCGAACGGTCGCAGCACGGTCGGTAGCTGCTCGACCGGAAAGAACGTGCCGGCGAAAAGCGTCATCGGCATGACGACGAACCGGAACAGCGCGCTGAACTGCTGCCCCTCGGTCTCCAGGGTGGCGGAGTAGGCGGCGACGGGCGCGGACATCGCGAGCCCGGTGAGCACGGACGCCAGGAGCGACACGACCACCCCGACGCTCGTGAGCGCGCCAAGCAGCGCTGCGACCACCAGGTAGGCCGCACCGGACACGCCGAGTCGCAGTGCCACCCACATCAGGTGACCCCCGAAGATCTGGCCGGGCGTGATGGGTGAGGCGGCGATGCCGAGGTAGGTCTGCTGCCACTTGAACGCGGAGAGCACCGGGTAGGTCGACTCGAACGCGGCGATCTGCACGGACGTGGCGACGAGCAGCGCGGGCGCGAGGTACACGACGTAGCTCAGCCCGCCGGTCGCCTCGGTCGGCCGTACCTGCGAGCCGAGGCCGAAACCCAGCGCCAGCAGGAACAGCACCGGCTGGACGACGCTGGAGACCACGGTCGCGCGCCAGTTACGCCGATACCAGGTCCACGTCCCCTCGACGACGATCAGCATCGCGTGCACCGGGGAGACGACACGTCCGCCGGACATAACCGATGGTAAACACATTCCGCGACAATCGGCGCGCGAGCTTCACTCTTTCGCCGGGCAGCCTTTTCCGTTGCCGTAGGGCAATATTCTCTTGGTTTCGCCATGGACGAAAGGCCAACAGGGTTGGTTCTGCGAGCGCGCCCATCCCGTCATGACACGACGGCAGTGGGCTTCCTTTCCGTGGCAGCCGATCTCATGGACGCCTACCTGCAGGCGGAACCGATCGGCCCGGACCAGTCACAACGACTCGGTCACATCAGCTTCCCGGTGGCGCTGGAGTGGCTGCGTACCGACGACGTCATCCGCCTCGCGCCGTCGTGGAACGGCGAGGCCGCGCGGCGCCGGGCGTTCTTCAGCCGGTGGCCGACGCGCGGGGACTTCCTCGCCGACGCGGTCGTGTACGCGTTGCTGCGCGAGCAAACCGAGATCCCGCAACCACGACAACACACGGACGGGACGACGTCGCAGCTCATCGCCGACATCACCGACGAACTGCTGACGAGCCTGGTCCAGCACCCACGCAGCTATCTCGTGCTGCACCTCGGCCCGCTGCTCCCCCGCCACCCGGACCTGGCGAAGGCACTGGCCCCCGGCTCACACACCGCCATGCGGGCCTGGCTGCGGCTCTACCACTCGCTGTCGGTCCAGCACGACCTCGTGCTGCGTCCTGAGTGGACCTTCAAGAAGCTGGCGTCCGTGCTGCAGGCCATGCTCGACGGGTTCGTACTCCGCTACCGGGTGCGACCGGGCGGCCATCCCCGGCACAGCTGGAAAGAAGCCAACATCCTGGCCGACGCGGTGGTCGCGCTGCTACTCGGCGCGGTCGACTGGGACCTCAGTGGACAGTCCGGCCGGACCGCGCTCGACCTGTTGACGTAGCGCGTGCCCGCCGCCGTGGGCACGCGCGCATCAACTCAGAGGCCGTACCTGCTCTTCAGGTGACGCCACCAGTCGCGGAACATCCACTTGTCGAATTCGGTGATCTGGGCCGCGCTGCCGGCCTTCATGAGGAAGCAGCACACGCCGGTCGGCGTCCAGTCGTAGAAGTCGTCCAGACCGAACGTGTGACCCATCTCGTGCAGGAAGATGTGGATGTTCTCGGCGTTGACGTTGTTCAGGAAGTACTCGCTGCCGACCCGCTGGCCCCAGTCACCACCGGCACCGCCACCGAAACCGGAGGTCAGCCACAGCGACTGGTCGTAGTGCCGCGCCACGCCGCCGGGGCACTGCGAGTAGTTGCCGTCCTGGTGGAAGAACCGGCCACACGCCCGGGAACACTGCGGCGCGTTCTCGTTGATGTCGTTGACATAGATGTCGACCGAGTTGTCCGTCCACTGTAGCTGGGAGCGGTTCCGCACCGCCCAGCCGACGACCTTGATCGGCACGGTCTGGTACGGCCAGTTCTCCCATCGCTGGCCGTTGTCCAGCATCATGTTCATCCACTTGGTCGCCTGGCGGGTGAGTGCGGCGTGGATCTGGTCGCGCTGCGCCGCCGTCACGTTCGCGTTGGAGTCCCACCGCACGCAGAAGTTGAGGTAGCCGCGGTTGGCCATGACCTGGTCCCAGCCGTAGTTGCGGAACCCGTACAGGTTGCCGTAGGTGCTCTCCTGGTGACGCCACACCTGGTCCAGTGGCGTCACGAGGTTCGACGGCGGGTTCCAAGCTTGGATGCCCACGTCGGCCTGTGCCGTCGTGCCGTTGCCGACTCCGGTGCCGGCCACGAACATCAGCGCGGCGAGGATGGTGAGTATTCGTTTCATTGTGTCTTCTCCTTTCCCGATCACGTGTTGCCGGCCGCGGGTGTGGCGCCGCGGATGTTGAGCTGGTAGGGGAAACTGTCGATGGCCGCGCCCTCGGCATAGTTGACGTGCACCGACGGCGTGGCCGCGACCGCGAGCATCAGGTGGGTCTCACCCGACTGCAGCGCGAACGTCGCGGTCTGGTTGGGGGCGAACTGCGGGCTGTACCGCACCGAGAAGTCCGGCCGCACGGCGACGAGGCTGAACCGCCAGTCCGAACCGAGGCTCGGGTTCACGTTCCCGGTGAGCCGCACGGTCACCTGGCCGCCCGACTGCGTCGGGTTCAGCTGGATCAGGTTGTAGCCGTACTGCTGCGGCGACTTCGAGTTGGGGATGCGGTAGTCACCGTTGCCCTGGTTCACCGTCTCCAGGGAGACCGTGTAGGCAGGTCGGTAGTTCCCGCCGTTGCGCCAGATGTCGCTGCGGATCCGGGCTCCGTCGCTGTAGTCGTAGACGACGTTGCGCCGCGCGTAGTCGCCGATCAGCTCGGCGAACTGCGTGTGGTTGAGCCCGTACAGGCGTTTGATGGCCTGGATCGGGTGCTCGCCGTTGCGTGCCTCGTACCACAGCCGGTGGATCTGCTGGAGGCCGTAGGTGTCGCGGAGCTTGTTGAGCAGCAACCAGTCGCCGTAGTAGGTCATCTGGTCGAGCCACCGGTAGTGGTGCCGGCTGCCGAAGTACCCCGAGCCGATCACGACCTCCGGGCGCCGCATGCGGGCCATGAAGTTGCCGTGCGCCTCCCAGAAGCGGCCGGCGTTGGGGTTGCCGTAGCCGAAGCCGCCACCGAAGCCGTTCTGCCGGTTGCGCTGGCTCGCGTACGCCTGCAGGACGTGGTTGTACTCGTGGGACTCGACCCAGTCGTCCCAGAACTTGTCGTACGGCAGGCAGATGTGGCCGACGCCTATCTCGTCGGTGCCCGCCCAGTTCGCCGGCGGCAGGAAGTTGTTCCGCCAGCTGCCGCACAGGTACACGTTGATCCGGTAGTCCTTGCCAGGCGAAAGGCTGTCCGGGTCGTGGAAACCGGCGACGTTCTTGTAGTACTCGTAGGTTCTCTCCATCTTGTCGAGTACGTAGGCCGGATAGTCGTTGATGCCGCGGTTGACCCGCGCCCACTGGATGACGTCGACCGCGTCGCCCCAGCGGACCACGAAGTTGGTCGACTCGCGGAAGTTACCGGTGTACGCGCCGGCGTCGGTGATGAACCGCGGGACGCGGCTCTGTTTGGCCAACGCGTGCGCGGCCGGCAGTGGTCCGGCGGCGACGCCGACCACCACCAGACACAACAGGACGAACAATCTGCGCATAGCAACTCCTTCACCCCCTGAGAGCCCCCGACATGAAGCCGCGCACGTAGCTCCGCTGCATGAACGCGAACAGCAGCAGGCACGGCACGGCCATGACCACTACGCCCGCCTCCAGCGCGGCGTAGTCGATCGAACCGTGAGTGGCAGTGCGCATGTTCACCACGGCAAGCGTCATGGTGAACTGGTCGGTCGAGTTGAGCAGTATCAGTGGCGCGAAGAACTCGTTCCAGGAGACCAGGAACGCGAAGAGTGAGACGGTGACCAGGCCCGGCCGCACGACACGCAGCAGGATCCTGGTCAACGCGGTGAAGGTGGTACAGCCGTCGACGAGCGCGGACTCCTCCAGTTCCTTCGGTATGGCTTCGAAGGAGTTGCGCATCATGAAGAGCGAGAACGGCAGCTGGAACATGATGAGCACCAGCGACAGCCCGACCAGCGAGTCGTCGAGGCCGAGCCAGCCGAGCAGGACGTACAGCGCGATGAGGATGGTGGCGTAGGGCACCATGAGGATCGCGAGCGTCAGCAGGAAGAGAACGTCCCGACCGGGGAAGCGGAACCGGCCGAACGCGTAACCGCCCAGTGTGGACACGAGAAGGGTTCCGGCGACGGTCAGCGCGGACACCACGACACTGTTCCAGATCTGCTGGAAGCCGATGCCGCCGTCCTCTGTGAACAGCCGGGTGTAGTTCTCGAAGCCGAACCCGGAGTCAGTGCGCACGGACGCCCAGCCGCTCCACAGCAGCGGGAACAGGAAGAGGATCGCGAGCGCCGCGCCGGTGATCCGATTGATCATCTGGACCTCCTGCGCAGCACGCCGAGTTGCACGACGTTGAACACGACCAGTACCAGCAACAACAACACGGAGATGCCGGCCGCCGAGCCGAGGTCGAGCCGGACGAACGCCTCGCGGTAGATCACCATGACCAGCGACGTGGTGCTGTTGTCCGGACCACCACGAGTGAGGATCCAGAACTGGTCGAAGGCGAGCAGCGAACCGGTGATCATCAGGGTGAGTACGAGCGCGATTGTCGGTCGCATCAGCGGCAGCGTGACCTGCCGGAACGTCTGCCAGCGGCTCGCGCCGTCCACCCGGGCCGCCTCGTACAGCTCCAGCGGGATGGCCTGCAGTCCGGTCAGGAGGATCAGCATCATGAAGCCGGCGAACCGCCACAGCACCAGGAGAATGGCGGAGCCGAGCGCGGAGTTCGGGCTGCCGCTCGTCCACGAGGTGTAGCCGTCGATCAGCCCGAGTGAGGCAACGAACTTGTTGATCGGGCCGATCTCGTCGCTCAGCATGCCGAGGAACAGCAGCGACGCGCTCGCGAAACCCACTGCCATCGGCAGGATGAACGCGGTGCGGAAGAAGCCGACGCCGCGCCGGCGCCGCTGCACGAGCAGCGCCAGCCCGAACGCCAGCACGAACAGCAGCACGGTGATCACCACCGTGTACTTGGCGGTGAACCAGGCGGCGTCGGCGATCAGGTCGTTGTCCGCGACGCCCGCGTAGTTGTCGGGGAAGTTCAGCTCGGGTTCGCCCAGCAGCGGCCAGCGATGCAGGGACATCCACCCGACGAGCACGAGCGGCACCAGGAAGAACAGCCCGACCATGAGGGCCGTCGGGGACGCGTACAGCCACCCCTGAAGCGCCCGGCGCCGTCCGAGTCGGCGGCGCCGGGGCGCCTCCACTGTCTCGTCCACAGTGGAGTCCTGGGGTGGCTTCGTTGCCACCAGTGGTCGGGCCATGCGTCCTATCCCTGCCGCAACGACTCGGTGATCGCCGTGTTGCCGTCCGACAGCGCCTTGTCCGCGTCACCGAACAACGCGCCACGAACGGTCTCCAGCCACGGGCTCTGCGGGTCGTTGAACGAGGCGTTGAAGTTCCGCGCGTACGGCGTCTTTCCCTTGGCCATCAGGCTGTTGACGGTCACGATGCGTGGATCCGCTTTCGAGTGCTCGTTCTCCGCGAGGTCGGTTCGCGTCGGCACACCCTTGTTCTTCGCGATGACCTCGACCTGCGCCTCCTCGGACATGGTCCATTCCAGGAAGTCCCATGCCTGGTCGGCGTGCTCGCTGGTGGCGCCGATGCCGATGGCGTCACCACCGACGAACGTGGACTCGCCGCCGTCGACGCCCGGGATCGGCGCGACGCCCATCTCGATGTCGGACTGCTCCTCGATGAGACCCAGCCACACCGACGGGCCGGGGGCGATGCCGATCGTGCCGTTCTGCAACGCGCCGAGCCAGGTCGGGCCGGCCTCGTCCTTCGAGGCCGGTGCCGCGACGCCCTCCTCGTAGAGTTGGCGGTACAGCGCGAAGACCTCGCCCATCTCCGGCGAGTCGACCGTGGCGTTCTGACCGTCGTCGTCGAGCACGTCCCCGCCTGCCGCCCACACCGACGGCCAGAACGTGAACTCGACGCACCCGCCGCAGTTGCCGCCGAAGTACGTGCCGTTGACCTCCCCGCCGAGCTTGTCGATGGCCCGCGCGTGCTCGGCGAACTCGGCCAGCGTCGTCGGTGGCTTGTCCGGGTCGAGACCGGCCTGGGTGTAGAGGTCCTTGTTGTAGAGCATCACCGACATGTCGATGGTGTGTGGCACCGCGTAGTTGCGGTCTTCCCAGGTGCCGGCCCGGACGTGTGCCGGCGCGACCTGGTCGTGCGCGTCGAACGCCTCGAACCGGTCGGTGATGTCCAACCACAGGCCCTGGGCGGCGTACTGCGGGGCGAACACGACGTCCGCGGCGAACAGGTCGGGCAGTGACCGTGCGGACGACGCGAGCTTGGCCGGGTACTCCTCGTTCGGGAATGCCGTGACCTCGACCTTGGTGTCGTGGGTCTTGTTGTACTCCTCCGCGTAGGCCTTGGACACGGCCTCGGTGGCGGCACGCGTCCACAGCGTCAGCGTGACCGGACCGCTGTCGCCGGAGTCGCTGCCACAGGCCGTGGCAAGGCCGAGTAACAGTACGGCCGACGCCGCACGCATTCTCATTGTTGACTAGCCTCCTTGGCCACCGCGTCGCACGTGGACAGTGGCCTCGACGATGAGTGGGATGTCGGATGTGGCACCGGGCAACATGAACCTGCCCGGTCGCGTCACCTGGGCGAGGCTCATGGGCGCCCAGCTGACCGGTGAGTCCACGCGCGTCCCGTCGGCGTAGACCCTGGTGACAGTGGCTGGCAGGGCGGGCGGGACACCCTGTTGGGTGTCCAGCCGCAGCGGTTCGACCGACGACGGTTCGGAGTGGACCTGCCACTCCAGCACGCCGACGGACGCGGTCTCGCCATGCAGCACCGCCCGCATGCGGGTGGTGGTCACGCCGGCGAAGTCGGTGTGGACGTACCGGTCAGCCGCCACGTCGTACGTGGCGGGTATGTCCACGAAGGATTCTCCGGTCCAGTACTGGAGCCGCCACGACGCCGGTAACCGGACCCCGCCGCCGTCGTCGAAGAAGTAGATGTCCGAAGCGTTGACCCGCACGGGGTTCGGCCATTCCAGCTCGATCCACTGCTCACCCTGTTCTGGCCAGGTGCCCCAGCGCCGGTTGTCGCCGTCGTTGGAGGATGGCGGATCGACGCCGTCGTTGACGGCGTCGGCCAGTTCCCACGGTGAGGTGTACGAGGCGGACACCGCCCCGCCCGTCGCCATGTTGGCGACGGACGGAACGGCGGCAGCCGTGATCGTCACGGTCGACTCGCTCGTGCGGTCACCGTCGGACGCGGTGAGCCGCAACGTGTAGTCGCCGGGCTGGGTGAACGTGGCCAGCGTGTTCGGTGCGTTCTGGTCCGTGAAGATGACCGTGCCCGGCCCGGACACCTTCGTCCACTTCGCGCTGAGCACGCCACGGGGCAGCGCGTCGTCCTTCACTTCTCCTGTCAGCCGGGCTTGCCCGGCGGAACGAAAGGAGGAGTCCACTGTGGCCAGCGCGTACGGCGCGACGTTGCTGACCGGTGGTGCCGCCGTGCCCGTCCGGAAGAACTGCACTTCCTTGAGCGCGGTCTTGCGGCCGGACTGGTGGGTCAGCATCACCCGGAACCGCTGGGCCGTGAGCACCGGGAACCGCACGTCGTTGTAGTTGGCGCGCGGGACGGCCGGTGTCTTGGCCTGGCTCGGCACGTCCACCCAGGTCGTGCCATTGTGGTACTGCACCCGGTAGCTCGCCGGTTCCGCCAGGCCGTTCGTCGTGCGGTCGCGGTAGAAGTACAGCTTCACGTCGTCGACCGGCCTGGCCGCGCCCAGGTTGACCTCGTACCAGTCCTCGGCGTTGGGTGAGCCGCGGCTGCTCCAGATCGGGGCACTGATCGTGGTGCCGTTGACCGCGGCGGCCGTGTTGCTGCCCGACGCGGTGAACGACGCCGTCGCCGGTGCGTTCAGCGCCAGGTTCGGTGCCGTCGAGTTGAGGTCGGCGCCGGCCTTCTGGAACATGTCGAGCAGGCGCGGGCCGGACTGCACCACGTCCTGCGGTGCCCGCATGTTCGCGATGCCGGTGCTGAACAGCACGTTGCCGCCGCTGGGCAAGGTGACCTGCCCGGTCGCCGGGTCCCACGTGAGGCGGGTGAGCCGGTCCACTGTGAACGCCCGGACGCCGTCGATGTAGCCCGAGTAGCCCTGCGGCACGCCCGGGTAGCGGGCGACGCCGTCGGCTGGGTCGTCCCACACGATCGTCAGGTCGCGGTCCCGGTACCGCAGGTTGTCGACCATGAACCGGTCCCACCCGACGTTGATCGGCGACAGCTCGATCCTCGCGTCCGTGCGTGGGCGCAGACCCGCCACGTCCTCGATGACCGTCCAGTTGTTGCTGCCGAGGATGGTGTGGTGGATGAACGAGCGACCGTTGATGGTCTGCGTGGACGGGTTCCAGTCGAACCAGTACTCGTTGGAGTCCGGCCATGCCGTGTTACCGCCGATGAACGCGGCCCAGGCGTTCCAGTACAGCAGCTTCTTGTAGTCCGTCGCGGTGATGTGCGACTGGGTGTAGTTGCGCAGCACCGACGAGAACAGTCTGAACTGGACAGTCGAGTTGATCTGGGAGAAGTTGTTCGAGCCGGGGTTGCCCTGCGACGCCGCCTCCGCCTTGTCGAACTGGTTCGCCGTGTAGAACGGGAAGAGCGGGTACTGGGCGGGGTCGGAGAACAGCCGCAGCGCGTTGGTGTACGGCTGCTGGTTCGGGATCGCGCCGACCGAGAACGGGTAGTAGTTGTTGATCTCCTTCCAGGGTACGAGCGTGTTGGTGGCCACGTGCCGGTGCTCGAACAGCTGCCGGTTCGGGTTCCAGAGCACGTTCACGATCGCGTTGCGGATGCGGTCTGCGATGCCACGCATCTCGTTGGCCTTGGCGGTGTTGCCGAGCATGTCGTACGCGCCCGCCGCGGCCATCGCGCCGCTGTACTGGTAGGCCGACTCCGCGCGGTCCAGCCAGCCGCCACGCCAGTGGAAGGACACCGCGTCCGCGTCGTTGCCCGTCAACGCGCCCCAGTCGTACTCGATCAGACCGTTGTTGTCATGGTCGTAGAACGAGAGCTGGCCCTTGACGTCGCCCTCGGCGTAGCGCGCCAGGTTCGCCGCGATCGGCCGCTGTCCACCGTGGATCTGGTAGCTGCGCCAGGCCGCCTCGGCGATGTACTGGGTGTAGCTGTTGCTCCAGTTCTCCGGGTCGCCGGGGTTGTCCACGAACCGCCCGCCGCCGGAGGACTCGCCGGTCGACACCCACGGCCCGTACGAGTACATCGGGTCACGCAGGTACTTGAGATCGTCGATGAACATCGGGACCGTGAGCGCGATCGCGTTGTTGTAGCCGAGCACACCCTCGATCGAGGTGGGGAACTGGAAGTCGTTGCCGGGGATGTCTGCATCGAGGTAGTTGAAGCGCATCAGCCACCAGCGGTAGTAGATGTGCTTCTTGATCGCCGGTTCCGGCACGTCGATGTAGGGGATGTTGTCCGCCCACCAACGGTTGTACGCCCGCACGTGCGTGGCGAACGCGTCGGTCGGCGAGAACGCGCGGTACTGGTCGTACTCGGTGCGGGACGCCGGGATCTCGTTGGCCACGAACCCCAGCTGGACCTTCACCGTCACCGTCTGTCCGGCCGCGACGGTGACATTGCCGGTCAGCACACCGTTGGCCGGGTTCAGGCCCTGCGCGGACAGGCGCGGGAAGATCGTCGTGAGTCGCTCGCCGCGGGAGTTGCGCACCTCATGGGTGCCGGTCAGCTCCGCGCCCGCCGCGGTGCGGGTGAACGGCGAGTCCACGGTCATCGCGACCGTGCGGGACGCCGTGCCGGTGTTGGTCAGCGACACGTTGGTGACGGCGACGTTGTTGTTCGTGATGAACTTCCGCACGTTGGCCCGCACACCGAGCCCGCTGTTGTTATATGTGCCGCTCCAGTAGCTCGGCGTCTGCAGCCGGTCCGCGACGACCTCGGCGAACCCGGAGCCGATGCCCACGGTGTAGGCGTTCTGGTTGGAGAAGGAGTTGAAGAACTCGTTGTAGTAGGCCACGCGGCCGCCGAACCCGATGACCGAGTTGTTGTGCTGTCGCATGTAGACGGTCCGGCCGCGGGTCATCAGCCAGCTGCCGGCCGGATCGTTGCCGCGTCGGGCAAGTAACCGGTCCATCCAGAAGTCGGTGCCACCAGCTTCCGCGTTGTACATCGCCTGCATCATCCGGTTGCTGTACGGCACCGGCTCAGCGGGTGGCGCTGCTCCGGTGAACGTCGGGAACCCGATGGTCTGTGCGGCGTTCGCGGGTGCGGCGACCGCGGTCAGCAACGCGCCGGCGAGTATCGCGGCGAGTGCAAGCGGTCTCCACTTCGCTGTGGAGATACGCATTTCGTCACCTCCGGAAGCGTCTCACCCCCGAGGGAGCCAGACGCGCATGGTGGATGGACCGCGCCGGGCCCACCGGTGGTAAGGCACCAGGAGGACCGGTACGGGGTCGGATCTGCATGGGGGCGGTTCCGTTGGGACATAGGGCCAGCCGTCACCAGCCGGCTCTGTGAACCGCCCACGCACTGTGGCACCCTCCGGCGCGTCCTCCGGTGGCACGGAGACGTCGACAGTGAGGTCATCAAGGTTGTCCTGGTCGTCACCGGCCGACTCCGCGCACAGGACCACGGGGCCGCGCTCGACCGCGACGGAGCCCCTGGCGGCGTCGATCCTCGGGTCCGGGAAAGTCCATCGTGGACGAACGGGCAGCTCGAGCCGGAGCTCGTCACCGACCGCGAACTCGCGGCGGACGGTCGCGACGCCCGGCTCGACCACCTCGCCGTCGAGCCGGGCGCCGCTGGCCCAGGCCGGGATGCGCATCGAGAGCGCCCACGGCCCGCCGGCCGTCTCCGTGACCCGCACCGCCACAGTGCCGGTCTCCGGATAGTCCGTCCGCACCCGAAGCCCCACCCGCCGACCGTCGGCGAGCCGGGTGCGCACGACCGCGTTGGCGTACTGATGAAGTTGCACGCCCTCGCTGTCCACAGTGGTCGTGTAGGTGGAGAGGCTCGCCAGCAGGCGAGCGATGTTGGCGAGGCAGCACGACACCTCGAACCACGGCGCGCGGCTCCCGGCCGCGAAGTGCAGCCGTTCCCGGTCGGCCGGCAGTGGCTCGCTCCGCTCCCGCTGGTGCAACGTGTTGGCGTAGAAGAAGGAACGCCCGTCGTCGCCGATCGAGGTGGCGACGACGTTGTAGAGCACGCGTTCGATGACGTCGGCGTAACGGGTCTCGCCAGTGGCCAGCAGCAGTCGCCAGGCGAGCATCACCGTCGCGATACCCGC
Source organism: Actinophytocola sp. (assembly GCF_036378875.1). Lineage (GTDB taxonomy): Bacteria > Actinomycetota > Actinomycetes > Mycobacteriales > Pseudonocardiaceae > Actinophytocola. The sequence continues at coordinate 20,415 of NZ_DASUVO010000003.1, forward strand.
GCACGTCTCCGAGTAGGCACGGTCGGCCGGGAGCACGAAGTCCTCGCCGAACGCCTCGTCGGCGTGCCGGGAGCCCATGCCGCCGGTGAGATAGGTGCGGCGGGCGAGCGTGCGGTCGAACTGGCCGGCGACCGCCTCGAGCAGCTCGTCGTCCCCGGTCTCGACGGCGACGTCGACCGCGCCGCAGGACAGGTAGAGCGCCCGCACCGAGTGTCCACGGAGGACCTTCGCGGAACGGACCGGCTCGTCGTCCTGGAAGTACTCCCAGCCGAAACGCGGCTCCGGCAGTGTGCGATAGCCGCGCCGGTCGATGAACAGGGCGGCCTGGTCGAGGTAACGCTGTTCCCCCGTGAGCCTGGCCAGCTCGACGAGCGCCGCCTCGATCTCCGGGTGCCCGCAGATACCGGACCGGCCGGTCGCGCCGAACGTGTCGCAGACCTGGTTGGCGGCGCGGCAGGCGATGGTGAGCAGGTCACTGTCGGGGTTGGTCCGCCCATGCGCGACCGCGGCCTGCAGCAGGTGACCGGTGCAGTAGAGCTCGTGGCCATAGGCGAGGTCGCTGTAGCGCGGCTGCTGTCCGGCACCGCCGAACGCGGTGTTGAGGTAGCCGTCGGGTGCCTGGGCCGGCGCGATGAGGCTGATCAGCTCGACCAGGTCGGCGTCGCGGTCCTGGTCGCCGGTGCGGCCGGCGTCCCAGGCCATGGCCTCCATGAGCTTGTAGACCTCGGAGTCGGCGAACTCCCGACCGCGCCGGACTCCCACGCCACCGGCGGCCTGCACGAAGTGGCCGGTCCAGCCGAGCTTGTCCATCCAGGCGCGGCCGTGGTCGATCGTCGCGTCGCTGTTGATCTGCTGGCGCGTACCCCAGAAACCGCCGACCAGGTGGACCTCGCCGAGACCGAGGGGGCGCAGCGTGCCCTGGGTCGGGACAACAGGGCAGCCGCCAGTCGGTTCGACTCTCGGTGTCGCGGCCACGCTGCCTCCACCCAGTCTCCGAAAACCTTTTCGGCCCCTCGACCGTAGGACTGCCGCTAGAGTTGTGTCAAGCATCGAAAGGTCTCATGAAAGGCCAGCGGTTGACGAGGCAGCGTTCCGGGTCGGTCACCCTCACGGATGTGGCCAGGCTGGCCGGCGTGTCCGTGGCCACGGCGTCGAAGGCGCTCAACGGCCGCGACGAGGTCGCCCAGGCCACGCGCGGCCGTGTGCTGGCGGCCGCCGAGAAGCTGTCGTTCCAGCCGAACGCCCTGGCCCGCGGACTCATCTCGGGACGCACGAGCACCATCGGGCTGCTCACCGACGAACTCGGCGGCCGGTTCGCCATCCCGATCCTGCTCGGTGTCGAGAACGCACTCGGCAACGAGCAGATGTCCGTGCTGCTCTGCGACGCCCGCGACGACCCCATCCGGCGGCGGCACTACATCCGCACCCTGCTCGCGCGGCAGGTCGACGGCTTCATCGTGCTCGGGGACAGCAACGACATGCGCTCGTCGCTCACGGCGGACATCCCCGTGCCGGTCGTGTACGTGTACGGCGAGTCCGACGACCCGTCCGACCTGTCGCTGCTTGCCGACGACGCGGGCGGCGCCCGGCTGGCCGCCGAGCACCTGGTTTCGTTGAACCGCAAGCACATCGGACACATCACGGGCCCGTCGAGCTACCGCGCCGCCCGCGACCGCGTCACCGCGCTGCGTGCCGTGCTGTCCGAGGCGGGCCTGTCACTGGTCGGCGAACCCCTGTACGGCGAGTGGACACAGGCGTGGGGCCGGCAGGCGGGCCGGCTGCTGGCCACCGCACACCCGGAACTGGACGCGATCTTCTGCGGCAGCGACCAGGTGGCAACCGGCGTGGCACAGGCACTGGCCGACCTGGGCCGCCGCGTCCCGGACGACGTGGCACTCGTCGGATTCGACAACTGGGAACTGTTCGCCGCCGACTGCCGCCCTCCACTCACGACGGTGGACGTGAACCTGGAACAACTGGGCGCGACAGCGGTGTCCTACCTGTTCGCCGCCCTGGACGGCGAACACCACTCCGGCGTGATCCGCCAGCCCTGCCACCTGGTAGTCCGCGAGTCGACAAGCCCCAAGCCCTGAACCCGCGCGTGTCCAACACAGGAGACCCGCGTGTCCAACGCTGTGGACCCGCGAGTTCAACAAATCGGGTTGTCGCGATTTGTTGAACTCAGCGGTGTGTTGTGTTGGACACGCGGGTCTGGGTGGTTGGACACGCGGTTAGTCGACGAGGGTGCGGCCGGTCAGTCTCAGGAAGACGTCTTCCAGGGTGCTGCGGCGGACCAGGCTCGAGATCGGGTTCACGCCTCGGATGTGGACGGCGCCCAGTACCGCCTCGCCGTCCGCCGCGTACAGCAGGACCCGGTCCGGGAGGGCTTCGACGCGGTCGGCGAGGCCGTCGAGTCGGGGTTCCATGGCGTCGGTGTCCGTGCCCGGCGGGAAGCGCAGCTCGACCACCTCTTTGGTGGAGTAGCGGCCGATCAGCTCGGCGGGGCTGCCCTCGGCGGCGATGCGGCCGCGGTCCATCACGACCAGCCGGTCGCACAGCTGCTCGGCCTCGTCCATGTAGTGGGTCGTGATGATGAGCGTGACGCCGCTGTGCTTGAGCCGGAACAGGCGGTCCCACAGCAGGTGACGTGCCTGCGGGTCGAGGCCCGTGGTCGGCTCGTCGAGCAGGAGCAGCTCGGGGTCGTTGATCAGCGAGCGGGCGATCGTGAGGCGGCGTTTCATGCCGCCGGACAGTGCCTCGACCTCGTCGTCGGCACGCTCGGTGAGCTGAGCGAAGGCGAGCAGCTCGGTGGCCTTGGCCCGCACGTGGGCCTTGGGCAGTCCGAAGTAGCGGCCGTACACGTGCAGGTTCTGGCGCACGGTCAGCTCGGCGTCCAGGTTGTCCTGCTGCGGCACGACACCGAGCCGGGCACGGACACGTGGGCCGTCGCGGTCGGGGTCCATGCCGAGTACCCGCAGCTCACCGCCGGAACGTGGCGAGACGCAGCCGATCATGCGCATGGTCGACGACTTGCCGGCGCCGTTCGGGCCGAGGAAGCCGAACGCCTCGCCATGCCGGACCTCGACGTCGATGCCGTCGACGGCGGCGAACTGGCCGAAACGTTTGACCAGTCCGCGTGCGATGACCAGGGCCTCAGCCACGTTCCGTAGCGTAGATGGCTGCGCTAACTGTCCGCTGTGCGAAAGGGGCTTGGCCGCGTTCGGCCAAGCCCCCGACGGATTACCGGCTCAGACGCCCGGGAACCAGAGGTCGATCTCGCGCTTGGCGGACTCCGGCGAGTCCGAACCGTGCACGATGTTGAACTGGACCTCGAGCGCGAAGTCGCCTCGGATGCTGCCGGTCGCGGCCTGCACCGGGTTGGTGGCGCCGGCGAGCTGGCGGAACGCGGCGATCGCGTTGTCGCCCTCCACGACGGCCGCCACGAGGGGGCCCGACGTGATGAACTCGAGCAGCGACTCGAAGAACGGCTTGCTGGCGTGCTCGGCGTAGTGCTGCTCGGCGACACTCCGCTCGACGTTGCGCAGCTCCAGCGCGGCCAGCGTCAGGCCCTTGCGCTCGATGCGGGAGATGACCTCGCCGACCAGCCCACGGCTGACGCCGTCCGGCTTGACCAGGACCAGGGTGCGCTCGCTCACGACTCCGGGTACTCCTTTGTAGGGGAACTTCTCGACGAGGAGCCTAGCTGGCGGCCTTCCTCAGTCCGTCTGCTGGCTCGGCAACCGGCCCTCGGCCATGCGCTTGGCGACGTCGTGGCGCATCCACAGCAGCGCAGCCCACACCAGACCGAACACCAGGCCGAGCACGCCGAGCGCGACCACCGCGAACCAGCACGCGATCATCACCAGCTGCAGGCCCGCCGCGACCCACATCCCCCACGGCCGGCGAAGGAACGCGCAGGTCAGCAGCAGCGCCAGCGCCAGGGCGCCCACCAGCACGCCCTGCCAGGTGGCCAGACCGTCGCCCAGCTTCGCGACGACCGGCAGTGCCAGCAGGACCACGATGACCTCGAGCACCAGCGTCGCCGCCATCACGCTGACGAACGACTTCATCGGGTCCTTCGTGGTCACGCGGGCTCCTTGCCGAACAGTGCGCGGGTCTCACCCGCGGTCACGACCGAGCCCGTGACGATCACGCCGACCCCGGACAGCGGCTCGTCCGTGTCCGCCTCCGACAGCGCGATGGCCGTCTCCACGGCGTCGTCGAGGCGGGGACGAACGTCCACCCGGTCCGGGCCGAAGATCTCCGTCGCGATCTCACCCAGTTCCTCGGCCGGCATGGCGCGGTCCGACGAGTTCGTCGTCAGCACCACCTCGTGCAGCACCGGCTCCAGTGCGGACAGGATCCCGCGGACGTCCTTGTCCCGCATCACGCCGACCACGCCGACGAGGTTGCGGAACGCGAAGTCGGCCTCCAGTGCGTCCGCGAGTGCCTGCGCGCCGTGGGGATTGTGCGCGGCATCGACGAAAACCGTTGGCGCGGAACGAACTCGCTCCAGCCGGCCCGGCACGACGACCGACGCGAAGCCCTCGCGGATCGCCTCCTGATCCAGCATCCGTTGGGCGCCGGCACCGAAGAACGCCTCGACCGCCGCCAGCGCGATCGCCGCGTTGTTCGCCTGGTGCGGGCCGTGCAGCGGCAGGAAGATCTCCTCGTAGGCGCCGCCGAGGCCCTGCAGCTTCAGCATCTGCCCGCCGACGGCGACGTCCCGCCGCAGCACGCCGAACTCCATGCCCGCCCGCGCGACCGTGGCGTCCACCTCGACCGTGCGTCGCAGCAGGACCTCCATCACCTCGGGCCGCTGCTCGGCCAGCAACGCGACCGAGCCCTCCTTGATGATGCCGGCCTTCTCCTTCGCGATCCCCGCGATGTCGGCGCCCAGGTACTCCACGTGGTCGATCGAGATCGGGGCGATCACCGCGACCTTCGCGTCGGCGACGTTCGTGGCGTCCCAGCCGCCGCCGAGGCCGACCTCGAGCACCGCGGCGTCGACGGGCGCGTCCGCGAACGCCGCGAACGCCATGCCGGTCAGCACCTCGAACTTGCTCATCCGCACCTCGGCGCCGCGGTCGATCATCTCGACGTACGGCTCGACGTCCCGGTACACCTCGACGTACCGCTCCGGCGCGATCGGGGTGCCGTCGATGGCGATCCGCTCGGTCACCAGCTGCAGGTGCGGGCTGGTGTACCGGCCGACCCGCAGGCCGATCCTGGTCAGCAGCGCGTCGATCATGCGGGTGACCGAGGTCTTCCCGTTGGTGCCGGCGATGTGCAGGATCGGGTACGTCCGGTGGGGGTCACCGAGCAGGTCGACGAGCGCCCCGATCCGCTGCAGCGTCGGCTCGATCTTCGTTTCCGGCCAACGGGTGTTGAGCTCGATCTCGACCTGACGGAGATCGTCGAGTGCCTCAGTCACCGAACGACTCCAGACGTGCGGTGATCCGCTCGATGTCCGCGGCGGCGACGTCCCGCCGGGACTGGATCTTCGCGACCACGTCGGCAGGCGCCTTGTCGGTGAAGTTCGGGTTGCCGAGCTTCGCCTCGCATCCCGTCATCTCCTTGCGCGCCACAGCCAAATCCTTCTCCAGACGCTTGCGTTCCGCCGCGACGTCGACCGTGCCGGACAGATCCATTTCGACATGGACGGTGCCGTCCGGCAGCGCGACCTCCAGCGACGCGCCCGGGGTGAACCCCTCGCCGGGCTCCGCCAGCCGCGCGAGCGAGGAAACCGCTTGCGACAGCGCGGAAAGCCCTGCTTCGTCCACACCGGACAGTCGGGTCGGCACCCGCTGTCCCGGTTTGACACCCTGGTCGTTGCGGAACCGGCGGACCTCGGTGACGAGCTTCTGCATGCCGGCGATCCGCCGGGCCGCACCAGCGTCGACGGCCGCGCCGGTCGCCTTGGGCCACTCGGCGATCACCAGGGACTCGTTGCCGGTCAACGTGGTCCACAGGCTTTCGGTGACGAACGGGATCAGCGGGTGCAGCAGCCGCAGCACGACGTCGAAGACGTGCCCGAGGACCGCGCGCGTCGCCTCGGCCCGCTCACCACCCTCGGCGATCTGGACCTTCGCGATCTCCAGGTACCAGTCGCACAGCTCGTCCCACGTGAAGTGGTAGAGCGCGGCGCACAGCTTGGCGAACTCGTACTCCTCGTACCGCTCGTCCACTTCGGACACGATCGCTTCGGTGCGGTCGAGGATCCAGCGGTCGGCGTCGGTCAGCGTGTCGCGCGCCGGCACCGGCGACGCCACGGTCGCGCCGTTCAGCAACGCGAACCTGGTGGCGTTCCACAGCTTGTTGCAGAAGTTGCGCGAGCCGGCCGCCCAGTCCGCCGAGATCGCCATGTCCGCGCCCGGGTTCGCCCCTCGGGACAGCGTGAACCGCGTGGCGTCCGCACCGAACTCGTCGAGCCAGTCGAGCGGGTCGATGATGTTGCCGCGCGACTTCGACATCTTCTTTCCGGTCGGGTCACGGACGAGGCCGTGCAGGTACAGGTGGTCGAACGGCTGCCTGCCGCCCATCGCGTACAGCCCGAACATCATCATCCGGGCGACCCAGAAGAACAGGATGTCGTAGCCCGTGACCAGCAGTTGGTTCGGGTAGAAGCGCGCCAGGTCCTTCGTCTGGTCAGGCCAGCCCAGAGTGGAGAACGGGAACAGCGCGGACGAGAACCACGTGTCAAGCACGTCGGGGTCCTGCGTCCACCCCTCGCCCGGCGGCTCCTCGTCGGGACCGACGCAGACGACCTCGTTGTTGGGCCCGTACCAGACCGGGATGCGGTGGCCCCACCACAACTGCCGCGAGATGCACCAGTCGTGCATGTTGTCGACCCAGTCGAAGTAACGCTTCGCGAGCTCCGGTGGGTGGATCGTGGTGCGGCCGTCACGGACCGCGTCGCCGGCCGCCCTGGCCAGCGGCTCGGTCCTGACGAACCACTGCAGCGACAGCCGCGGCTCGACCACCGTGCCGCACCGGGTGCAGTGGCCGACGGCGTGGACGTACGGCCGCTTCTCCGCGACGATCCGCCCCTGCGCCCGCAGCGCCGCGACGATCGCGGGCCGCGCCTCGAACCGGTCGAGCCCCTCGAACGGGCCGTGCGCGGTGATGATCCCCCGCTCGTCCATGATCATGATCGCGGGCAGGTCGTGCCGCCGGCCGATCTCGAAGTCGTTCGGGTCGTGGGCCGGCGTGACCTTGACCGCACCCGTGCCGAACTCCGGGTCGACGTGCTCGTCGGCCACGATCGGGATCGCCCGGCCGGTCAGCGGCAGCTCGACCTCGGTGCCGACGAGGTGGCGGTACCGCTCGTCGTCCGGATGGACGGCGACCGCGGTGTCCCCCAGCATCGTCTCGGCCCGCGTGGTGGCCACGACGACGGACCGGTCACCGTCGCCGTAGCGGATGGACACGAACTCGCCCTCGTCGTCCGAGTGCTCGACCTCGATGTCCGACAGCGCCGTGTGACAGCGCGGGCACCAGTTGATGATCCGCTCGGCCCGGTAGACCAGGCCGTCCTCGAACAGTCGCTTGAAGATGGTCTGGACAGCGCGCGACAGCACCTCGTCCATCGTGAACCGCTCGCGGGTCCAGTCCACACCGTCGCCCATGCGGCGCATCTGGTTGAGGATCATGCCGCCGGAGGTGGCCTTCCAGTCCCACACCCGTTCGACGAACGCCTCGCGCCCCAGGTCGTGGCGGGACTTGCCCTCGTTCGCGAGCTCCCGCTCCACCACGTTCTGCGTCGCGATGCCGGCGTGGTCCATGCCGGGCAGCCAGAGCACGTCGAAGCCCTGCATCCGGCGGCGCCGGGTCAGCGCGTCCATGAGGCTGTGCTCCAGCGCGTGGCCCATGTGGAGACTGCCCGTGACGTTCGGCGGCGGGATGACGATGCAGAACGGCGGCTTGTCGCTGTCCGGCTGCGGCGTGAAGTAACCGGCATCCACCCACCGCTGGTACAGATCCGCCTCGACCGAAGCCGGCTCCCAGGTCGGCGGGAGGGCTCTGGGCTGCTGCGATGCCGTGTTGGTCACGCTCGAAGAGTCTACGAACCGCGTTTGGGCGTCCGCATTCGAGTTCCTCACACCACGGCTTGTTAACGCGCGGGTGGGCGCAATCGATGTGCTTGGCACCGGAAGGTTGTCGTTTTACCTGGTTGGGATCAGGGTGGGGAGCAGGTGAAGGCTCGGCAGCGTGTCCCGGCTCCGGAGGTCACCGAGACCGACTGGGCGGGCACAGTGGCGCGTGCGGCCGCTGAGGACGTACGCGAGCTGCTGCGTGCCGAACGACGCCGTCGCCGTGGTCGCTGGTTCGCGGGAGGGCTCGTCGTGCTGGCGGTCGGCGCGGTGACGACGCTGCTGTTCAGGACCACCCTGTTCGACCCGGTCTCCGGCACCCCGAGCCAGGACGACGTCACGGCGCCCGCCCAGACCAACCAGGCGGCGATGTTCGACACCGGCAGGCCATTCGGCGCGACCCCGGCCGCGGACTGGCCGGACGGCGTGGCCGGGATCGTGCCGCCTGAGCCGAAGCCCGTCGGCGCTTTCAGCCCCGAGCAGGTCGCCGAGGCCACCCAGCTCGTGCGGGACGTGCTGGTCGCGAGCCGGCTCGACCGCCGGATGCTCGTGAACCACGACCCCACCGCGTACCTGGACCTGCTCGCCCCGGACGCACACCAGCAGCTGCAACCGCTGTTCGGCAACGGACGCGAGCCCGAGGTGCAGTCACTGGTGAGCCTCGTCGCGCCGGGCAGCACGCTGTTGCCGGTCGAGCCGAAGGTGTCCGGGTCGATGTCGGTGCGGCAGGGCGGGCCGGGCGAGCTGGTCGTGCACACGAACTACGTGTTCGCGTACGCCTTCGAGCCTCCCGCGCGGTTGCGGCTCGTGGACGCGATGAACGCGATCGTGGTCGTGCGGGCGGACGTCGACTACATCCTGCGTGTCGGCGACCGCTGGCGGCCGACCAGCCTCGGCCTGTGGTTTGACCAGGCGGAGGGGTTCGGCTACTCGATCGGGTGCGACGCGTACCAGAAAGGCTTGCTCGCCCCGGTCACGACCGAGCGCTCCGTGACCCAACAGCCTGACGACGTCGAGCCGGGCGCCTACTTCGATCCCACCTCTCCGCTGCCGCCCTCGGGTGGCTGTCGTCACTAGAGCGACGCTGGACCGCCGGGCATGTTTACTGCCGGTTCCGCGTTGTGTTCGGCAGACCCTTACTGTCGACAGGAGTGGTGATGACGCAAGCGCCCGCGAAGCTGACGATGTACTCGACGACCTGGTGCGGTTACTGCCGGCGCCTGAAGTCGCAGCTGGACCGCGAGGGCATCGACTACGCCGAGGTCAACATCGAGCAGTCCCCCGGAGCGGCGGAGTTCGTGATGAGCGTCAACGGCGGCAACCAGACCGTGCCGACGCTGCACTTCCCCAACGGCAAGGCGCTGACGAACCCCACTCTCGCTCAGGTCAAGGCCGAGCTGAACTGAGTACCGCCCGAGCCGCGTTGTGGCCGCCGATGCCGCTGACCCCGCCCCCGCGTAGGGCGCCGCTGCCGCACAGCAGCAGGTTCGGCACGTCGGTCTCGACGCCCCAGCCGCCGCCGTCCTCGGTGAACGGCCACGACAAGTCGCCGTGGAAGATGTGGCCGCCCGGCATCGCCAGCTCGTCCTCGAGATCCAGCGGGGTGCGGGCTTCGATGCACGGGCGGCCGTCCTCGTCGGTGGCGACGCAGTCCTCGACGGGTTCGGCCAGGTGGCGGTTCAGGCCGGCCAGGTAGCGGGCCACGAGCTCAGCCCGGCGGCCGGCGTTGTCACGCGTGAACAGCGCCGCCGGGACGTGCAGTCCGAACAGGGTCAGCGTGTGGAATTGGCCGTCCACAATGGATGGATCGGTCAGCGTGTGGCAGTACATCTCGCCGGGCAGCGGGTCGGGCACCGCGCCAACCTTGCTTGCCGTGTAAGCGTTTTCCAGCTCCACAAAGGACTCATCGAGGTGGAGCGTGCCCGCGAACGCCTGCGTCGGGTCGACCCCGCTGCGCAGCCGCGGCAGCCTCGACAACAGCACGTTGATCTTCAGCTGAGAGCCCGCCGGTGGCGTGGCATCCCGCCCGCGCAACCGGTCGAGGACCGTCGGCGCGACACCGGAGAGCACGTAGTCGGCGGCGACCACCTGCTCGCCATCGCCTGTGGTGTAGGTCACCTCGGCGGTGACGCCGTCCGCGTCCACCTTCGTCACGTGGGCGGACGTGCGTAGCTCGGCGCCGGCTTCCCGTGCCACGCGGGAGAGTTCGCCGGTCACCGCGCCCATGCCGCCTACCGGGACGCGCCACTCGCCGCCGATGAGGTGGCAGAGGAAGCACCGGTTGGCGAGCAGCGACGGATCGTGGAGCGACGTGTGCGTGCCGATGAGGGCATCGGTGGCGACGACCCCACGAACCACGTCGTCGGCGAAGGTCTCCTCGATGGCCACTCCGATGGGCCGCTCGAAAACCTGTTCCCACAACGGTTTCGCGACCAGCGCGCGAAAATCCGCACGGGAGGGCACCGGCTGGAGCAGGGTGGGCGCGAGCGCCGCGGCCATGTCGGACAGCGACGAGTACCACGACATCCAACGAGTGAATTCCTGGTCCGATCCGGTGAGTTCCCGGAAAGAGGCCGCAGTCGCCTCTCCTGGCTCGCGCTCGACCAGCAGCCCTCGCGGTCGCCCGTCACGCGTCACGGGCGTGTAGGAGGAGACGGCCCGCGAACGCAGGCCGATCCGCAGCCCGAGATCGTCGACGATGGCGTTGGGGAGCAGGCTGACCAGATAGGAGTACCGGGACAGCCGGGCCGGCACACCCGGGAAGGGGCTTGCGCTGACCGCGGCGCCCCCGACTCGGGAGAGCCGCTCCAGCACGAGCACCGACTTGCCGGCACGGGCGAGGTAGGCGGCGGCGACCAGTCCGTTGTGGCCACCGCCCACGACCACGACGTCGTAGCGTTCCGTCACACCATCACGCTATCCGGCGATCCGCAGTCGCGGGGCACCACGGGGCGCCGGCCGTGGTTCGACATCCGTGTTCTCCCGCACCTCGCGGGCGATCCGGTCTTCGGCGGCCTCCCGGACGAAGTCGTCGCGCCGGGTGGTGGCCAGTTGCAGCATGCTGTATGGATCCATGATCATCTCCTGGTTTCGGGCAGGTCGAAGAGAGCTGTCGTGTGCCACGACAGCTGAGATCAGTGATGGGTCAAGGCTTGTCGGGCGTGACCGTGGTCGAGAAGAAGAGGTTCACGAACCGAGCGCCCTCCGGTCGCAGCGAGGGGTCGGTGCGGCGACCCTGGAACTTGTTCATGAGCTCGCGGATCGTGTCGCGCACCTCTTTCACCTCGGCGGCGGTGAGGTAGTCGTTGGTGTTGTCGACACCGAGCGCCTCCTGCCAGTCCGCCGGCTCGAGATGCTCGGTCAGGTGACGTTCCCTCATCTGCGTCAACGTGTAGTCGAGGAACGCGCCGGTGGCGGCGTTGGCCGCGAGCGAGAAGTCCTGGTCCTTCGTGGCGCTGCTGTCCCACCCCTGGCCCTGGCTGACGAGCTGCCAGGGCTTCTCCCGCCCCTGACCGCCCTCCGCGTGCTCCACGTACTTGTACTTCGCGAGCGTGTTGAGGTGGTACGAGCAGTTGGCGACGCTCTCCCCGGTCTCCTCGGCGCACTGGGTCGCGGTGGCGGTGCCCTCGCGAGCGACGATCTCGAGCAGCTTCCACCGCAGCGGGTGCGCGAGCGCCCGGAGAGCCTTGGGGTCGGTGATGTTCCTACGGTCCGCCATGCTTAACAAGGTACCTTTCGCAAGAGTTCTTGCACAAGACTTCTTTCTAAAGAGTTCTTGTTATCGCCCGTGTAGGCTGTATGCATGGGACGAGTGACCGTTCGCCGCCCGGTTCTGCGGCTCTCGGAGAACGGCGTCCGGCGCCGTCAGGACGCGCTCGCGGCCGAGGAACCCCTGGAGCTTCGGGTCGGCGGCAAGGCGCTCGCGGTCACCATGCGCACCCCCGGTCACGACGTCGAGCTGGCACACGGCTTCCTGCTCACCGAGGGCGTCATCGGCGCGGCGGCGGACGTCAGCACGGCCCGTTACTGCGACAGCCTCGACGACCAGGGCCGCAACACCTACAACGTGCTGGACCTGGCACTCGCCCCCGGCATGGAGCCGCCGGACACGAGCGTGGAGCGCAACTTCTACACGACCTCGTCGTGCGGTGTGTGCGGCAAGGCGGCACTGGACGCGGTGAAGCTGAAGACCCGCTTCTCACCCGAGGCCGACGCGTGCCGGGTGTCCCCGGAGACCCTGGCGACCTTCCCCGACCTGTTGCGGGAACAGCAAAAGGTGTTCGAGTCGACGGGCGGGCTGCACGCGGCCGGCATCTTCACCGCGGACGGCGAACTGCTGGTGGTCCGCGAGGACGTGGGCCGGCACAACGCGGTCGACAAGGCGACCGGCTGGGCACTGCTGGACGGCCGCGTGCCGCTGGCCGGCTCGGTGCTGATGGTGTCGGGCCGGGCGAGCTTCGAGCTGGTACAGAAGGCCGCGATGGCCGGCATCCCGGTACTGGCGGCGGTGTCGGCGCCGTCGTCGCTGGCGGTCGAACTGGCCGACGAACAGGGCATCACACTGATCGGCTTCCTACGCGGCACCAGCATGAACGTCTACACACACGCGGACCGCATCACCGGTTAGCGTCACGTCTAGTCACCGCCCCGGGTGATAAACGCACGATCGTGGTAACACCCAGTTAACCGCTCGCGACCCCCGGGCCATGAAGCGTGTACTGATAGTGGCATTCCTCCTCGCTACCGTGACCGCGTGTGGCAGCACAGCACCCGGGTCGGACCCAGTCCCGACCATCGGGACCTCCGACACCACGACCACGGACACAACGCCGTCGGCTACGACAACCACAACAACGACCACGCCGCCGCCCGCTGCGCCAACAACCGAAGTGCCGGACGTGGCGCCCCCGGTCGAGCCCGCGCCCTACACACCGCCGGTTCAGCCCGCCCCTTACACCCCACCGCCCGCCCAGCCCGCGCCGTACACTCCACCGCCGGCGCCCTACACCCCGCCACCGGCCCAGCCTCCGCCCGCCCCGCCAGGGGGTGGCGTCTACTACGCCAACTGCTCCGCGGCCCGCGCCGCCGGGGCCGCGCCGCTGTACCGCGGTGAACCCGGCTATCGGCCGGCTCTGGACCGGGACGACGACGGCGTGGCCTGCGAAACATGACCACGGCCGCGTGTCAGCGGTTCGTGACCATCCGGGTGTGCTTGTCGGCCACCCAGTCCCGCACCGCGGGCCACGGCCCGTAGCCGGCGTCACCGTCAAGGTGCACCCCGCCGGGGATGACGTCGAGATCGATCTTCAACGCGGATGCCATGTCGACGGCCTCGTCGACGGTGCAGGCCGGGTCGTCGTCCCCGATGACGAGCTGTGTCCACCCGGCGGCCCGCCGAAGGCCTGCGGCGTCCAGCGGTGTGGGGCTGAAGCCGTGCACGTCGGGGTGGTGCCAACGCGGCCCCGGCGGCGACACGAGCAGCACCCGGTCGAACCGCAGCGAGGCATCGGTGAGCTGGGCCGCGTGGTGGAGCCAGAGGGTGGCACCGCAGGAGTGCGCGAGGACGATCCGCTCGACGTCACGCGGCGCGGCCTCCAGATGATGCCGCAACTCGGCGAGCCAGGTGTCCAGCCGGGGGCGGTCCGGTTCGGAGAGCTGCGGAACGTCGACGTCGCACCCGGTTTCGGCGAGCTCGTGGGCCAGCCAGCTCTGCCAGTGCGGAGGCGGTGCCCCCATGTGTCCGTGGAGCAGGAGCACATACGACATGGGATCCATCCTTCCACCGCGTTATGGTCAATCCATGCCGATCTTTGTTACCGAGGACGGGGCCGCCCTGCACTACGACCTCTCCGGTGAGGGAAAGCCGCTGATCACGTTGGCCGGTGGCGCGGGACGGCACCCGAGCTACCTGGGCGACCTGGCCGGGCTGCCCGGTCAGCTGGTGATCCCACACCTGCGCGGCGTCGGTGAAACCCCCGGTCCATCGAAATCGTACTGGGAGCAGGCCAGCGACCTGGAAGACCTGCGTGGGCACCTGGTCCTGCAACGCCTGGACCTGGTTGCGCACTCCGCGGGCACGAGGTTGGCGATGGCGTACGCCGCGCAGTTCCCGGACAACGTGGCGAGCATGCTGCTGATCACCCCGCCGTCCGCCCACCTGACGGACACCCCGTCGGACGCTGCGGAGATCACCGCGCACCGGCGGGGCGAGCCGGCGTTCGAAAAGGCGATGGCGGCCTACCACCGGCGTCCGAAGACACAGAGCGACTTCGAGGCCTGGCAGGCGGACACGGCCGCGGCGACGTACGCACTGTGGACGGAGAGGGAACAGGCCCACGCCCGGGTGGGCAAGACGGACCTGGCCACGGTGAACGCCTACTTCGGCGTGCCCGCGCCGCCGGACTTCGCGCAGCTGCTGAGCAAGACCGATGCGACGGTCCGCGTCATCGCGGGCGCACAGGACTTCACGACAGGCCTGGCCCCGGTACTGGCGGCGGCGAAACTGTTCACGAACGGCGAGGTGGTGGTCATCGACGACTGCGGCCACTACCCGTGGGTCGAGCAGCCGGGCGCGTTCCGCAGAGCAGCGGACCCGTTCGTGGCCTAGGCAGGAGCGTCAACGCAAAAGGGGTGACCGCCGGCCAACGCCCGAATGGTCACCCCATAGCGAGTTCGGTCACGACGCCAGAGCGGATGCTCAGGCCGACTTCTCCCGGCGCTCGCGGCGGGAAGGCTGGCGAGCCACGATGGTCGGGTTCACGTTCTCCCGGACCGTCTGCTCGGTGATGACCACCTTCGCCACGTCGGACCGCGACGGGATGTCGTACATCACCGGCTGCAGCACTTCCTCCATGATCGCCCGGAGCCCGCGGGCGCCGGTGCCACGAAGGATCGCCTGGTCGGCGACGGCCTCGAGGGCGGCGTCGGTGAACTCCAGCTCGACACCGTCCATCTCGAACAGCTTCTGGTACTGCTTCACCAGCGCGTTGCGCGGCGCGGTGAGGATCTGCACCAGCGAGACCTTGTCCAGGTTGGTCACCGAGGCCACGACCGGCAGACGCCCGATGAACTCGGGGATCAGGCCGAACTTGATCAGGTCCTCCGGCATGGTGTCGGAGAAGAAGTCCGCCGTGTCGATGTCCGCCTTCGAGCGGATCTCGGCGCCGAAGCCGAGGCCACGCTTGCCGACGCGGTCCTGGATGATCTTCTCCAGACCGGCGAAGGCACCGGCCACGATGAACAGCACGTTCGTCGTGTCGATCTGGATGAACTCCTGGTGCGGGTGCTTGCGGCCACCCTGCGGCGGCACCGAGGCCGTGGTGCCCTCGAGGATCTTCAGCAGCGCCTGCTGCACGCCCTCGCCGGACACGTCCCTGGTGATGGACGGGTTCTCGGACTTGCGGGCGATCTTGTCGACCTCGTCGATGTAGATGATGCCGGTCTCGGCGCGCTTGACGTCGTAGTCCGCTGCCTGGATCAGCTTCAGGAGGATGTTCTCGACGTCCTCACCGACGTAGCCGGCCTCGGTCAGCGCGGTGGCGTCGGCGATCGCGAACGGGACGTTCAGCAGCTTCGCCAGCGTCTGCGCCAGGTACGTCTTGCCGCAGCCGGTCGGGCCGAGCAGCAGGATGTTGGACTTGGCGAGCTCGACGGTCTCCTCGCGGGACTCGCGGCTGCCGCCCTCCGGGCGGGCGCGGTCCCCGGCCTGGATGCGCTTGTAGTGGTTGTACACGGCCACGGCCAGCGTGCGCTTGGCCTCGTCCTGGCCGATGACGTACTGGTCGAGGAACTCGTCGATCTCGGCGGGCTTGGGCAGCTCGTCGAGCTTGACGTCGCCGGCCTCGGCCAGCTCCTCCTCGATGATCTCGTTGCAGAGGTCGATGCACTCGTCACAGATGTACACGCCGGGGCCGGCGATGAGTTTCTTCACCTGCTTCTGACTCTTCCCGCAGAAAGAGCATTTCAGCAGGTCTCCACCGTCGCCGATACGCGCCATGACCGCTGACCTCTGTCCCCTCCGGCGTGCTTCGGGGTTACACGCCTGGATCGTCCTGGCCTGGACGGGCCCCTGGTGACATCCTCGCGCACGCCACTCGAGGCCCGATCGTGCCTGTTGCCTTCGACGGTACCTGCCAACCCCCACTCAGTGGGAGAACCAGACCGCCGAGTTGTCGGATTCGGCCGATCAGGTGGCCCCGGACCTCACGGTCCGGAGCCACTCGACGCCCTGGTCTTTATGGGCGGTTCGCCGACAGCTTTCGGTAAGGAAGCACCTCGTCGACGATGCCGTACGCCTGCGCCTCCGCCGCCGTCAGGATCTTGTCACGCTCGATGTCCTGGCGGATCTGGTCGGCGTCCCGTTTGGTGTGCCGGGACAGCGTCTCCTCCATGAGCCGCCGCACGCGCTGGATCTCGTCTGCCTGGATCTGCAGGTCCGAGACCTGCCCGTAGACGCCCTCCATGGCGGGCTGGTGGATGAGGATGCGGGAGTTGGGCAGCGCGTACCGCTTACCCGGCGTGCCCGCCGCCAGCAGCACCGCGGCCGCGGAGGCGGCCTGCCCGAGGCAGTACGTCTGCACGTCCGGGCGGGTGAACTGCATGGTGTCGTAGATCGCCATCAGGGA
Source organism: Actinophytocola sp. (assembly GCF_036378875.1). GTDB lineage: Bacteria > Actinomycetota > Actinomycetes > Mycobacteriales > Pseudonocardiaceae > Actinophytocola. The sequence goes on from NZ_DASUVO010000003.1 coordinate 37,132, forward strand.
CGTGAACGAGCCGCCCGGCGAGTTGATGTACATGAGGATGTCGCGGTCGGGGTCGACCGACTCCAGGTACAGCAGCTGCGCCATGACGTCGTTGGCCGACGCGTCGTCGATCTGCACGCCGACGAAGATGATCCGCTCTTCGAACAGCTTGTTGTACGGGTTCGACTCCTTGACCCCGTAGCTCGTGCGCTCGACGAATGACGGAAGCACGTACCGCGACTGCGGAGAGTGGTTGTTCACTGGTCGGTTCTCCTCAAGTCCTTGGCCGGTCAGCGAGCGTGGCCGTTCGGCGATTGGCCGGCACGGGAGACGACGTTGTCGACGAACCCGTACTCACGTGCCTCCTCCGCGGTGAACCACCGGTCTCGGTCGGCGTCCTGGGTGATCCGCTCGACTGTCTGACCGGTCTGCTCCGCGGTGAGCTGCGCCATCTCGAGCTTCCACCTACCGAGCACCTCCGCGCGAATCGCGATGTCGGAGGCCGTGCCGCCGACGCCGCCGGACGGCTGGTGCATCATGATCCGCGCGTGTGGCAGGGCGTAGCGCTTGCCCGGAGAGCCGGACGAGAGCAGGAACTGCCCCATCGAGGCCGCCATGCCCATGGCCCAGGTCTGGACGTCCGGCTCGATGAGCATCATCGTGTCGTAGATCGCCATGCCGGCCGAGACAGAGCCGCCAGGCGAGTTGATGTAGAAGACGATGTCCTTCTCCGGGTCCTCCGCGGCCAGCAGCAACAGCTGCGCGGTGATCCGGTTGGCGATCTCGTCGTCGACCTCGGAACCGAGGAACACGATGCGCTCACGGAGCAGCCGCTCGTACACCGAGTCGTTCAGGGTGAGCCCTGCGGTGCCCGACCGCATGTCGGGCGTCTGCCGTGGATGCGTCACGTCTGCCTGCTTTCTCCGCTCTGGTTGCGAGGTTGAGCTGGTGTCATGTCCGACATTAACGAAGGCGGGCGGCATCGAATGCCCGACACCGCCCGAGTTCGCTCAGAGCGTCACTGGGTCGGGGCGTCCTCGACCGGCGCCTGCTCGGTCTCCTCCGCCTCACGAGGTCCGAACAGCTCCTCCAGATCGACCGCGTTGCCACTCGCGTCGGTGACGGTGGCCAGGCGCACGACCGAGGCCAGCGCCTTGCCGCGACGCACGTCGGCGAAGATGGCGCCGAGCTGGCCGGACTGCTGCGCACGCTGCACGTACTCGTCCGGGCTGACGCCGAACCGCTGCGCCTGGTAGATGATGCGCTCGGTCAGCTCGTTGTCGTTGACGTTCACGTTCTCGGCGTCGGCGATCGAGTCGAGGATCAGCTGCGTCTTGACGGCCTTCTCCGCGTCGTCCTGAACGTCCTTGTTGAACTCCTCCAGGGTGCGGCCCTGGGAGGTCAGGAACTCCTCGAAACGAGCCTCGTCGTGGTCGAACGTGTGGACCGCGTCGTGCTTGCGGACCTCCACCTCGGACTCGACCACCTTCTCCGGCAGCGGGACGTCGGTGACCTCGAGCAGCGCCTCGAGCACCTTGTCGCGGGCCTGGACGCCCTGCTGCATCTTCTTGACGCGGCTAAGCCGCTCGCGAAGGTCGGCCTTCAGCTCGTCGATCGTGTCGAACTCGGAGGCCAGCTGGGCGAAGTCGTCGTCCGGCTCTGGCAGCTCACGGACCTTGACGGTGTTGACCTTGACCGTCACCTCGGCGTCGCGCCCGGCGTGGTCCCCTGCCACCAGCTTGGTGGTGAAGGTCGTCTCCTCGCCGGCGGACAGCCCGGTGATGGCCTCGTCGATGCCCTCGATCATCTCGCCGGAACCGACCTCGTAGGACAGTCCGGCGGTCCTGGCCTCCTCGACCTCCTCGCCGTCCACGGTCGCGGACAGGTCGATGGAGACGAAGTCCCCGCTCTCCGCGGCGCGCTCGACGCCGGCCAAGGTGCCGAACCTGGCCCGCAGCTCGTCGAGCTGCTCGTCGACCTCCTGGTCGTTGATCTCGAGGTCGTCCACCGTGACGGACAACTCACCGAAGGCCGGCACGGTGATCTCGGGCCGAACATCCACCTCGGCGGTGAACGCGATGTGGTCGCCGTCCTCCAGCTTGGTGACCTCGATGTCGGGCTGCCCGAGCGTCCGGACCTCACCCTCCGTGATCGCCTGCATGTACTTGGCCGGAATGGCCTCGTTGACGACCTCGTCGAGGATCGGCGCGCGCCCGATCCGGGACTCGATCACCCGCGCGGGTGCCTTGCCTGGCCGGAAGCCGGGGATACGAACCTGCGAGGCGATCTTCTTGTACGCGCGGTCGAAGTTCGGCTTGAGCTCGTCGAACGGCACCTCGACGTTGATCCGGACCCGCGTCGGGCTCAGGTGCTCGACGGTGCTCTTCAACGTGATCTCCTGGGTAGCGATGGTGTGGGCTCTCGCGAGTCTATGGAACTCACGGGATCTCGGGACGAGCGGGGCCGACCTGCGAGTCTCGCATGCCCAAGGTCCGACCGGAGATCCGGAGGCGAACCCACCGACCAGCGACCGGACCGGGGTCCGGAGGCGAGCCCCGCCGACCAGCGACCGGACGGCGGTCCGGGGACGGAACCCCACCGACCAGGCGACCGGGCGACCGGGCGACCGACCCCGGGGGGTCCGGGGGGCGGAGCCCCGCCGGCCGGGGGTCTGGGGGCTTGGCCCCCAGAAGACACAACGAGACGACCCGGTCCGCAACCGCGGACAGAGTCCTCCCAGAGTCGAGTCGGGCTGACAGGATTTGAACCTGCGACCCTTCGCTCCCAAAGCGAATGCGCTACCAAACTGCGCCACAGCCCGCCGCCCCACGGCGGGGACAACGGACACAGAGTATCGCGACACGCTAGGCTGTCTGCGCGCCGCCTTCAGTTGCGGTGCACGCGGGTGTAGCTCAATGGCAGAGCCCCAGCCTTCCAAGCTGGTCATGCGGGTTCGATTCCCGTCACCCGCTCGTTCGTGGGTGTCCCCTGCTCGCGGAGTGCGCTCGCCCTGCTCACTCGCCATCACTGTGGGGGCGCGGCCCCCACACCCCGCCCGGCGGGCTCCGCCCCCGGACCCCCGTCCCGGTGCTCCACACTCCACCTCTGCGCGAGTCGCGCTTGCGTGCTCCCGAGTGCGCCCGCCCAGCTCACTCGCCCACACCCTGCCCGGCGGACTCCGCCCCCGGGACCCCGTCCGGATGCCCGACGCTCCACCTCTGCGCCCGTCGCGCTCGTCTGTCCTCCGCTCAAGCGCGTTCGTGCCAGATCCGTGCCAGATCAGCGGCGGAAGTCATCCCGCCCCTTGGCGATCATGCGTGCAGGTGGCACAGGTGTCTTACTGCTTGTTCTAAGCGGTTGGACACATGTGCAGCGCCGGCGCTGTGCTTCTTGGGCGTCGATCTGTGGGCGGCCGTGGTAGGCACTTGGTATGGCGCGGATCGATCACTATCGCAGTTTGGACGCACCGGCCGCCAACAGCATCGTTGTCGCGGTTACCGCGGTTGTTCGGGACGTGGCCGGGCGGGTTCTGCTGATTCGGCGCACGGACAACGATCTGTATGCCATTCCCGGTGGGGCGCTCGAACTGGGCGAGACGCTCACGCAGGCGGTGCGGCGGGAGGTCATAGAGGAGACCGGCGTCGCGGTCGAGGTCACGGGGATGCTCGGCGTCTACAGCGACCCCGAGCATGTGATCGAGTTCACCGACGGTGAGGTTCGGCAGGAGTTCTCCGTCTGTTTTCGCGCTGAGCCAACAGGGGGTGAGCCGCGCACCAGTGACGAGAGTAGCGAGGTGCTGTGGGTGGCGCCTGAGGAGCTGGACGTGCTCGACATCCACCCTTCGATCCGTCTTCGCATCCGCCACGGCATCGACGGTCGAACAGAGCCGTACTACTCGTAGTCCTGACCACAGTGGAGCCTCTGGTGACACGGCCCCAGAGGCTCCACATTCAGTACTCGCTACGGTTTGTCGGCCGCTCGGCCGGAGCAGGAGGAATTGCTGCCGTTGCCGACCAGCAGGGAATCGTGCACCCATCCCTGCTTACCCACGTTCGGGCCACTGAGGACGCGCAGGTGGGTCCATGTGCTTATGCCGCTTGAGGTGTCACCGAAGGCCCAGCAGTGGAAATCGACCCTGTGGCTCGGCTGGATCAGGCCGAAGATCTCACAGGAATTGAAGTGCGGAGCTTGTCTGAGTCGCGCGTCGGTGCCCCGCACGAGCAGGCCGGAGGACGGGTCGGCGTCCGTCCATGCATGTGAACAGCTCAGGGGCGCCACGTCAACCGGAGCGGCGCTCGCCGCGGGTGCGGCGAACATACCGCCGAGGAGCAACACGAAAAATGTGATGACAACGTTCCTACGCGTGAACATATCAATTCCTTCGGAAAATGGGCGCGCGACAACCAGCGCGCGTTGTCGCACACCGCGGAACAGGTCAAATTGACATAACCCTACTCATATCCTCCCCCGTCGACGCAGTTGCGAGCATCCGCCCTTGGCTTTGAATGCCGGGGGTCCCACCAGCGCTCGCTGTCCGACGCGACGAAATATGGATACCAGGTTGGCAAGTGAGATCACAAGAGCACGAAATGATCCATTGAAAAATGGGCGTCAATTGCGATTTGATCGAGATTCCGGCGGGCTGACCGGGCGATGGGGCGGCACTCGGTGACACGAGCGGCGACCTCGGCGCACTACCATCCGGCCATGGAACTTCGCGGGCGGTCCGTTCTTGTCACCGGGGCCACGGGTGGGCTTGGGCAGGCCATCGTGCGGCGGTTGTTCGCTGAGGGGTGTGTGCTCACGGTCACCGGGCGGCGGGCGGAGGTGCTCGACGCGCTCGCTGGGGAGGTCGAGGGCACGGCCGTGGTGGCTGATCTTGCTCGGCGGGAGGATCTTCAGCGGATCGTGGAGATCGGGCAGGACGTCGACATCCTCGTCGCCAATGCCGGGGTGCCGGGGACCGGTGAGCTGACCGAGTACTCCCTGGAGCAGCTGGACCGTGTCATGGACGTCAACCTGCGGGCGCCGGTCACGCTCGCGCGGCTGCTCGGGGAGCGGATGCTGGCCCGCGGACAGGGGCACGTGGTGTTCATCTCGTCGTTGTCCGGGAAGACCGCCAATCCCGTTTCCTCGCTCTACAACGCCACCAAGTTCGGGTTGCGTGGGTTCGCCCTCGCGCTTCGGCAGGACTGGGGGCCGCGCGGGGTGGGCGTGTCCTGCGTCAACCCCGGCCCTATCGGGGACGCCGGGATGTTTCACGAGGCCAGCAAGGACATCGCGCTGCCCGCCGGGTTTCGGCCCAAGTCGCCCGCTGACGTGGCGGCTGCCGTGGTCAAGGCCATCAGGAACGACCGGGCCGAGATCGACGTCGCCGACCCCGTCATGCGGGCCGGGGTCGTCTTCGGGCAGTTGGCGCCTCAGGCGGCAGCCGCGCTCAACCGGCTGGTCGGGGCCGACCAGGTGTCCCACCAACTCGCCGACGGCTCGGTGGACAAGCGGTGACGGTCTTCGTCCACCGGCTGCGGGTGCGGTACAGCGAGTGTGACCAGCAGGGCGTCGTCTTCAACGGTCACTACCTCTTCTACTACGACGTCGCCCTCACCGAGTTGTGGCGGGATCGCATCGGGCTCTACCAGGACATGGTCACGCGTGGGGTGGACGTCGTGGTCGCCGAGGCCACCATCCGGTACCGGGCCGCGGCGCGGTTCGACGACCTGCTCGACATCGCCATGCCCGTCAAGCATCTCGGGACCACGAGCATGATCGTCCAGCCGGAGTTCCGGGTCGGGGACCGGCTGGTGGCCGACGGCGAGATCCGGCACGTGTTCGTCGACCCGTCGACGCTGAGCAAGCTGGAAATCCCGGACGACATCCGGGCCGCGTTATCGAGTAGTGCGTAGGTACTCGACTTCCAGCACGGGGCGGCCGTCACCGAAGTCGCGTTCGCGTCGGCGGCCCGTCGTGCTGAAGCCGAACGACTCGTAGAAGTGCCTGGCGCGGTTGGCGCCCGCCACCGTCCACGCCCGCACCCGGCGGAGCCGCGCCTCGACGATCTGGTCCCACGCCGCGTCCATCAACGTCCACGCCACCCCGCTGCCCCACACCGACGGGTGCGCATACAGGTCGAAGACCTCGGCGTCCGACAGCTCCTGCGGACCGAAGTACGCGAACGCCACGACGCGGTCGCCGCGCTCCGCGAGCAGCAGCGTGTTCCGCTCGAACGTCCGGCCGGCCATCTCGTCCGCCCAGCCCTGCCGGCGCTCCTCCACCAACCTGCGCAACCAGTGCCCGTCGAACAGGTCGCGGTGCGCGACCCGCCACGCCTCGGCGTGAACCTCACCGATCGCGGCCGCGTCGGCGGGGTTCGCGTCCCTCACGAGCAGCGGTGCGCCGACTCCCCTCGGCAACACCATGCCGACACCATAGGTCAGACCAGCGCCCCACCACACACGGACCATGGAACTCCGGGCGTAGCGTCCCCGTTGTCCGGGCAAGGGCATTTTGCGGAAGGTTGTGCGATGACCGGGACGATCATCTTCGTGGTGTTGGTGCTCGTGGTGGTCGCGCTGGGCGCGACCTACATGAAGAACCAGGCCAACGCCAAGCAACAGCGGCTCGAGGACGCCAAGGCCGAGGCCAGGCGGTGGGTGGAGCGGCTCGGCGGGCAGGTGATGAACCTGGTCGGCACGGACGAGCCGTCGAAGCAGGCGCTCGCCGACGCCTCCGAGCGCTACAACGCGGCCGGTTCGCAGATGGAGCAGGCGACCACGATCGAGCAGGCCCGGCTGGTCACCAAGACCGCCCTGGAGGGCCTGTACTACGTGCGTGCCGCCCGCCTCGTCATGGGCCTTGACCCCGGACCGGACCTGCCGGAGGACGCGGAGCGCGAGCGGGCCGGCAAGGTCACCGAGGACCGCAACGTCAGCGTCGAGGGCCGCGACTACGCCGCCTCACCCGGGGCGGGCGACAACACGCCGTACTACTACCCCGGTGGCCGCGTGGCGGGCCGCCCTGTGCCTCAAGGCTGGTACAGCGAGCCGTGGTGGAAGCCGGCGCTCGTCGCCGGCGCCTGGGGCGTCGGGTCGATGCTGCTGTTCAGCGCGATGTTCTCGGGGATGTACGGCATCCCGGACGCTGGCGCGTGGGAGGCCGGTTACGACGCCGGGCAGGCCGACGCCATGGAGAGCGGCGACGCCGGTGGTGACGCCGGCGGCGACTACGGGGACGCCGGTGGTGGTGACTACGGCGGCGGCGGTGACTGGGGCGGCGGCGGCGACTTCGGTGGCGGCGACTTCGGCGGGTTCTGATCAGGCCTGGCAGGTCGGGCACCAGTAGAGGTTGCGTGCCGCGAGCTCCGACTTGCGGATCGGCGTGCCGCACACCAGGCACGGCTGGTCCGTGCGCCGGTAGACATACACCTCGCCGCCGTGACGGTCGACCCTCGGGGCCCTGCCCATCACGTGCGGCAGGTGCTCGTCGCGGACCGTGTCGATGCGGCCCTTGCGCACGCCGTCCTTCATCAGCGCCACCAGGTCGGTCCACATCGCCGACCACAGCGACTCGGTGACCGAACGCCCGGGCAGCAACGGGTTCACGTTGTGCCGGAACAACAACTCGGCCCGGTACACGTTGCCGACCCCGGCCAGCACCTTCTGCTCCATCAGCAGCGCCGCGAGCGGCTGCGCCGACCTGGTGATCCTGGCGAACGCCACGGCCGGATCGGCGTTGCGGCGCAACGGATCCGGCCCCAGTCGGGACAGCAACTCCTTACGCTCCGCGGTGTTCAGCACCTCGCAGCGGGTCGGCCCGCGCAGGTCGGTCCAGTGGGTCTGTCCCACCATGCGCATCCGCACCTGCCCGACCGGCAGCGTGGTCGGCAGCGGCTGCTCGGCGAACGCGCCGTACAGACCCAGGTGCACGTGGACGATCGCGTCCGGCCCGTACACGTGGAACAGGTGCTTGCCGTAGGCCTCGGCACGCAGCAGCACCCGCCCGTCCACGTACGCGGACGAGAACCGGCCCTGCGGGCTCGTGACGAGCACGGGACGCTTGCCGTACCGCCTCTGGTGCAGCCGTGCGAGGCGGTGCAGCGTGTGCCCTTCCGGCACGGCTCAGCCCGGGAGCGCCGGCGGCTCGCCGGTGCGCTCGTACTCGGCCAGCATCCGGATGCGCCGGGCATGGCGTTCGTCGCCGGAGAACGGCGTCGCGAGGAACGTCTCGACCATGGCCGTGGCGTCCTCGAGGCTGTGCATCCGGCCGCCGATCGCGAGCACCTGGGCGTCGTTGTGCTGACGGGCCAGCTGCGCGGTGTTGAGGTCGTAGGCGAGGGCGGCACGGATGCCGGGCACCTTGTTGGCGGCGATCTGCTCGCCGTTGCCGGAACCGCCGATGACGACGCCGAGGCTGCCTTCGTCGGCGAGCACGCGGCGGGCCGCCTCGACGCAGTAGGGCGGGTAGTCGTCCTCGGCGTCGTAGACGGCCGGACCCACGTCGACGACCTCGTGGCCGACGCTCGGGAGGTGCTGGACGAGATGCGCCTTCAGCTCGAAGCCGGCGTGGTCGGAACCCAGGTAGACACGCACGTCGGGCATTCTGCCAGTTCTGGAAGCATGTGCCCGGTGACGGTCTTCGAACAGGACGGCTTCGACCTTCGCGTCGAGTGGGGCCTGGACGGTGTACGCGCGCTCGGCCCGCACTGCGCGGTGTTGGTCATCGTGGACGTGTTGGTGTTCAGCACCACGGTGAACGTCGCGGTCGAGCAGGGGGCGCGGGTACTTCCGCTGCCCTGGCGGGACGAACGCGCGGCCGAGGTGGCGGGGGCCGCCGGCGCGACGCTGATTCCCACGGGCCTCGTCAACTTGGCCGGCCAGCCGACCGCGACGAGCGACCCCGGCTGGACGTTACGACCGTCCTCGTTGGCGGGGAGCGTGCCGGCCGGCACCTTCCTCGCGATCAGCTCCGCCAACGGCTCGCACCTGTCCGCCGCGGCCGCCGAGTCAGGCGCGACCGTGCTGGCCGGCTGCCTGCGCAACGCGTCGGCGGTGGCCGCGAAAGCCGTCGAACTGGCCGGGGACGGGCCGATCGGTGTGGTCGCGGCCGGCGAGCGGTGGAAGAACGGCGACACGCTGCGGCCGGCGATCGAGGACTACCTGGGCGCGGGCGCGATCGTGGCCGCGATCACCGGGCGGACCACGCCGTCACCGGAAGCGACGCTGGCGGCGCTCACCTACCGGACCGCGCAGGTGGCGGAGCTGGTGACGGACTCCATCTCCGGGCGTGAGCTGGCGGTCGCCGGTGTGCCCAAGGACGTGGCGCTGGCCACCGAGATCGACGTCAGCACGGCCGTCCCGGTATTGACCGACGGTGTGTACGAGCAATGAGCGGAGCTTGCGGAGCGAATCATCGGTATCCAGGCCGCCGCCTCGAACGCGGAGGGCGCCGGTGGAGCGGAGCCTGCGGAGCGTTCCGGTGCCACGGAGCGGGCGAGGGGGCGGAATGAGCGGCCGGTGGCTGGAGGTCGCGGACGGCGTTTACGCGCGCCGCTACGCCGAGCTGGACCAGACGCTCGGACTCGTGGTGGGCGACACCCACTGCCTGGTCATCGACACGGGCACGGACGAACTGCACGGCGCCTCGATGGCGGCGGCGGTGCGGTTCGTGACGCCGTTGCCGTGGTCGGTGGTGATCACGCACGCGCACTTCGACCACTTCTTCGGCACGAAGGCGTTCCTACCGGCTCCGGTGATCGCGCACGAGCGGTGCCGGGCGGTGATCCTGGCCGAAGGCGACATGCAGCGGCGGGCGTGGTCGGCGCGCTACCGCTCCGAGGGCAAGGGCGAGCAGGCCGACCGCCTGGCCTCGGCCAAGCTGGTCGCGCCGAACGAGGTGATCAACTCGTCGGTGCTGCTGGACCTTGGCGGACGCACGGTCACGCTGATCCACCCCGGTCCGGCACACACCGACCACGATGTGATCGTGCACGTGCCGGACGTCGCCGTGGTGTTCGCGGGTGACCTCGTCGAGCAGGGCGCGCCGCCGTCGATCGGGCCGGACTCGCACGTGTCCGACTGGCCGGCGGCGCTCGACGCGATCATCGCGCTGGACCCCGCGATCGTCGTGCCGGGGCACGGCGATCCGGTGGACGTCGGCTTCGTGCGAAGACAACGTGACGAGCTGGCCAGAATGCGCTAGTGAGCGGAGCTTGCGGAGCGAACCATCAGGCACCTGACCGACGACCGCCCGCTCGGAGCGTGCGATGAGCGGGCGAGGCGCGGTCAGATCTGGACGGCTTTCAGCTCGGTGAACTCCTCAAGCCCGAAGCGGCCGAACTCGCGGCCGTTGCCGGACTGCTTGAAACCGCCGAACGGCGCGCTGGTGTTGAACATCGCGCCGTTGATGTCCACCTGGCCCGCGCGCAGCTGCCCGGCCACGGCCTTGGCCCGGTCGACGTCGGCGCCGAACACGCCAGCCGCGAGCCCGTACTGGGTCCCGTTCGCGATGCGGACCGCGTCGGCCTCGTCGCTGTAGGGCAGGACCGACAGGACCGGGCCGAAGATCTCCTCCTGCGCGATCGTCATGTCCGGCTTCACGTTGCCGAAGACTGTCGGGCGGACGAAGAAACCCTTGCCCTCCACCGGGTCCGGGCCGCCTGCCGCCAGCGTGGCGCCCTCCTCGACGCCCTTGCGGATGTAGCCGACCACACGGTCCCGCTGCGCCGCCGACACCGCGGGCCCGAGCCGGGTGGACTCCAGGGCCGGGTCGCCCGGCACGTACTTCGCGGCCGCGGCGGCGGCCGCCTCGAGCGCCTCGTCGTGCCGGTCGGCGGGCACCAGCAGCCGGGTGAGCGCGCTGCACGCCTGCCCGTTGTTCATGAAGCAGTTGGCCACGGTGATCTTGGCGGCCCGCACGATGTCGGCGTCGGCCAGCGCGACCGACGCGGACTTGCCACCCAGCTCCAGTGCGATCTTCTTGACCGTCTCGGCGCCGACGGCGGCCACGCGCCGGCCAGCGCGGGTCGAGCCGGTGAACGACACCATGTCCACGAGCGGGTGCGCGGCCAGCGCCTCGCCGACCACCGGGCCGGTGCCGTGGACCATGTTGAACACGCCGGCCGGCAGCCCGGCGTCGGCGATGATGTGTGCCAGCAGGCTGGCGGTCAGCGGGGCGACCTCGCTCGGCTTGAGCACGACGGTGTTGCCCGCGACCAGGGCCGGGGTGACCTTGGCGACCATCTGCTGGAGCGGGAAGTTCCACGGGGTGATGGCCGCGACCACGCCGATCGGCTCCCGCACGATCGTCGAGTTGCCGACCGTCACCGGGTCGAGCGCGCCGGCCTCGACCGCCGCCAGCACGCCGGCCGTGATGCCGACGGGATTGGTGACCTGCACCTTCGACGCGAACGTGATGGGGGTGCCGACCTCGGCGACGATCGTCGCGGCCAGCTCGGCGGCGCGTTCCCGCAGGCCGTCGTTGATCCGCTGGACGGCCGCGACCCGCTCGGCGAGTGGGGTGGCCGCCCAGCTCTCGAACGCCGATGCGGCGGCCGCGACCGCCGCGTCGGCCTCGGCGGCGGTGCCCGCCGGCACCGCCGCGATGATCTCCTCCGTCGTCGGGTTGACGACGTCGATCCGCTCCCCGTCCCCGTTGGCGAACGTGCCGTTGACGAAGTGGTGGGGCTGGACGGTAGGGGCGGCCATCGGTCCTCCGTGATGTGACACGCTCATCGGGTTCGCTCCTCAGCCTGTCACATCCGCCTTGCTCAGTCGAAGGACAGCTCACCCGTCCGAGTGCGCTTCAGCTCGAAGAAGTTCGGGAAGCTCGCCAGCGCGACCGTGCCGTCGAACACCTTGAGCGCGTCCTCGCCCCTCGGGATCGACGTCAGCACCGGACCGAAGAACGCGACGCCGTCGACGTGGATGGTCGGCGTGCCGACGTCCATGCCGACGGGGTCCATGCCCTCGTGGTGGCTCTTGCGCAGCGCCGCGTCGAACTCGTCGGTGTGCGCGGCCTCTGCCAGCTCCTCCGGCAGGCCAACCTCGGCGAGCGCCTCCTTGATGACCACGTCGAAGTCCTTGTTGCCCTGGTTGTGGATCCGGGTGCCCATCGCGGTGTACAGGTCGCGCAGAACCTCCTCACCGTGGTTCTGTGCGCCGGCGATCGCCACGCGCACCGGGCCCCAGCCCTTGGTCATGAGCTCCTGGTAGGACTCGGGCAGGTCGCGACCCTCGTTCAGCACCGCGAGGCTCATCACGCGGAAGCGGAGGTCGACGTCGCGCTGCTTCTCGACCTCGAGAATCCACCTCGAGGTGATCCAGGCAAACGGGCACAACGGGTCGAAGTAGAAATCGATCTTCGTCTTGCTCGATGTGGTCATGCCGGTGGAAACGACGGACTTGTTGCCGTTCTTCCCGCCTGGCGGGCCAAACGGCACCGCTGAGTGATTGGATGCGTTGAACAGGATTGTCAGTACCGAACAGCTGAGGTGACCAGTGGCTCCGCCCAACCTGACCCGTGACGATGCACACCAGCGTGCCGCGCTACTGGACGTGCGGTCCTACGACGTCGAGCTGGACATCACGGATGGCGGCGGCAAGCCCGGCGACACCACGTTCCGATCGGTCACGACCGTGCGGTTCGCGAGCAGGGAGGCCGGCGCGGACACGTGGATCGACCTGGTCGCCACGTCGGTCGAGAGCGCGACGCTGAACGGCACACCGCTCGACGTGTCCGCCTACCGCGAGGACGACGGCATCGCGCTGCCGTCGGTCGCGGAGGAGAACGAGCTGGTCGTCGACGCGACCTGCCGGTACATGAACACCGGGGAGGGCCTGCACCGGTTCGTCGACCCGGTGGACGGCGGCGTCTACCTGTACACGCAGTTCGAGACGGCCGACGCGAAGCGGATGTTCACCTGCTTCGACCAGCCGGACCTGAAGGCGACGTTCCGCTTCACGGTGATCGCGCCGCGGGACTCGACGGTGATCTCGAACTCGCCGCTCGAGGCGAGCGAGCCAGAGCCCACCGGTGCGGTCCGTCACGTTTTCCAGACCACGAAACGGATGTCGACGTACGTGACCGCGCTCGTGGCCGGGCCGTACGCGCAGTGGCGGGACGAGTACTCCGACGAGCACGGCACGATCCCGCTCGGCCTGTACTGCCGCGCGTCGCTCGCCGAGCACATGGACGCCGAGCGGTTGTTCACCGAGACCAAGCAGGGTTTCGACTTCTACCACCGCAACTTCGGCGTGCCGTACCCGTTCGAGAAGTACGACCAGTGCTTCGTGCCGGAGTTCAACGCCGGCGCCATGGAGAACGCGGGCTGCGTGACGTTCCTCGAGGACTACGTCTTCCGCAGCAGGGTCACCCGGTACGCCTACGAGCGCCGGTGCGAGACCGTGCTGCACGAGCTGGCACACATGTGGTTCGGCGACCTGGTCACCATGCGGTGGTGGAACGACCTGTGGCTGAACGAGTCGTTCGCCACGTTCGCGAGCGTGCTGGCACAGGCCGGGGCGACCGAGTACCGCCACGCGTGGACGAGCTTCGCGAACATCGAGAAGTCGTGGGCCTACCGGCAGGACCAGCTGCCGTCGACGCACCCGGTGGCCGCGGACATCCCGGACGTGCAGGCCGTGGAGGTCAACTTCGACGGCATCACCTACGCGAAGGGCGCTTCGGTGCTCAAGCAGCTCGTGGCGTACGTGGGGCAGGAGCACTTCCTGTCCGGGCTGCGGGTGTACTTCGCCAAGCACGCGTGGGGCAACGCGACGCTGGCCGACCTGCTCGGAGCGCTCGAGGAGGCGTCGGGGCGGGACCTGTCGTGGTGGAGCGCGCAGTGGCTGGAGACGACCGGCCTGAACCCGTTGCGCCCGGTGTTCTCGGTCGACGACGACGGCCGGTTCACCTCGTTCGCGATCACGCAGGGCGGGGCGAAGCCGGGCGCCGGCGAGCTGCGCACGCACCGGGTCGCCGTCGGCGTGTACGACGAGGAGAACGGGAAGATCGTCCGGACGCACCGCGTGGAGCTGGACGTGACCGGCGAACAGACGCCGGTGCCGTCGCTGGTCGGGGTGTCGCGCGGCAAGCTGGTGCTGGTCAACGACGACGACCTCAGCTACTGCACGATGCGGCTCGACCCGGACTCGCTCGCGACGCTCGTGGACCGCATCGGTGACATCGTCGAACCGCTGCCGCGCACGCTGTGCTGGTCGGCGGCGTGGGAGATGACCCGCGAGGCGGAGCTGAAGGCGCGGGACTTCGTGAAGCTCGTGTCCCAGGGGCTGCCGGCGGAAACCGAGGTCGGCGTCGTGCAGCGGCTGCTGCTGCAGGCGCAGACGGCGATCAACTCGTACGGGGACCCGGCGTGGGCGCCGACCGGGTGGGAGATGTTCACCGAGCGGCTGTTCGAGCTGGCGGCGGACCCGGCGACGGAGTCGGACCAGCAGCTGGCGTTCGTGAACGCGCTGACCGGCTCGGTGCTGACCGAGGCACAGATCGCCGTGCTGCGTGGCTGGCTGGACGGTTCGGCGTCGCTGCCGGGCCTGGTGGTCGACACGGACCTGCGGTGGCGGCTGCTGCACGCACTGGTGGCCCACGACGCGGCCACGGAGGATGAGATCGAGGCGGCACTGTCGGCCGACCCGACCGCGACGGGCCGCCGCCAGGCGGAGCGAGCCCGTGCCCTGCGTCCGGTGGCCGACGTGAAGGCGGAGGCCTGGCGACGCGCGGTGCACGACGACGAGCTGCCGAACGCCATCAACGAGGCGATCATCGCGGGCTTCTCGCACCCGGCGCAGAAGGAACTGCTGGCGCCGTACGTGTCCCGGTACTTCGCGGACGTGGCGGAGGTGTGGGCCCGCCGGTCGAGCGAGCGCGCACAGCCGGTGGCGCTGGGCCTGTACCCGTCGTGGGCGGTGGCGGAGTCGACGGTGGCCGCGTCGGACGAGTGGCTGGCCGACGAGTCCCACCCACCGGCCCTACGCCGCCTGGTCACAGAAGGCCGAGCAGGCATCCTCCGCGCACTGGCCGCCCGCCAGTTCGACGCCCAATAACCCGCGAGTCCAACCGCCACGACCCGCGTGTCCAACACCAGAGACCGGTGAGTTCAACATATCGAGTTCTCGCGATTTGTTGAACTCACCGGTCTGGAGTGTTGGACACGCGGGTCTGGAGTGTTGGACACGCGGAAGCGCCGCAGGCCCACAAGCCTGCGGCGCTTTGCGTTGTTCAGTGTTTCGGGCCGGCCTGGTCGGTCAGCATGCGGAGGCCGCTTACCAGGCCGCCGATGAGGTCGCCCTCCTTGAAGGAGGCGACCATGCTCATCACGGCCAGGTTGCACGCGCGGTCGGGCAGGCGGCGCGACGAGTCGGCGCCCGTCACCACCTCGACCTTCCGCTGGCCGGGCGAGACGGCGATCAGCACCGCGGCCGCGGCGGTGTCGCCGGACTCCGCGTGCAGTGACTCGGCCGTCGCGCGGGTGTCCTCGCCCAGCGCACCGACGTAGACGCTGAAGCCGAGGCCCGTGGTGCGGGCCGACAGCGTGAGTGCCTCGTCGAGCCGGGCCAGCTGCACCGAGTTGAACGGCAGCTCCGGCTTGGCCGGGTGGAACTCCTTGGCGACCGACACGCGGCCGCTCAACGTCACCACCGCGGCGTGGCCGTGTTCGACGTCCTCGTCGAGCACGTCGCCGGGCCTGCCATGCAGTACGACCTCACCAGCTGCCACGAGCGCCTCCCTTGGCCGTGCGGCGCGGCTTGCCGCCGCCGGTTGGCACGGCGGAGGCCTCGGCCCCCGCCGGGTTCGCGGTCCACCACACCGGTGGGTAGTCCCACGGCTGCCCCGGCCGGTACCTCGGCGCCCGCGCGAACTTGTCCCGCAACGTCAACAGCGCGACGAGCCCGTAAATGGCACCGGGAATCGCAGCGTAGATGAGAAGGGTCTGCACGACACTCACGACCACACCTCGCCCTCTCCTCGCAGGCTCCGAGAGGCCGGGCGCTGGTCGTGGCGCTGATGGTTCGCTCCGCAAGCTCCGCTCACGCGCGACACACTACCCAGCATCACCCGAGTACTGACACTCGGCCGCGTGCGTGACGTCGCACTCATGCAGTCGGTCGAAGCGGCAGGGACGAACGGCCGCTTCTCACTGACTGACATCGCATCGTCACTCTTCATGTCTTGTCGGCTACAGTTTTAGGCCATAGCTTTCACCTGTACGGCCCTTGCGGTCCCTTCCCCGGCACGCTCCGTGCCCGTATCGCCGAGGAGTTCCCGTCATGCAGATCATCACCCCGACGGTCGTCACCCATTCGGACGAGTGTGCGCTGCTCGGCACCCGCGTTACCCGAGGTACGCGCGTCACCGCCGGCACCCGGGTCACCCGAGGCACGAGGGTCACGAGGGGGACGCGCGTCACCGCGGGGACCAGGGTCACGCGTGGTACGAGGGTCACCAGGGGCACGCGCGTGACCGCCGGTACGCGCGTCACGAGGGGCACGCGAGTCACGCGTGGAACCCGGGTCACGGCCGGGACACGGGTCACCGCTTCCTGAGCCGGAAACCGGTCAGGCGGCCGGTTCACCCAGGTAGGGCAGCCACTGGGGGTCGGTGTCCACGACGCCGGCCAGCAGACGCCAGTGCATGCCACGCGGCGCTCTCGGGACCACCCGAAGGCGCCAGCCGAGCTCGGACAGCAGCTTGTCCGCCTTGCGGTGGTTGCACTTCACACAGCACGCCACGCAGTTCTGCCAGGTGTGCTCCCCGCCCCGACTGCGCGGGATGACGTGGTCGATCGTCTCGGCCCGCCCTCCGCAGTAGGCGCAACGGTGACGGTCCCGGTGCATGAGCCCGGCCCGCGTCAGCGGCACCCGCGCGCGGTAGGGCACGCGAACGTAGGTGGCGAGCCGGATCACCGAGGGCACCACGACGCTGTCGGACGCGGAGTGCAGCTCGATCCCGCTGGGGTCGCCGTGGACCACCTCCGCCTTCCCGCACACCACGAGCACGACCGCGCGCCGTAACGGCAACGCGGTCAGCGGCTCGAACGTGGTGTTCAGCAGGAGGACACGGCGCTTGCCCCACGGGGGCCCATTTGCCGGCTCAGGCGCGCCGACATCCGACGAAACGGGTTGCGGGCGCACGGACGCCCGCGACGCCGGCCCTCGGGCGGCGCCGATCGGAGTCGGATGTCGGTCGGGCACGCGACCACCTCCACCAGATCTGGCAGTGTTAGCAGATCACACATCACCCCCTGAACGCACGTGTGTTGTGTAACGTGTCCGGCCACTGTGGTGGATCAGTTATCAAAATGACCTTGCCGGCGCTGGTCAGACACCCTGTACAGCGGGTTTGAGCACCTCCTCACACCACTGGCGGAAGGTCGTCGGCGTGGTGGCCGCTGGCGTGCGCGGCTCCGCGTTGTCGAGGCCCGCTTCCTTGGCCGCCATCATGTCGACCATGCCCTGCGCCATCGCCTCGGACCACCCGTGCTCGATCTGCGTCGCGCGGAAGGCGTCCATGGGGACCCGCTGGTAGCGGACCGGCCGGCCGAGCACGTCGGACATGATCTCCGCCAGGTCGTTCTGGGACAGGTTCTCCGGGCCGAGTACCGGCACGTCGGCCACGCCGTCCCACGTGGAGTCGAGGAGCAACCGGGCGGCGACGGCCGCGATGTCGCGGGTGGCGCAGGTCGGCGCCTTGCGGTCACCGGAGACCGGTCCGAAGAACACGCCGTTGTTGCTGATCGACTCGACCTGCCACAGCAGGTTGTCCATGAACGAGGGCATCGCCAGCGCCCGGTAGCTCACGCCCGTGCTGGCGATCAGGTCGTCCATGGCCAGCGAGGCCGACACGTGCCCGGCGTCCCGCGCGACTCCGCGCCCGAGGGCCGACACGCCGACCACCCGCGCGACCCCCTGGTTCTTGAGGGCGTCGCAGGCCGGTCGGGTGAAGTCCAGGAAGGCGGCCTCCAGGCTCTCGGCGCGAGGGTCCGCGGCGACGAGCCAGAACACGGCGTCGGCGCCCGCGAAAGCCTCGGTGACGACGGCCAGGTCGCCGTGCGAACCCTCCACGACCTCGACCCGCGCACGCACGTGGTCGGGAAGGCGGGCGGGATCGCGGGCGACCACGCGGATCGGCTCGCCGCTGTCGAGGAGGTGGTCGAGTACCCGCCGGCCGATCTGCCCGGTCGGCGTGGTGACGACGATCATGAGAACTCCGAGGTGGTAGGGGATCTTGACGTCACCAAGTCAATGCGGGACGGCCACGAACCTGAAGGACCGGCTCGGTCGCCATTGATACCCTGGCGATATGAATGACCTGGAGACGCGGCAGCTCCGCTACTTCGTCGCGGTCGCCGAAGAGCTCCACTTCGGACGCGCGGCCGAGCGGCTCTCGATGGCGCAGCCGCCGCTGTCCAGGGCGATCCGGGACCTGGAACGCCAGCTGGGCGTCCAGTTGCTCGAACGCAGCACGCGCCAGGTCACGCTGACCGCGGCCGGGGCGGTGTTCCTGCGGGACGCCAGGACCGCACTCGACGCGGTCGCGGCGGCGGACCGGCGGGCCAGGCACGCCGGCCGCCCGGACCCCCGCCTGCGGCTCGCGCTCAAGGCCGACCATGACGCCGGCCTGCTGCCGAAGATCATCGAGACGTACGAGGTCGAGGACGGCGCGCTACCGGTCGAGCTGCTGCTCGGCGGCCGACACGAGCAGCCGAGGCAACTCCGTGACGGCCGGGCGGACGTGGCCCTGCTGCCCACCCCGTTCGACGAGCGCGGCCTGGACTTCGAGCCGTTGCTGACCGAGCCCCGCCTGGTCGCGCTGGCGGCCAACGACCCCCTCGCCGCCCAGACGGGCCTGCGCCTCGCGGATCTGGCCGGCAGGAGCCTCCCCGACGGCGCGCCGGCCGACCAGGGCTACTCGACCGGTCCGACCACCAGGGCGGCCACCCACGGTCCCGTCTCCGACCTGACACAGATCTTCAAGCTGGTCGAGCTGGGCAGCATCGTCTGCTTCCTGCCCACGTCGGTGACGGAACGCTACCGCCGGCCGGGCATCGTGTACCTGCCCGTCAGCGACCTGGAGCCGGCCACGCTCACCGTCGCCTGGCCTCAGGACTCCCACTCCCCGGCCGTCGCCGCGTTCATCCGCGCGGCCATCGAGGTGGCGGCAAGTGCCTACGCCGTAAGAGAAACACCAAGTCCCGTGGCTACATAACCTTCGTCACACCAGGCGCTCCGCTCACCGGCGTCCGGGACCGAATCGTTATCGTCGCCCCCGTGACACCACTTGTTCTGGGGCAGCTGAACGTCGAACTGACGGACTGTGCGGACACCGACGACTGGTGCAAATCCGTCTACGAGCTGACCCGAAACCAGTGGCTCGCCTCCTCGGCCAACTGGCTCATCGCCAAGCCGCTCTCGATCCTGCTGATCCTCGTCATCGCGATCATCATCCGGCTCGTTGCCCGGCGCCTGATCGACCGGCTGACCAAGGCGAACGGCGGCGGCAGGATCCCCGCGCTGCTGCGGCCGCTGAAGGAGCGGGCACCGCAGGCACTCGGCTCGATCCTGTCGGAACGGCGCGCCCAGCGGGCCAAGACCATCGGGTCCGTCTTCAAGTCGATCACGTCGGTGATCGTGTTCGGCACCGCGTTCATGATGATCCTCGCCGAGCTGGGGGTGAACCTCGCGCCCGTGCTGGCCTCCGCCGGCATCCTCGGCGTGGCCATCGGTTTCGGTGCGCAGAACGTCGTCAAGGACTTCCTCTCCGGCGTGTTCATGATGCTGGAGGACCAGTACGGCGTCGGTGACGTCGTCGACGTCGGTGAGGCGTCGGGCACCGTCGAGGCCGTCGGCCTGCGGATCACCACCATGCGGGACGTCAACGGCACCGTCTGGTACGTCCGCAACGGGGAGATCCTGCGGGTCGGCAACTCCAGCCAGGGCTTCGCGGTCGCGGTCGTGGACGTGCCCATCGGCTACGGCGCCGACGTCGAGCAGGCCACCGAGGTCATCGACCGGGTGGCCACCCAGGTCACCGACAACGAGCCCGTGTCCGATGACGTGCTCGAGCCGCCGGACGTCCTCGGTGTCGAGCGGGTGTCGGCCGCCGAGGGCATCATGCTGCGGGTCACCGTGAAGACCCGCCCCGGCCGGCAGTGGGCGGTGCAGCGGTCGCTGCGGGCCCACATCATGGGCGCCTTCGAGGAGGCCGGCATCCAGGGTCCGGTCGTGCGTGGCTTCGGCACTTCCGAGTAATGGCAGGATGGGAGGGCAGGAGCTGGCCGGACCGCCTTCCCAGGACGACCACCCGAACGCCCTGCCGCCGAACGGAGAGAGGCAGACAGATCTGTGGCGACACCTGAGGAAGCAACGAGCTTCTACGACTCCGTCGGCGGTGAGGCGGTCTTCCACCGCATCGTCGGCCGGTTCTACGAGGAGGTCGCGAAGGACGAGGTGCTGCGCCCGCTGTACCCCGAGGAGGACCTGGGGCCTGCCGAGGAACGCCTGCGCATGTTCCTGATGCAGTACTGGGGCGGTCCGCACACCTACTCGGACCGCCGAGGCCACCCCCGGCTACGAATGCGCCACGCACCGTTCTCGATTGGGCCGATTGAGCGCGACGCGTGGCTGCGATGCATGCGAATAGCGGTAGACGAAGCCGCGTTGTCGGATCATCATCGGCGCCAGCTGTGGGGGTACCTGGAAATGGCCGCCAACAGTTTGATGAACAGCTGGGCCTAGGCGCGACGTGGTTTCCCCGTCGGTGCCTCGATGACTAGCAGGACGGCCGACATTGGGAAGACCCGGAGATACCTCCGCGTGGTGGCAGCGCGCGACCTTTTACCAGGTGTACGTGCCATCGTTCGCCGACGCCGACGGTGATGGCGTCGGCGACCTCGACGGCGTCCGGGAACGGCTCGGCTACCTCGAGCTGCTCGGCGTGGACGCGTTGTGGCTGACGCTGGAACCGACCACCCCCATCGACGTCGACGCGATCGACGGGCTCGTCAGCGAGGCGCACGCGGAGGGCATCAAGGTCACGATCGACCTGCCGACCTACCACGACGTCGAACCCGAGCTGCGGTTCTGGCTGGACCACGGCGTCGACGGGTTCCGCGTCGACGACCGCGGCGTGCCGGACACACACCGGCTGGTCCGCCAGGTCCTCGACGAGTACCCGGGCACGATGGCGATCGGCGAGTTCTGGCCGACCGACGACACGTACCCTCGGCCCTACGAGCTGCACCTCGGCGTCAACTTCCGGCTGCTGCTGGCCGCGTTCGAGGCGGTGACGCTGCGCACGTCGATCGACGCGTCGCTGGACGCCGCGGCCATGGCGAGTGTGCCGCCGACGTGGACGCTGTCCAACCACGAGGCCGTCCGCCAGGCCACCCGATACGGTGACGGCGCCGTCGGCGCACAGCGGGCACGGGCGATGGCGCTGGTCGAGCTGGGGCTGCCCGGGGTCGTGTACCTGTACAACGGCGAGGAGCTGGGGCTGCCGGACCTGGACGACAGCCGGGTGCCGTTGCCGTGGGAGGGAGCGGAGCCGCCGTTCGGGTTCTCCGCCAACGAGTCGACCTGGCTGCCGATGCCGTCCGACTGGGCGAAGCTGACGGTGGAGCGGCAGCTGGAGGACGCCGACTCGACGCTGTCGCTGTACCGGCAGGCCCTCGAGTTACGCAGGACCCATCCGGCGTTCTCGGGTGTCGATCTGGAGTGGTACGGCGCCCCCGCGGGGTGCTTCGCCTACCGGCGCAAGGGCAGTGGCCTCGTGTGTGTGCTCAACGCGGCCGACACCCCGGTGCCGTTGCCCTCCGGTGAGCTGCTGCTGGCGAGCGGCCCGCTCGCGGGTGACCATCTGCCACCGAACACCGCGGCCTGGCTGGTGTAGCTACAGGCCGCTGCCGACGTCGCCGAAGCCGCCCGGGTCCGGGTCTGGGTCGACACCGTCGTCGTCGGACAGGGCGGCGCCCGCGGCGAACGCGGCGGCCGGGCCGACAGTCCACGCCGCGCTGGTGATGGCGTTCTTGCGCCGTTCCTTCGGCGACAGCGGCGCGAGCGGCGCCGCCGGCACGCTGGGGCGCTGGATGTGCCGTGGTCGCGCCGGGCCGTCTACCGGTTCCCGGCCCTCCCACTCGTCGTGCTTGGGCACCGTCTGGTCCAGGAACCGTCGTGCCGGGTCCTCTGGCTCGCTCACTCCGCTATGGAACCACAGAACGACGTTCGCTCAGCGAACTTCGCTCAGACAAGTAGCGGCAGCAAAGCATGCCGCCGGCGGACCACCGCGCCGAACCGGGCGTCGATGCGCAACCACGCGTCGGTCGCCGTGATCCGCACGTGCTCGTCGTCGCCGGCACCGAGGAAACCCATGCCGGACATGGCGAACAGGCACCGCATGGGGATCTTCACCTCGAGACCGTCGCCGGAGACCGTCAGCACGGTCTGGTCCAGCAGCGACGCGGGCGGGGTGCCCTGCGGGCCGACGTTCTCCCGCGCCACCGTGAGCCCCCGCTCGGTCAGGTCCGCCACGATCTTCGCCGGCAGCTGCTCCTCGACGACCTGCCAGTGGGCCTGCGGCGGTAACGCGGAACGCCACTGCAGGTCCAGCACCGGGCCAGGGTCGATGCGGTCGGCCCTGGACACCGCGAGCGCGGCCAGCAGCTCGTTGCCCGACACGGTCACGTCACCCGGCTCGACGCTGCCGAGCACGGTCCTGGTGGCCAGCACGTCGAACGGGGTCGCCACCCAGGCGTCGACCCGGCCGCCGTCGCGGTTGCGCAGGCGGACCACGGTCTGGCCGTCCAGGCGGACCGCACGAGCCGCGAAGGCGCCGAGGTCGTCCCGCTCGGACGGATCGGCAAAGCTCAGCTCAGGCATGCTGTGTCGATCTGCCTCTCTCCGTTCGGCAGCAGGGCATTCGCCGAGTCGTCCTGGGAAGGCGGTCCGGCCAGCTCATGCCCTACTCCCAATGCGATACGCGGCGAGAAAGTCCCGCTCGTTCTCGGTGAGCCGGCGCGGTCGGCTGTTGGCCGTGTCGTACGGCACGAGCCGGGTCTGCGCCGTCGCCGCCACCAGGTCGGTCTCCAGCGGTCCACTGTGGATCGTGTAGTCCAGGGTGAAGGACGCGTTCAGCATCTCGCGCACCGACATCGCCACCCGCACCACGTGTCCGTCCGCGACCAGTGGAGCGTGGTAGTCGACGACGAGCCGCGCGACGACGAGTCCGCCCGCCATGCCGCCGGCACCCTGCCGCTTGCCCTCGTCGAAGAGCAGCGCGAGACGCGCTTCCTCCAGCAGCGTCACGGTTCTGGCGTGGTTGACGTGACCGTACGCGTCCATGTCCGACCAGCGCGGCCGAACCTCGGCGATGAAGACACCCACTAGCGAACCATACTGCGCACCTGTCGGGTCGCCACCGAGAGTGTCGCCAGGTTGGGGCTGCCCGCGCTGCGGATCTCCTCGAGCGACTCACGCGACCGGTTGATGCGCCGCGCGTTGGACCGCTCCCAGTTCTCGATCTTCTCGTCGGCCGTGGTGCCGGGGTCGCTCTGGCGCAGCACGTCGAGCGTGATCGCCCGCAGCGAGCTGTACAGGTCGTCCCGCAACGCGAGCCGCGCGAGCGCGTGCCAGCGGTTGCCCCGCTCCAGCGCGCTGATCGACGTCAGCATCGAGTCGATGCTGAGGTGGTCGGACAGCGCGTAGTACAGCTCCGCGGTCTCCCGGGGGCTGCGTTCGGTGTCGAGCGAGTCCCGGTCGGCCAGCTCGGCCACCTCGATCACGTCCAGCAGCGGGTAGCAGTCCAGCAGCGAGGCGACCTGTCGTGCCAGGTCCTCCGGCACGGCCTCCACCACGAGCTTGTGCATCTCCTTCTCGACCGAGTCCCGTTCCGCGCCCCGCAGCAGCTTCGGCACCTCTGGCACGAGCTCCGCCACGACGTCGTGGAACCGGTTGATCTCCGCGCCGACCGCGAGCGGCTGCGGCCGGTTCGACAGCAGCCAGCGGGACGCCCGGTCGAGCAGGCGCCGGGACTCCAGGGTCATGTGGTCGGCGATGTTGGTCGGCACGATGTTGTCCAGTGCCTGGATCTGCCGCCACAGCGCCGGCAGGTCGAAGATCTTCGTGACCGCGGCGAACGCGCGCACGGCGTCGGTCGCGGACGCGTTCATCTCCTCGGCCAGCCGGAACGCGTAGGACACCCCGCCGCCGTCGACGACCTCGTTGACCACCAGCGTGGTGGTGATCTGGCGGCTCAGCGGGTGCTGGGGGACGGCGTCGGAGAAGCGCTTACGCAGCTGGGTCGGGAAGTACTCGGGCAGGCGCCTGGCGAACACGTCCGCGTCGGGCAGCTCGGAGGTCAGCATCTCGTGCTTGAGCCGCAGCTTCACGTGCGCGAGCAACGTGGCCAGCTCGGGCGAGGTGAGGTTGTCGCCGCGCTTGTCCATGTCGCGGAACTGGGCCTTCGTCGGCAGCGCCTCCAGCGAGCGGTCCAGCCCGGAGTTCTCCTCCAGGTCGGTGACCAGGCGGGCCAGTACGGTCAGCATCTCCTTCGAGTGGGCCCGGCTCACGCCGAGCACCGCGTTCTGGGAGTAGTTGTCGGCCAGCACCAGTGCCGAGACCTCGTCGGTCATCTCGGCGAGCAGCTCGTTGCGCTGTTCCTTGGCCAGGACACCGCCGGTGACCAGCTGGTCCAGCAGGATCTTGATGTTGACCTCGTGGTCGGAGCAGTCGACACCGGCCGAGTTGTCGAGCGCGTCGGTGTTGACCTTGCCGTCCGCACGCGCGAACTCGACACGGCCGCGCTGGGTCAGGCCGAGGTTGCCGCCCTCGCCGACCACCATGACCCGCAGGTCGGCGCCGTTCACGCGGACCGCGTCGTTGGCCTTGTCGCCGACGTCGGCGTGTGTCTCGGTGCTCGCCTTCACGTAGGTGCCGATGCCGCCGTTCCACAGCAGGTCCGCCGGGGCCAGCAGGATCGCCTTGATCAGCTCCGGCGGGGAGAGCTTCGTGACGCCTTCTTCCAGGCCGAGTGAGATCCGTGCCTGCTCGCTGATCGGGATCGACTTGAGCGTACGTGGCCACACGCCGCCACCCTCGCTGATCAGCGACCGGTCGTAGTCGTCCCAGCTGGAGCGCGGCAGCTCGAACAGGCGGCGGCGCTCGGCGTAGGAGACGGCCGCGTCCGGGTTCGGGTCGAGGAACACGTGCATGTGGTTGAACGCCGCGACCAGCCGGATGTGCTCGGACAGCAGCATGCCGTTGCCGAACACGTCACCGGCCATGTCACCGACGCCGACGACCGTGAAGTCCTCGGTCTGGGTGTCCACGCCGAGCTCACGGAAGTGCCGCTTGACGCTCTCCCACGCGCCTCTGGCGGTGATGCCCATGGCCTTGTGGTCGTAGCCAACCGAGCCACCGGAGGCGAACGCGTCACCCAGCCAGAAGCTGTAGCTGGCGGCGACCTCGTTGGCGATGTCCGAGAACGTGGCGGTGCCCTTGTCCGCCGCGACGACCAGGTAGGTGTCGTCGGCGTCGTAGCGGACCACGTCCCGGGCCGGCACCACCTCCCCGCCCCGGAGGTTGTCCGTCAGGTCGAGAAGCCCCGAGATGAACATGCGGTAGCACCCGATGCCCTCGGCCAGGTAGGTCTCGCGGTCCTTGCCAGGGTCTCCGGTCGGGGCCGGTGGGCGCTTGACGACGAAGCCGCCCTTGGCGCCGACCGGCACGATGACCGCGTTCTTGACCGCCTGGGCCTTGACCAGACCGAGGATCTCGGTGCGGAAGTCAGAGCGGCGGTCCGACCATCGCAGGCCGCCACGGGCGACCGGGCCGAACCGCAGGTGCACGCCCTCGACGCGGGGCGAGTACACGAAGATCTCGAACCGCGGCCTCGGCTCCGGCAGGTCGAGGACCTGGGCCGGGTCGAGCTTGATCGCGAGGTAGGAGCGAGGCTGGCCCTGCTCGTCCCGGACGTTGTAGTTCGTGCGGAGCGTGGCCCTGATCAGGGCCAGCAGGCTGCGCAGCACCCGGTCCGCGTCGAGGCTGGTGACCTCGTCGATCATCCTGGTGAGCTCGACGACCTGGGTGTCCAGCTCGCGGGCGCGCATGTCGTCTGGCGTTCGGAGGTCGAAGCGCGTCTCGAAGAGCCGCACGAGAGCCGTGGCCACGCCCGTGTGGTCGAGCACCGCGGACTCGACGTCGCCCTGGTCGAACGGGACCCCGGCCTGCCGCAGGTAGCGCGCGTAGGCACGCAACAGAGCCGCCTGCCGCCAGGCGAGCCCGCCACGCAGGACGAGCGCGTTGAACCGGTCGGACTCGGCGTCGCCGCGCCAGATCGCGCGGAACGCGTCCTGGAACAGCGTGCGCTGGCGCTGCTGCTGTTCTGGTGTCGTGTCCTCGACCACCGCCGGGTCGACCCGCAGCCCGAAGTCGTAGATCCACCAGCGGGTGCCGTCCTCGCGGTGCAGCTCGTACGGCCGCTCGTCGACGACCTCGACACCCATGTACTGCAGCACCGGCAGCATCTGGGACAGCGTGACGCCCTCGCCAGCCAGGTACAGCTTGACGCGACGCTCCCCAGGTTTCGCGTTGTCCCTGCGGTAGAAGGACATGTCGAGGTCGCCCTCGGTGCGCAGCCCTTCGAGGCGACGCAGGTCGGTGAGCGCCTCCAGTGCGGAGAAGTCCTCCTTGTACGCCTCGGGGAACACGCTCGCGAACCGCTGGCCCTGCTCGTTCGCGGACTCGGCGCCGACGGTGACCAGCTGGTCGCCGGTACGGGGCACGCCGGTCTCGACCTTGTCCCGCTGCTCGGCGAACACGGCCTCGACGAGCCGGTCGTCCCAGGTCCGGACGGCCTCGGTGAGCCGTTCCTGGATGCGGTTGACGTCCATGTCGGCCGGCGGCGCGTCCGGGTCCGTGTGCACGGTGAAGTGGACCTGGGCGAACGAGGTCTCGCCGATGCGGGTGGAGAACTCGACGTGGGTGCCGCCGAGCTCGTCGATGAGGACGTTCTGCATCGCGATGCGCGAGGTCGTCGTGTACCGGTCGCGTGGGGTGAACACGAGGCAGGAGAAGAACCGGCGGTACGGGTCGCGGCGCAGGAACAGCCGCAGGCGGCGCCGGTCGGCGAGCGCGATCACGCCCGTCGTCGTCTGGTACAGCGTGTCCGCGTTGGTGGAGAACAGCTCCGAACGCGGCCAGTTCTGGATGACCTCGAGCATCTTCTGCCCGGTGTAGGACTCCAGCGGGAAGCCGGCGCGGTGGATCACCTCGAGGACGCGGCGGCCGACGACCGGGATGTCCAGGACGTCCTCGTGCAGCGCGTTGATCGTGAAGACGCCGAGGAAGCGGTGCTCGCCGGTGACGGTGCCGTCCTCGGCGAACGTCTTCACGCCGACGTAGTAGGGGAACGTCGAGCGGTAGACGCTCGACGGCGCGCTGGCCTCGGTGAGAATCAGCAGATCGGGTGAGTTGGCGTCGACGTCGGCGTCCGGCCCGGCGGTGAGGTTGCGGGTGGCGAGGCTGTCCTGGCGGAGCACGCCCAGCCCGCTGGCCAGGACGGCCTTGAGCGCGCGCCGGTTGCCGTCGCGGACGAGCTCGTAGTGGCGGTAGCCGAGGAACGTGAAGTGGCCCGCGGCGAGCCAGCGGAGCAGCGCGGCGCCCTCGCGGGCCCTTTCCTCGTCGACCGGTGGGTGGGTTTCGAGCTGCTCGGCGAGCGTCGTGGCGGTGCCGGCCATGCGGTCGGTGTCCTCGACGACCTCACGGACGTCGTTGAGGACGTTCTTGAGGGTGTTGGTGATCTCCTTCTTGCGGTCCTGATCGGTGATCAGGTCCACTTCGATGGACATCCACGACTCGGCGAGCGCCTCCGCGGGCGGTGCGTCGGCCTCGGCGCTGGTGAGGATGTCGCGGAGCTCACCGCCGACGACGTCCCGGTTGACCACGACGATCGGGTGGACCACGCGGTGGACCTGCAGACCGCTGCGCACGAGCGCCGCGGTGACGGACTCCACCAGGTAGGGCATGTCGTCGGTGACCAGCTGGACGATCGTGCCGGCCGTGCGCCAGCCGTCGGTCTCGGCGTCTGGGTTGATCACGCGGACCGCCGGTCGGCCGGGCACCCGCAGCCCCGCCAGATGGCGGTGGCTACGCACGATGCCGACGAGGTCGACGGGATCGGTGTCGTTGATCTCCTCCGGCGGGAGGTACCGATAGTAGAGCCGGATGAGGTCCGCCATGTCCGGCGCGGCGGAGGCGGCCTGTTCGATGAGCTCGTCCCGGCGCTGCTCGGGGCTATCCTCCGCCACGCCGGTTCTGCGGTGGCCAAGACGGGTCCGGGTTGAGGTCATCTTCAGGCGACTCCACTATTGGCGGCACCACGGTGTGCCGCGGGGGTTGGGCGACGTGAGCAACGGTACGACTAACCGCCCGGGCTCACTCGGGCGACCGGTGGCGACCCATGGCCGTGTTCGGGTCCCCCATGAACGAGTCGAACCGATCGGGTGTTCGAGGCTCCTCGTCACCGCCGTCATCGCCCGTGGCCTGGTACGCGGCCAGTGCCTCGGTGAGCAGACTGGCAATGGTCGTGGCGGATCGCTCCCCACGCCGAGGCAGTCCTTCGGGCCGCGGTTCGGGCCCGATCGGGTGATCGTAGGTCGTCGCGGACAGCCCGGCCGAAGCGCCAGACGGCTCCCGCTCAGCGACGGACGGCTCCCCCTTCGCCGCGCCACCCACCCGATCACCGGGCGCCGACACCGCGAGAAACCCGGACGACGTCCGCTGCTCGAACACCGCCGACAAACCATCCGGTTCATTCGCCGAGAACGCGGCCCCGGACGGTGGCGTGTCCCCCGGCTCCGTCGACTTCCCGAAGAGCCCTTCCGCGGGCGACTCCACGACGGCGGACGACTCCAACGCGGCCCAGGACGTCAACGGCTTACGCGACGGCAGTTCGATCCCACTGCCGAGATCCACGCGGAAACCGGACTTCACCCCTTCGGGGTCCTCATCCGAGGACGTGGGAACCGGGCCGGTGAGCGCGTCGAAGGCCGCCATGAGCCTGGACCGGGTGTCAACACCCGGGGGCCTTGGTGAGCCTGGCTCGCGCTCCGGGGTGACATCCGGCTCGGGCGGCTGAGGTATGTCCGGACGGCTGGGCGGCTCGGGGATGTCCGGCCCACCGGGTGGCTGAGGCATCTCGTCCGGCGTGGGCGGCGTGGGAATGGACTGACGAGGAGTCACCACATCCGCCACGGCGGCGACATCGAACTGATCGACGACAGCGGCGGGAGTGGGCGGTTCGCCAGCAGGGCCGCGGTCCGCGGCGAGATCGGAGCCGAACTGCTCGGCGCTGTACTGCCCAGCCGAGCCAGACAGGTCGTGCCGCTCGGCGGGGCTGCTGCCCTCGACGGCGCTGCCATGCCACCCGACAGAACCCGCGGAGTCGTACCGCTCCAGAGGCCTCGCCGAGCCGAAGCGCTCAGCGAGGCCGGCGGAGCCAAGCCACTCGGGAGTGCCGAGTTGCTCAGCCCGCTCGGCAGCACCTGCGCCGAACCTCGCCGACTCGCCAGCCGAGCCATACCCATCCGCGCCGCCAACCGGGTCAGGCCGCTCGGTAGCGGCGTGGTCCGGCGAAGCCGGCTGGGCCGTCGAGCCATACAACCCAGCAAAACCACCTCCACCGCCCGATCCGGACCCCTCTCCAGAGTCACTCGCCGACTCCGACCGCTCAGCAGCACCCGCGACGCCAAACCTCGTCAGCGCGCTGACCGAACCGTGTCGATCCGCGCCGGCAGCCGAGTCATCTCGCTCAGTCGACGTGTGGTTGGCGTGGGCCTGTTGAGCTGTCGAGCCATACAGGCCGGCGAAACCACCTCCGCTGTCCGATGTCGGCGTCGCCGCTGGGTCG
Organism: Actinophytocola sp.; assembly: GCF_036378875.1. Classification (GTDB taxonomy): domain Bacteria; phylum Actinomycetota; class Actinomycetes; order Mycobacteriales; family Pseudonocardiaceae; genus Actinophytocola. The sequence goes on from NZ_DASUVO010000003.1 coordinate 67,021, forward strand.
CTGATGGTGGTCGGGGCTTGTTCCGGTGCCGCGAAGTTGGGGACGCCAGTGGGGAGTTGCTGGCCTGGTCCCGCATCTGCCCCGGTTGTGGTGTGCTCGGCCGCTGCGGCGCGAGGGTCGGTGGCAGCCGGGGGTGCGGCTTCCGCCGCGGCGGAAGGGCTGTGCGCTGAGGGCTGTTCCCGCGAGGGGTCGCCTTCGGTGGGGGTGTCTTGCGTGGTGGCGGGTTGGGCCGTGTTCGTGCGGGCTCGGAGGGCCTTGGCGTTCAGCTCCGACATCATTCGGGCCAGTTCTGCCCTTGTTTCGTCGTAGCTCGACGCTGCGTCGGCCGTTCTGGGCCTCGCCGCCGATGTTGCCGCTGGCGTCGGTGTTGGCGGGCGTAGTGGCTGGGAGATGTCTGGCTCCGCCGGCCAACCTGATGGCTCGGGCGACTCCCTGGCCGCGGTCTCGTCGGCGGTGGGGCCGTTTTCCGTGCGGGTCCAGCGTTGGCCTACCGCCGGGTCCGTTGCGCGGCGGGGCTCTTCGCCCGGATCGCTGCCGGAGGCTCGGCGGCGGCCACCGCTGCCCGTTTGGATGCTCAGGGAGTTCAGGATCGAGCGGCCCGCCTTTGTTGGGTCGTTCGTGGTCGCCGCGTGTAGTGGGGTGGTCGGGGTGTCTTCCGCCAGTGCGCTCTTCGGGGCCGGGGCGGCCGGGCTTGGTGCCGCGGCTTCCGGAGCGGGCGCGGGTTCCTGAACGGGTGCCTCCTCCGGAGCGGGCGGGGCGACCTGCGGCGACGTGGTGGGGGCGGCGAGGACAGGGGTCAGTGCGTCCCTCGCGGCCGTCAGCAGGCCGGCGGCGTCCACCGGTGTGTCGGTTGTCTGCGGGTCGGAAACCACGCCCGTGCTGATGCTCATGTCCTTGCCGCTGCCGGCCAGCCAGGCCGTTTCACGGATCGCCGCCGCGAACTCCTCTGCCTGGTCGCGTGTGGTGTGGGGCAGCAACACGGCCAGTTCGCCGCCGTCGGAGCGCGCGACCTCCGCGTCTTTCGGCGCCAGGTCGCGGACCTTGTCGGCCAGACCGACCATGATGCCGGTGTCCGGGCCGCGGTCCGCCTCGTCCGGGTCGGCGTCGCCGTTGTTCGGTTCGAAGCGGACAAGCGTCAGCGCCACCGGCCGCTCGCCCTTGCGGACCGCGCGCAGCCTGCGGAACAGGCCCTCACGGTCGAGCAGTGCCCTGCTTTTCTCCGTGGTGCCCTCGGTCGGCGCTGCCGGCACACCCGCCGGTGGCTCCGGTGTCCGTGACGGAGACAGCGTGGCGCGGGCCACCGGCGGCGGTGCCACCGCGACCGGCACACCCGTGGGGTGCGCCAGTTGACGTAGCAACGCGGCCGCTTGCTGCGTCACGTCCCTTCCGCCCTGGGCGGCACCCACCTGTACCAGCATGTGCCGGGCGGCGCGGGACATCGCGCGCATCCTGCGTTGTTCGGCGGCCCGGGCGGCACGCAGGGCCTCCAGCGCTTCCCGTGCGCGGCCTGCCTGCTCGTCGAGGCGGGACAGCTCGGTCAGGGCGTCGGCCAGCACCGAGTCCTGTCCGTGCCGCTCCGCCAACCATGCCGCCTCGGACACCAGCCCACGCCCGCGGTCCACCCCGCCCGCCGGCAGGTGCACGCGGGTCGCCACCGCCAGCATCAGCTGGCCGACCGACGCCGCCGACGTGGCACGCACCGGCTCCTCCAGCGTCGGGCGGGCGGTCTCCTCGGCCTCCCACAACTCGCCCTCGTCCAGCAGCGCGCACACCAGCTCCAGCACGAGCCGCGTCCGTAGACGGTCGCTGTCCGCACGAAGCTCGCGGCGGAGCCGGCCCAGCAGCGTGAGCCCGTCCCGCGCGGCCGTCACCGCGTCCTCGTTGTCGCCGTACCAGCGGTGGTACGCCGCCGACCGCACGGCCAGCCGGGCACGCTCGATCCGCCGCGCGTCGGGATTCAGCCCGTCGTCGGCGGCCAGTAGCCGGTCCGCCTCGGAGAGCGCGTCCTCGACGTCGTCACGACGTGCCACGTGCGCGATGCAGCCGACGAGCCGGCCGAGCGCGGCCGCACGCACCGACGGCGGTGCGTGCCCGGCCTCCAGCACCGGCCGCAGCAACCCGCCGCCCAGCAGCGGCTCACCGAGGTCCTGCGCGCACGCGGCGAGGTCGAGCCTGATCTCGGCCGCCAGCACCAGCGCGCCGGCTGACTCGGCCAACGCGAGCGCCTCGAACCCGGGCTCCACCGCACCCGCGTACTGGCTGGTTCGCACCAGCCCAGCCGCGAGCACGGCCTTCGCACGCATGGACAGGCTTCTGGCCTCGCCGACGTTCACCGCCGTCGCACCGAAGTCAGTGGCACCGACGAGCAGTGCGCGGCGGGCGAGCTGGACGCTGAGCTCGGGTGCGGACGTACGCAGTGCCTCCGCGGAGCGAACGAGAGCGGCACACTCGTTCAGCCCACCAGCCGCCGGCGCATCGTTCCAGGCCGCCGCCACCGCACCCCCAACCTAGTCCCGGGTCAACTTGCGATAGGTGACCCGATGCGGACGGGCGGCTTCCTCGCCAAGGCGTTCGATCTTGTTCTTCTCGTAGCCCTCGAAGTTGCCCTCGAACCAGAACCATTTGGCAGGGTTCTCGTCGTTGCCCTCCCACGCGAGGATATGCGTCGCGACGCGGTCGAGGAACCACCTGTCGTGGGAGATCACCACAGCACAGCCGGGGAACTGCTCCAACGCGTTCTCCAGCGAGCTCAGCGTCTCCACGTCGAGGTCGTTCGTCGGCTCGTCGAGCAGGATCAGGTTCCCGCCCTGCTTGAGGGTCATCGCGAGGTTCAGCCTGTTGCGTTCACCACCGGACAGCACGCCGGACGGCTTCTGCTGGTCGGCGCCCTTGAACCCGAACGCGCTGACGTACGCGCGGGAAGGCATCTCGACCTGGCCGACATGGATGTAATCCAGCCCTTCGGACACCACCTCCCACACGTTCTTCTTCGGATCGAGCCCGGCACGGTTCTGGTCGACGTAGGACAGCTTCACGGTGTCGCCGACCCTGACCTCGCCGTCGTCCGGCTGCTCGAGGCCGACGATCGTCTTGAACAGCGTCGTCTTGCCGACCCCGTTCGGGCCGATCACGCCGATGATGCCGTTGCGCGGCAGGTCGAACGACAGGCCGTCGATGAGCACCCGGTCGCCGAACCCCTTCTTCAGCTTGTTCACCTCGACCACGACGTTGCCCAGCCGGGGCCCCGGCGGGATCTGGATCTCCTCGAAGTCGAGCTTGCGTGTGCGCTCGGCCTCCGCCGCCATCTCCTCGTAGCGGTCGAGACGTGCCCTGGACTTGGTCTGCCGCGCCTTCGCGTTCGACCGCACCCAGGCGAGCTCGTCCTTCAGCCGCTTCTGCAGTTTCTGGTCCTTCTTGCCCTGGACCGCCAGCCGTTCCGCCTTCTTCTCCAGGTAGGTCGAGTAGTTGCCCTCGTAGCCGACCGCCTTGCCGCGGTCCAGCTCCATGATCCACTGCGAGAGGTTGTCCAGGAAGTACCGGTCGTGGGTGACCGCCAGGACAGCGCCCTCGTACTGGGCGAGGTGTTGTTCCAACCACAGGACGCTCTCCGCGTCCAGATGGTTCGTCGGCTCGTCCAGCAACAGCAGATCCGGCTTGGACAGCAGCAGTTTGCACAGCGCCACCCGGCGGCGTTCACCCCCGGAGAGCAGCTTGACGTCCGCGTCCCGAGGCGGGCACCGCAGGGCGTCCATGGCCTGCTCCAACTGCGAGTCCAGGTCCCAGGCGTCCGCGTGGTCGAGGTCCTCCTGGAGCCGGCCCATCTCCTCCATGAGCTCGTCGGAGTAGTCCGTCGCCATCTTCTCGGCGATCTCGTTGAACCGAGCGAGCTTCTGGTGGATCTCGCCGAGACCCTCCTGGACGTTGCCCAGGACGGTCTTGTCCTCGTTCAGCGGCGGCTCCTGCTGCAGGATGCCGACGGAGTACCCGGGCGACAGGAACGCCTCACCGTTGTTCGGTTGGTCCAAGCCCGCCATGATCTTGAGCACGCTTGACTTACCCGCGCCGTTGGGCCCAACCACCCCGATCTTCGCCCCTGGATAGAACGAGAGGGTGACGTCATCAAGGATGACCTTGTCCCCGTGCGCCTTGCGCACCTTTTTCATGGTGTAGATGAACTCGGCCATGGCCGCGATCGTAGAGCGGTCCGCACATGGCCATGACCTCGGTGTGGCAGAACCGCCCGCCGGGAACCCGTCGAGTCAGACGGCATCCGCCAGCCGGGGGAGTCGGTCGACGGCTGCTCGGCTCATCAACTCCTTCCTGAGGGTTGGACTCGGCGGCTCAGGCGGCCTGGGCGACCTCCTCCTGCGTGGGTTCCTGGGCGGGTGGTGGATTCACCAGCGTTTGTTGGTTGGGCGAGATCGCCCAGTCCGGACGGTTGATCGTGACGGTGCTCAACGTCAGGTCCGGCCCGAGCGCCTTGGCCTCCACCTCGATCTTCACGCGCGGATCGCCGTTGGCCGCCTTGTACTCGATGATCTTCAGCCGACCATGCACCACGATCTGGTCGCTCTTGTGCAAGCACTCCACCACGTTCTCCGCCAGCCGGCGCCAGCACACGATCGTCATGTACATGCGGTCGCCGTCCATCCACGTCCCTGTCTCCTTGTCATAGATGTGTTCCTGCGTCAGCAGGCGGAAGTTGGCGACCTTGATCCCGGTCGAGGTGACCCGGGCGGTGATGTCGGACATGACCCTGCCGACGACGGTGATGGGGGTCGAGTTGATGCTCACTGGCTCGTCCTTTCCACGAGAGGTGCGGGGTGCACCGGGGTGACGGATCCAGGTTGCCGTGGCCGGCGAGCGGGCGCGAAAAGCTACCGACGAGTTGTGGACTGGTGTGGTGGCTGTGGACAAGTGGGGGTCGCGGGCCCGCTCGAATCGCGTGATTGTCGGTGCGGTGTGGTAGCGCGCACAGCATGAGTGAGTTCTCACTCATTGACGTGAGTGAGTACTCACTCGTACAGTGGTGGCATGGTCGAGGACGAGAAGAAGCGCCGGGCGCCTGCGATGAGCCAGGAGGAACGCCGCGCCGCGATCGTGCGCAGCACCATCCCCCTCCTGATCGAGCACGGCGGCAACGTCTCCACCAGCCAGATCGCCGCCGCCGCTGGGATCGCGGAAGGCACCGTCTTCCGCGCCTTCAAGGACAAACAGGACCTCCTCATCGCCTGCATGCGGGCGGGCATGAACTCCGACGAGGAGGTCGCCATGATCGAGCGCATCGGGCGGGACAATCCGCTCCAACAGCGGCTCACCGAAGGCGTCCGCACGATCAGCGGCTACCTCGACCGCGTCTGGGGTCTCGGACAGGCCATGCGCGCGAGCGTCGGTCCCGAGGCCATGCAGCGCCACCTGCACGAAGGCGACGAACCCCGTAAGCCAGGGCCGCCACCCGAACTGCTCCGCGTCTCGAACGCCATCAGCGGCCTCATCGACCCGGCCACCGACAACCTCCGCGTCGAGCCGGAGCGGGCCGTCCAGATGCTGCTCGGCCTCGTCCTCACCAACCGCATGCAGGGCGAGAACTTCGGCGAGGCCTCCAGCGACCCGGCGGAGATCGTCGACCTGGTCCTGCACGGGGTCATCCACACACAAAAGGGGAACCAGCAATGACCGACACCATGATCGAAGCCACCGAGGTCTCGAAGACCTTCGGCGACGTGACCGCCCTGGACGGGGTCAGCGTCACGGTCCCGCGCGGCACCGTCCTCGGCCTGCTCGGCCACAACGGCGCCGGCAAGACTACGCTCGTCAACGTCCTCACGACCATGCTCCCGCCGACGAGCGGGACCGCGACGGTCGCCGGGTTCGACGTGGTCAGCCAGGGCAACGAGGTGCGGGGCCGGATCGGCCTCACCGGCCAGTTCGCCTCCGTCGACGAGCAGCTGTCCGGCTTCGACAACCTCGTGCTCATCGCCCGCCTGTTGGGCGCCAGCCGCGGCGAGGCCAGGGCAAGAGCCGACGAGCTACTCGACCTCTTCGACCTCACCGACGCGGCCAAACGCCCGGCCAGGACCTACTCGGGCGGCATGCGCAGGCGCCTCGACCTGGCCGCCAGCCTCGTCGGCCGACCGGACGTCATCTTCCTCGACGAGCCGACCACCGGGTTGGACCCGGCGAGCCGGATCGGGCTGTGGGAGATCGTCGAGGCCCTCGTCGACGACGGTACGACCGTGTTGCTGACGACTCAGTACCTGGAGGAAGCCGACCGCCTGGCCGACTCGATCGCCGTGATGTCGGCCGGCAAGGTCGTCGCCTCGGGCACGGCCGCCGAGCTGAAGGCCCAGGTCGGCAAGCGGGCGGTGCACGTCACCCTTGCGAGCCAGCAGGACGCGCCCGCCGCCATCGTCTCGTTGGAGAAGCACGGTCTCGCGCCGGTGCTCGACGCGCCGAAGGCTGAGCTGCGCACGCCCGTCGCCTCCTCCGCCGACCTCGCGGTCGTGGTCCGGGCGCTGGACGAGGTCAAGGTCGAGGTGGCCCAACTGGCGATCACCGAGCCGAGCCTCGACGACGTCTACCTCACCCTCGCCAAGAACAAAGCCGCCTGAAGGAGCACCCCATGACTACCATCGCGGTCCCCCGCTGGCGGGGCACGAGCGTTCTCAACCAGATCGGCATCCTCACCGGCCGCTCGGTGCGCGCGCTGGTGAGCGATCCCAAGCTGATGATCTTCAGCCTGTTACAGCCACTGATCATGCTGTTGCTGTTCAGCCAGGTCTTCAGCGGCATGGCCGGCACCAGCAGCTTCCCAGCCGGGGTCAGCTACATCGACTACCTGATGCCGGCGATCCTGGTCACCACCGGCGTCAGCGCGGCACTCCAGTCCGGCATCGGGCTCGTGACGGACATGAAGAACGGCGTGCTGGCGCGCCTGCGCTCGCTGCCGGTCAACAACATGTCGGTGCTGGTCGCGCGCAGTCTCGCCGACCTGACCCGCACCGCGCTGCAGCTGGCGATCCTGCTGGTCGCGGCCGTGGCGCTGTTCGACTTCTCCCCCGCCGGCGGGGTGCTGGGCGTGCTGCCGGCGTACCTGCTCGCACTGGCCGTCAGCTGGGCGCTGTCGTGGATCTTCCTGGCGGTCGGCGCGTGGGTGCGCAACGCGGAGACCATGCAGACGGTCGGTTTCCTCGCCATGTTCCCGCTGATGTTCGCCTCGAGCGCGTTCGTGCCGGTGGACAGCCTGCCGGCCTGGCTGCGAGTGGTCGCCACGATCAACCCGCTGACCTACGCGGTCGACGCCTCCCGCAACCTGGCGCTGGACATGCCGGTCGGTGGCGGGGTCGTCGGGGCGCTCGCCGCGAGCGCCGGGCTGCTGGTGGTGGGTGTGTTCGCCGCGGTCCGCGGGTTCCGGCGTCCCATCGCCAGCTAGCTCTTGTCGGAGAGCTTCTTCAGCATGGCGTTGTAGGCCTCGCGATCCTCGTCGCCCTCGGTATCGGCCCGGCGGTCCTGCCGCCGGGCCTCCCGGTCGTCCGCCCTGGCCCACTGCACCAGCAGGGCGACCAGCACGATCAGCAGCGGCAGTTCCCCGGCCGCCCAGGCGATGCCGCCGCCGAGCCGCTGGTCGGACATCAGGTCGGCGGTCCACGGCAGCGCGAGCCGCTGGTAGAACTCCTGGCCGATGACCGTCTGCTTGCCCATGAGGATCACGCCGAAGAACGCGTGGAACGGCAGCGAGGCGAACACCATGCCGAGCCGGGCGATGTGCGGCAGCCTGCGGGGTGACGGGTCGATACCGATCACCGGCCAGTAGAAGATGTAGCCGACCAGCAGGAAGTGGGCGTTCATCAGCAGGTGCGCCCAGTGCTTGTCCAGCGCCCAGTCGAACAGGCCGGAGAAGTACAGCACGTAGAACGACCCGACGAAGAGCACGAGCGCCACGATCGGGTTGGTCAGGAAGCGCGACAGCGGCGAGCGGACGAACGCGAGCAGCCACTCACGCGGGCCAGGCGTCCCGTCCTTGCCGGCCACGGGAAGCGCCCGCAGCGCGAGCGTGACCGGCCCGCCGAGGACCAGGAGCACCGGCGCCAGCATGGACAGCATCATGTGCGTTTCCATGTGCACGCTGAACATCGCAGGCGCGTACCGGCCGATGCCGGACGAGGTGGCGAACAGGAGCACCGCGCAGCCGGCGAGCCACGCAACGACCCGGCCCATCGGCCACTTGTCGCCTCTGGCCAGCAGCTTGCGCACGCCAAGCAGGTACAGGACGGCGAGAGCGATCGCGAGCGTGCCGAAGATCAGGTCGAACCGCCAGTCGAACAGCAGGGTCGCGAGCGTCGGCGGCTGGTCGATCGGGTAGCCGAGCTCCAGCTCGACCTGGCCGGGTAAGTACCGCAGCGGCGGTGGGGGCGTCCTGGCGAGGGCGACCGCGATGCCGATGGTGGCGAACATGACCAGCACCTCGACCGCGGCGAGCCGGACCAGTTGGTTGCCGCTGCCGCCCTCCTGGATCGCACGCACGCTGCGCTGCCGGTGGGCGTACCCGAACACGCCGAGGATCAGCAGCGCGACGATCTTCGCGACCACCAGCAGGCCGTAGGTGCTGGTGAACAGCTCCCGCACGGGCACGCGCACCCAGGCGTTGATCACGCCGGAGGCCGCCATGACGATCCAGCACACGAGCGCGGTCGCGGAGAACCGCGAGGCGGCGACCCGTAACGCCTCACCGCGCGGGAACCGGCGCGCGAACACCATCAGCGCGACCAGCCCGCCCACCCAGAGCGACGCGCCGACCAGGTGGAACACGAGGCTGTTGCTGGCCAGGTCGTGCTGGCCCCCGGATGAGGAGTGGCCGGTCATCGGCACCGGCAGCACGCCGAAAACCGCGAGCCCGAACAGCACGGTCGTCCAGCCCCACGACAGCACGACGAACGCGGCGAACGAGATGAACACCGCGATCGCGGCCGTGATCAGCCAGGCCTTGGCCTGTTCCAGCGCGCCGACGAGGTCGGTCATCAGCCCGGGATCGGTGATCATGTCCCACGCCGACCGCCCGACCGCGTCACCGACCAGGAACGGTATCGAGGCCAGCGCCGTAACGGCCCACAACAGCGACGACCAGGCGGCCGCACGCAGTGCCGCGTAACCGCCCGCCGCGAGCGTGCCCGACTTCTGCGGCGCGACGAGGAAGGCGGCGAACAGCAACGCACCGACGGTCAGCACGGCGCCCGCGTTCGCGCCGACGCGGACCACCGCGCCGAGCTTCACGTCCAGGGTCGCGTCGGAGGTCGAGTAGCTCAGCAGCAGGATCGCGACGAGCGCCGCGAACGGCGTGGCGATGAAGACCAGCGGGAGGACACTCGGACCGCGCGTCGGCGGGCTGTCGACGGACACACTCTGAGCGTAGTCAAGACACCTTCGAGAACTCTTGGGCGGCTTGCTCCTCCTCGCGCCTGCGTGCCGCCGCGGAGCCCAGCGCGACGGGCGCGATCAGCATCGCGAGCACCCCGGAGAACCCGATGGCGAACTCCAGGCTGGTCAGCTGCGCGATCCCGCCGATCATGGGTGGGCCGATCAGGAAACCCGAGTACGCGATGGTCGTGACGAACCCGATCTCCCGCTCACCACCGGTGCCGTCGCCGCGCCGGCCGACCGCGCCCGCGAGGTCGAGCGCGACCGGGAAGGCGAACGCGAGACCACCACCGGCCAGCGCGAACCCGGCGTAGGTGACCCAGGCGAACGGCAGGATCGCGGCGGCGAGCATGCCGACGCCGGCCAGCAGCGCGCCGGCGACCAGGATCCGGACCGCGCCGAAGCGGCGCTCGATCTGCTCGCCGGCCAGCCGCACGACCGCCATGACCACACAGAACACGGAGAAGGTGACCGCGCCGGCCGCCTCGGACATGCCGCGTTCGCGGACCGAGAACAGCGCGGACCAGTCGCCGTTCGCGCCCTCGACGAGCGCGGAGAACATCGCGATGAGGCCGAGCAGCCACAACACGGGGCGGCGCAGCATACGGCGGTCGAGACCGGCGTGCGCACCGGTGTCGGGCGCCGGCTCCTCGCGTGGGACGTACCGGATCAACACCACGCTGACGGCCAGCATGACGACGGAGACCAGCAGGAAGTGTGGCACCAGCCCCACGTGGTGCCCCGCGGCGACGGCGGCGCCCAGTGAGCCTGCGAGCGCGCCGAAGCTGAACCCGGCGTGGAAGACCGGCATCAGCGGCCGTTCGGTGCGGCGGATGACGGTCACCGCGGCGACGTTCATGGCCACGTCGAACATGCCGAAGCACGCGCCGAGCAGCACCAGCATGAGCCCGAGTTGCAGTGGTGACGTGACAGACGCGAGCACGGGCAGCGTGACCACGCCGATCAGGGCCGACGTCATCATGGTGGCGCGGGCGCCGAAGCGTGTGCACAACCGGCCGGACACCGACGCCGCGCTGATCATGCCGACGCTGGCGCCGAGCAGCGCGAGACCGAGCACGCCGTGGCTCGCGTCGATCTGATCGGCGAGTGTCGGCATGCGCGGCGCCCACGAGCCGGCGATGAGGCCGTTGAGCGCGAAGAACAAGAACACCGAAAGCCCGGCGGAACGCACCTGGTCACCCCTCCCTGAACACCTTCGAACCACGGTACTGAAGCGCTTCAGAGATGGCTAGGGAGTTTCCGTCTCGCCTGGTCGTAGGCTTGACCGGTGAGCAAGGACCGGGAACGTCGCCCCACGCTGGACACCGTCGCCCAGCGCGTCGGGGTCTCCCGGGCCACGGTCTCGAACGCCTACAACCGGCCGGACCAGCTCTCTCCGGCACTGCGAGAGCGGATCATCGCGACGGCCAAGCAACTCGGCTACGCGGGCCCGGACCCGGTGGCACGCAGCCTCGCCACCCAGCGGACCGGCTCGGTGGCGGTCATGCTGTGCGACGGCCTGTCCTCCGCGTTCTCCGACCCGGCGTTGTCGATCACGCTCGACGCCCTGTCGGCCACCGTGGACAGCGGCGAGCGGTCACTGCTGCTCCTGCCTGGCACGGGCGGCAACGGACCGGGCGCCCGGAGCGTGATCCGAGCCCACACCGACGTGGCCATCGCGTACTCGCTCCCGGACGACGCGCCCGCACTGGACGCCGTGCGTGAGCGGGGGCTGCCGCTCGTGGTCGTCGACGAGCCGGACGTACCGGACGCCGCGCAGGTCCGGGTGGACGACCTGGGTGGGGCACTCCAGGCCGGCCGCCACGTGACGAGCCTCGGACACCGGCAGCTGGGCATCATCTCGCTCGCGATGAGCGCCGACGGCGCACACGGCCCGGTCAGTCCACAAAGGATCGCCGCGGCGCGGTTCCGGGTCACCCTCGACCGGCTGTCCGGGTATCTGAAAGCCCTGGCCGAACACGGTATCGTCGCCGACGCGGTGCCGATCTGGGAGGCGCCGGGCAGTGTCCGGGAGTTGGGCAGGGAGGGCGCCAGATGGCTGCTCGGTCGCGAGCCGAGGCCGACCGCCCTGCTGTGCATGTCCGACGAGCTGGCGCTGGGCGCCATCCGGGCGGCGAACGAGCTCGGAATGTCCGTTCCGGCGGAGGTGTCGATCGTGGGTTTCGATGACACCCCGGCCGCCAGTTGGGGCGACCTCACGACCGTGCGACAGGACCTGGTCGCCAAGGGCAGACAAGCCGGTGAGCTGGCGTTACGCATGCTGAACGGCGCCAGACCGGACAAACCGGTCACCATCGACGTGGACCTGGTGGTGCGCGGCTCGACCGCTGCCGCGATGTGACCTGTGGTCAAGTTGGTCACAACGAGAAACGCCAGAGCCTCCGCGAGCGATCAGACCCACTGGAGACGGCATCCGCCTGGCGGGGTGGGTGTCTTATGCCCTCGTAGCTCAGCGGAGAGAGCAGGAGCCTTCTAAGCTCTGGGTCGCAGGTTCGAGTCCTGCCGGGGGCGCGCTAGTGCAGGTCCGGCGTTGATCACGATTCCGGGTCGTGATCAACATGCCTTTTACCTGCCTCTTTCGTTCCGGGCGGCTCCCTCATCCGCGGCCATGCAGGCGCGTAGGCCGGTCACGCTCTCGTCGGTGAGAACGACCTTGCGGTTGGCTGGCGTCAGGAGGGAATGCCGACGCCGAGCGGAGTGATCGTTTGGTATGTATCGCCTTGTGCAGATACAGGTGTGGGTCTCGATCCTCTCCCTGATGGGTGTGGTGCTCGGTGGCGGCCTGTCCTACCTGGCCCAAGCCAGCGCGCAGCGCCGCTCCGACCGCAGCGATCAGCGCCGGCGAGCCGACGAGCGAGCCGAGGCCCGCCGAGTGGAGCGGTTGGAGTTGTTGCGTCAATTCATCCGCGTCGCCCAGCAGGCCGAGCGCGCTGCCGAGGATCGTGACGCCACGCCTGCGTGGAAGGTGTCCGCGCTGGACATCGTCGATGATCTGTGGGTGTGCGAGCGGATGATCCAGGTTCTGTTCGCCACGCCTCTGCATGACCTGGCACGCGCGTACGTGCGCGCCCTCGATCATGTTCTCTGGCAGGAGCCGGAGGGTGTCACGATGTGGGACTACCTTCAAGGGCCCAAGGTCGCGTTTCTCGCCGCGGCCCGGGAGGAATTGAGCAGCTGACGCTATGAACATCCAATCCTGGGGTGCGATGAAGTCCGGCATGCCCAGGTGCGCCCCATAGCGGCGGATCGCCGCGACGTAGGCCTGCCGGGGGCGCGCGATTTGTTCAGCGTGACAGCACGCGCCGCACCATGGCATGAACCCGTGCCAGCCACGCGCGCACCGTGGCGGCCGGGTCGTCCCGTCCTCTGACCGGCAGGACGAACCAGGAGGCGGCGGCCCCGATCAGGCCGCCGAGGACCACGCCGCCGAGGCGGGTCAGTAGCAGGCTCGTCCCCGCCTCGCCGAAGTAGCCGTACAGGAACGCGAGTGCGGCCGTGACGCAGCCGGCCCAGTAGGCGTAGCTGACCGGGCGCAGCCAGATGCCCGCGGCCAGCAGGACGAAGATCGCCACGACCTGCCACGGGTTCGCGGGGGTGAGCAGTCCGGTGAGCACGGTCGCGACGCCTGTGCCCGCCGCGGCGCCTGCCACCCGCAGCATGCCCTTGCGCAGCACGTCCCCGCGACCACGGTTCGCGCTGCACACGACGAACGCCGTGAGCACCACCCAGGACCAGTGGGTGCCGAACACCACGTGGCCGGCCGCGAACGACGCCGCCAGCGCGACCCCCATCTGCACGGCCATGCGCGTGCTGATCCGCGGGGAGCTGGCCCGGGGCTCGGGTGGCCGCCTCCGCACGAGCACCGAAGCCCAGGCGTATGCGATCACGGCGACCACGGCCGTCCACAGGACCGGGCTGCGGCCGGGCACCGCCGGGAGGATCAGCGTGGCGAGCAGCGGTGCCGTGGCGAGCGCGCCGGCCGTGGTGAACCGCGGTCCCCAGCGGCGTATCCAGATGGTCGCGCTGACCGCGAGTACGAACAGCGCGCTGCCGAGGACACCGGGCAGCAGCATGCCGATCCCGCTCGCGCCCACCGTGACCACCGGGAACAGCACGAGGCCGATCGCGCGGTCGGTCAGGTCGGCGCGCCGGAGTGGGCGGGCCAGCGTCACCGCGAGGACCACCGCCAGCACGACGGCGTCGACCCGGAGGTGGGCGAGGTGTTCGAGCCAGAGCACCGAGAAGTAGCTGGCCAGCGTTGCCGTCATGGTCATCAGCACACCAAGATACTAAGTGATAGCGTACTAATATGACCCCGGAGCAGCGGCGGGCGGTGGCCGAAGAGACCCGTGGCGCCGTGACCAGGCTGGCCCGGCGGCTGCGGGCTGAGCGGCCGCCGGACGCCCTGAGCAACAACAAGATCGGCGTGCTTGGCCACCTGTACCGGTGCGGGCCGAGCAGCCCTGGCGAGATCACGGCCGCCGAGCGGCAGCAACCGCAGTCGCTCACGCGGGTGTTCGCCGAGTTGGTGGCGGCGGGACTGGTGCGGCGCACGCCCAACACGGCCGACCGGCGTGGCGCGGTGCTGGAGCTGACGACCGAGGGCACGGACGCGCTGCGCCGGGACATGGCCCACCGCGACGCGTGGCTCGCCGCCGCGTTCGACGACCTCACAGACCGGGAGATACATGTGCTGAGCACAGCCGCCGACCTCATGGACCGGTTGGCGCGATGAGCGAACCGGACTGGGTTCGCCACGCCATCTGGTGGCACGTCTACCCGTTGGGCTTCCTCGGCGCGGAGCCGCACGCACAACCGGACGTCGTGCACCGTCTCCCCCGGCTGAGGGACTGGCTGGACTACGCGGTCCGGCTCGGTGTCTCCGGGCTCGCCCTCGGGCCCGTCTTCGCGGCCGAGACCCACGGCTACGACACGGTGGACCACTACCGCATCGACCCGCGGCTCGGGGACGCCGCCGACTTCGCCGACCTGCTCGACGCCGCACACGAACGCGGCATGAAAGTGTTGCTGGACGGCGTGTTCAACCACGTCGGACGCTCGTTCGCCCGCACGGACTGGTTCTCCGGGGCCACGTTCGAGGGACACGAGCATCTGGCGGCGCTCGACCACGACTCCCCGGCCGTGCGTGACTACGTCACCGACGTCATGTGCCACTGGCTCGACGCCGGCGCGGACGGTTGGCGGCTCGACGCGGCATACGCGATGCCCCGGCCGTTCCTGGCCGACGTGCTCGGCCGCGTGCGGCGCCGGCACCCGGAGGCGTATCTCGTCGGCGAGGTCATCCACGGCGACTACCCGGCCATCGTCGCCGAGACCGGGATGCACGCGGTCACGCAGTACGAGCTGTGGAAGGCGATCTGGAGCTCACTCAACGACCACAACCTGTTCGAGCTGGCGTGGGCGTTGAAGCGGCACACCGCGTGCCTGGAGTCGTTCGTGCCGCTGACGTTCACCGGCAACCACGACGTCACCCGCATCGCGAGCCGGCTCACCGACGAGCGCCTGCTGCCCCACGCGCTGGCCGTGCTGTTCACCGTCGGCGGCACGCCTGCGGTCTACTACGGCGACGAGCAGGCTTTCCGTGGTGTCAAAGAGGAACGTGCCGGTGGGGACGACGCGGTGCGGCCCGAGTTCCCGCCGACGCCGGACGACCTCGCGCCATGGGGTGCGCCGACGTTTCGCCTGCACCAGGACCTGATCGGCCTGCGCCGGCGCCACCCGTGGCTGCACCGGGCCGGCACCACGGCGCGCGAGGTGACCAACACCGCGGCCGTCCTCGACACCACCGACGGCACACACCGGCTGCTGACGGTGCTCAACCTCGCCGAGACACCGACGACCGTCCACACCGGACAATCGGAGGTGCTGCTCGGCGAGGTCGGGCAGCACGGCGAGGACGCCGTCGTGCCCGGCTTCGGTTGGGCGGTGCTCAGCGTTCCGTCAGCACCCCGTCCGCCAGGTCCAGCCGGCGGGTGATGCCGAGGTCGGCGAGGAACCGGTCGTCGTGGCTGACGACCACGAACGCGCCCTCGTAGGCGGTGAGCGCGCTCGTCAGCTGCTCGACACTCGCCAGGTCGAGGTTGTTCGTCGGTTCGTCGAGCAGCAGCAGGTGCGGCGCCGGCTCGGCCCGGAGCACACACAGCAGCGTCGCACGCAGCCGCTCGCCGCCCGACAGCACACCGACGGGAAGTTGGGCGCGTTCCTCGCGGAAGAGGAAGCGGGCCAACAGGTGCATGGTCTCGGTCGGGGTCAGCCGGGGCGCGAACGCACGCAGGTTCTCCAGCGTGCTGCGTTCCGGGTCGAGCAGGTCCAGCCGCTGCGACAGGTAGGCGACGCGGCCGTCCGCGCGGTTCATCAGGCCGCCGTCCGGTTCCAGGTCGCCGCTCATCGCGCGCAGCAGTGTCGACTTGCCCGTGCCGTTCGCGCCGGTGAGCGCGATTCGTTCCGGGCCGCGGACGATGAGGTTCACGCCATCGCCGGTGAACAGGTCACGCACGCGGATCCGCTCACCGTGGAAGACGGTTCGGCCCGCCGGCACGGTCGTGTCCGGCAGTGACAGCGAGAGCGTGTCGTCCTCGCGCAGTGCCTGGTCCGCGTCCGCGAGTCGGGCCTTGGCACCCTCCAACCGTTGGGAGTGCATGTCGTTCGCCTTGCCGGCGGACTCCTGAGCACGCCGTTGCAGCCCGCCACGCACGATCCTCGGGATGTCGGTGTTGGTGCGGGCCGCGTTGCTCGCGCGTTTCTGCGCTCGTTCCCGCGCCTGCCGCAGCTCCCGCTTCTCGCGTTTGACCTCCTGTTCCGCGGCGCGGTGGTTCTTCTCGGCGACCTCGCGGGCGGACTGCTTCGCGGCCTGGTACTCCGAGAAGTTCCCGCCGTGGAAGGAGATCTCGTCACCGCCCAGCTCGGCGATGCGGTCCATCCGGTCGAGCAGCACGCGGTCGTGGCTCACCAGGAGCAGGCAGCCGTTCCAGTCACCGAGCACGTCGTACAGCCGGTGCCTGGCGTCGCGATCGAGGTTGTTGGTCGGCTCGTCGAGCAGGAGGACGTCGGGTTGTTTCAGCAGCTGCGCGGCCAAGCCGAGCGAGACGACCTGACCGCCGGAGAGTGTGCCGATAGGACGGTCCAGCGCGACGTCACCGAGGCCAAGCCGATCGAGCTGTGCGCGGGCGCGTTCCTCGATGTCCCAGTCGTTTCCGACGACGGCGAAGTTCTCCTCGCTCGCGTCGCCGGTCTCGATGGCCGCCAGGGCGGCCACGATCGGGGCGATCTCCAGTACCTCGGCGACGGTCGGGGCACCGGTGAGCGGCAGGGTCTGTGGCAGGTAGCCGAGCACACCGTCGACGGAGATCGCGCCGCTGTCGGGTGCGTACTCGCCGGCGATCAGGCGCAGCAGGGTGCTCTTGCCGGCGCCGTTGGCGGCGACCATGCCGGTGCGGCCGGCGCCGAAGGCGAAGGACAGGTCGGTGAACACCGGCGTGCCGTCCGGCCACGAGAAGGACAGGTTCGAGCAAACGATCTTGGACATGAGGAAGCTCTCCGTGCGCATGGCAGGAACGAGGGCATGACAAGGAAGCGGTGCGCGCGGGCACCGCTCACCGATGCGGGCTCACCCGGAGATGTCGTCCTCGGACTGCGACATGGCGAAGCCTCTCCCCTTCGACGCGATCAACATCGACGATAGCAAGAGCTACTTCGGTTGCCACGCCTCACGGACCTCGGCGCACGCCGCGGGCGCGCGATCGGCCAGCTCATCGACGAGCTCGGTCACAGCCGGCCGGAGCGCGGCCATGCGGGCCAGAACCCAGTTCCAGACCTCCTCGTCGACGGCCTCGTCGTCCACTTCCTCGTCCTCTTCCTCGACCCACTCCTCGACCTCGTCGTCCTCATCGTCGTCGTCTTCGTCCTCGACCTGGTCGAGTCGCACGCGCGCGGCGGGGGACAGTTCGGGGATCGGCGTGCCGGTCGGGACGTCCCCGAGGTACTCGGCCGACTCGGCCAGCGCTTCGAGACAGTCCTCGAGCACCTTGGTGGGCAACGGTTTCACCCGCAGCACGCGGATGAGCAAGCCGAACGCGTCGGGGCTCGCCGGCCAGACCGTGTACTGGTGCACGATCGCCGACTGGAAGTGGTAAGCGGCGCCTTCCTGCGCCTCCAGGTCGTCGCCGAGCAGCGCGGCCAGATGGCCAGGGGTGTCCCTGGCCCTGCCATAGGCGTGCGACCAGGAGGTCCACTCCGCCTCGCCGAGCGCGTCGATCTCCTGCCGCAGACTCTGTAATTCCACGGCGCGAAAGGTTAGCCCTCGCGGAGCGCCGCCAGTGGGCCAACGTACATCTGGTTCTTGATGGCGGCGAGGGTCTGCGGGTTCTTGCCGACGAGCCCGCCCGCACGCGCCAGCGCCCGCGTGCGGACCTCCGCCTCCGGCACCGCCTCGTCGACCAGCCCGGCCGCCGCGGCGTCGGTGCCGCCGAAACGCCGGCCCGTGGTCATGGCCTCCAGCGCGGCGGCCGGGGGAAGCTTGGCCTGGATCAACGCGGCCATGCCCGGCGTGAACGGGATGTTGATGTCCACCTCGGGCAGGCAGAAGAAGCCGCGGTCGGCGCGCATCACGCGGAAGTCGTGCGCGAGCGCCAACATGGCGCCCGCGGCGAACGCGTGCCCGGGTAACGCGGCGATGGTCGGCACACCGAAGGCCAGCACCCGCGCGAGCAGGCCCTGCACCTTCGCCACGTAGTCCTGCAGCTGGTCACCGTGCTGCCCGAGCCAGTCGAGGTCGAGGCCGTTCGAGTAGATCTTGCTGCTCGCGGTGGTGACGAGCGGCGCCGGTGTCCGCTCGACCTCGTCGAGCGCGGTGTTCATCGCGGCGAGCCAGTCCGGGGTGAACCGGTTCTCCCCGTCGCCGAGGTCGAGCACGTAGACGTCGCCCTCGCGTGTGAGTGTCGGCATGCGGCCAACGATACTGGCCAGTAACAACGGAGTAACCCCCGCTCCGGGCGGGTATGCGGAAGGCATGGTCCCCCGGGTACTCGTGACGAACGACGATGGCATCGACTCCCCCGGACTGGCGGCACTCGCCCGCTGCGCGCTCGATCTCGGCTGGCCAACGGTCGTGGCGGCGCCTGCAGACGAGGCGAGCGGCACCGGCGCCGGGCTGACCGCGGCGAAGGACCACCGGCGGATCGCCGTCGAGCACCGAAGACTGCCAGGCCTACCGGACGTCGACGCCTACGCGGTCGCCGCCCATCCGGGCCTGATCGCGCTGGCCGCGTGCCATGGCGGTTTCGGGGAACGGCCCGACCTGGTGCTGTCCGGGGTGAACCGGGGCGGCAACGTGGGGCGGGCCGTGCTGCACTCCGGCACGGTCGGTGCCGCGCTGACCGCGGGCATCAACGGCGCCCGCGCGGTCGCCGTGTCCCTGGACGTCGCGTTCGGCGAACCCGAGCCGCACTGGGACGCGGCGGCGAACGCGGCGAGTGACCTGATGCGGCTGGCGGCGGCGAGCGATCCCGGCACGGTGCTCAACGTGAACGTGCCGGACGTGCCAGCCGGGCGGACCGGTCCCGTGCGGTGGGCCCGGCTCGCCACGTACGGGCGGGTGCGGAGCACGGTGTCGGAGCTGGTGGACGGCGTGTTCGAGGTGGCGACGGTGGAGGTGAGCGGCGAGCTCGAACCCGGCACGGACGCCGCTCTGCTCGCCGACGGGCACGTCACGGTGACGCCGCTGTGCTCAGTACACGAGAACGAGGACCTGTTGAACCAGCCGCACTAGCGACCCACGGACGTCTCCAGCGCGTCGAGCAGCCAGCCGTGCCAGGTGCCGACCGTGGCCGCCTCGCCGGTGACCGTGCCGACGAGAGCCCAGTACCGACGCATCCTCGGGTCACGGTCGGGCGCGCTGTAGGCGAACAGCTCGCGGCGGAACGCCGGGGTGTCGCGGCGACCGCGGACGGACGCGTGCACGTCGACGAACTGGTCCAGCTCGGTCCCGGGTGTGGGTGTCCGGCCCGCCGCGACCAGTGGCACGACCCGCTCGCACGCCGCGCCGACCCCGGTGAGCAGGGCCGTCTCGTCGAGGTGCCGGTTCGCGTTGGCCCGCTCGGCGAACGGAGCGAGCAGCGCGCCGGTCAGCGTGACCATCTCGGCGTACGCGACGACCTGTTCGGGAGTGGGATCGGCTGGCGGTTCCGGCACGTTCATGGCGACAAAGGCGTGAAACAGCTCGCGAGGGAACGGCTCGGCGAAGAACCGGCGCCAGAACGCGACCAGCTCACCGTGGGCGGCCCGACCGTCGTGGGCGGCGGACAGCAGCGCGAGCCTGGCCGCGCGACCGGCAGGGCCGGCCTGCTCGACGGCCCGCAGCGCCGCCCGACGCCAGCCGAGCACGGCCAGCTCGGCGTCCACGGTGGCCCGCTCCTCCGCCACGACCTCGTCGAGTGCGCGCCGGCCGGTGAGCACGTCGGTGATCGCGGGGAGGCCGAGACCGAGTGCCCGCAGGCGGCGGACGAGCGTGAGCCGGTCGGTGGCGCTCTGGTCGAACCGGCGGTGGCCGCCCGCGCTGCGGCGGGTTTCCAGGATGCCCTCGTCGCAGTAGAAGCGGATCGTACGCACGGGCACGCCGGTCAACCGCGACAGGTCGCCGATGCCGAGTGTTGTGTCCTCGGTCACACTCGCTGGCACCTCCACCTGACTGGAGTTCCTACCGTACGGCCATGGAACTACGAGCACAGACTGGCACGTTCGCCGAGGTCGTGGCCGGTCTCGAACCGGACGAGAAGGTACCGACCTGCCCGGAGTGGCTGCTGCGGGACCTCGTCGGACACATTGGCCAGGCGCCGCGCTGGGTGGCGGGCAACCTGCGGTCCGGTGCGCCGGCGCCCGTGCCGGACCCTCGGGATGCCGAACCGGGGCCGCGGGCCGGGTGGACCGACTGGCTGTTGGCCGGCGCGGACGAGTTGCTCGACGCGGTCGCGGAGGTGGGGGCGGACACCACGGTGTGGACGATCGTGGGGCCACGCCCGGCGCGCTGGTGGGTCCGCCGCCTGCTCGCGGACCTGGTCGTGCACACGGCGGACGCGGCGTTCACGGCGGACGTGCCGTATCCCGTGTCAGCCGAACGAGCCGCCGACACGATCAGCGAAGGGCTGGAACTGCTGGCCACCCCGGGGCTCGCGAGCTTTCCCGGCGACCGGGAAGGCACGATCGCGCTGCGACCGTCCACTGGGGACGGCTGGCTGATCACCCGAACCACGGCGGGACACGCGTGGTCGCAGGGTGCCGCGGCGGCGGACGTGACGCTGCGGGGGTCCACTCAGGACCTGTTGCTCGTGCTCATGCGGCGGATTCCGCTCGATCAGGTGACCGTGACCGGTGACCGCGCGCTGGCCGCCGAACTGCTGACCTACTCCGTCTGAAACGCGCAGAGGGCGGCGACCTCGTCCGGATCGGTCTCGAAATGGTCGTGGCCGGCGGGCACGCCGACCCCCGCGTACGACACCTCGCCGCCCGGCGCCGTCCCGACCGGGCGGCGCGGGGCAGCGTGCAGGTCACGCACCCCGGTCGCCGCGAGGACCCGCGCGGCGTTGGCGGCCCGCACCCCACCGCACGCCATCACCTCAACCGCGGTGCGGGCCGCCAGGTCCTTGATGAGGGGCGCGCCGTCGAGAGCGGACCGGCACCGGCCGGAGGTCAACACCCGGGTGAACCCCAGCGCGGCGATCCGGTCCAGCGCGCGACGGGAGTCGGCGCTGACGTCGATGGCCCGGTGAAAGGTGGTGTGCATGCCCTCGGCGGCCTCGACGAACGCGGCACAGTGGTCGTCGACCGCACCTTCCTCGGTCAACGCGCCGACGACGACCCCGGCCGCCCCATGCTCCCGGGCGACGGCGATATCGCGGACGATGAGCCCCATCTCGTCCCGGCTGTAGACGAACCCTCCAGGCCGAGGCCGAACAAGGACGTGCACCTCGGCAATCTCCGCAGCGGCCTCGATGAGCCCCACGCTGGGCGTGAGTCCGCCATCGGACAGCCCGGCACACAACTCCACCCGAGCCGCGCCAGCGGCGACGGCAACCCGCACACCCCACAACGACTCGACACTGATCTCCACCCGCACCCCCCGAGTATCGCGGGTCTACCTGCGACGTTCTGGGCTGTGATGCAGGTCATAGGTGGAGGAGAACCTGGGTGGGGGTGGGTGGCGTCTAGCCGGGCATGCGTGACGAGGAGGAGCTTGTTCGCCTGGTCGCTGGGGGTGATCGGGCGGCGTTCGAGCAGTTGTACCGGCAGACGGCGCCCTGGCTGGCGGTCCGGTTGCGGCGCCGCTGCGCGGACGAGCAGATCGTCGCCGAGGTCATGCAGGAGACCTTTCTGGCGGTGTGGCGGGCGGCGGACAGGTTCGCCGGCGCGGCGGTGAGTGGTTCCGCGGTGGGGTGGCTGTGGACGATCGCGACGCGCCGCCTGGTGGACGCGTTTCGCCGGCGTGCTCGCGACGCCGCCCCGTTGTCCGCCGCGGAACCGGTCGTACCCGCCGCGGAGGACGAGGCACTGTCCGATGTGGTCGGTGACGAGGTCGGGGTCGCGCTGGCGCGACTGGCGCCGGAACTGCGGCAGGTGCTACAGGCGATGGTGGTCGACGGCCTGACGGTCCGCGAGACGGCTGCCCTCCTGGGCGTCCCGGAGGGCACGGTCAAGACAAGGGCCCGCCGGGCCCGGCTGGCAATGCGGGAGGCGCTGTCATGAGTTCGCATGTGTCCCCGAGGCTTCTCCGCCAGTACGCCGACGGAGAAGACCTTCCCGACAGCACGACATGGGCCGTCGACGTCCATCTCGAGTCCTGTGCGGACTGTCGGGCGCGGCTCGCGACGGAGGCGACTTCCGTGGCACCGCTCGTCGAGCAGGTCTGGGCCGGGATCGCGGCCGCGGAAACGGTGCCGGTACGCAGAGCACGCCGGCTCACCACCTGGGCGACGCCGACCATGGTGCC
The DNA here is from genome assembly GCF_036378875.1 of Actinophytocola sp. GTDB lineage: Bacteria > Actinomycetota > Actinomycetes > Mycobacteriales > Pseudonocardiaceae > Actinophytocola. The sequence continues at coordinate 89,456 of NZ_DASUVO010000003.1, forward strand.
CTGGCTCGTGATGACCGTGCTGGTCACGCTGCTCGCGATCCTCATCGACTGGCTCGTCGCGCCCCCGTACCCGTCGGTGGCCCTGCTGCTCGCACCCGTGACACCTGTCGCGGGGGTCGCGGCGGCATGGGCGCGCGGCCTCGATCCCGCTCACGAACTGGTCACCGCCACGCCACGGGCCGGACTCCATCTCGTGCTGCGCCGCACGGTCGCGGTGCTCGCGGTCGTCATCCCGCTCCTCGCGGTCGCCACCTGGACGTCACCGATCCGCTGGCTGCTCCCCTGCCTCGCGTTCACCGTGGCGACGCTGGCGCTCGGCGGGTTCGTCGGGGTACGCCGGGCCGCGGCCGGACTCGTCACCGCGTGGACCGTGCTCGTCATCGGGCCCAGCCTCGTCACCGCGCGGCCGCCCGCCGTGCTCGAACCCACCGCGCTCGGGATCTGGGCCGCCGTGTTCGTGGTCGGCGCGCTCGTCCTCCGGCTGCGCGCCACCGTCTACACCCGACTGGAAAGCTGATGGGAGACAACAGCATGCCGCGAATCGTCAGTGCGGCCGAGATCGCTCCGACGACCTACCCGTTCGAGATCCACGCCACGGAACTGCGGGTGCGTGCCGGCCGGCGGATGGCGGTGGACGGCGTCGACCTCGCGCTCACCACCGGCGTGCACGGCCTGCTCGGTCCCAACGGTGCTGGCAAGACCACGCTGATCCGCGCGCTCGCCACCGTGTTGCGACCCTCGGGCGGCACACTGGCGCTGCTCGGCGGCGCCAAGCAGCGGGACGTGCGTCGCCGGCTGGGCTACCTGCCACAGGAGTTCGGCTTCTACCGCCGGTTCACCGTGCGCGAGTTCGTCGAGTACGTGGCGTGGCTCAAGGAGATGCCGAAAGCCGAGATCCCCGGCGCGGTGCAGCGTGCGATCGAGCGGGTCGGGCTCGCCGGCCGGGCCGACGCCAAGCTGAAAACGTTGTCCGGCGGCATGATCCGCCGCGCCGGACTCGCACAGGCGCTCGTCAACGACCCGGCGATCCTGCTGCTCGACGAGCCGACGGCCGGGCTGGATCCCGCACAGCGCATGCAGTTCCGGCAGTTGCTGCGGGAGCTCGACGACACATGTGTCGTGGTGTCCACGCACCTGGTCGAGGACGTTGCCGCCGCCTGCACCGACGTCGTGCTGATCGACGAGGGCAGGGTCGTGTTCCAGGGCCCGACCGCGAAACTGGCCGCGGCCGGTTCCGAAGAGGACGCCGGCGACAGCCCCATGGAACGTGGCTACTCCGCTTTGCTGGCACGAGGAGCGGGTCGATGATCCTCCGCACGGAACTCCGCCGCTCGGCGGCGCCGGTGATCGGCATCGGCCTGCTGGTGTGCGCGCTGGCGCTCATCTACTCGCTGTCCGGGCCATGGTGGAAGGACACCGCGGCCTGGAACGAGCAGTGGACCGGCCTCGCGCAGTGGATGCGTTACCTCCTGTCGTTCCTGTGGCCGCTGGTGGCGGGTGCCGGTGTGTGGCAGGGCCTGCGGGACGCACGTTCGGGTGTGGACGAACTGTTCGCCACCACACCGAAAGCCGCCTGGCGGCGGGTACTGCCGCTCGCGGGCGCCGTGGCCCTCGCCGTGACCGCCGCGTGTGTCGTGCTGTTCGTGGTCGGCGGCGTGCAGGTGGCGCGGACCACGACCTACCACCACCTGAAATGGGTGCCGGTCGCCGGGGTCATGGTCCTGTCGCTGGTCGGCATTGCCTTGCTGGGCATGGGAATCGGCCGACTGTTGCCGTGGCTCGTCGTGCCGCCGGTGGTTGCTGTTGCCGCACTGGCCGCACAGGCCTCCAGCTTCATGGGCGGCGTGCCGTTGCTGCTGACGCCCACGTTCCAGACCTGGGACATCAACGTGTTCCGGACCGTGGCGGTGCCGGTGACGCTCACGCAGGTGCTGTGGTTCGCCGGGCTCGGGGCCGCGGGCTACTGCCTGCTGGTCGCCCGGAGGAAGATCGTCGCACTGGTGCCGTTGTTGCTGTCCGCCGCCGTGGCCGTACCCTTTCTGTCCAATGCGGACAAGACAGTGCCGGATCTCGACGCCCGGGCGCTGGTGTGCGACGAGAACGGGCCACGGGTGTGTATGACGCGGGCACACTCCGACGCCCTCCCGGCGGTCGTCGGCCCGGCACGGGAAGCTTTGGCACTGCTGGAAAAGCTGCCAGACCCACCGACCTCGGTCGTGGAACTGCCGCCGGACGGGGAGATCGGCCAGCTGCCGGCGGGCGCGACGCCACTGTTCCTGCTCCTACCAACGGAGAACCCCGAGGAGATCCGGTCGCTCGTCCTTGGTGGCATCGGCATGCCACCGTGCCCGACCGACACGAACGGGGACTTCCGCAAGCTCGGCACGGAGATCGTCGTCACGTCGTGGCTCATAGGAGAACTGGCGCCGCTACCCGGATACGACTACGTGTGGGAGACCAAGCACAAGGAGATCAAGCAGGCGTGGCAGGAACTGCGGGCGCTGTCGCCGGACGAGCAGGCCGAGCAAGTGGCCGCATGGCGGAACGCCACGCTCACCTGCGGGCACGAGCTGGCGCTGTGAAGTGGCTCGTGCTGTACCTGCGGTCGCGGCAGGTACTGGTCGGGGCCGCCACCGCGGTCGCCTGCGCTGCCGGCATCACCGCGCTGGCCAGTGAGTCCATGGTGACGTTGTTCACGGTGGCGGTGGTGACCAGCGTGGCCGCGACCGGTTTGGCCGGGCCCGACCCCGCGCTGGAACGCACCGCGGCACTGGACTGGCGTCCGCGCCGGGTCGCGCACGTGGCGTTGATCGCGGTGGCGGCGGCTCTCCTGGGGACGATCGGCCCGGCGACGGAGACGGAAGTGTTGGTACGCAACGCGATCGGGCTCACGGGTCTGGCCGCGCTCGGTGTCACAGTGCTGGGCGGCGGCCTGGCGTGGTGCCTGCCGATGGTGTGGACGGTGGTGGCGCTGAGCGTGTCGATGGCGGGCAGACCGCCGGTGGCACCGCTCGTCACCTGGCCGCTCCAGCCCCCGGACACCACGGCGGCAACGGTCGCGGCCGGCGGGCTGGGAATCGGCGGTCTGCTGGTCTACGCCGTGCGCGGACCTCGCACTCAGTAGCGCTCGGCGTACCAGGTGGGCGTCTCCCCGAACATGTTCTTGAAGTCGCGGATGAAGTGGCCCTGGTCGGCGTAGCCCAGGTCCGCCGCGAGCGCCGCCCAGTCGACCGGCTCCTGGGCGGCCAACCGCTCGGTCACCCCGTGCAGGCGGTAGCGGCGTATCACCCACTTCGGCCCGATGCCGACGTACTCGGCGAACAGCCGCTGCAGCCCACGCACGCTGGTCCCCGTCACGTCCGCGAGTGTCTCGACCCTGGTCACCGTCGGATCGGTGGCAATCGTCTCGACGGCGTTGGCCGCCTCGTCCGCTCTCGGGTCCGGTGCCGGCAGGCGCGCCAGCAGGAACGCCTCGATCTCCGCCTTGTCGGGCCGCTCGGGCAGGTCGGTGCCGAACACCTCGGCGGCCGGCACGACCTTGTCGGTGATGGTCGAGACGGGCGCGCCGAGGAACGGCCTGAAGCAGCCGGGTCGGAACGCGACGCCGAACACGCCGGCGGCGCCCTCGAGCACCTTGATCTGGTAGCCGCTGACCACGCCGTTCACGTCCGCGCGGCCCTCGCCGAACGACAGGTGCACGTTCGGGTACGGCACGATCTTCTGGTGGTACGGCTCGGCGTAGTCCCAGTGCGCCTCCCAGTAGCGCGCCACCCACGGCGCCAGCTCCGGTGACGGCTCGTGGCGGTCGTGCCGCTGGTACCTGGTCCACGCGCCCCGCAGTTCGCGAGCGTCCCTCCCCACTGCCCGAGTGTATGACGCGTTTGTTCAATACCGTCCGGCGCCGCGCCCCTAGGTTTGCCGGCATGTCACATCTGTCCACAGCGGCCGACGCGATGGCCGCCGTTGTCCGCTCCATCACGCCCGACCAGCTCACGAACCCGACGCCGTGCACCGAGTACGACGTCCGGGCGCTGGTCAACCACCTGCTGTTCTGGGGTCCGTCGCTGGAGGGCGCCGGGCGCAAGGAGTCCGTTCCGCCACCGGCCACCGAGGTCGACCTGACGACCGGTGACTGGCGTGGCGACCTGCTCGCACAGCTCGACCGCACCGCGCGGACGTGGGAGCCGGTGTCCGCCTGGGAGGGCACGACCTACATGGGCGGTCCGAACGAGATGCCCGCCGCGATGATCGGCGACATGATCACCGGCGAGCTGGTCGTGCACGGATGGGACTTCGCGCAGGCCACCGGACAGCGGCTCGACCTGCCGGAAGACCTGCTCACCTACCTGCTCGGCGCGGTCGCGGAGGGTGTGGAGCAGGGCCGCGCGATGGGTATCTACGGGCCGGAGGTGCCGGTGCCGGCCGACGCGCCGACGCTCGACCGGATCCTCGGGATCACGGGCCGCGACCCGGCGTGGGTCAGTACGGTCACCGTATGACCGAAACCCCGACGACGGAGTTCCCCCACGGGATCGGCAAGGTCGCCAACCGCGAGCTCGCGAGCCACGGGTACACGACCTACGACCAGCTGACCCGGGTGTCGGCGAAGGACCTGCTGAAGATCCACGGCGTCGGTCCGAAGGCGATCCGGATCCTGGGTGAGGAACTGGCGTCGCGGGGACTCTCCTTCGCCGAATAGTGACCTCGGTCACATTAGGCGGATGATGTCGAGCTAGGCGGCCACGGTCTCGACGTCCCGGCCGACAACACCGTCGAACGCGGAGGAGAACAGCCGTGAAGTACATGATCCTGCACTACGCGTCCCAGGCCGACTACGACGCGATGGGAGGAAAGGACACCCCGACCGGGCGGGCGTGGACCCCGGAAGAGGTCGGCGCGATGGGCGAGTTCATGGGCAAGTGGGTGAACGAGCTGGTGGAGTCCGGTGAGTTCGTCGCGGCGGAAGGGCTGGCCGCGCCGGTGCACACCCGGCGCGTCGGTGCCGGGAACGTGGTCACCGACGGCCCGTACGCGGAGACCGCGGAGGTGTTGGCCGGGTTCACGATCATCGACTGCGTGAGCTTCGACCGGGCCACCGAGATCGTCGCGAAACTGGACGACACGCCCGCGCCGGACCACGTGCGCGGCCGCGGCTTCGTCGATATCCGGCCGATCATGAGCAGCGTGGAGGAGCTGATGGCGTGACCGTGCGTGGTGAGGGCCTGCTGCGGGAGTTGGCGCCGCAGGTCCTCGGCGCGGTCGTGCGTCGCTACGGCCACTTCGACACCGCGGAGGACGCGGTGCAGGAGGCCATGATCGCGGCGGCGGCACAGTGGCCGCGCGACGGCGTGCCGGACGACCCGAAGGCGTGGCTGATCGCGGTCGCGGCACGCCGACTCACCGACCTGCTGCGTGCCGAGCAGGCGAGGCGGCGCCGGGAGGAGACATGGACGCTGCCGGCGACCGCGCCGTCCGCCGACGACCTGGGTGACGCCGACGACACGCTGATCCTGTTGTTCCTGTGCTGCCACCCCGCCCTGCCGCCCGAGCAGCAGATCGCGCTCACGCTGCGGTCGGTCGCCGGCCTCACCACCCAGGAGATCGCGCGGGCGTTCCTGGTGCCCGAACCGACGATGGGCCAGCGGATCAGCAGGGCCAAGCAGCGGGTGAAGGCGAGCCGGGTGCCGTTCCGCCTGCCGGCGGACCGTGCGGAACGGCTGGCGGCTGTGCTGCGTGTGCTGTACCTGATCTTCACCGAGGGTTACGTGAGCACGGCCGGTCCGCGTGCCTACCGCGAGGAGCTGTCGACGGAGGCAATACGTCTGACCCGGATCGTGCACCGGCTGCTGCCCCGCGACGCCGACGTGGCGGGGCTGCTGGCACTGATGCTGCTGACCGACGCGCGCCGGGCTGCGCGTGTCGGCAAGGACGGCGCCCTGATACCGCTGGAGTCGCAGGACAGATCGCTGTGGCGGCAGGACATGATCGAGGAGGGCGTCGAACTGGTGACAGCGGCCCTGAAGATCGCGTCGGGCCCGTACCAGCTGCAGGCCGCGATCGCCGCCCTGCACGACGAGGCCCCGACGGCCGCCGACACGGACTGGCCGCAGATCGAGGCGCTGTACGAGGCGCTGCTGTCGATGGCACCCAACCCGATGACAGCGCTCAACCACGCCGTGGCGGTGGCCATGGCCCGGGGACCGGAGCCGGCCCTCGCACTGGTCACGGCACTCGAGGAGGACAAGCGACTGGCCTCGCACCACCGTCTGCACGCGGTCCGCGCCCACCTGCTGGAGATGGCCGGCGACGTGCCGGGCGCGCTGGCCGCGTACCGCCTCGCGGCCCAGCACACCCGGTCACTGCCAGAACAGCGCTACCTGAACACGAAAGCAGCCACCCTCGCACTCGACTGACCCCCGACCCCACGATGGCGAGCAGTGCTTCCCGTGCGGCACAAGGAATCCCTGCGCTTTGATCCTCCGGAACGAGCCGTTCAATGATCAACGCCAACACAGGTGGTTGCGAAAGCAGTCCCCCACCCGATCCCGCAGGGCTCCGTCAAGGTCTTGCTTCTCCGGGAGGGCGAGCTGGGTTGCGCCGCCCGCAGGGTGGCTGATGTCTTGATGGTGCCCTTCAGGGCATCCGGGATCCGGCCTTGGCGGAGCGCGGGGTGGTGAAGGGAGCCTTCCTCACGCTGGGCGTGATGGAGGACGCCTTCCTCGCACGGCCACCAGCTCGAACCGTCCGCGAAGCGAGCTTCGCTCCCTGACGTGCGGTGAGTGCAGCTGAGCAAGATCCCCGGCGAATCTGGAGTGAGCGTTCCACAAGGAAACCCTGGGGGCGCGCCTCCCAGGCCGAACGAGTGTCAGGTCCAGCGCGGACCCGACTTTGACGGAACCCTGACCCGATCCCGGGGGCGTCCCGCCGTGCCAGTCTACCGGTAGGGGGTGACAATCACCGCGAAGTCGATCTTGCTTGTGGACAACTCGGTGGGCTGTGGACAACATGTCGAGGTCCCGCAGCGTCGTCTCCGCGCGGCGGACCGCCTCGATGTCCGGCACCTCGAACGACAGGTGGTGCAGGCCCGGCAGATCAACGGCGAAACCGGCCGCTGCTCTGCCTCAGGCTGCCGGCCGGTCGTCCTGCGGGCGGCGGCGCAGGTTGGTGTTGGTCAGCCACGGTGGCGACCAGGCCCCGTCCGCGCGGTAGAGGTCGGTGCCCGGCGGCACGATCTCGTCGATCCGGTCCAGTGTGGCGTCGTCGAGTACCAGTGCGGCGCCCTTCAGCGTCGCGGTCAGGTGGTCCATCGTGCGTGGGCCGATGATCACGGACGTGACGGCCGGGTGTGCGGCGGCGAACGCGACGGCCAGGTCCGGCAGCGTGCAGCCGAGGCCGTCCGCGACCTCGACGAGTTGCTCGACGACCTCCAGCTTGCGCTGGTTCACCGGCAGCGCAGGGTCGAACCGTTGCGGCATCAGCGCCGCGCGGCCGGTCGTCATGTCGACCTGCCCCTTGCGGACGCGGCCGGACAGGAACCCGGACGCCAGCGGGCTCCACGTCAGCACACCCATGCCCAGCCGCGCGCACGTCGGCAGTACGGACGTCTCGATTCCCCGTGCCAGCAAGGAGTACGGCGGCTGCTCGGTGCGGAACCGTTGCAGCCCCCGGCGTTCCGCGACGTGGTAGGCCTCGACGACGTCCGCCGGCGGGAACGTCGAGCTGCCGAACGCGCGGATCTTGCCCGCCCGCACCAGATCGGTGAGCGCGGACAGCGTCTCCTCGATGTCGGTCGTGTAGTCCGGGCGGTGGATCTGGTACAGGTCGATCCAGTCGGTACGTAGCCGCCGTAGGCTTTGTTCCACCTCGTGGACGATCCAGCGCCGCGAGTTGCCGCCCTTGTTCGGCCCCTCCCCGAACGGGAAGTGCACCTTCGTCGCGAGCACGACGTCGTCCCGCCGGCCCTGCAGCGCCTTGCCGACGATCTCCTCCGACTCGCCGGCCGAGTACATGTCGGCGGTGTCGACGAAGTTGATGCCGGCGTCGAGTGCGCCGTGGATGATCCGCACACAGTCGTCGTGATCGGGGTTGCCGATGGCGCCGAACATCATGGCGCCAAGACAGTGGACGCTCACCTCGATGCCCGTGCCGCCAAGTACGCGATACCGCAACGTCTTCCTCCAGTCGGTTTGGTGTGCGGACCGTACTGGCTGGAGCGGACTCCAGGTCAAGCCTCGCCGAGGTCGCGGGTGGCGACGGCGGAGAGCGTGAACCGGAGCCGGCGGCCAGTCATGCCCTTCATGGCGGTGATACCCCACGCGTAGCGGTCGACCTCCGCGCTCGCCCGGATGTGCAGGCGGTCACCGAACGCACGGACCTCGTCGATCCGGACGTCGAGCGGCTCGGTGCGGCCGCGCACGGTGAGCGTGCCCCGCGCGACCTGGCCGTCGGCGACGCCGTTGGCCACGAACGTGATGTCGGGGCACCGCGCAGCGTCGAGAAACCGTGGCGAGCGGACGTTGTCGTCCCGCACGGTGTGCCCGGTGTCGAACCGGCGGGCGTCGACGGTCACGCGAACCATCGACGCCGCAACGGGTTCGGCCACATGCACGACTCCTTCACGCAGGGCGAACGTGCCCCGGACGGGAGCGAGCCCGAAGAAATGCCGGGTGGCGAACGAGATCGTCGTCTCGCTCGGCTCGATGCGGTAGCGGCCGGTGGTGGGTGCCTCGATCGTTGTCATGGCGGTAGCGTCGTCGCTTCCGGCGGGTGCGTGCATCGGCCGGGCGGTCGACGAAGGTTCGACTTTGGTCGATGGTCGGCACGCCGGCGGACTCGTACGCTTTCGCCGTGTCCTACCAACTGAGTGGATGGCGGTTGTGGGCGACCACCGGCGTGATCACGGTGTTGGTCGCGGCCGTGGCGTACGACGCCTACGCCGGCGGCATGCGGGGTGGCCAGCTCGTCCTCGAACTCGCGGTCGGCGTCGTGGGGATAGCGCTGTTCCCCCTGCTGCTCTGCCGCTCGTTGCGGCTCGGGCTGCCGCTCATCGCGCTGACGGCGCTGGCCGGCACGGGTACGCCGCTCGCGAACATCGCCACGATCCACATCGCACGCACGAAACCACTGCCGGTGGCGATCGGGGCCGGGGTCCTCGGCATCGGAGCCCACGCCGTTCGTGGGCTGTGGCTGCGGAACAGCAGCCTGCCGTACGACTGGTACCTCATCCTCATGGTCGTGCTCCACGCCGGGCTGGTCGGATGGGGTGCGCTCGCCGCGGCACGGGCCGCGGTGATCAACTCGTTGCGGGAGCGGGCCGAGCGGGCGGAGGCCGAGCAGGGCAGGCGGGTCGCGGAGGCGCGGGCAGCGGAGCGGGCGAGCATCGCGCGGGAGATGCACGACGTGCTCGCACACCGGCTCTCGCTGCTGGCGACGTACGCCGGCGCGCTCGAGTACCGGCCGGACCAGCCGCCGGAACGGCTCTCGGAAGCGGCCGGAGTGATCAGGACGACCGTGCACCAAGCGTTGAACGAGCTGCGGGACGTGATCGCGTTGCTGCGGGACGACCCGGCCGACGACCTGGCGCGCCCGGTACCGGCGCTGTCCGACCTGCCGACGCTGATCGAGGAGTCGCGGGCGATCGGCACGGCGGTGGAGTTGCGGGACGCGGTCGGTGCCGTCGACGTGCCGGGCACGACCGGGCGGACCGTGTACCGGGTGGTGCAGGAGGCGCTGACGAACGCACGCAAACACGCGCCGGGACAGCCGGTGCGGGTCGAGTTGGGCGGCGAACCCGGGGATCTCCTGCGGATCGATGTGTCGAACCCGCTCGGCGGGGCGTCGGCGATTCCCGGGACCGGCACCGGACTGGTGGGGTTGACCGAACGGGTGCGGCTCGCGGGCGGGCGGCTCGACCACCGGTCCACGGCGACGGAGTTCCGGCTGTCCGCATCGCTACCGTGGCCGACATGATCAGGGTGCTGGTCGTCGACGACGACGCGCTGGTGCGGTCCGGGCTCACGATGATGCTCGACGGCGCGGAAGGGTTGCGGGTCGTCGGCGAGGCCGGTGACGGGGACCAGGTGCCGGCCGCGCTCGACGCGCACCCGACGGACGTCGTGCTGATGGACATCCGGATGCCGCGCGTCAACGGCATCGCCGCGACCGCGCGGGTACGGGCCCGCGCGCACCCGCCCGAGGTGATCGTGCTGACCACGTTCGACACGGACGAGAACGTGCTGCGGGCACTGCGCGCCGGGGCCAGCGGGTTCCTGCTGAAGGACGCGCCGCCGGCGGAGATAGCGGCGGCCATCCGGCGGGTGGCGGCGGGCGACCCGATCCTGTCGCCGCGGATCACCCGCCGGCTGATGGACCGGGTGGCGATCGAAGCCGGCACGTTCACCCGGGCCCGGTCGGCGCTGGCCACTCTGTCGGCGAGGGAACACGACGTGGCGGTGGCCGTCGGCCGGGGCAGGACGAACGCCGAGATCGCGGCGGAACTGCACGTCAGCGTGGCGACGGTGAAGGCACACATCACCCGAGTACTGACCAAACTGGACGTCGGCAACCGCACCCAGATAGCCCTACTGGTCCACGACGCCGACCTGGCCTGACAGCGCGGACGTGGCCTCCGGCCCCCGTTTTCCAGCCTACGGCAAGCCACCGACAATTCCGGCCGGCCCGAACACGCGCCTGTGGACAGCCCGCGTGTCCAACAGTCCCGACCCGCGTGTCCAACACACTGGACGCGCGTGTCCAACAGTGGCGACGGGTGAGTTGAACAATTCGTGCGCGCTTATTTGTTGAACTCAGTGGTCTGGAGCGTTGGACACGCGGGTCTCTGGTGTTGGACACGCGAGTTGGCCACTCGGACGGCGGAATCTTGGGGTACCGCGTTGCTCGGGTGGGCGTGTGGGTTGACGATTCTCGTGTGTTGGAACTCTTGGCGCGTCGCTGGCAGCTTGTCGTTCTTCGTGGCGTCGTCGCCGTGCTCTTCGGGGTCCTCGCCATCGCGTGGCCCGAGATCACGGTGCTCGCGCTGGCGCTCCTGTTCGGGGCCTACACGTTGCTCGACGGGGTCGCGGCCCTCGTCATGGGCATCGGGCGGGGCACCGATCGGGGCTACATGGTCGCGCTCGGCGTGCTCGGGGTCCTTGCCGGGGTGATCGCGTTGGTGTGGCCGCAGATCACGGTCATCGCGCTGTTGGTGATCATCGCCGTGTGGGCGATCTTCGCCGGTGTCACCCAGATCGCCGCCGCCGTTCGGTTGCGCAAGGTCATCCGCAACGAGTGGTTCCTCGCGCTGTCCGGTGTGGTGGTCCTCGTGCTCGGGCTGCTCCTCATCGTCCAGCCGGCCGAAGGGGCGATCGCGCTCATCACCGCGATCGCCGCCTTCGCCCTGGCCTGGGGAATCGTCCTGATCGTGCTCGGCATGCGGCTCCGCGCGCTCGGGAAGGCGAGCGCTACCGCAGGCCCGCTCGTCTAGCCACCTTCACCAGCAGCTCCGGGTCGTCCGAGATCAACCCGTCGACGCCCAGTGCGATCACGCGGTCCATGGTCGCCTCGTCGTTGACCGTGTACGGCACGACCTTCAACCCGTACCGCTCCCGCAGCACCGCCACCGACGGCCCGTGGAAATAGTCCGGGCTGGTCCGCAGGTACCAGTCCGGGCTGGCGACGACCGTCTGCGCCGGGTCGTGCACCTGCCAGTTCGACGACACCGTCGACGCGCCCGCGGCACGGGTCAGCTTGCCCAGGTCCTGGTACCTCCACCAGTCGAGGCCGCCGGTCCACGGGCTCTTCACCGACGGATCACCGTAAGCGGCCCGCAGCGAGCACTCGTCCGCCAGCGTCTGGCACTCCGCCGGGCCGTACTGCCACACCAGGGCCACGGTCTGGAGCCGGGGGTTGAGCTGCCGCGCGTACCGGATGGTGCGCCAGTCGAACGACTGGATCGTCGCCCGACGCTCCCAACCGGACAGTGCGCGCACCAGTTTCCGCGTGAAGTCCCGGTAGTCCGCGGTGTCCTGGACGAGCGGGCTGATCTTCGTCTCCACGTTCAACCGGATGTCCGGGCGGGTGCGGGCGACGTCCAGCACCTCACGCAGCGTCGGGATCCGCTCACCAGGCACCGCCTGCTGTCCCGGGAAGTCCGGCAGCGTCTTCGATCCACAGTCGAGGGTGCGCACCTGCGCGAGCGTCAGGTCGTGGATCACCTTGCCGACGTACGGGAACTCGGGGTCGCCGGGCGAAACCGGTGCCGTGTCGACACAATGCGAGCCGTTGACCGTGCGGTCGTGGGTGACCACCAGGACGCCGTCCTGCGTCACGCCGGTGTCCAGCTCCAGAGTGGACACATCCGGCATCGCCAGAGCGTTGCGGAACGCGGCGAGCGTGTTCTCCGGCCGCACGGACCGGCCACCCCGGTGTGCCTGGATGTCGAACGGGGACGCGTACCCGCGCGGCAGGCGGAAGTGGTGCTCCGCCGCGACCTGCCGCAGCCGGTCCGGATAGTCGGAGATGATGCCGTCGACGCCGTCCGCCACCAACTTCCGCATGGTCGGCAGGTCGTTGACCGTCCACGGCACGACCTTGATCCCGTTGCGGTGTGCGTGCGCCACCATCTCGGCGGTCACGTACGGCCGGTAGCCGGGGTCGGTCACCGTGCCGTTCTGCGGGAAGCCGTGCACCGGCGAGAACGTGGTGGCACCGAAGGACTTGATCGCCGCGATCGGGTCGCCGCCGAAGTCGTCGATGTCCAACCCGCCGAGCCACGGCGACGCGCCGGGCTGCCCGGTCTGCAGGAAGTCGAAGTTCGTGAGCGCCACGAGCGGGAGGCGCGGCTCGACCTGCCGCATCCGCGTCAGCGCGCCCCAGTCGAAGCTCTGGATGGTGACCCTGCGCAGAAGACCGGCCGCGCGGATCTCCCGCGCGGCGACCTGGACGAACTGCTCACGCGGCGCCGTCTCCTGCGGGGCGCCGGCCTCCACCTTGGTCTCGATGTTGAAGCGGACATTGTCCGCGCCGTACCGCTCGACCAGGCCGAACACCTCGCTGAGCAGCGGCATGCGCGAGCCTGGCGTGACCTGCTGCTCCGGCCGGTCGGCGAGGCGCAGGCTGCCGCAGTCCAGTGTCCGCACCTGCGCCAGCGTGAGGTTGCGAACGTACTTGCCGACGTACGGGAACTCGGGGTCGCCGGGTGTGACCGGCGCGGTGTCGAGGCACTTGTGGGCGGCCACGCGCCGGTCGTGCGTGACGACGGCCTGCCCGTCCTCGGTGATCTGGATGTCCAGCTCCAGTGTGGTCACCCCGAGCCGGAGGGCGTTCCCGAACGAGCTGAGGGTGTTCTCGGACCGCAGCCCGAGGCCGCCGCGGTGAGCCTGGACGTCGAACTCGCGGTTGTGCCGCTCGTCGGCGACCGAGGTGCCACTGAACAGCAGTAGGCCGACGAGCGCGCCGGCTATGTGCCTTCTCATAACGGACATCGTCGTTGGGGGCGCGGGCGGTCCGGCATGTGTGAGGTTGCGCGGAGCTGAACTCCTGGTGTACCGCGGGCGTCTATCGTGAACGGATGCACTACCGCCGTTACGTCGCCCTGGGCGACAGCTGCGCCGAAGGCCTGGACGACCTGTACCCCGACGGCACGACCTACCGGGGATGGACGGACCTGACCGCGGCCGCGCTGTCCCGGGTGTCGCCGTCGCTGGAGTACGCGAACCTGGCCGTGCGTGGCCGGCGGCTCGACCAGATCCTGGCCGAGCAGGTCCCGCTGGCCGTCGCGCAGCGCCCGGACCTGGTGACGTTGTTCGGCGGCGGCAATGATGTGCTGCAGAGCCGCTGGCAGTCCACGGCGCGGTCACTCGACACCGCGGTGGCCGCGCTGACCGAGGCCGCGGGGACGGTGGTGCTGTTCACCCTGCCCGACATCGCCCGGCTGCCGGGCCTTCGCCGGCTGCGTCCGCGCGTCGAGGCGCTGAACGACCTGATCATCACGACAGCGGCCCGGCACGGCGCGCTGCTGGTGGACGTCCGGGAGGACCCGTTCTGCGACGACGAGCGCCTGTACGGGGCGGACCGGCTGCACCTCGGCACGCGGGGACATCAGCGGGTGGCGGCCCACGTACTGGCGGTGCTCGGCGTGCCGGCCGACCCCGACTGGCTCGCCCCGCTACCGCCCGCGACCCGCGAACCGTTGTGGCGCACGGCATCCCGCCATGCGGCCTGGCTGCGGCACCACGTCTACCCGGCAGTGCACGGCACGTTGCGCAACCGGCTGATCGGGCGCCAGCCGGGCGACGGCTTCCTGCCGAAACGCCCTGAGCTGACGCCCGTGACCGAGCTGTAGCTCAGCCGCCGTTGCTGTGCTGGATCTTCGGGATGTAGTGGACACGCGTGCCGGTCGGCGCGGGTGTCGCGTCGACGACGTCCACGAGCGTGCGGCCCAGCGCCTGCCTTGCCCGCATCGCCGGGTGCGGCGCGCCGAAGTCGGCGTCGTTGACCGCGGCGTCACCGGCGAACGGCCCACGCGCGAACAGCGAGTAGACCGCGCCCGGCCTGCCGTCCTCGGTGAAGACGATCCCGGCCTCGTTGCGGCCGTCGTTGAACCAGCCTGCCTTCGTGGCCACGCGGAGACGCTCCGGTGTGGAAAGGTTGAGGCGGATACCGTCGTTGAACGCCGAGGTCGAGCGGATCACGTTGAGCAGGTAGTCCGTCGACGTCGCCGACAGCAGTTCGCCGGCCACCAGCCTGGACAGCAGCGTGTGCGTCTCGCGCGGGGTGGTCTTACCGAGGAAGAACCGGTTCGGGTTGGCCACCGGGACGACCTGCGTGTGCACGAACCCCTTGTTGCGCAGGATCTCGTTCAGCTCCAGCGCCGGGCACACGAGCCCGCACAGCCGGACGCACGTGTTGTCGGACAGCGTCAGCAGGTTGGACATCACGTGGCCCAGCGTGATCGAGCTGGGGTACGCGCGGTCGAGCGCGAAGATCCCGTCGATGTCCTGGATGACGATGGCCGCGGTCAGCTCGACGCGCTGGTCGAGTGTCAGCAGCCCCCGATCGATCTTGTCGAGGACGGCCACGGCGACCCCGAGCTTGTTGACGCTGTAGGCCTCGACGACGGCGTCGGCGTTGACCTCGACGGCGGTCGCGCCGCCGACCGTGACGAACGACGACCAGACCCCCTGGGCGTTCGCTACCGCGCGGTTGTACATGCGAGCGACCCGTTGCGCCGGGTCGGTCGGCTCCGCGCTGGCTTGCGTTGCGTTGGCTCCCAGCACGGCCGTCGCGGTCGCGACGGTGCCGAGTCCGAGAGCGGACCTGCGGTTGAGTTTCACGCCGACACGCTACCGTGTTGACCATGAACGCGTTGCGAGCCGACTGTGCGAGTTGTTTCGGCTTGTGTTGCGTGGCACCGGCCTTCACGCGGTCGGCCGACTTCGCACTGGACAAACCAGCTGGCCGGCCGTGCCCCAACCTGCTCACCGACTTCCGCTGCGGCATACACGAAACGCTGCGGCCGCAAGGCTTTCCCGGGTGCACGGTGTTCGACTGCCTTGGCGCGGGCCAGAAGGTCGCCCAGGTCACCTACCAGGGCATCAGCTGGCGTGAGGCCCCCAAGACGGCCGAGGAGATGTTCGCGGTCTTCGGCGTGATGCGCCAACTGCACGAGATCCTTTGGTACCTCACGGAGGCGGCCGACCGTGCCCCGGCCGACGACGTGGCCGCGACGCTCACCGACGTCGAGAAACTGACTCACGCGGACGCGAAAACCCTGATGGCAGTGGATGTTGATGAACTGCGCCAGCGAATTCGGCCGCTGCTTGCCCGCACGAGCGAAAACGTTCGCGCCGCCATTCGCGGTAAGAAGGACCATCGTGGTGCCGACCTGATCGGCGCCAGGTTGCGCAAGGCGATATTGCGGGGCGCGAACCTGCGGGGCGCGTATCTGATCGGTGCCGATCTGCGCGGCGCGGATCTCCGCGAGGCCGACCTGTTGGGCGCCGACCTCCGCAACGCCGATGTCAGCGGCGCGGATCTGCGGGATGTCCTGTTCCTGACGCAGTTCCAGCTGAACGCGACGCAGGGTGACCGTACGACGACGTTCCCGGACACGCTGACCCGTCCGACGCACTGGTGAGCGAAGGTTCCCCAAGTCGATACCGTGCGCTCACCGGCTTCTCACTGAATGTGCGAAATAGCCACGGATCATGCTGTTCGTGCTGGTACACGCGGCGCCCACAGGGCTCGTTCTCGCCGTGCTCGGCGACTCGGTCGGGGTCGGCATCGGGGATCCCGCGCTCGGCGGGGGCTGGCGCGGCTTCGCGCCGATGCTCGCCGAGGCGCTCGGGGGAGCACGGTTGACCAACCTCTCGGTCAGTGGCTCACGGGTCGGTGGCGTGCTGGAGAAACAGCTGCCGGCGGCACTGGCCGCGCGACCCGACGTGACCATCGTCGTGGTGGGCATGAACGACACGATGCGGTCGGACTTCGACCCCGACAAGCTGCTCGCGGACATGGACCACGTGGTCGGCGCGCTCGTGGCCGTCGGGTCCACTGTGATCACCGCGAAGTACCACGAGCACCACCGGGTGTTCCGGTTGCCGGGGCCCATCAGGCGTGCGCTGGCGAGCAGGATCGCGGCGCTCAACGAGATCCTGGACACCGTCAGCCGGCGCCACGGGATCGGGGTCATCGATCTCGCTCAGCTGCCGGGTATCTACGAGACCGCCGCGTGGGCCGTGGACCGGCTGCACCCCTCCGAGCTCGGCCACCGGCTCCTCGCCCGCGCGATGGCAGACCAGCTGGCGGCCGCCGGCACGACCGTCCACAAGGAAGTGTCACTGCAGTGCGCGGGCGGCCGCACGCCCGGCCGGCTCGCCCGCTGGGGATGGCTGGTCTTCAAGGGCGTGCCCTGGCTGGTCCGCCGCGGCAGGGACCTCGTCCCGTACGCGCTGTCGACATTCGTCAGGCCGTATGCACGTCGAGCATCGCGTTGATGGTGGCCGACCACGGGAACTGCTCGGCCCGCGCGCGAGCCGCCGCCCTCCGGTAGGAAGCCGGCCACGACAGCACCTCCCGCACGCCAGCCGCGAGTCCCGCCGGAGTGGCCGCCACCGCGACGCCGGCGCCCGGGGCGAGCAGTTCCGGCGCGCCACCGGTGACCGACGTGACCACGGGGGTGCCGCACGCCATCGCCTCCAGGATGGACAGTCCGAAAGTCTCGGCCACGCTCGGCGCGAACGCCACGTCCGCCGTGGACAGTGCCCGCGCCAGCGACGCGCGGTCGGACACGTGCCCGTGGAACTCCACCGGCAGTCCCCGTGCCAGCCTGCGCAGCGCGGGGTGCTCGGGGCCGTCGCCGTAGACGTCCAGCCGCACCGCCACACCGTCCGCGACGAGCTCGTTGACGGCGGCGACCACCGCCCTCGGGTTCTTCTCGTGTGACAGCCTGCCGGCGTACACGAGCCGGGCCACCTCGGACGGCTCGGTTTCCGCTGGGCGGAAGGTGTCCAGGTCCACGCCGAGCGGGATCCGGCGCAACGGCAGCGAAAGCCCCTCGAACTCGAGCTCCGCGTACGCCGAGGTCACCACGACCGTGTCGAAGCGGTTCACCAGTCCCTTGTTCCAGCCACGCACCAACGGCTTCAACAACCGGCCCGCCGACCGCCACAGCCGGGGTATGCGTGCCTCGATCCACCGGTCGAGCCGCTCGTGCGAGAGCAGCACGGTCCGCAGACCGCGTTCCCTTGCCCAGTCGCCGACCGCGAGGAGCGTGGTCTTGTCGGACACCTCGACCGACACGTCGTCGCCGAGGTCGTCCAGTTCCCGCAACACCGCCGCCGATCGCGGCATCACCCGGTATCCCCCACTCACCGGCACCCCGGGCAGTGTGATGACCAGACCACTGTCCGTGTGAGTGCGTGCGCGGTGCTGGCCGGGCACGACGAGGACCCGCTCGTGCCCGGACTCGACGTAGCCACGCCCCAGCGTGTCCACCACCGTGCGCAGGCCGCCGGAGGTGGGGCTGTAGAAGTTGGCCAGTTGGACGATCTTCATGACCTGCGCATCGTGGCGAGTCGCTTCGGCGTCGGCCAACGCACGTCCGTGGCCCAGCCGAACTTCTCGAACAGCCAGATGAGCCGCGCGGACACGTCGATCTGGCCGCGGCCGACGCCGTGCCGCGCACACGTCGGGTCCGCGTGATGCAGGTTGTGCCACGACTCGCCCATCGACAGGATCGCGAGCGGCCAGAAGTTCGCCGACCGGTCCCGCGCGGCGAACGGGCGCGAACCGATCATGTGGCAGATCGAGTTCACCGACCACGTCACGTGGTGCAGGAACGACACGCGCACGAGCCCGGCCCAGAAGAACGCGGTGACCGCGCCCCACAGCGACCACGACAGCAGCCCACCCAACACGGCCGGTGCGACCAACGTCACAGCCGTCCACAGACCGAACTGGCGGTGCACCCGCACGATGTCCCGGTCCGCGAGCAGGTCGGGAGCGAACCGCTCCGCGTTGGTGAGGTTGCGGTCGAACAGCCAACCCATGTGCGCGTGCCAGAATCCCCTGACGAGCGCGAACGGTGAGGTACCGAACGCCCACGGCGAGTGCGGATCCCCGTCACGGTCGGAGAACGCGTGGTGACGGCGGTGGTCAGCCACCCAGTGCGTGATCGGGCCCTGCAACGCCATGCTGCCGGCAATTGCGAGGCCGACTCGCAACGGGCGCGTCGCTTTGAACGCGCGATGCGTGAAGTAACGGTGGAATCCGACGGTCACGCCGAGACAGGTGGCCGCGTAGAAGAACGCGGCCAGTCCCAGGTCGAGCCAGCCGAGCCAGCGGCCCCACGCGAGCGGAACCGCCGCGACCAGCGCGAGGAACGGGACGATGATGAAAAGGTAAGTGCCGATCTGCGGCCACGTCCCGCGTGGCGCACCGTGCAGGGGGCGTACCTGCCGGACCGGTTTCCCGGTCTCTGCCGTCAACTCCATGGGGCACACGTAACCAGGCGCGGCTGAACGGCGCATCACCTCGTGGACAAATGGGACCTCACGTGTGAGCGAACTCGGGCACTTGCCAGTTACGTTCCGACCCGGAACGTAACCTCTCCGAGAGGTCTGGACCTAGTGATCCGGACACGGTTGAGAGATCTGGCTCTCATTTTTCGACAGGTTGTCACCGCCCTTACCCAGGGTTCCACTCTGGACACAACCGCAAAAATCCGCGTTCTCACTTGCGCTTATGACGGTTTCAGCCGATTATTTGCACAGTTACTTGCAACAAACCAGCGGGTATGCACGAATCGTGCACGATCAGGAGCAGCTAGATGGCACAGCAGGTATTGGTACAACTCGTCGATGACCTGGACGGCACCGCTTCTTCGGATGTTTCGACGGTCTCGTTCAGCCTCGACGGGGTGACCTACGAGATCGACCTGTCCGACACCAACGCGGAACGGCTGCGCGGAAGTCTGTCCCAGTACGTCGAGTCCGCGCGGCGCGTCGGCGGGCGGATCAAGAGGGGCAGCAAGTCGGCGCAAAACGGCTCCGGCGTCTCCCCCGAGGCCGGACTGATCCGCGCGTGGGCGAACGAGAACGGATACGGCCTGTCGGGGCGCGGCCGAATCCCCTCGCACGTCGTGGCGGCATACAAGGAGGCGAAGGCCGCGGCGGAGCAGAAGGCGGCCAAGCCGGCGGTGAAGCGCCGCACCCGCGCCAAGAAGAGCTGACCTCACGGAAGTTTTCGCGGCGGAGTGCCGATCCGGTGGGCTGTGTTTCGACGTGCTGGTACAGCCAACCGGAAGGCAGTACTCATCCTGGACAAGCTCACCTCCGCCGACGGCACCGAGATCGCGTACGAGCGAGTCGGTTCCGGGCCCACCGTCGTACTCGTCGGGGGCGCGTTCTGCGACCACACCGCGACGGCGGGGCTCGCCGACGCGCTCGCCCGCGATCTCCTACGACCGGCGCGGCCGGGGTGAGAGCGGCGACACACTGCCTTACGACGTGCGGCTGATCATCTCGGGCAGGGCCGCGCCGAGGACTGGCGACCTCAGCACACTTCCGAACACGCTCTACTTGCGCCGGGCCACCGCCAGCACCGCCAGGTAGTTCCGGGTGACCGTGCCACCGAACTCGGTGCGGACGATGTCGGCGATGCCGGCCAGCAACCTCGTGCGCCGCTCCGGCGGCACCCGCAGGTAGAGCGAGTACGTCGACAGCAACCCGACCGCGCCGGTCGTGTCGTAGGTGTCCGTCCATTCGTAGGTCCGGATCTCGGGCGCCGTGAACAGGGATCCGGCGCGGCTCGGCCCGGCCTTCGTCTCGGCGGCGTCCAACAGCGCGCCGATGTCGTGCCGGGCCGGGTCGATCTCGTCCAGGATGGACCGGGCGGACTGCGGCAGGCCGAACTCGATCTCGGGGGCATGGCGGGCGTGCAGGTCGGCGGATGCGCGATAGACGCCGTCGAACGTGCCGCCGGCGACCGTGCGGTTGGTGGTCAGCGCGACCGCGCCACCGGGTTCGAGCACCGCGGCGGCCTTCTGCCACCGCACTTCCGGCGCCACCCAGTGGTAGGCGGTGGCGGAGAACAACATGTCGAACGTGCCCGGTGCGGTCCAGTCCTCGAACCGGGTCACGTCCACGGTGAACCGGCTGCCGGCGAAGTTGTGCCGTGCCCTCGCGGCCATGGCGGCGCCGGGCTCGACGGCGTGGACGTGCCAGCCGCGCGCGAGCAGATCACGGGTCGCCTGCCCTGGCCCGCAACCGATCTCGAGCACCCGTGCCCCGCTCCCGGCTCCGGTCAGGGTGGCGACGTCGGCGAACAGGTCGGCCGGATAACGCGGGCGCACCCGCTCGTACAACTCCGCGACGTCGTCGAAGGCCAGCCCGATCATGTCCATGTTCTCGAGTCTGCCCGACTACAGTCGGCCGCCATGCACGACATTCGGCTCAGCAAGAAGATGTCGCACGCGTTGCGGCACGAGCCGTGGCTGTACGAGCTGGAGCTGGACGAGGAGGGCTGGACGCCGGTCTCGGACCTGATCGCCGCACTCGGGGTGAGCCGGGAACGTCTCGACGCCGTGGTGCGGGAGAGCCCGAAGCAGCGGTTCGAGGTGGACGGGGAAAGAATCCGCGCGCGGTACGGGCACAGCGTGCCGGGCCGGATCGTGCGGGCCCCCGGCGTGCCGCCGGCCACGCTGTTCCACGGCACGGCGGCGTCGGCGGCGGAGCGGATTCGCCGGGAAGGGCTACGGCCGATGCGGCGTCAGTACGTACATCTGTCGACCACCAGGGAAATGGCCGAGGCGGTAGGCCGACGTAAAGGTGAGCGCGTCACGGTATTGACGATCGACACCGCCGCCGCGCGTGCCGCGGGCGTGGAGTTCGCCCGGGGTAACGAGTTCGTCTGGTTGGCCGAGCAGGTGCCGGCCCAGTTCCTGCGCTGAGGCGGCCGGCCGCGGCCCTCGGTCACCGGTTTCCACCGGGGGAGAGAAAACCGGTGCGCGTCGAGTCGGGGCCACGGCCGGCCGCTTTCGCGGCCCGGTCACTTGGTGGGGGAGTCACCGGGCTTGATGTTGGTGATCACCGGCTGCTGCCCGGCCGGGGCGGCGTGCCGCGGCGTGGGTGGGGCGCCGCTGGGCTGTGCCGGCGTACCGACCGGCGGTGTCACCATCGTGTCCGTGCTCGCCGGCTCACGCCGGTCGTCGCCGTTGTTCAGTTGCTTGGCGAGTTTGTCCCGTTCGCGTGCTGCCGTCCGGGCCTCACGCCGCGCCTCGCGGTAGCGTGCCCGGTTCTCCCGCGCCCTGCGACCCGCGGACATGATCATCCACAGACCCAGCAGGAACACCACCGCCACCACCATGCCGGCGACGAACGCCTCCATCATGGACGCGTTGGTCCAGTCCCGGCCGAACATCGTGACTGTTTGTTCCGCGCCGCCGTTGTTGTAAGCGATCAGCAGCACGCCTGCGGCGCCGCTCACCACCAGCAGCAGCAAACCGAGGATCAGCATGCTTCGCGCACCTCCTCATCGACCCTGTCACCGCGCGAGTACCCAGAGCGGTGACATGTCAACCATCCGTTCCGTGGCGACCCGGACGGGCCACCACGGTCCAGACCAAAGAGGGCGGACAGCTCAGTCCGCGGCTCGCGCCAGCCGGGCGGCGAGGAACATCGCGAAACCCAGTGCGGCGCCGAGCAGCGCGACCATGACGCCGAGCGCGATACCCAGCACGACGAGGACGACGACGAAAAGCAGCACTCGCAGCAGCGCCACGCGCAAGGTGGGCGCCAGGTCGCCGACGACCAACTCGGCCATCCTTAACAACCGGTCCCTCATCGCGGCCTGCGGCACGGGTGCGCTGCGCACCTGCCGGTCATCCGGCCGCTCGGGTTCCTCGGACACCGTGAACCGCACGGTCCTGCGGCTCTTCGGTTGACGCTCGGGGTCGGTCGGTCTGCTCTTGTCTGGTGTCATGGCGGTTTCGGGCCTCACCCTGGTCACCGTTCCGTGCTTCCTCGTTTCCGTTCTCGCCGCCGTATCCGGCGCACCTGGAACACGGAACGTCACCATGACTTCCAGTTCCAGCAGGGAGCCACGTTCGGGTTAGGCGCTTGTGCTCCCCAGGCGCGCGACCATCTTCTCTTATTGATCTTGTTACAAGGGTGTGACCCGCCGGCAAAACGATGAACGGTCCGTATAAATCGTTGAGCGGACGACTACCCGCAGTCAACGCAGAGGCCACGGAAAAGGCAGATGCACATGCATCCGGCGAGTGCCGGCTCACCTGCGTTTTCGTTACAGGAAGCACGTTCGGGTAATGGGCTGTGACTCGCAACGGGTGATGAAACAACCGCCCGCATGTTCACTATGCGTTACCTATCCGCCATGCGCGTATACGTAACAGCCGGGGAAGGCGACTAGCCTTCATGACGACCATTTCGGACCTGGGGGCGCGACATGGGTGTCGGCAACGACGAGGCTCTTCGGCGCGTCGACGATGCGATCACGAAAGGGCTCACCTCGCTCGACCTGAGCGATCTCCGGTTGACCGAGCTGCCGCCGCGGATCGCCGAGCTGGGGGACCTGACCGAACTGAACCTCGCGGACAACCGGCTTTCGGCGTTACCCGGCTGGGTCGGCGGATTGGCGAAGCTCCGCAACCTCGATGTCGGTAGAAATCGCCTCGACCGGCTGCCGCCGGAACTCGCCGGGTCGGCCGCGCTGACCGAGCTGGACCTCTACAAGAACAGGTTCACCGAGCTGCCGACTTGGCTGCGCGATCTGCCGGCACTCACGAAACTCGAAGTCGGCGGCAATCGGCTGGACGCCGTGCCCGACTGGCTCGGCACGATGACCGGACTGTCGAGCCTCGCCATCGGCAGCCTCGGCCTGGAAACCGTGCCAGAGTGGCTCCGCGACCTCACCGGCCTGACCGAGCTGTGGCTGCACGACAACGGCCTCGCCGAGGTCCCGGGGTGGCTCGGCGACCTCACCGCCCTCACCCGTCTGGACCTCGACGACAACCGGCTCAGCGTGCTGCCCGCGCAGCTGTCCCGCCTGACCGCGCTGACCGACCTTCGGATCGACGGCAACCGGTTCGGCGAACTACCCGAGTGGTTGGGCGAGCTAACCGCACTCACTCGGCTGGACCTGCACCATAACCGGCTGACGCGGCTCCCTGACCGGATGGGCGAGCTGACCAACCTGACCGAGTTGCGGCTAGGTGACAACAGGTTCGTGGAGCTACCCGACAGTCTGGGCAACCTCACCGGCCTCAGGACCCTCAAGCTCACCCGCTGCCGGCTCGACACGGTGCCGGACTGGGTCGCCAACTTGACCGGGCTGACCGAACTCGTGCTCAGCGGCAACTTCCTCGCCGAGCTGCCGGACTGGCTCAGGAATCTCACCTCGCTCACAACGCTGTGGCTCAGCGGCAACAGGTTCACCGAACCACCTGCGTGCGTCGCCGGCCTGACGAGCCTCGAAGTGCTCGATCTCGGCTACTCCCGGCTCGACGCGGTTCCCGACTGGATCGCCAACCTCAGCGGACTCACCGGGCTGTGGCTGGGCGGCAACCGGCTGACCGAACTGCCCAACTGGCTCGGTGACCTCACCAACCTCACGTTCCTCGACCTGACCGACAACCGGTTGACACAGGTGCCCCGGTTGAGCACCGTCACCGACCTGCGACTGGAGGGCAACAGGCTCACGGAGGTGCCGAACTGGCTCGCGACCGCCACCGGTGTCACTCGGCTCGACCTCGACCGCAACAGGATCACCACACTGCCCGACTGGATCGGCGGCCTGACCAACCTGACCGTTTTGAACATCGGTGGCTGCGGGCTGACCGACGTGCCGGAGTGGCTGCCCCGCCTGACCAAGCTCACCGAGCTCTCGCTCGCCAACAACCGGCTCACCGGGCTTCCCGACTGGTTCGGTGAACTCGCCAACATCACCAAGCTCTACCTGAACAACAACAGGCTCGTCGATCTGCCCACTGGGCTCCGCGGACTCACCCAGCTCACCGTGCTCGAAGTCGGCCAATGTGCCCTCCACGAGATGCCCGAATGGCTTGCCGAGCTGGCCGACCTCGACGAACTGCGACTCGACAACAACCGCCTCACCGGGCTCCCGAACCGCATCGGCAACCTCACGAAGCTGCACCTGAACCACAACAGGTTCGCGAGCGTGCCACCACAGCTGGCGAAGCTGACCAACCTGACCGAGCTCGACCTCAGTGGGAACCACCTCATCGAGCTACCCGACTGGATCGGCAACCTCACCCAGCTGACCACGCTCTACCTGAACAACGGCAGGTTCATGAGCTTGCCGAACAAACTCGGCGCCCTCACCAATCTCGAGGTGCTCCAGCTGGGTTACTGCCACCTCGACGCGGTACCTGAGTGGGTGGCCGGCCTCACCGCTCTCACCTCGCTGTCGTTGATCGGCAACGAACTCGCCGACCTACCCGACTGGATCGGCACGCTCACCGGACTGAACGCCCTGTATCTCACCAACAACAAACTCTCCACGCTACCGAGCAGCATCACCGAGCTCACTGGGCTGAACACGTTGTGGGCCGACGGCAACAGGCTTTCCGCCGTTCCCGATGAGCTGAGGGCTCTGACCAGGCTGAAGGGCCTCGACCTCAGCAACAACCTGATCACCGCGGTACCCGACTGGCTCGGAGAACTGTCGCGGCTCACCAAACTTGAACTCGGCGGATGCCAGCTGACCGAGGTGCCGTCATGGCTCGCCGACCTGACCGGACTTGTCGACCTCAACCTCAGTAACAACTCGTTGACCGAGCTTCCCGACTGGACAGCTGACCTGGCGGGGCTCAAGAACCTGGTCCTCAAGGGAAACCAGATCGCCGCGTTGCCGGTGTCCCTGTCGACCCTGACCGGTCTCCACACCATCAACGTGATGGGCTGCCGACTCACCGAACTACCACCGTGGTTGCCGCGGCTGAACGGGCTCACCTTCCTGTACCTCGATGACAACCCGCTGACCGAGTTGCCCGAACTGCTCGGCGATCTGGCCGGCCTGTCGGCGCTGAGTCTCACCGGCTGCGGACTCACCGAAGTGCCGCCGTGGTTACGCCGGCTCACCGGCCTCACCACCCTGTACCTGGACAACAACTCGTTGACAGATCTGCCGGACTGGATGTCCGAACTCACGAACCTCACCGCACTGTGGCTCAGCCGTAATCCACTTTCGACCATCCCCGTCCCGCTGGCGGCACTGACACAGGTCACCTCTCTGGCGCTGGCGCGGTGTCAGCTCACCGAGCTACCCGAGTGGTTGGGGAACCTCACCGGACTGACGTGGCTCTACCTCGAACACAACTCGCTGACCACGTTGCCGGACTGCATCGCCGATCTCGCGGGCCTGACGACGCTGTGGCTGGAAGGCAACGAGCTGACCACGTTGCCGGACAACGTGTGTGAGCTCACCGGCCTCGTCTCGTTGCGCCTCGGCGACAACCGACTGACGGCCTTGCCAGCCAACCTCGGCGCCCTGACCGGTCTCAAGGAACTGAGGGTCGAGGACAACCAGCTGACCACCCTGCCGAGCAGCGTCGCGGGACTGACCGGCCTGACCGGGGTGGTGATCAGCAACAACCGGCTCGTCGAGCTGCCCGAGTGCTTCGCCCGGCTCACCAGGCTGACTGACCTGCAGGCCAACAACAACCTGTTCACCACGCTCCCCGACTGGCTGACCGAACTGCCGAACCTGACCGAGATCTCCGTGAGCGCCAACCCGCTCGTCAGCCCTCCCCCGGAGATCGCGGCCGCCGGGTCGGCGTCGCTGATGGCGTTCCTCAGCGACCGTGGGAAGGGCAGCTCGAAACAGTGGGTGTCGAAGCTGCTGATCGTCGGGGAGGGCGGTGTCGGCAAGACCTCTCTCGTGCGTGCGCTCGCCGGCGAACCGCACGACCCCGAGGAGAAGTCCACACACGGGCTGATGATCAAGGAACTCCTCGTCACGCACCCGGAGGAGTCCGTCAACATGCGACTGTCCGCATGGGACTTCGGCGGGCAGCAGATCTACCACGCCACACACCAGTTCTTCCTCACCAACCGGTCGCTCTTCCTGCTGTTGTGGAACTCCCGGGCCGGTTGGGAGCAGGGCAAGCTGCGGTACTGGCTCGACATCATCACCGCCCGCGCGCCGGAGTCACCGATCGTGCTCGTGGCCACGCACGTCGGCGACCGGCCCGTCGACCTGCCGCTGTACGAGCTGCGGCAGGAGTACCCGAAGATCGTCGACAGCCTGGCCATGGACAACGCGACTCGTGAAGGGGTCACCGCCCTGCGCGAGCGGCTGGCCGGGGAGGCCGCGCGCCTGCCGCTCATGGGGTCGGAGTGGCCGACGTCCTGGCTCGCCGCGGCCGAGGCGGTACGCGGCGCGCGGGAGAACCACGTGACGCCAAGCCGGCTGTGGCGGATGATGGCCGCTGCCGGGGTCCGCGACAGGACACTCCAGCGCTACATCGCGGTCGCGTTGCACCAGCTCGGCGACATCCTGTACTACAGCGACGATCCCGAGCTCTCGGAAACCGTTGTGCTGCAACCGTCCTGGGTCAACGAGTACATCAGCATGGTGCTCGACAGCGACGAGGTCGCCCGCTCCCACGGTCTGCTGAAGCGCCCGCACCTCAACGAGCTGTGGGCGGACCTCGACCCGGGACTGCGGAACCACTTCCTCGGCATGATGGACCGCTACGACCTGTCCTACCGGATCCAGGGCGGCCAGGCCGGCGACGTCAGCCTCGTGGTCGAACGTCTGCAGTGGAACCCACCCGAGTTCCAGCCGGAGTGGGACGAGATCGGACAGCGACCGAACACCCGGGAGATCCGGGTCCTCTACCAGCTCAACACCATGCTGCCCGGCATCCCCACCTGGTTCATCGCGCGGTCGCACCGGTTCAGCAAGAAGATGCACTGGCGCACCGGCGCCCTGCTCGGCCACGGCGACGGGCGGCACCTCGCGCTCGTCCGAGCGGACACCCACCGCAACATCGTCGAGCTGGCCGTGCGTGGACCCGCGCCCGACGTGTTCTTCTCCATCCTCGACGACGGGCTCAACCTGACGCTGGAACGCTTCCCCGGCCTGCAGATCACCCGCCAGGTGCCGTGCCGGTGCGCACCGGGCTGCCAGGAGCTGTTCGACTACAGGGATCTCCGCGCCCGACTGGAACGCACACCGCCCAAGCACACGATCGAGTGCCGCAAGTCCGGGGACGACATGTCCGTGCCGGAACTGCTTCTCGGGCTCGCACCGTCCGAACGCGACACGAAGCGGATGAGCACGGAGCAGATCGCGACCGTCCTCACCGAACTCTCCGAGCGTGTCGAGGAACAGGGCGCGTTCGCGCAGCGGCAGTTCCTCAAGATGCAGCGGCAGCTCCAGGTGCAGCAGGAAGCACGGTGCCCCAGTGTCTTCGCGATCGTGCAGACCAGGAAGAAGCTGACCGGCAGCGCCTACGAGCTGCGGCTGTACTGCGAGGAACCCGGCGCGTGGCACCGCCTGCCGGAACCGGCGGGCTGCTACCCGATCACCCAACCAGCGGAGTGGTTCCGCAAGCTCGGCCCGTACGTGCAGCACCTCATCAAGGGCCTCAAGCACGTGGCCCCGCTGGTCGGGCCGGTGCTCGGCATCGCCGTCGAGAAGCTCGACTCGCAGGTGAAGGCCGACGCCGACCTGATGAAGGAACTCGTGAGCCAGCTGCCCGACGAGGTCAAGCACAAGGTGGAACCGACCAAACTGGACGATGCGGACACCGCCCCGGCGGCCCGGGCGGCGAACGACGCCGACTACCGCGCGCTCCAGTCCATGCTGGACAAGCTCGACCCCGCCCGTTCGTGGGGCGGCCTGTCCAGGACGGTGACACCGGAGGGCCTCACGCTGTACCTGTGCGCCGATCACCTCGCCGGCTACCGGCAGCCCGCCGCCGGTTAGAGCTGCGGGCCGTACCGTTCTGCCCACCACGTGCGCCAGCGCTCGGTGAGATCGGCCAGTTGTTCGTCGGTGAGGCCGTAGGTCGACAGCACGGCCATCGCGACACCGTCCGGTTTGGCTTCGGTCGGCTCGCAGCTCGCGACGACGAGAAGCCCGTCGCCCCACGCGTCCACGGTGACGCCCACCTGGTTGTCGGCTCGGTACCAGACCTCGGTCTTGACGTCCTCACCGACGAGGTGGCCGCCGCCCAACTCAAGGTCCTGCTCGAGATCCCGCCCGGACTTGTTGTGGCTGTGGAGGAAAACGGTCCGACGCGGTTTGCCGGGCTGCCGCTCGACGGCGAAGCGGAGCTGGTTGAGGAAGACGATCCAGCCCTCGGTGATGTCCTCGTAGTAGGCGTCCCAGTCGGGATTGACCCCCTTCGGCGCACGGGTGAGCGTGACGCGCGTGCCGTCACCGTGCGGTTCGAGGCGGATGAGCTCGCCCTCCTGCACGCCGAGCGTGTGTGCCTCGGGATCCTCCGAGTGGTGGTTGAAGTAGATGAGGTCGATCTCCTCGTCGAGACCCTCGAACTCCCAGCCGTGCCAGTGGCGGATGGTGTCCCTGTCCCGCAGCGCACGCCAGACGGTGTCGACCGGCGCGGCGATCGTGACCTCGATACGAGGTGGCTCGTTCATGTCTCTCCTCGGGGTTCCGGATGTCCGCCGACGACCACGCGATAAGGCCGTCCGCCAGCGGTGTCGAATCGGGCCACGACGGCCTTGAGTGCCTCGGCCAGCTCGTCGGTGAAGGCGTGCACGTCTTGTGGCGTCCCGAACCGGACGGTCGTCTCGACGGTGAACGTGAGCAGGCGCTTGCCGGTGTCGGCCGCCGCGGACTGCATGCGCGCGACGTCCCGCACGGTCCCGGCCGCGACGGCGACGAGGTGTTCCGCGGCGTACTGGTCGTGGATGTGGGTGAACTCGTCCTCGATGACGGTTGGATCCACGACGAGCGCGCCGGGCCGTGTGCGGAAGACCCGCTCGACGAAGCCCCGCCGCGGCCGCTCCTCGACGAGCTCGATGAGCCGGGCGTCCTCGAGCGCGCGGAGGTGGTAGTTGACCCGCTGCCGGGGCACGTCGAGCACGGCGGCGAGCCCGGTCGCCGACGCGGGCTCCCGAAGCAGGGAGAGCAGCCGCCGCCGGATCGGGGACAGCGCCCGCCGGACCTGCTCCGGCTCGTCGAGGTAGGTGGCCACGGTCACATCATCGCAATTGACAGATTTTTTTGTCAATATGCCCGTGTGGGCACGAAACCGCACTTCGGGGTGGCTGAACGCGTAACTCGCAGGGGCCGAACGCGCGACTCGCGGGGGCTGAAGGCGCGACTCGCGGCTGGCACACTGTCCGCCGTGGGGGAAGACGAGATCAACGAGAGCAAGGGCGTCCTGGTCGTGCGGTGGGCCGGGTTGCCGGTGGCCGGCGCACTGGTCGTCCTGCTGCTGAAACTCCTGGTGAGCTGGCTGTTGACGCTGCCATGGGCGCCGTACCGAGGGCTGCTGAAGCTGGTCGACTCGATCCCGGAGCCGTGGGCGACGCTCGGCGCGCTGGCCGTCGGGGCCGCTGGCGGGCTCGTCCTGTCGGTGATGGCGCACGGCGAGCGGCTGGCGGTGGCGGTGTCCGCGGAGCGGGTCGTGCTGGAGGGCGACGGGTACGCGGGGTCGTTCGACCGGGACGACGTCGCGGCGGTGTTCGTCGACAAGAAGCACCTGGTGCTGCTTGGCCATGACACCGGCGAACTGGTCCGCCGGCCGTCCGAACTGGACGTCGCCGGGCTCAAGACCGTGTTCACCAGACACGACTACCCGTGGCGGGACGGCGACCCGCATGCCGGCGAGTACCGTCGGTGGGTGCCGGACATGGAAGGCCTGCCTCCAGGCGCGAACGCGCTGCTGGCCGTGCGGGCGAAGAAGCTGGGCTCGCTCGACGACACCGAGGCCAAGGAACTGCGGGCGGAGCTGGTGAAGCTGGGCGTTGTGGTGCGGGACAGCAAGAGCAAGCAGTACTGGCGACTGGTCCGATGAGCGACTGGCATCGAGTCCGGGCTCATCTGCGCCAGCACCGGTACGAGCTGGCAACCGAGTTCCCCGCCGGGTTGGCCGACACGCCGCTGCTCACCCGGCCGTCATGGGTGCCGCGCGCCCCGATTCCGTTGTCCCGCCTGGACATCGAGTTCCGGCCGGCCCTCGACTGGGACCTGCCGGCCGCGTCCGGGCACCCCGAGTACCCGAGCTACTCGGCGGCCATGGCCGCACTCGACGCGCCGACCGTGTTCGAGAACCGGCCGACGTGGCGGCTGACCGACGCCGACCTGGCCGGGCCGACGCCGCGGCTCGTGTTCGGGGACGGCTGGTACTTCGACAGCATCGACACCGGGGAGGCGGCCGCGCACGAGTACGCGGCCGCCCGGCTCGACGGCACGCCGACCCCGCTGCGGGACGCCGTCGGCGACCCGACCGACCTGACCCGTCGCCCGGCCAACATGGCGATCAGCGCGCTCACCATCCGGCGTGGCCAGGAAGGTGACGTTTTCCTGCTGCACTGGCGCGACCCGGCGAAGGTCGGGCACGCGGGCGGGCTGTACCAGGTCGTGCCGGTCGGCGTGTTCCAGTCCTCCGGCCCCGACGACTTCGACCTGTGGCGCTTCCTGTTGCGCGAGTACGCCGAGGAACTGCTCGGCGAACCGGAGGTCGAGGCGCCGGACTACGAGACGTGGCCGTTCGCCGTGGCCATGACCGCCGCGCTGTCCTCCGGCGACATCAAGGCGGACGTGCTCGGCCTCGGCGTCGACCCGCTGACGTTCGCGACCGACCTGCTCGTGCGGGTGGTGATCGACGCACCGGTGTTCGACGAGCTGTTCGGCGCACACGTCGCGGTCAACGAGGAGGGCGCGGTCACGACGCACCCGTTCACCTCCGACGCGATCAGCGGCCGCCCGATGCAGGCAGCGGGTGCTGCGCTGGTTCGGCTGGCACTCCCCGACGCGCCAGGACGATGACCGGCAGCACCGCGATCACCCCGCCGACGACCGCCACGAGCGAGTAGCCGCCCAGCCCGAACAGCAGGCCGGCACCGAAGCTCGCGAACGCGGACGAGCCCCACACCACGGCGTCGACCGCGCCCTGCAGCTGGATGCGTTGGTCCTGGGGCAGTTCCCGGCTCAGCGTGGCGGACCCGCCGACGAAGACGAGGTTCCAGCCGTAGCCGAGGAGGAACATCGCGACCGACAGCCCACCCGGCTCCCCAGCACCGAACGCGGCGATCGCGGACACCAGGAGGAACCCGATGCCGAGGTAGGTCGTGACCCTGCCACCGAAGCGGTCGGCGAGCCGCCCGGACACGGGCGCCAGCGCGAACATGCCCACCATGTGCGCGGAGATCACCAGGCCGAGCACCTCGAGCCCGTGGCCGGCCATGTGCAATGGGGTCATGGTCATGACCGCGACCATCGTGAGCTGCGCGCAGACCATCGACACGAGTGGCGCCAGGACCACCGGCGTCCGCAACGTGGCGAAGGAGGTGCGCCGGGCAGGCGGTGCGGGTGTGCGGCGCAGGAGGGTCGACGCGAGCAGAGCCACGGCCGTCATGACCACCGCGACCAGGACCGGACCGGCCAGCGCGGGCAGCCCGAACGTGGTGGACAACCTGGCGCCTGGCGCGATCAGCGAGGGCCCGACGATGGCCCCGACCGTGCCGGCCCAGACGATCAGTGACAGCGCGAAACCCTTGCGGTGGGCGGGTGCCAGCTCCGCCGCGAGGTATCGGGACAGCTGCGCGCCGCCACTGCCCAGGCCCAGCAGGAACATGCCGAACAGGAGCAGGACGAGCGACGTGCTCGCGGCAGCGGCGAACGCGACCAGCGCACCGGCGATCGCCGCGCCATACAGGCCGAGCAGGACGGTCTTGCTTCCGTGGCGGGAGATCAGCTGCCCCGCCGTCAACGTGCCCACCGCGGTCCCCAGCACCCCGGCCGCGTTCGGCACCCCACTCCAGCCGGCGCCGGCGGCCCGGTCCGCGATGAGTGTCGCCGCCGTGCTGGCCCCCGCCATCGCCGTGTTCATCGCCGCCACCGCGGCGAACAAGGATCTCATTGATCCGAGCCTAGGCAGGGATCACCGCTGGTTGAACGGCTTTCGGCAGGCATATGGTCGACTCGACCAGCACTTCGGAAGGAATGATGGCGCGATGACCTTTCGTTCGGAAAAGGCCCTGGACGCCGTCGACTGGCGACTGCTGACCGAGCTGCAGTCCGACGGCCGCCTGTCGTTCAAGGAGCTGGGCCGGCGGGTGAACCTGTCCGCGCCCGCGGTCGCCGAACGGGTGCGCCGGCTCGAGGAGACCGGGGTGATCGCCGGCTACCGCGCCGACGTCGACGCCCGGCGCTCGGGCTACCCGATCCTCGCGTTCGTGCAGATGCAGTGCAGCCTGGGCAGCTGCCTACTCAAGACCAGCACGGCGGCCGACTACCCGGAGATCGTCGAGGTCCACAAACTGAGCGGCGACCACTGCACGATGATCAAAGTGCGAGCGGCCTCCCTCGCCCACCTGGAGGGCCTGTTCGAACGCCTGGGCAAACACGGCGAGATGCGCTCCTCGGTGGTGCTGTCCACCCAGTACGAAGGCCGCGCGGTCGAGCCCCCGGTGGAGAACTTCCTGCACGCCACCCAACCGGAGGGCTGGTCCCGCTAGCGCTGTGACCGACTAGGTCGCCCGGACGCCGGGCGGCCGCCAGTCATCCACTCTGACCTGCCGGTTATTTTCTATTGTGCCAAGTGGCAAAGTAGATATACAGTCCCTGCCGTGGACGAACCGCGGAAGCGGGGGCGGCCCAGGAAGGACCCCGCGGCCCTGGTCCGGTGGACACCGCCGGAGGGGTGGTCGCGGCTGGTCGCCTGGCTGTCCCCCGAGGAGAAGAAGGCGCTCAAGCACGTGGCGGTCGAGGCGGAGGTCTCGGTGGCCGACCTGGTGCGGGCGCTGGCGAGCGGGTTGGCGAACGGCGTCATCACGCACGAGGAACTGACCGGGCAGGTCGCGAAGGGGAGGGCGGTCATGGAGAAGATCCCGACACTGTTCGAGCGGGACGAGCGGTTCCACGTGGTCGACCGGCCGCGTGCCGAGTGCGCGTGGGTCTTCGAGGGCGCGGGGGTCGGCACCGAGAAGCTCGACGGCACCAACGTGCGCCTGACGATCCGTGGCGGCCAGCTCGTCCGGGTCGAGAAGCGGCGCAACCCCAGCAAGGCGCAGAAGGCCCAGGGCATCGTGGACGGCTGGTACGTCGACACCGTGGAGACAAGCGGCGAGGACAAGTGGATCCTCGCGGCCGCCGCCAATACGGACGTATCGGGTTGGCCGGACGGCGAGCACCCGTGCGAGGCGCTCGGTCCCCGCATCCAGGGCAACCCGCTCGCGCTGGACGACCACGTGTGCGTGCCGTTCGACCTCGCGGCGCCGACGATCACCGAGGTGCCGCGCGGCTACGACGACCTGCGGGAGTTCCTCGACGCGCTGGAGAGCCGGTACTCGCCGGGTCACCTCGCGGAGGGGATCGTGTTCCACCACCCGGACGGTCGGCGCGCCAAGATCAAGCGGAAGGATTTTCCTCGGAAGCGCGCGGTGGCGTGATCGTGTAGAGGGCGTTGAGGAACTCCACCAGCAGGCGTTCCCGCAGTTCCGGGGTCGCGGCGGCGAGCATGGTGTTGATCTCGGCCATGCGTTTCGGCGCCGCGACCTCCGTCAGGCCGGCTCCCGCCAACAGAGCCGCGAACTGGTCCGGGGTGAGTGCGTCCGGGTCGAGTTCCGCGATGGCCGCCGTCACCTCGGGGGCGACCGTCACCGCGCCTCTGCGTCTGGCCGCCGTCACCGCCGCGGCCAGGTCGGCCAGCAGCGGTTCCTCCGCGCCGTGGTTGGCCGCCGTCACGGTCAGGTGCAGGTTCGGCGGGGACGACTCGAAACCGAACTGCGGCTGCAGGTACCAGCCGCGCTCGGTCATCTCGTCGGCGACGGTGAACACGTCGAATTCCTCGGTGGACGCCGCGACGGACAGCAGTGTCGACTGTGGACTGCCCTGGATCGCCAGCCCGTCGATCGCGGCGATGCCCGTCGTCAGCGCGCGCATCGCCGCCAGCACACGGGAAGCCAGCTCCCGGTAGCCGTTGTCGCCGATGTGGTTCAGCACCGCCCACGCCGCCGCCAGCGGGCCGCCCGACCGGGTGGACTGGAGCGTCGAGTTCAGCATCGTGTAGCCCGGCCACGAGGCGCTCGCGAAGAACTGGCCGCGCCGCAGCTCCGCGTTCGCGTGCAGCAGGACCGACGTCCCCTTGGGACAGTAGGCGTACTTGTGCAGGTCCACGGACAGGCTGGTGACGCCCGGCACGGACAGGTCGAAGTCGGGCACGTCGACGCCGAGTGCACGGAAGTAGGGCAACACCCAGCCGCCGATGCACGCGTCCACATGGCACCGGACGCCGCGTGCGGCCGCCGCGGAAGCGATGGGTGCCACCGGGTCGATCACCCCGTGCGCGTAGGACGGCGCGCTCACGACCACGAGCACGGTCCGGTCGTCGATGGCGGCCGCCATCGCGTCCGGGTCGGCGGCGAAAGTCCCCGCCACCACCGGCACCGTGACCGCCTCGACGTCGAAGTAGTGCGCTGCCTTGTGGAACGCGGCGTGCGCGGTCGACGACAGCACGATGCGTGGCTCGGTGATGTCGGGTCGCGCCGCGCGCGCGGCGTGCACCGCCAGCATGCAGCTCTCGGTGCCGCCGGACGTCACGCTGCCCGCCGCCGACGTACCACCGCCGAGCAACGCGGCAGCCGCCGCCACGATCTCGTTCTCCATGCGCAGCAGGCTGGGGAAGGCCGTCGGGTCGAGGCCGTTCGCCGAACTCGCCAGCGCGTGCGCGCTCGCGGCCAGTGCGTCGAGGCCGGCGAGCCCGCTGTCGTACACGTAGGCGAGCGTGCGGCCGCCGTGTGTCGGCAGGTCGGTGGCCCGCATGGCACGCAACTCGTCGAGCACCCGGTCGGCAGGAACTCCTGATGCGGGGAGACTCACGACTGGAACTCCTTGCGGCGCAACAACGGCAGCGCCGCGAGCGTGAACACCGCGGGCACCAGCGCGACCCCGACGACCACCGCGGTGACCGCGCTCGCCGGTTGTGTGGCGACCTCGTCGGCCGACGACGACACGTACCCGCCGATGGCCAGGATCAGCCCGTACAGCCCGGGGCCGAGCGCGAGCCCGAGCGTCTCCCCCGCCGTCCACACGCCCGCGAACACGCCGGCGCGGACCTGCCCGGTTCGCCCTTCCTCCGCGCTGATCACGTCCGGCAGCAGCGACAGCGGGAACACCTGCAGCCCGGCGTACCCGATGCCGGCCACCGCGACGAACAGCACGATCACGACCGGCGGCAACACCCGGGCGAACAACACACCCAGCAGTCCCACCGCGAACACGAACGTCGCGACGATGTAGCCGAACAGCTTGCCGTGGCGGTCCGCGACCCGCTGGCACACCGGCATCACCAGCAGCGCCGGGCCCACGAAAGCGGCGAACAGCAGCGGCTGCCAGGCCTTGTCCTCCAGCGCGACGCGCGCGAGATAGTCGACCCCGGCGAGCAGCGTGCCGATGCCGACCGCCTGGATCACGAACGCGGTCAACAGCACTCGGAACGGCCGGCACGCACGCACGGCCGTGACGGTCTCCCGCCAGCTCGCGACGGACGGCAGCGGCGGCGCGACCCTGGTCCGCGCGGTGCCGAAGAACACCCCGACGGCACCGACGAGGATCAGCACGCCGACGGCGATGCCCATGACCCGGTAACCGGCGAGACCACCGACCGCGTCCCGCACGGCCGGGGCGCCGGCACCACTGATCAGGATCGCGATCGCCAGGACCGCGATCCGCCACGCGGTGAGGCGGGTCCGCTCGGTCGGGCTGGTGGTGAGCTCGGCCGGCAACGCGTTGTACGGCACCTGGAAGAACGCGAACGCGGTGGCACACACCAGGAACACGAACGCCACGTACAACGCGTCGACGGTCGCCGAGCCGGTGTCCGGCCCGGCGAACAACGCGGCGAACGTGATCGCGAGCCCGATACCGCCGAAGATCAGGTACGGCCGGCGCGCGCCCAGTCGGCCCTTGGTCCGGTCGCTGATCCGGCCCGCGACCGGGTTGAAGAAGACGTCCCAAGCCTTCGGCAGCAGCACGAGCAGCCCGGCGACCGACGCGGACACGGCCAGCGTGTCGGTGAGGTACGGCAGCAGCAGAAGCCCTGGCACTGTCCCGAACGCACCGGTCGACAGCGACCCGAGGGCATAGCCGAACCGAGTGCGGACCGGCAGCCGGTCCACGTCCGGAACGTGAGAGGTATTCGTCATTGCTCGCGGAGCCTACCCCAGCGGGGCCCCGGAGTGGACAGTCAGGAGCGCATCGAAAGGACGAGCGTGCACTCTCCCTTTTCGAGCACGATCTCTCCGCCGGGGCTGGGCACGTCGGCGGGGTAGGCGTCGATCCGCAGGCCGTCGGTGCCCGGCCGGCCGGCGTCCTCCCAGTCCCGCACGTGGGTCACCAGCTCGTCGGCGACCGTGTCGTTGCCGTAGCCGAGCACGGTCAGGTCATCGCCGTTCCGGCTGAGCAGCGCGACCCCGTCGTCCCCGAGAATCCCAATGGTGGCAACGGAATCCGGTGCCCGCAGCGGCGCGTCGCGAAGCACGTCGCCTTGGCCGGTCTCGGATATCGAGCAGCACCGTGGCTCACGGACCGCGAGCCACAGGCCGAGCCCGTCGAACACCTCCTCCTCCGACGGCGCCGAGCCCGTGCCCCGCACCACCGGCGTCTCCGCGAGCACGGCGGCCACCGCCTCGGTGTCGATCTCCTGAGCCGCCGGGAGTCCCAGGGTGAGCGTCTCGCTGAGCCCGTAGCTGCGCTCGGGACCAGCGAACGGGCCACGCATGCGCATGAAGCCGCAGGGCATGGCCGACTGGCTGGTCCAATGGTCACCGTCGCGAACGAACGCGACGGACCGCTGGACGCCGTGCAGGTCGAGTGGCACCACGAGCCGGCCGTCCGGCACGAGCTGCTCACCCCACGCGGGGGCGAGGTCCCAGACGCCGACCGTCGCGATGATCCGGTCGTACGGGGCGCGGTCCGGATGGCCGGCGGCGCCGTCGCCGGCCACCAGCACGACGTCGGCACAGCCGGCCGCGTCCAGGTTCTCCCTGGCCCGCTCGACCGTGTCGGCGTCGAGGTCGACGCTCGTGACGCTGCCCCGCCCGCCGACGATGTTGGCGAGCAGGGCAGCGTTGAACCCGGTGCCGGCGCCGATCTCCAGCACGCGGTGTCCCGGCCGCACGGCGAGCTGGTCGAGCATGATCGCCATGATCGTGGGCTGGGACGACGAGCTGATCGGCCGGCCGCCCGCGTCCCGCTTGGTCACGATCGCGTCGTCCTCGTACGCCTGGTTCGGCGGCAGGTCGGGCAGGAACAGGTGCCGGGGCACCTCCCCAAACGCGGTGGCGACGAACGGGTCCGTGGCAGCGCCGTGACGGCGCACCACATCGAGCAACTGCTGCCGTAGCGTGTTGAGCTCAACGGGCACGGGCCAAGGTTAGAGTGATCTCTGGTACGACCGGAATGCCCGAGTTGCGATGAATCCGGTGATGATCGCGACCCCGAACAGCCCACCGAGCCGCGCGAACACCCCGGACCAGTCCGGATCGGCCGACAGCGCCTCCCGCGCGGCGACGACCGCCCAGTCGACGGGGTTGTACGACGACACGGTCTGGATCCACTCGGGTGCCGCCTCGCGCGCCATCATCGCCGACGACAGGAACGACAGCGGCAACGTGAGCATCGTCGAGAACCCGATCAGCGCCTCGCCGGTCCGCACCAGCAACGCCATCCCGTTTGACAGACAGGAGAACGAGGCCGCGAGCAGCACGGCGGCGAGGAACATGACGAGCACGCCGGCGACCCCGCCCGCGAACTCGGCCCCGAGCGCCAACCCGACGAGCACGACGATGATCCCCTGCACGACGATCGTGACGGCCTGGTTCAGCACGGAGGCGAGCATCATCGCCCCTCGGCTGACCGGCGAGGACAGCATGCGGTCCATGACCCCGCGGTCCATGTCGTCGATGAACGCCATGCCCGCCCAACCACTGGTGAACAACACGGTCATCACGACAACGCCGGGGGTCAGGAAGTCGATGTAGGACCCTGAGGCGAACCCGGGCAACTCGACGATCCGCTTGAACAGCTGCCCGAACAGCAGCAGCCAGATCATCGGCTGTATCAGCATGATCACCACGAACGCGGGCTGGCGCAGGGTGGCCAGGAGCAGCCGGTTGGTGAGATAACCGCTGTGCGGCACGAGCGTGGTCACCTGGCCACCCCTGCGTTGTTGACTGCGACGGAGTTGTCCACAGCGACCGAGTTGTCCACAACCCGCCGGTAACAACCCGAGAATGTCAGCCCCCACCGGTAGACTGGCACGGCGGGACGCCCCCGGGACTGGGTGGGGGCTGGGTAACGCGCGCGCGAGCTTCGCGACATCATCGGGCCACCTCCAGCTGCTGGTTCGCGTCCGCGGAGGCGAACGTGCGGCCGGTGTGCCGGAGGTAGACGTCGTCCAGCGCGGGCCTCGCGACCGTCACCGCCGCCACCGTGACCGACGACCGTTCCAGTGCGGCGAGCGCGGCGGGCACCGCGCTCGCGCCGTGGTCGACCCTGGTGCGGATCGTGCGGCCCGAGACCGTGACCTCCCGCGCCCCCGCCAGGCCCTCGATGGCCGAACGGGCCGCGTCGACCGAGGCGTCCGGCGACAGGTCGATCACCACGGCGTCGCCCCGCAGTTCGCTCTTGAGCTCCTCCGGGCTGCCTTCCGCGACCAGCCGGCCGCGGTCCACGATGACGAGGTGGTCGGCCAGGTGGTCGGCCTCCTCCAAGTAGTGCGTGGTCAGCAGGATCGTCAGCCGGTCGTGGCGGGCCAGCCGCGCGATCTCCGCCCACATCTCGCTGCGGGCCTGCGGGTCCAGCCCGGTGGTGGGCTCGTCGAGGAACAGCACCGACGGCCGGTGCACCAGCCCCATCGCGACGTCCAGCTTGCGCTGCATGCCGCCGGAGTAGTGCTTGACCAGCCGCTTCGCCGCGTCCGTCAGGCCGAACAGCTCGAGCAGCTCGTCGACCCGCGTCCTGGCCGTGCGCCCACGCATGCCGTGGACGTGCGCGACGAGCAGCAGGTTCTCCCGGCCGGTGGCCTGCGGGTCGGTGCCGGACCGCTGGGTGACCACGCCGATCGTGCGCCGCACGTCGTTCGGCCTGCTCCGCACGTCGATGCCGGCCACGGTGGCGGAGCCGGCGGTCGCCGTGGACAGCGTGGTCAGGATCTTGATGGTGGTGGACTTGCCGGCGCCGTTCGGGCCGAGCAGGCCGAAGACGGTCCCCAGCGGGACGGAGAAGCTCAGCCCGTCGAGGGCCGTGACGTCCCTGTACTTCTTGACGAGGTCGACGGCCTGGATGGCCGGCGCCTCCTTCGCGTGCGTCATCGACGCGTTCCTCCTGGTTGGTCAACCAGGCCGGTCGGCGCGCACGGCTATTCTGGAAAGTGCGCCTGGTGCCGTCACGCCGACGAGCCTGGGTTTCTGGTCACTGGCCGGGTGTTGCCGCACCCGGCCAGTGCTGTTCCTAGGACCCCTCCCCTTCGTATATCCGATGTCGAGTATCGCGCTGACGTCACGATGACGTCAATAGTGGTGTCACTCCGGCGTCCAGCTGAGGCCGGCCTCCCCGAGGGCCTGCTCCCACTCGCCCTCACCCGGCACCCCGTCCGCCAGTTCGTGCGCACGCCGCCACGCGGCGACCTCCAGCAGTTCACCCTTCCTGATCTTCTCGATCAGCCTGAGGACGAACTCACGTTCGGCGCGTGCCAGGACGAGCTTGTAGTCCGCCTCGACCAACCACAGGTAGGGCATGTTCCGCTCGGCCGCGGCGGCGAAGAACCCGTCGCCCGCGCCGATCTCCCCGTTGAGCCGGGTCACCCGG
Organism: Actinophytocola sp.; assembly: GCF_036378875.1. GTDB lineage: Bacteria > Actinomycetota > Actinomycetes > Mycobacteriales > Pseudonocardiaceae > Actinophytocola. Next base: position 130,004 of record NZ_DASUVO010000003.1, read on the forward strand.
TTCTCGAGCAGCCGCAACACGTCGTCCGGCGAGAGCGCCGGCATCAGGGACAACGCCGCCTCGAACTGGAGGTACTCCTTGACCGGCATCGCGAGCAGTTCGGAAAGCCAGTCGACCATCTCGATCCGCCCGAGATCGGTGATCGCGTACACCGTCCGCTCGGGCCGCCGGCCCTCGCGGACGGTCTCCAGCACCTCGATCAGCTTGTGCCGCACGAGCGCGTCGACGACCGAGTAGAGCGAGCCGTAGTTGAGCTTGATGCTCTCCTCCTTGACCCGCTCCCGCAGCGTGCTCGACATCTCGTACGGATGCATCGGCTTCTCCGCGAGGAGGCTGAGCACCGCGAGCGCGAGTGGATTGCTGACCTTCCGCTTGCCCATGGAGTCAGAATACTCGATGTCGAGTATTCGATGTGATCCATGTGTTCAATGGACGCGTGACCAACACAGCCGAGTACCGACAGCACCGTTTCACCCTCCCGCAGGGTGCCACCGAGATCCTGCTGGTCAGGCACGGCGAGTCAGCGCCGGCACGCGAGGATCGGCCGTTCCCGCTCGTCGACGGGCAGGGCGACCCACCGCTCGCGGAAATCGGTGAGCAGCAGGCGGAGCTCGCCGCGAACCGGCTCGCGGTCGAGCACCTCGACGGCATCTACGTGACGACGCTGCGGCGGACACACCAGACCGCCGAGCCGCTGGCCAAACGCCTCGGCATCGCGCCGGTGGTCGAGCCGGGCCTGCGCGAGATCATGCTCGGCGAGTGGGAGGGCGGGCTGTTCCGCATCCACGTCGCCGAGCGGCACCCGACCGCGATCCAGATGTTCGAGCAGGAACGCTGGGACGTGATCCCCGGCGCGGAGTCGACGGAGGCGTTCACCGGCCGGATCCGCGAGGCCGTCGAGCGCCTCGCCGCCGCGCACAGGGACCAGCGGATCGCGGTGTTCACGCACGGCGGCACGATCGGCCAGATCGTCGCCATTGCCACCGGTTGCCGGCCGTTCGCGTTCATCGACGCCGACAACGCGTCGATCACGCAGCTCGTGGTGTGGGGTGAGCGCTGGCTGATCAGGCGGTTCAACGACACGGCCCACCTGGACGCACGTTTCACCCTGCAGGCCCAGCCGCTGGAGTAAGGCAGCGCGACGCTCCGACAAGGCACGGGCCGCCTAACCGATGAATGCCCTCGCATCCGCTCCGGATGCGAGGGCATTCACGCATTTTTCCGAAAGTTACACCGCTCGCCCGATCAGGTAATCTTGCATTCTGCACGCGAGTCGAGTTGCGACCGCTTGGCAATTCCGGGCAATCTTGGCGCCGCAACCCGCCCGGTCGTAGACCCCGCTCCGCGGACCGGGCACATCCGGCGGGCGGCACGTCGTCGAGCGGTCCTCCCCGTGCGCTCCGGCGTGCCGTCCGCCACCAGAACATGTTGAGGAGCAACCGAATGACGGCCGAGCACGAGCGGCTCCTGGCACTGGTGAAGCCGCTGCGCGCCATCGGCTGGGTGTTCCTCCCCACCACCCTCGCCGCCCCGACGAGCCGTCGAACCGTGGACGCCCTTTTCGGCCTCCACACCCACGACGACGTGGAGGACAACATCCAGGTGTGGGAGCACTGGGCCACCGCGTCCCGCCTACGAAAAACCGGCGGCCACGAAATCCAGCTCTGGCACAGCGCGGGCCGCGCCGAACGAATCGTCGAGGAATTACTAACCCTGACATAGGCCCGCGAGTCCAACCAACACGACCCGCGTGTCCAACAGTCCAGACCGCTGAGTTCAACAAACCTGCTTACCGCTCGGTCAGCGGATTTGTTGAACTCGCGGGTCCACAGCGTTGGACACGCGGGTCGTGAATGTTGGACTCGCGAGTTACCGGCGGGCCCACTGGTACTGGCGCCAGACCTCCTTCGCGGTCACGACGCGGTCGTAGAACATCAGCTCGTCCATGCGGCAGTTACACGGGTTTCGCTCCTGCGTGTTCTGCGGGAAGCTGCCGCCGATCTTGATGCCGCGCGGGTTGTTGGCCGTCGTCAGGTCCGGCTCGGGGTCGCCGGCGAGCTGCCACGGGTCGCCCGCGGTCGCGTAGAAGCCTTCCAGGGGCTTCCCGTTGCGGTACAACGCCATCTCGCCGGTGTCGAAGTTGAACGTCGCGGCAAGGAACACCCACTCGTTCTGCGGCAGGACCTCCTGCCACGGCATGTTCGCCGCGAACGTCTGCGACGCGCTGCCGTCGACCCGCCGGCCCAGCGCGACCACGCGCATCTCGCCGTTCACGATGAACACCTCGAGCAGCGCACGCACCGCGTGCCCGTCCGAGTCACCCGTGAGCACCCCGGCAAGCCCCATCGCGCCGAACTTGTCGTCGGGGTTGGCGGTCTGCGTGTTCGGACTTGGGTTGACCCCCGTCAGCTTGAACCAACCCATGACCGTGGCCTCACGCGCGGCGTTGAACGCGTGCAGCGACGGAACCCCGGTCGTCGAGTAGACACCGGCCTTCCAGTCGTCGTTGCTCAACACGTTCGAGACCTGCCCGGTCTGCAACGCACGCCCGAACCGGTCCCGGACGCGTGGCGCGCCGTTGATCATGTCGAGGTTCGTGCGCGACTTGCCCTGGTCACGTTCGACCGCACCCGAGGAAGCGGGGTGGTCGAAGTCGTAATACACGACCAGGTCCCGCTTGAGCGGCGGGAACACGCCGCCCGGCCCGTGGTTGCCCGTCCCCGCCGAAGCGGAGGCGGGCACCACGCCGGACAGCGCCGCGAGGGACACACAGAAGAGTGCGATCACCATTCGACGCATCGGACTCAACCCCGCACGGCCGTGCCGGTGGCGCGGAAGTTCTTGGTCCGTCCGATGTTGTCGAACGAGCCGAACCCGGTGCGCCCGGCACCCAGGGTCTTGTCGACGGCGGTCATCAGCAGCTTGCCGTCGACACGGACCGCGATCTCACCGGAGTCCGCGCAGCGGGTGACGCTCACGTCGTGCCACGCGGTGTCGGTGATGGCAGGCGGCGCGCCACGTGACATCACGGCGCTCCACTGGTCGTCGAGCCGCAGCCGGTCCGCGTTGTTCACCACGAAGATCCCGTTGTGCGGGTAGATCGTGTTGTCCGTGGACACGTGCGCGTAGTAGAACTCCGTGTCCGACTTGTACCCGAACACGATGATCACGTCACGGTTGGTCACCTCGACGGGTGTGTCGAGCCGGACCTTGGCGTTCACGCGGACGTTCGACAGCTCGGGGCCCTTGTCCAGTACCGCGTACTCGAACGGCCGCCGCGGACCCGGACGCGCCGCGCCGGCCTCGGCCAGGATGGCCTGGTTGCCTTGGAACTGCCACTTGGCCGGGGTCACCGGCGCCCACGAGCTCGCGCCGGTGGCGTTGACCGTGGTGTGGCCGGTGCGGCAGCTCGCGAAGCGCTGGGTGCCGGTCACCTTCCAGACCTTGCCGTTGGCCTTCGCGATCAGGTACAGCTCACCGCGCGCGTCCTGGCCGAACCGCAGGTCGACCCGGGCGTGGCCCACCAACTGCTGGAACGTGGTGCGCTGACCGGCCGCGTCGTAGACCTGGAACTGGTGGATCTGCGCCATCGGCTGACCGCGACGCATCTCGTTCGCCTCGGTGTAGAAGATCCGGCCGTCCACGAGGTCGGTGAACACGTACTTGCCCCGCAGCTCGGGGATCGAGCCGCGGTAGACGAAGCCACCGTCGATCGCGTGCCCCGAGTCGGAGCACAGGTTCGACCCCGGCGGGGGGTTGTGGTCGAACGCGGCCACCGGGTAGGTGTAGCCGTTCTGGGCGTCGTCGGCGGGCAGCGGGTACACGCCGCACACCGGGTCGCCACGCTTGTACACGAACGGTCCCTCGCGCTCGCTCCAGCCGTAGTTGTCGCCGGGCTTCACCTCGTAGACCGCCTCGATGCGGTGCTCACCGATGACGCCGATGTACAGCCGTCCCGTGGCGGGGTCCCAGCTGAACCGGTGCGGGTCACGCATGCCGATCGCGTAGTTCTCGCCCAGCGCGCCCGCCTGGCCGACCCACGGGTTGTCCGGCGGGATGCCGAACTGGCCGCCCGTCCCGTTGGTCCCCAGCGGGTTGATCCGCAGGAGCTTGCCGTACGGGTTGCCCAGCTCCTGGGGCTGCGTATTGCGCGCACCCTGCCCGCCGTCACCCGAGGCGACGTAGAGGATGCCGTAGTCCCGGCTGCCCCGACGGGCGTACGGGTTGAAGTCGATCTGCTGGATCGCGTGGATCTGGCCACCCTCGCCGATGCGCATGATCTCGCGGCGGGTGCCGCTGAAGGTGTCCGCGCTCGGGTCGGTGGCGGTCCACTCCGTGATGATCGAGTGGAGGATCGGGTTCGGCTGCGTCGGCCAGGTCGTCGGCTTGGTCAGGCCGGCGCCGTTCTCGCTGTGCACCGTGTAGAACTTGCCGTTGCGCCGGAAGTCCGGGTGGAAGGCGATGAACCCGGCGCCGGTGCCGAGGCCACGCCCAGAGAAGAAGTCCGGGAACTGCGCCTTGACGTCGAGGAATACGCTCTGGACGCCGTGGTCGACCAGGTAGATGTTGCCGTTGAGGTCCGGCACGTACAGCCTGCCGGAGCCGTCCGGCACCTCACCGAGGAAGTTGATGCGGTTGTGGCGCATGAGCCTCGGGTCGACCGGCGGCGGAGTCGTCTCGGTCTTGGGGAACTGCGCGAACTCCTGGACCGTGAGCCCGAGGCTCGACGGCACGGGATCCGGTAACGGGTCTTGGAGAGGTGTGTCGGCCTGCGCCGCCGCACTCGGCGGCACGGCAAGGCCGGCCGCGACCACCGCACCGGCGATCGCTACCAGCCACCGTCTGGGGTTTGACATATCCGCCCACTTCCGTGTGGGTATGACGTGGTCAGGAAAGCGCTTTCCGGCAAGCGCTTTCCTGACCCTACAGACGGCCTCGCACCGGACGCAAGAGCACTTGTCCCTTATGCCCGCAAGTTATCGTCGTCGCGTGTTCGCAGCGGAGCGTCGTCAACGAATCCTAGAACTGGTGCGGTCCAGTGGCGCGATCTCGCTGCGTGAGCTCGCACGCCAGGTGGAGACCTCGGAGGTCACCGTCCGTCGCGATCTGCGCGCCTTGGCAGCACAGGGTTTGCTCGACCGCCACCACGGCGGCGCCGCCCTGCCCGGCGGGTTGTCGCACGAGCCGACGTACTCGGAGAAGACGCACGTCGCGTCCTACGCGAAGGCCGCGATCGCCGAGCTGGCGGCCGGACTCGTCGCCGACGGCGACGCGATCGTCGTCGGCGCCGGCACCACCACGCAAGCGTTTGCCAGCAGGCTGACCAGGCATAGCGAGTTGACCGTGGTGACGAACTCGCTCCTGGTCGCGACCGGGCTGGCCGGTGCGCGCGGCGTGGACGTCGTGATGACCGGCGGGACGCTGCGCGGCGCCATTCACGCGCTCGTCGGAGGCACCACGGAGCACACCCTTTCCTCTGTCCGGGGCACGCGGGCCTTCATCTCCGGCAACGGGTTGACGGCGGCACGCGGACTGTCCACTCCGAACCTGACGGTGGCCGGCGTCGACCGCGCGCTCGCCTGCGCGGCCCGCGAGGTGGTCGTGCTCGCCGACCACACGAAGATCGGCGCCGAGGCGCTGCTCCAAACGGTCGCGCCGGAGCACATCCACCACGTGGTCACCGACGACGCCTCCGACCCGGCGGAGCTGAACGCCTTGCGTGAACTGGGAATCACGGTGCACGTGGCAGCCACGGCGGAGTACGTTTCGTAAAACCGGTGAACGAAACTGTTGAGTCTTGACAGATAAGTTTCGGACGTGACTGAATTTGATCGGCGAGGTCGCCGGCGAGGGCGCGACCTCTCACGATTCGGCGGGAGTGCCAATGACGGCATCACGTTCGCTTCGCCCCCTGTCCCGAAGAGTTCTCGCCGTCACGACGTTGCTCGTGGCGGCCTTCGCACCAGCACTGCCGGCCGCGGCGGATCCGGTGTGGCAGCCGAAGACACCACCACTCACCACCCCCTGGACGGGCCTCGTCGGCCCGGACAACGCGTTGCCCGACTACCCGCGACCACAGCTGACCAGGCCGGACTGGCAGAACCTCAACGGAGTCTGGGAGTTCGCCGGCGCGACGGCCGGTGAGGAACCACCGCTCGGCGAGTCGTTGCCTGAGCGGATCCTCGTGCCGTACCCGGTCGAGTCGGCGCTGTCCGGCGTCATGCGCAGCGAGGAACGCATGTGGTACCGGCGCACGTTCGAGGTGCCGACCAAATGGCGCAAGGACCGGCTGGTCCTGAACTTCGGCGCCGTCGACTACGACACGCGGGTGTGGGTCAACGGCCGGTTGGTCACCACGCACCGCGGCGGGTACGACTCGTTCTCGGTCGACATCACGTCCGCCCTCACGCCACGGGGGGCGCAGGAGATCGTGGTCGGCGTCGAGGACCTGACCGACGCGACCTGGCAGCCGGTCGGCAAGCAGCGCCAGATACCCGACCGCGGCATCTTCTACACGGCCAGCTCCGGCATCTGGCAGACGGTGTGGCTGGAACCGGTGCAGGCCAGGCACATCACGAAGCTGGACATGACGCCCCGGTTGGCGGACAGCACGTTGCGGCTGACCTCGCGGTCGACGATCGAGGGCACGGTCGAGGCGGTGGCGTACGACAACGGGCGGGTGGTCGGCCGCGTCCGCGGCCCGGCGAACCAGGAGCTGGCGCTGCCGGTGCCGAACGCGAAGCTGTGGTCGCCGGACTCGCCGTTCCTCTACGACCTGCGTGTCACGTTGCTGGACCGCAACAAGACGGTCGACCGCGTTGGCTCGTACTTCGGCATGCGGGAGATCGGTACCGCCCCGGGCGCCGACGGCAAGCTACGCATGACGTTGAACGGCGAGATCCTGTTCCACATGTCCACCTTGGACCAGGGGTTCTGGCCGGACGGCATCCACACCGCGCCGACCGACGCCGCGCTGCGGTTCGACCTGGAGCAGCACAAGGAGCTGGGCTTCAACACGGTCCGCAAGCACATCAAGGTGGAGCCCGACCGCTGGTACTACCACGCGGACAAGCTGGGTTTGCTGGTGTGGCAGGACATGCCGTCGATGAAGACGTCGAACGAACTGCCGCCACCTGACGCGCGAACCGAGTTCGAGCGGCAGCTGAACCGGTTGGTGGAGCAGCACAAGAGCTGGACGTCGATCGTCGTGTGGGTGCCGTTCAACGAGGGCTGGGGTGAGTGGGCGCGAGCGGACACCGGCCGCATCGCCGACGCCGTGAAGGCGCAGGACCCGAGCCGCCTGGTGAACGCGCACAGCGGCGTGAACTGCTGCGCCTCCAAGGGTGATTCGGGTCGAGGCGACATGATCGACCACCACGCCTACGTCGGCCCGGCCTCCCCGGTGCCCACCGGTTCGCGGGTCTCGGCGGACGGCGAGCACGGCGGCTTCGGCCTCGAGGTCGAAGACCACATGTGGTTCGGCGAAGGCCACGCGTACGAGATGACCCCGGACTCGGCCACGCTGACCAGGCGATACGTCGAGAACCAGCGGGACGTGCTGAAATCGGCGCGGCGGTGTGGCATCTCCGGTGCCATCTACACCCAGATCACCGACGTCGAGCACGAGGTCAACGGCTTCTTCACCTACGACCGCCAGGTGAAGAAGATGGACTTCGCACAGGTTCGCGCGGTGAACCAGGAGATCATCGCGGGCGCGGACGGCACCGGCGACGGCGTGCAGCCACCGCCGGGCACCCCTGGCCCGCTCGGCATCGCGTACTACCCGTTCAGCGAGGGCTTCGGCACCACGACGTCGGACGACGTGGGCAACCACGACGGCACGCTCGTCAACGAGCCGGCGTGGACGACGGGCTACACCGGAAACGGCCTGCAGTTCAACGGAAACTCCTATGTGGACACGGGTGCGTCGCTGGTCGACACGGAGATCGGCAACTACACCGTGACGGCGTGGGTCCGCATGGACAGCCTGGGCGGCTTCCAGACGGCGGTCAGCCAGGACGGCGACGTCCACAGTGGATACTTCCTGCAGTATTCCGGTGCGGACAACCGTTTCGCGTTCAGCTTCGTCGGCGGCCGGGCACTGGCCCCCACGCCGCCGATACTCGGCGAGTGGTACCACCTGGTCGGCGTCCGCGACGTCACGACGGGCTCGCTGAAGCTGTACGTGAACGGCACACTGGCGGGCTCGACGTCCGCGTGCATCGCCGACCCGGCCACGGGCCACACGGTGATCGGCCGCGCGAAGTTCAACGGCGGCCAGGTCGACTTCTGGCGTGGTGCCATCGACCAGGTCCACGTGTTCGACCGGGCCCTGACCGACACGGAGGTGGCGGCCCTGCACGCGTCAGGCCGCTGACTCTTCGAGGTCGGGCAGCGGTGCCGCGCTGCCCGACCTCACCCGTCCGAGTGGTTGGTCACGGAGCCTGCCGAACCCAACACCGAGCGTGATGCGGTGCGTTAGCCTGCTGACCATGGCAAACCCGTTCGAGGGCCTGGACCCGGACACCATGCTGCGTCAACTGCGCGAGCAGGCGGAGGCCCTGGAAAGCAAGGCCACCCAACTGCGGGCGGAACTGGCCGCCGCAGCCGCGACGGCCACGTCCGCTGATGGCGCCGTGACGGTGACCCTCTCCCCCACCGGCGCACTGCAGAACATCTCGTTCTCCGCGAAGGCGGCATCCCACGCCCCGGAGGCCCTGGGCCCCTTGGTGATGAGGACGGTGGCCGCCGCCCAACGCGAGGTCTCGAACCGCGTCACGGAGTCCCTGACCCAACAGTTCGGCGACCCGGAAACCATGGACTTCATCACCCAGTTCATGCCAGAACCGGAGCAGGAACCCCAACGCGGAGACCGCGACCCAGACGACTTCGACGGCGCCGTACTGCGCAAACGCCAGGGCCGAGGCCTTCAGGACGCCACGCCCAAACGCCGCCGCCCCGACGACGGCAGCGGCTCGCTGCTGCGCTGAGGAGCACGATGGATACCGACGTCAATCTCGACGAAATGAACAAGTTCGCTTCCGCCGTGTTCGGGTTCGCCGCCGACATCAAATCTGTGGCCGAGCGGGCAAGCACTGTCGATTATAATGTCAACACTTTTGGCCTGATCGGCGCGGCGTGCACCGGCCGTGTTCGAAGCACAGCTGACCGAACCGCAGCCGGGTTGTTGGCCCTCTACCGGAACGTTTACTCGGACGCAACGTCCATATCCGACACGGCCCTCGATTTCAAGAACAACGAGGACACCCAGACAAACAGGTTCCGAGGGGCCATCGATGATTGACCTTGCTGGGGGAGGAATCGCCGAGTCCATCGCGGAAACAATCCAGTCAGCGCAAAACGCGGACGAATGGATCGACCTGGGTGACGTCGTTGTCAACTCGGCCGCCGTCGGCCTCGACGCGCTCGGCTTCATTGCCAATCCGGTCGATTCGCTGGCCACGACCGCGATCTCGTTCATCATCGAGCACCTGGCGCCACTTCGGGCAGTACTCGACTGGACGACCTGCGACCCAGACTCTGTACAGGGTGCCATCACGACCTGGAACGACCTCGCGACCGCACTCGACAAGATCGGCAACGACCACCGGCCGGCACCAGGGCGTTACGCGCCGACCTGGATCGACGGCGGCTCCGACTCCGCGGCGAGCTGTGCGGATGTCATGTCCTTCCGGTCAGACCAGATCTACGGCGCCAGTATGGCCTGCGTGGGGCTGGCACAGTCAACGGCCACCGCGGGGCAGTGGCTTGCCGCCGGCCGGACCGTCATCCGCGACCTCATCGCCGAGTTCATATGGAAACTGCTGCGGAAAGCAGCAGCGAAACTCGCATTCGCGCCGTTCACTTTTGGTGCTACCGCCGCTGAATTCGTCATGAACGCCGTGATCGAGATGAGCAGGCTGCTGCAGAAGATCACTCGCGTGCTCGGCAAGGTGGTCGACAAGCTCGCTGAGATCTCCCGTCGGCTGACGGACCTGGCACATGTCGTCGACAAGTACCTCGGCCTGACCCGGCTCACCAGTACGACTGCTGTGTTCCGACAGGGCTTGCTGGTACCCAACCTGACCGGCGCCGCCCTCAAATACGGCGTGGAAGCCGGGAAAGAAGCCGTGAAGGTCGACTCGACAGCGCGGCAGTCGAGCCCAGCCGGCCCGAACGCGACTGAGGCAGAGCAGCAAGAGGCGGAACGAGACGCGGCGCGGGTCCACGAGATGCACCAGCAACACGATGCCGGGGACAACCCTCGCCTCACGACCGAGGAGGCAAAGGATCCCGCGAGAATCGAGAACACTCCGCAGGGTCGGTATGAGACCGACGACTGGTGGACCAGGAAGGGAACGCTGTAGCCATGGCCGAGGGCTCCTTGATACGCCGCGCTCGGCGACTGGTGGCTATCAGCGCCTTCGCGCCGCCGATCGTGTTCGACATCTACTACGCGTGTTGGGCGGTCGTGGATGACCGCTTCGGCTCCGAGGATCTCCTCATGGTCGGCGGGGTCACGCTCCTGCTGTGGCTGTTCGGGTTGTGGCCGTTCCTGGCCACAAGGAAGGCGCCGAACTCCTGGCCAAGCGTGGCTACGCCGGGCGTGCTCATGACATTGATGATGTTCAGCCAGTTCGCCGCGGACTCACGTGGGAGCGCGGGCACGGCCAGCGTGATCGCGACCATGATCGTTGGGGCGGCGGTCGCCTCGCTCTCCCTCAACGCAAGACGGATGGTGCTCGACGACCTGTCACCGGATGTCGTCGAAAGTGATCTCACGATCACGTTCAAACCGCGTCGCGGCAGCAAGGCGATCCTGGTCGTCGGGCCGGAAGCGATCGCGGTCGCCGAGGATTCGCAGCGGCCCGACAGGTTCCACACCGCAGCGTCCTACGACGAGATCTCGACGGTCACCACGTGGACCGAGGTCGAGGACACAGAGTGGAAGCTTCCCGGTGACGAAGAAGAACGAACCGTATCCATGCCAGCCGGGGAGTTGCTGAGTATCGACATTCCGGCTGGACAGTTGGTCGTCGCTGTCCACGACACGGCGAAGGTGAAGCGGTTCGTCGAGGCCCGACTCGCCCTGCGACAAGTCGGCGTCGAAGAACAATAGGGCCCGGTGACGTCGTCGTCATCGAGCTGCCCGGCGGGCCCTTGGTGTTCCCCGCCAAAGAGGACGCCCAGTGGATCAAGCGGTTCATCGAGGAGCGCGGTCGCGCCGTTGTCGCTGGTGGATGACAGCATGGGGGCATGACACTCGTCGTAGTCATGGGGGTTACCGGGTCGGGGAAGTCCACTGTGGGCAAGTTACTGGCGCAGCGGATGGGGGTGCCGTTCGCCGATGCGGACGATTTCCACAGTCCCGAGAGCGTCGCCAAGATGCGGGCCGGGGTGCCGTTGGACGACGCCGACCGCTTGCCCTGGTTGCGGACCATCGGGTCGTGGCTGGCCGAGCACGAGGGCGCCGGGGCCGTGGTCACCTGTTCCGCGCTCAAGCGGGTCTACCGGGACATGCTGCGGCACGCGACGCCCGACGTGACCTTCCTGCACCTCGACGGGGACAAGGACGTCGCACGTCAGCGGGTTGCCGGGCGGGCCGGGCACTTCATGCCCGAGTCGCTTGTCGACTCGCAGTACGCCGCACTCGAACCGCTCCAGGAGGACGAGCGGGGCGTTGTGGTGGACTTCGCTCGGCCGGTCCCGGACATCGTCGATGAGGTAGTTTCGAAGTTCTGATGAAGACCATGATCGATTTCGACCAGGCGCGGGTGTACGCGATCCCTCTCACCACTCGGTTTCGGGGGATCGACGTCCGCGAGGGCATGCTCATCGAAGGGCCTGCAGGGTGGGGTGACTTCTGCGCCTTCCCCGAGTACGACGACCGCGAAGCGGCTTCCTGGTTGACCACCGCCATCGAGGCCTGCACCGTCGGCTGGCCCGATCCGGTGCGGGGGCGGATTCCGGTCAACGCGATCGTGCCCGCCGTCGAACCAGCAAAGGCCCACGACATCGTCCGCGCCTCCGGGTGTGGGACGGTCAAGGTCAAGGTCGCCGATCATGCCGACTCCCAGAACGAGGACATCGCGCGGCTCGAAGCCGTGCGGGATGCCCTACCAACAGGGCAGATCCGGGTCGACGCCAACGGGGCCTGGGATGTCGACGCGGCGCTCGACGCCATTCCCAAGCTCGACCGCGCGGCCGGCGGCCTCGAGTACGTCGAGCAGCCCTGCGCCACCATCGACGAGCTGGCCCAGGTTCGGCGCAAGACCGACGTGCGGATCGCGGCCGACGAGTCCATTCGGCGGGCCGAGGATCCCATGAAGGTCGCCGTTGCCGAGGCCGCCGACGTGGCCGTGATCAAGTGCACGCCCCTCGGTGGGGTGCGGCGGGCACTGCGGGTCGCCGAGGCGTGCGGGCTGCCGGTCGTCGTGTCGTCCGCCCTGGAGACCTCCGTCGGGCTCAGTGCCGGGCTCGCGCTCGCCGGAGCACTGCCCGAACTGGACTTCGCCTGTGGGCTCGGCACCTTGTCGCTGCTCGACGGCGACGTGGTTGGCCCAGCCCGCGCGCTCAGGCCCGTCGGCGGGTACCTGCCGGTCGCGCCCGTCACCCCCACGCCTGACCCCGCGCTCCTCGAACAGCACGAGCTGAAGGACCCCGCGCGCGTTCAGTGGTGGCGGGACCGGCTCGCCCGGCTCGTGGCGCAGGGCCGCGTGCTCACGTGACCTGCTCGCGCAGCGGCATCCCCGTCTGCGCGCCTCGCTGAGTCGTCGAGATTCCCGCTACCCGCACCGCCCACTCCGCCGCTTCCACCAGCGACGAACCACGGGCCAGTCCGTCGGCCAGCGCACCGCAGAACGCGTCGCCCGCGCCAGTCGCGTCGACGGCGTCGACCTGGACCGCCGGCACGTGCTCGGTCTGGCCGGCGGCCACCACCAGCGCGCCGTCCGCGCCGAGGGTGACCACGACCGCGGACGGGCCCGACAGTGACTTCGCCAGGGCCGCTGCGTCGTCGATCGTGGTGGGCTCCTCGGCGCCCGCCAGGACAGCCAGTTCCGAGCGGTTCGGGATGAGCACATCCACCGCCGCCAGCAGCGATGCCGGCAGCGAACGGGCAGGCGCCGGGTTCAGCAGCACCTTCCCGCGGGCTACCTCGACCGCCGCCGTCACGGTCTCCAGCGGGATCTCCAGCTGCACCAGCAGCACATCCGACGCCGCCAGCAGCGATGTGTCCACATGGGACGGGCTCAGGTGGGCGTTGGCGCCGGGGCTCACCGCGATCGTGTTCTCCCCGCCGTCCGCCACCGTGATCAGCGCGATGCCACTGGGCACGTCGGCGACCGTGCTCAGGCCGGCCAGGTCCACGCCGGCGCCGGTCAGCGCGTCGCGGATGGTCGTGGCCAGCTCGTCCTCGCCGACACAGCCGACGAACGTCACCGCCGAGCCGAGGCGGGCCGCCGCGACCGCCTGGTTCGCGCCCTTGCCGCCGGGCGCGCGCAGGTGGTCGCGGCCCAGCACGGTCTCCCCCGGCCCCGGCAGCGTGGCCACCGGCACGATGAAGTCGACGTTGCAGCTCCCGACGACCGTGATCATTCCGCGCTCGATCGGGCCCACAGGTTGATGCCGCTCTCGACCGCGTGCTTGTCGATCTCCGCCAGCTCGGAGTCGGTGAACTCGAGGTTCTCGCACGCACCGAGGTTGTCGTCCAGCTGACGCACGCTCGACGCGCCGATCAGCGTCGACGTCATGCGGGCGTCCCGCAGCGTCCATGCCAGCGCCAGCTGCGCGAGTGACTGGCCGCGCGACGCGGCGATCTCGTTCAGCGCGCGGATGCGGCCCAGGTTCTCGTCCGTGAGCATCGACTTCGACAGCGAACCGTCGCGGGCGGCCCGCGAGTCCGACGGGACGCCGTTCAGGTAGCGGTCGGTCAGCATGCCCTGTGCCAGCGGGGAGAAGCCGATGCAGCCGATGCCCAGCTCGCCGAGCGTGTCCACCAGGTCCGGCTCGATCCAGCGGTTCAGCATCGAGTACGACGGCTGGTGGATCAGCAGTCGCACCCCCATGCCGGCCAGCAGCGCGTGCGCCTCCCGCGTCTTGGTCGGCGAGTACGACGAGATGCCGACGTACAGCGCCTTGCCCTGCCGCACCGCGGACGCCAGCGCGCCCATGGTCTCCTCGAGCGGGGTCTCTGGGTCGAAGCGGTGCGAGTAGAAGATGTCGACGTGGTCGAGGCCCATCCGGGACAGGCTCTGGTCGAGGCTGGCCAGCACGTACTTGCGCGACCCGCCGCCCTGGCCGTACGGGCCGGGCCACATGTCGTAGCCGGCCTTCGTCGAGATGATCAGCTCGTCCCGGTACGGCCGGAAGTCCTGCGCGTACAGCGCGCCGAAGTTGGCCTCGGCCGACCCGTACGGCGGGCCGTAGTTGTTGGCGAGGTCGAAGTGGGTGACGCCACGGTCGAACGCGCGGCGCAGGATCGCGCGGCACTGTTCGAGCGGCACCTCGGTGCCGAAGTTCTGCCACAGCCCGAGCGAGACCGCCGGCAGCCGCAGACCGCTGTCGCCGGTCTTCCGATAGGACATCGTGGTGTCGTAGCGGTCCGATGCGGCTTGGTATGCCGGCGGGATGCTCATCGAGATCTCCTGGGGTCGCCGTCGCGGGTACCGTGATGTTATGTCCGCGCTGGTGGGCAACGTCGGCTGGATGGGCTGGAACACCTTCCTCGCCCTGGTGCCGCTGGCGCTGGCCCGGTACCTGTTCGGTCACCGCGAACGGCCGCGGTGGCTGCTGGTGACCGGCGGCGCGGCGTTCGTCGCGTTCCTGCCCAATGCCCCGTACGTGCTGACCGACGTCCTGCACCTGCCGCGCGAGCTGTCGACGGCGCACGGTGACCACTGGCTCGCGGCGGCACTGGTCGGCCAGTACCTGTGCCTGTTCGCGGCCGGGTTCACCGCATACGTGCTGTCACTCGTGCGGCTGGAGCGCTGGCTCGCCGACCACGGCGTGTCACGCCGGACCGTGCTGGTCGTGGACCTGTCGCTGCACGCCCTGTGCGCCGTCGGGATCGTCCTCGGCCGGGTGTTCCGGTTCAACTCGTGGGACCTGCTGACCAACCCGGGAGGGCTGCTCGACCTGGTCCGGATACCCGAGCCGAGGACGTTCGCCGTGCTGTTCGTGCTGTTCGCGATACTCGCCGGCGGAGCGACGCTCGCGCGTGCCCTGCCGGCGATCATGAACCGCGCAGCGAAGCTGGGTTAACCATCCTGGAGTTCGGCCAGCGCCGCCTTGACCTTGCTCAGCTCGGCCTCCAGTTCGGCGAGCCGCTCCTGGTGCTGCTTGCGGGCAACGTCCAGCACGGACTCAATCGCCTTGGAGATGTCCTCGTGTAGTTCGGCGGCCGCGCGGGAGACGGCGGCGGCCGGGATCTTCAGCCCCTGCACGACCCGGCTGCCGGAGTGCGACAGGTCGGCCTGCCACTCGCCGTCCAGGGTGCCGGTGACCGTCAGCGTCAGCTCGACCGTGCGGGTCTTGCGTGCCGTGCTGCCCGGCTTGCGGCCGCGCTTGGCGGGCGCGTCGGCCGGGGGTGCTTCAGCCGGCGCGGCCTCGGCCGGGGCAGCTGCCTCGGTGGCCTGCTCCTCGGCCGGCTTGTCCTCGCTCGTAGGGGACACCATCACGCTCCTTCGTCAGGCTAACGCCGCAGGGTGGCGATATTAGAACATGCGTTCACAACCCGCATCCGCGGGCGGGTCGGGAACCGCCGGTCGCATCATCGCGTCTGCCCGTCATGGGGAATCCGCGGGTCGGTCTGTGTATGGTGGCGACGGCCCTGGTATTGGCGGGTTGTGTGGCACGGACCGGTGGCGCTCCGGAGCGGACGCCGGTCACCGGGAACCCGGTGACGATGCCGTTCGACACGCGGGCGGAGATCGACCCGTGCAGCCTGACCGGGCCGGCAGCGTTCGAACCGCACGGCACGGCCACCATGCCGGGACGGCCGGACATGGACAACTGCCGCGTCTCGGTGGCCACCGACGCGGGCCGGGCCTTCGTCTGGCTCGGCGAGCAGATGTCGACCAGCATGCTTCCCCGCGACCGCACCCAGCTGGCGGACCTGGGCCGGGGCGCGACGATCGTGCTGCTGGAGGACGGCTGCGACATGGCACTGGTGTTGGCCGAGGGTTTCGCGGTCACCGCCTTCTCGACGTCGGCCGACGACGGCGACCTGCCGGAGGTGCTGCTGTGCTCGCTCAACCGCGGCGCGCTGACGGGCGTGTTCAACGTGCTCGCGGGTGAGCGGGCGAAGCTCTGGCGGCCAGCGCCGAACTCGCTGGCCACCCTCTCCCCGTGCGACGTGATGTCCAGGGGCCTGGTGGCCGAACAGCTCGACATCCCGTCGGACGTCGAACCCGTGTTTCCCATCACCGGCCACTGGTGCCGGTGGGGCGAGGACGACGGCAACCAGGCGACACTGCGTTACCCCGTCGCCGAGTCCGCCAGCGAGCTCGGCGTGCCGGACGGCCACCCGACCGAGGTCATCGCGGACCGCGAGTCGTGGGTGGTCGCCGGCCGGATCTCCTGCACCGTGTACGCCAAGCACATCGACTTCGCGATCGGTGTTGGCACGTTCGAGTTCGCCGAACTGGGCGTGACGATGCCCGACGTGGGCAAGCCCGGCGCCGGCGACCCGTGTGCCGCCGCACGCACACTGGCCGACGCGGCATGGCGGCACCTGCCGCCGGTCACCTAATCCTTGCGGCCGTTCACCGCGATGGTCGCGCCGAGGCCGATCATCATCAGCCCGCCCGCGCCGCCGACCAGCTCCAGCCTGCGCGGGGAGCGGGAGAACCACGTGCGGGCGGTGGACGCGAGCAGTGCCCACATGCTGTCGAGCACGAGTGCGATCACCGGGAACAGCACGCCGAGCGCGAGCATCTGCAGTGACGCGTTGCCGGCGCCCGGGTCGGTGAACTGTGGCAGCGCCACCACGAGGAAGACGATCACCTTCGGGTTGGTGACGCCGACGACGAAGCCGTCCCACACGGCACGCCGGGACGGGAGCACGGTCGGGATGCCAGCGGCCAGCGCCTCGGTCACCTTGCGGCGACGGCGGATCGCCTGCACGCCAAGGTAAACCAGATAGGCGGCGCCGAGGAGCTTGATCACCGTCAGCACCACGATGGACCGTTCGACGATCACGCCGATCCCCACCGCCACGGCGACGGCCTGCAGATACGCGCCGACAGCGTTGCCCACGACGGTGAGCAGCGCCTCCTTGCGGCCGACGGTCAGCGCGCGACCGACCGTGAACAGCACGCTGGGCCCCGGCACGGCGATGATCACCACGCAGAGCAGCGCGAACGCGAGAACCTGGCTGAGCGAAGTCACACTGCCGAGACTAAACGCGCCCCCACCAGCTCGTCGCGTGGTTTACGCACCAGCCCCAGCGAGAGCGTGGTCAACGCCGCCACCGCCGCGAGCGCCATCACCCGTTCCACCAGCCCGAGCGGCACGAACTGCCACCACGGCCCGTAGCCGATGAGCATCCGCACGAACCCGAAGACGATCAACCCGAACCACGCGAGGGACACCGCGCTGAACCCGCGTGCCGCCATGCGCCAGCCCGGCTGCTCCGGGAACACCCTGCGCGCGCTCATGATCACCGCGAGCGGCAGCGAGACGAAGGCCACCACGCTGGCCCACCGGTGGACGACCCCACCGATGCTCGGGCCGACGGACCAGTTCGTCTTGGTGAACGCGACGATCACCAGCAGGCTGACCGTCCACAGTGCACCGAGCAGCACGGCGCCCGAGTACGGCGCGACGCCCCGGTGGCGCACCATCGCGGCGAAGCCGAGTGCCGAACCGAGCGCGATCAGCAGTATCGCGCCGTCGAACAGCCACTTGTTCGACGTGAGGGCGTACTGGCTGAGCGTGCGGCGGACGGGGCTGATCTCGTCGGTCGGGGGGATCACGTGCAGCGACAACATCAACAGGGTGCCGAGCACGAGGGTGACGACGCTCGCCAGTGCGGTTCTGGAGGGCATGTCATCGAGGCTAGCCACGAAACCTATGAGAAATCTAAGACAAACCTGTCATTCCCGGCGTCGCACGAGGGCCTCGATGCCATCGAGGATGCGGTCGAGTCCGAACCGGAAGTCCTGCTCGAACGCCTCGATGGGGTCGTCCTCACCCTCGAAGACGCCCGAGTCCACCACCGCGTGGAGCGCCGGGTACTCCCCGGCGGTGGTCAACCGCTTGATCAGCTCGCCGTAGTCGTTCGCCACCCGCGCCATCGGGTTGCCCGCCTGGTACGCCGCCGCGATGTCGCCGGACAGCAACGCGTAGCTGCGCGTGAAGCTCGTGACCAACAGCGCCACCGACAGCTTCTCGTGCTCCTGGAGGCTGGTCTCCCCGAGCGTGCGCAGGCCCCACTCCAGGTACCGCAGCTGGTGGGGCATCATCGGCGCCCCGCTCACCGGGATGCGCAGGATCCACGGGAACTGGCGGAAGGCGGTCAGCCCGATCCTCGCCCACTGATCCAGCCGCGCTCGCCACGTGCCCTCGACCGGCTCGGCCTTGTCGACCTGGCCGAACGCCCCGTCGATCATCAGCATGAGCAGTTCGTCCTTGGACGCGACGTACCGGTAGAGCGACATGGCGGACGTGCCGAGCTCACCGGCCACCCGGCTCATCGACACCCCGCCGATTCCCTCGGCGTTCGCGACCCTGATGCCCGCGTCGACGACCTGTTCCAGGGACAGCCCGCGCTTGGGCCCCTTGGTCGGCCGGTCGCGCACGCCCCAGACCATCTCGAAGCTGGCCGGCAGGCCGGTGTCCTCGGTCATCACCCTGACCTCTCAATCAGGGACATCCCTGATTTACTGTTTATGCCCTACGCAGTACAGTTTACGTCGTACGCAGAAGCTCCGCGAGTCTTGAGGGGATCTCATGGAACCAGCGATCGAGGCTACCGGCCTCACGAAGTCGTACGGGGAGGTGCGGGTGCTGGCCGGTGTCGACCTGCGCGTGCCCCGGGGCAGTGTGTTCTCGCTGCTCGGCCCGAACGGCGCGGGCAAGACCACCACCGTCCGCATCCTGACCACGTTGACCACGCCGGACGCCGGCGCGGCACGCGTCGCCGGCCACGACATCGTGCGGGAGCGGGCGCTGGTCCGCCGCAGCATCAGCCTCACCGGTCAGTCCACCGCCGTCGACGAGCTGCAGACCGGCGCGGAGAACCTGCGGATGTTCGGCCGGCTGTGCCGGCTGTCCGGCAGGGCGGCCGCGGCGCGGGCGAACGAGCTGCTCGAACGGTTCGACCTGGTCGAGGCGGGGGGTCGCAAGGTCAGCACGTACTCCGGCGGCATGCGCAGGCGGCTGGACCTGGCCGCGAGCCTGATCGTCGCGCCGGCGGTGATCTTCCTCGACGAGCCGACCACCGGCCTCGACCCACGCAGCCGCGCTGAGATGTGGACGGTGATCACCGAGCTGACCCGTTCCGGCGTGACGATCTTCCTCACCACGCAGTACCTCGAGGAGGCCGACAAGCTCGCCGACCGGATCGCGCTCGTCGACGGCGGGCGGATCGTCGCGGAGGGCACCTCCGCGCAGCTCAAGCAACGCGTGTCCGGGCACCGCCTCGACCTCACGCTGGCCGATCCCGTCGCGTTCGACGCCATGACCAGCTACCTCGGCGAGCGCGCGCTGCTGCCGGACCAGAGCCGTCTCACCCTGTCGGTCAGCACCGACGGCAGCGCGGGACACGTGCGTGCGCTGCTGGACGAGCTGGACCCGGCCCGTCGCGCGGTCAGCCGGTTCACCGTGCACTCCGCGACCCTCGACGAGGTCTTCCTCGCCATGACCGGCAACGCCACCACGAAGGAGACCGCCGGTGTCTGACCTCGCCATCCGCCCCGCCTCGCCGGTCGGCGACCTTTTGGTGATGGTCCGCCGCGCCACCCGGCTGACCATGCGCAACGGCGACGCGCTTATTTCCTCCCTCGCGCTGCCGATCATGCTGATGCTGCTGTTCGTCTACCTGTTCGGCGGCGCCATCAACACCGGCACGGAGTACGTGACCTACGTGGTGCCCGGCGTGATCACGCTGTGCGCGTCGTTCGGCGCCTCGCTCACCGCCCCGATCGTCACGAACGACATGACCAACGGGATCGTGGACCGCTTCCGCTCGATGGACGTGCGTGGCACCGCCGTGCTCGGCGGGCACGTGTTCGCGAGCGCCGGCCGGAACCTGGTGGCGACCACGCTCGTGCTCGGCGTCGGGTTCCTCATCGGCTTCCGCCCGTCGGCGTCCCTGCTGGACTGGTTGGCCGTGGCCGGGATCCTGCTGGTGGCGATCGTGGCGCTGTCGTGGGCCGCCGCGGCGGTCGGCCTGCTGGCGAAGACCCCGGAGGCGGCGAACGGGTTCACGTTCTTCGTGATGTTCCTGCCGTACCCGAGCAGCGCGTTCGTGCCGGTGGAGACCATGCCGTCGTGGATCCACGGGTTCGCGGACAACCAGCCGTTCACCCCGCTCATCGAGGCGCTGCGCGGACTTCTCCTCGACAAGCCGGTCGGCAACAGCCCGTGGATCGCACTCGCCTGGTACGGCGGGATCCTCGCGGTCGCGGTACTGGCGACCGGCCGCCTGTTCAAGCGCCGGACCGCCTGACCTTGCGATGAAGGGACGCCTTCCTCACGAACCCGGTGAGGAAGGCGTCCTTTATCTCTCTCAGGCGTACGGGTTGAACGGGATGCCCGACGGCTTGGCCTTGTTCAGGTTGTCGGCGAAGGCGCCGTCCTTGATGGCCAGGCTCGCGCTGCCGAAGTTGGCGGCGACGAGCCGGTCCCGGATGCCAGCCGGGAAGTTGTCCCAGCTCACCAGGTCCGGGTACTGCCAGGTGCCGTAGTGGTTCTCCGGCGTCTCGGTCATGCCGGCGATGCGGAAGCAGTGCGTGGACGCGCCGTCCTTGTGGTAGACGACGTGCGCGTGGGTGCCGTCCCACGCCACCTGCGACCGAGGGTAGGTGTCGTAGTTCCCGTGGCGGGACACGGAAACGTACTGCGCCACGTCGTTCTGCACCCAGATGACCACATGCTCGATGTCGTGGCGGTGACCGCAGCAGTCCCACACGGGCACCGCCTGGTCCTTCTCGAAGTACAGGTCATACAGGTAGGCACACCAGCCGCTGTCGCACTTCGACCGTGAGTAGGAGTTGGTGTTGTCCAGATCGGACTGGTCGTGGCAGCTTCCGTTCAGAGCGCCGGAGTTGTTGAGGCCCGGCGCGATCGTGCCGTCCGGGCCGATGGCGGGTGTCGGGTAGCACCCGTCACCGTCGTAGTCGAAGGCGGGCTGCCACTTACCGTCCGCGGCGGCATAGCTCGCGGGCAAGGCTCGTGGCGGGTCCGCCCAGGCAACGCCGGGTATCAGGACCGTGAGCAGGGTGGCGGTCATGACGACGACAGCGGTTCTTCTTCCCACACGCATCGCAGGGCCCTCTCCATTGGCTGCGGGAAATGACGCAGTCAACGTAAGGCGCGATGATCAGGTCAGGTCAACCGCCGAACGTCGGAACAGTGACCATCCGCTTACGTTCTGTCGAGCGTGATCACCAGGCTTCCCGATCCGGCGACCGCGGCACGGACCTCCGTGCCGCGCGTGGTGTGGACGGCCGTGTAGCGGACCGGCTTTCCGTTGTAGGCCACCGTGACCGGCCGCTTGTCTGATGGTAGGACCGCGCCGACGGTCAGCGTCGCGTCGACCCGGTCCAGCCGGACCGACGTCGTGAGGCGGTCACCACGCACGGACGCCGACACGTCCACCGAACCACGCGTGCTGAGTCGGATGTTCTTGCCCGCCACGGAGGTCTGGCCCGGCGGCAGCTGTGGCACGACCGACAGAGTCCCGGTACCCAGCGACGGCGCGACGCCCAGCCACTGGTGCACGACCGGCCACAGCGTCCCGTACGTGCCCCACGCCTGAAGCGACATCGAGCGGTCGTAGAACGGGCGGTCGATGTTCGCCACGAAGTCCGGGGACGGGGCCACCTCCGGCATCGCACCCGGGGTCTCCCACACGGACGGGTCGAGCTGGATGCGTGCGTTGCCCGTCGTGTATGTCCGTTGTGGACCGAGGCGGCCGAACTCGCCCTCCGCCACCGCCATCACCGCGGTGTTGAGCGAGAACGTGGACCGTTCGCTCTTCACGGTCGACACGACGCTGTCGCACGACGGCCCCGGGTTGCCCTCCGGCGCGGAGGTGGGACCGGAACCCGTGTGGTACAGGCCGAACTCGCCCGTGTAGCAGTCCTTCTCGCGCTGTGCCAACGCGACCGGGCCGTGTGCCGGTGACGCGAGCGGCTCACCGGACGGCAGCTCGATCTCCATCGGCGTCACGCCCGTCCAGTGTCGCTGGAACACGGGCCGGTTGTCGTTCGCGGGGTCGGCCGGGTCGTCGATCGACTCGGCGTACGCGCTCGCGGCATCCACCCACCACGTGCCCTCGAACCGGGCACGCAGGTCCGCCGCCCGCGAGGTGGCCCACGACGCCGTCGCCGTGTCGCCCTTGGACGTGGCCATCTCCGCGAGGTCCAGCAGTCCGCGGACGTAGTAGGCGGTGCTGTCGAGCTTCTCCACGCCCATGCCGGCGCGCTCGACGTTGCCGAGGCCCTCCAGCCAGCCGTCACCGTCGACGTCCAGAGTGGAGTCGACGTACCGCAGGTTGCGAACCGTGAAGTCGTAGAGGTCGTCCCGGAACGCGTTGTCGCCCGTCCACCGCCACACCAGCGCGACGGCGCTCGGGAACTTCACCGTCTCGTCGGTGTTGCCGGCGTCGTCGTTCGCGCCGAAGTAGACGTCCCCAGTGGACACGACCTCGTGCACGACCTTGCCGCTCCGGGCGTTCAGCACCTCGCTGATGTCCCGCAACGCCTTCAGGTGGGCCTTGATCGGCTCGAACTGTCCGGCGGCCACCGCGGCGAACGCCGTGTACTCGCCGTCGGTGCCGAACAGCCATGGATAGTCCGGGAAGCCGGCGCCGAACCACCGGGCCTTCGGCAGGGTGCCCACCGGGTCCGGGTACTGACGACCCTCGTCGGTGTCCCTCAGTTGGAGGTCGTGGGCTTCCTGCACCGAGTCGGCGAGGTTCTGCTTGCTCCACTGGATGCTCTGTTGCAGCAGCCGGTCGCCCGGCAGGTCCACGACCGTGTTGCGGGCCAGCGCGTGCCGGGTGTCCACCTTGGACCGCAGAGCCGCGACCGGGTTCTTCGCCGCCCGTTGGTACTCCGCGCGGGCCGCGGTGAGCCCCTGGTCGGAGCCGGCGATCGTGAACCACACGGTCGTCGCCCGGCCGGCTGCCAGGTCAAGGGAGTAGTTCAGTCGCCCGCCGGTCCCCCGGCCGAACGCCGAGTCGTCACAACGGGGTGGGGCGGTGCCGTCTGCCGGACACACCACGGCCGGGTCCTGCGGGCCGCGGTGGTTCGGGCCGAGCGCATGGCTCACCGGCTTCGCCGACGAGCCGACCAGTGCCGCGAAGTCGTTGTCCCGGAACGTCAACACGCCGTTGCCGTAGGCCCCGGTGTCCGGCTGGTTCACCCCGGCGTTCGGGGTGGTCCAGCCCCACGGGTACGCGGGCATCAGCTCGGAGTGCGCGTCCATCGCGAGGGAGACAGTGCGCGGGGAGGCGCTGCGGAGCGTCAGCCCGATCACGGTAGCGCCGACGCCGTCCGGGGCGAAGTCGACGCGGTCGACGCTCACCCCGGACGGCTGGTAGGCGAACCGCTGGTAGCCCCAGCCGGCGGTGTACCGCGCGGCCGGGGCGTCGGCGCCGAGCCACGCGCCGTCCACGGCGAACCAGATGCCGTCGAGCAGTTTGACGGGCGGCGCCCACACGCCGCCCATCTCACCGCGAATGTGCCAGCCACTCGCCGGGTACAGGCCTGCACCATCGCCCATGGCGATGGTGCGGTCACTCGTGACCAGCGCTCGCCGGTCGGCCAGTCTCGTCGTCTCGGACAGCTCGACCGGGGAGCGCCCGGCGAAGGCGCCCCCGGCGAGATCGCTATCGATGTCTCTGTCCTGTCTGCCCTCCGCGCCGGCCGGTACCGCCAGCGCGGTCGTGACGAGTGCCAACGCGGAGCACAGTAAGACTGGCCGTATCCTCATTACTTGACGCCTCCTGCGGTCAGGCCGGCGATGATGCGTCGTTGGAAGATCAGCACCACGATCACGAGTGGCACCGTGACGATCACGCCGGCGGCCATCTTCGTTCCGAACGGACTGTCGAACTGGGAAGCACCGGTGAACTGGGCGATGACGACGTTGGCCGTCTGGATGTCCTTGTCGTTCACCATGGACAGGGCGATGATGAACTCGTTCCACGCCGCGATGAACGTGATGATCGCGGTGGTGAACATGCCGGGCGCGGCCAGCGGGAGGATCACCTGGCGGAACGCCTGCCCCCGCGTGAGCCCGTCCACCATCGCGGCCTCCTCCAGCTCCTTCGGCATCTGCCGGAAGAACGTGGCGAGCGTCCACACCGCGAGCGGCAGCGCGAACGAGAGGCTCGGCACGATCATCGCCTGGTAGGTGTTGATCCAGCCGATGTCGGTGAACAGCTTCAGCAGCGGCACGATCAGCGCCACCCCGGGGAACATCGAGGTCGCGATGATGACCCCGGCAACGATGTTCTTGAACCGGAAGTCCAGCCGCGCGATGGTGTACGCGGCGAACGTGCCGACGATCAGGGTCAGGATCGTGGTGGCGCCCGCGACGATGAGACTGTTGAGCAGCGCCCGCCAGAACCCGACACCCGGACCGAACACCGCCTCGAAGTTCCCGAGCGACCACGGGCTCGGCAGCGGTGAGTTGTCACCAACGTCGTTGGGCCGGCGGAACGCCGACACGACCATCCAGTAGAACGGCACGAGACAGTAGATGACGATGATCCCGACGCCGATGTTCAGCAACCACTTGCGCCCGGTCGGCGCCTTCGTGCTCATGTCCATGACGCCAACTCCGTCGTCGTGGCCGCCTGGGCCATTCGCTGCTTGTCCTCCTTGCGCCGGACCCGCGCCTCGCCGAGGACGTCGGCGCCGAGCAGCTTGACGAACGCGTAGGCCACCACCGCCACGTAGAGGAACAGGACGACCGCGTACGCGGCGGCCGGCCCGATCCTCGCGTTCGAGGCCTCCTCCTGGGCGAGCATCGACAACGTCTCGACGGACTCCTTGCGCCGTCCGATCATGATGTAGGGCAGGTCGAACATGCGCAGCGCGTCCAGCCCGCGGAACAGGATCGCCACCAGCAGCGCGGGTTTGACGAGCGGCAGTGTGATCCGCCAGAACTGCTTCCAACCCGAGGCGCCGTCCACTCTGGCCGCCTCGTAGACGTCGTTCGGGATGATCTGCAACCCGGCGAGGACGAGCAGTCCGACGAACGGCGCGGTTTTCCACACGTCCGCGATGATGACCGCGACCTTGGCGTGGAAACCCTCCGTGGTCCACAGGACCTGCGAGTTGAGCACCTCGTTGGCGACACCGTCCGCCTGGAAGATGAACTGCCACATGATTGCGGACACGGCCGTCGGGATGGCCCACGGCACGAGGATGCTCGCACGAACGAGTCCCTTGCCCCGCAACGCGTGGTGCATCACCAGTGCCATCGCCACGCCGATCACGACCTCGAGGACGACGGTGGTGACGGTGAGAAAACTGGTGTTGAAGAACGCGTTCCAGAACCGCTCGCCGGTCTCGCCGCGGAACATGTCCGTGTAGTTCTCGACACCGACGAACTGGTCGCCCTCGACGACGAACCCGTTCGGGTCGAGTCCGTCCTGCCTCTTGTACAGGGACTCGCGGATCGCCGCGATCAGCGGGTAGATGATCACGATCGCCAGCACGATGAAGGTGGGGGCGAGCAGCAGCGCGGCGAGGCGGCCGTGCTTCTGCGGGTCCGCTTTCGCGGACGGTTGTTTCGGTGCGCCGCCGGTCGTGGTGGGCGGCGGCGCGGTAGTTGCTGTCACGGCAGAACTCCCAGGTGTGAATAGCCCGATGCCGGCCAGTGAGTCCACGCTGGACTCACTGGCCGGCATGCACGGAGCTACTGCGCGGTCAGCGACTCCAGCTTGGACTGGAGGTCCTTCAGCGCGTCGTCGGTGCTCGTCTCACCGTTCATCGCGCCGTACACGGCTTCCTGGATGGCCGCCGTGACGTCGCCGTACTTGACGGCCTGCGGCCGCGGCACCGCGGCGCCGATGGCCTCCTTCAGCGTGGTCAGGTACGGGAACTGCTTCACCAGCTCGGGGTCGTCGTACAGCTTGGTGCGCGTCCCCGCCTGCGAGGTGGCGAGCAGGTTGGACCGCTGCGTCTCCTCACTGGTGAAGAACTTGATGAAGTCGAGCGCCGTGGCCTTGTTGTCGGCGAACGCGGAGATCGCGAAGTTGTGACCGCCCAGAGTGGACGCACCGGGACCGTCCTTGCCCGGAATGGGCGCGATGTCGAACTTGCCGGCGACCTGCGACGAGCCGTCGGTCGCGTTCGCCTTCGCGTACTGGTACGGCCACTGGCGGTGGAAGATCAGCTGGCCGTCCTGGAACGCACGACGCCCCTCCTCCTCCTTGTAGGTGACCGCGGCCGGCGGGATCATGCCGTCCTTGACGCCGTTCACCAGGAAGTTCAGGCCTTCCTTCGCCTCCGGCGTGTCCACGGTCGGCTTGCCGGAGTCGTCGAGGATCGAACCACCCGCGGACTGGACAGCCTCGGAGAAGTTGACCGTCAGGCCCTCGTACTTCTCGAACTGGCCCGCGTAGCAGCCGAGGCTCGCGTTGGCCGGATTGGCCTTCACCTTGGCGCAGGCCTCCTGCATCTCCGCCCACGTCTTCGGCGCCGACGTCACGCCGGCGGCCTCGAGGAGGTCCTTGCGGTAGTACAGCAGGCCGCCGTCGGAGTACACGGGCACCGCGTAGAGCTTGTCGCGGTACTTCGCGGTGTTCACGGCCGGCTCGAGGAAGTTCTCGAGGTCGAACTGGTCCTGCGGCAGCTCCATCACCCAGCGGTTGGCCGCGAACTCCGCGGTCCAGACCACGTCCAGGTTCAGGATGGTGAACTCGTTGGACTTGGCCTGGGCGTTCCGGACCATCGCGTCACGCTGGTCGTCGGCCGACTCGGGGAGCTCGGTGATCGTCACCTTTTCGTCGGGGTGCTCGGAGTTCCACTGGTCGACCAGCTTCTGCATGTTGCCCGACGTGTCCTTGCCGGTCGCGAACTTGATCGGGCCGCGACCCTCCAACGCGGTGGACCCGCCACCGCCGGAATTGTCGGATCCGCTATCACCGCAGCCGGCCAGCGCCAACGCCGCGACGGCAAGCAAGGCGGCACCGCGCACGCTTGCTTTACCAATCATCTTGTTCTCTCCTGTCGATCAAAATGGAACAAACCCGCACCCACGGGGCCTGCGGAATGCGCGGGTAAACACTGAAGGTGATGGGAAGGATACCGAGAGGAGCCATCGGGGCACTGTGGCGAAGCGCCGCGTGACCATTCGGTCGCGGCGCGTGTCCCGAGTCATCCTCGACTCCTCTTCGTCAGTCCTTTTCGGACCAAACCTAGCCGTGACCAGGTATTGGCCGACACCGATCCGACAACTTGATCGGTTAACGGCGGCCAAGGGTGGACCAGCGCCAGTAGAGGTGTCAACAGCAGAATTGTTATAGAGCAATCGAAAGAATGTGTGTCCGAACCGTTGTCCTGACACGCCCGAATGCCGGCAGTGACACGACCGAATGGCGGTATGTCGGATCGTGCGATCGTCGGCGTCGGAGTCAGTTGATCAACACATGGGCAAAATGGTTGCTGTTTGGCAACAATGACCGGATCAGGTCATTTCGGTGGATTTGAGAAGTGCGCCACGGCCCGTTCCTCCAGGCTGCCCAGGTACACCACGCCGTCTTCCTCACGAACACCCGTCACGAGGTGGAAGTCGGGCCGGACACCGCGGTAGTCGTGGACCACCCGACCCGTCGCGCCGTCGACGGCACGAACCCACACCACCGGCTTGTCCTTCATCTGCATGGACTCCGGCAACATCCAGGCCGCCTTGCGGATCACCGGGGGCAGCCGTAGGGCGAGGTCGAGCGCCGGCACGCGGGCGGCGGCCATGGCGATCCAGACGAGGCCGTCGGAGCCGGTGGCGATGTTGTCGGGGAGGCCCGGCATGTTCTCCGCGAGCGTGGTGTGCCGGCCGGAGGGCAGTTCCACCTTGTCGAGCCGGTACGACCCGGTGCTCGCGACGACGACGTACGACTCGTCCGGTGCCAGCGCGACGCCGTTCGCGAAGTACAGACCGGAGAGCAGCACGTCGACCGAACCGTCCGGGGAACGGCGCAGCAGCCTTCCGGTGCCGCTGTGCTCCAGCAGGTCGGCCTTCCAGTACTCGAGGTCGAACCGGGACGTCGAGTCGGTGAAGTACACCGTGCCGTCCTCGGCCACGGCGGCGTTGTTGCACACCCGCAGGTCCGGTCCGCCGCGCACCAGCACCTCGATCTCGCCGGTCTGCCGCGACACGAGGAGCAGCCCGCGTTTCGCGTCGCACACGAGCAGCCGGCCATCCGGGTACCACTCCAGGCCGAGCGGTCGACCTCCGGTGTCGGCGATGAGGTCGAGCCGCCGCCCGTCCGGGGTGAGCCGCAGGATTCGGCCGTCGTCGACGCCGGTGAACACGTGCCCCTTGTCCACGAGCACGTCCTCGGGCCCCACGCCGTTGACCGGCACGACCGTCAGCGGCGGCAGCGGGTCCGGCGACGCCGGTGACGCGGCCGGTGCGCGCCACACCTGTGGCTCGATCCTGGGGCGGCGCATGGGATTCTCCTACCGGTAGGTGAGCAGCCCTCGGTGTGGGCCCTCGAAGTGGCCGTGCTCGTTGAGCGACACCAGGCTCGTCCCCGACCGCCCGCGGACCACCTTGGTGATGCTGGCGTTGGCCATCGTGCGGTTGAGAGCCACATAACCCGCCGCCGGCGCGGACAGCAGCACGGCACAGACCGCGCTGATCACCCCGGCCGAGGTGAAGACCAACGCGGCCGTGCCCTTCGGCAGCCCGTCGAACACGTCGTCCATGGCGGCGTGCACCCCGTCCGTGAACTCGGTCCAGGTGCCGGACGTGCCGGCCGCGTGCGTGCCGGAGATCCAGGCCGTCACCGCCTCTTCGAGCATGCGCTGGAACTCCCTGGCCTTGTCCTCGCCAGGTTGACCGGACGGCACCAGCCCGAGGTGGTCGTACTCGTTCCACCGGGCGTCCTCGGTGACGGGCAGGTCGATGCTGGCCTCGGTGAGGCACGCCGTCGCGGTCTGGAGCTGGCGGCGCAGGGTGCCGCTCCACACCGCGTGCACGTCGACCTCGCGGCGCCGCAGCTCGGCACCCAGCACCATCGCCTGCTGCTTGCCGACCGGGGACAGCACGTCGTAGTCGGCGGCGCCGAACGACGCCTGTCCGTGCCGCAGCAGGTAGACGGCGGTCATTTGATCTTCCTCGCACAGCGGTCCAGCAGGTACGAAACGAACGTCGCCAGGTTCGCGAACGCCGGGTTGTGTGTTTGTCCACTGTGGAATCGATAGTAGATCTGCTGCATGATCACCGCGAGCCGGAAGGCGCCGAACACGTCGTAGAACAACCAGTTCTCGGCCGAGATCCCCATCCGGTCGCAGTAGTAGGCGACGAGCTCGTGGCGCTTGGGCATGCCGGGCACGTGCGACGGCTGACGGCGCGCCGCCATGGCGGTCTCGTCGTCGTCGGCCTGGATCCAGTACGCCAGGCTGCCGGCGAGGTCCATCAGCGGGTCACCCAGCGTGGCCATCTCCCAGTCGAGCACGCCGACGACCGTCAGATCGTCGTCGAGCACCACGTTGTCGAAGCGGAAGTCGTTGTGGATGACGCAGGTGCGCACGTCGTCCGGCTGGTTCTCGCGCAACCAGGCCATGACCGCCTCGGCGTCCGGCGAGTCGGGGGTCCTGGCCTTGCGGTAGCGGTCGGACCAGCCACGGACCTGCCGCTCGACGTAGCCGGCGCCCTTGCCGAGGCCGGTCAGCCCGGCGGCCTCCGGGTCCACCTCGTGCAGCTCGATCAGCCGGTCGAACACGCGGTACGCGAGCGAGGACGCCTCGTTCGGCGACAGCGTCATGTCCTCGGGCAGGTCACCACGCAGGATGATGCCGTCGATCCGGTCCATGACGTAGAAGTCGGAGCCGATGACATCCGGGTCGGTGCACAGCGCCAGCACGGTCGGCACGTACGGGTACACCGGCTTCAGCTGCTTCTGCACGGTGTACTCGCGACGCATGTCGTGCGCGGAGGCGGCCTTGTGACCCTTCGGCGGCCGGCGCAGGATCAGCTCGCGGTCCGGATAGGACAGCAGGTAGGTCAGGTTCGACGCGCCACCGGGATACTGCTTCACCGTCGGCGGTCCGGCCAGTCCATCCACAGTGGACGTGAGCCATTCGTGCACGGCGTCGGTGTCGAAAGCGTCCTCGTCACGCAACGCGGCCGGTTCGTCCCGCTGAGAAGCTCCGCTCATCCCCGCCGACCTCCCGTCACGAAGAGGCACCGCAGTCCCAGGGCCATGTAGTCGGCCGCCGTGGCCGAACGCGAGAAGTCCACGAAAAGCCACCCTAACCCCGGAAAAGCCGCTTCCGGGAGCACCAAACCCTCCCGAAAGCGGCCTTACCCCCGGTGACCTCGGTCACCACGGAAAACCCAAACCCCTCAACCCACCAAGATCATCCGCGCCTAGCGGTAACCCAACCCCCACCCGTTCCCGGGGGCGTCCCGCCTTGCCAGCGTACCGGGTGGGGGTGACGGAACGGCGGTTGTCGATCTTGCCTGTGGACAACCGGGTGGGCTGTGGACAACTGCTCAGGCACCCACGTAGAGCAGCTTGTTCGGCGTGCCCGGGCTGGCGCCGGTGATCTTGTCCGGGGTCGCGGCCTCGGTCAGCGCGGTCGCCACCTCCGCCGGCGTCGCGTCCGGGTTCGCCGACAGGTACAGCGCCGCCGCGCCAGCCACGTGCGGGGTCGCCATCGAGGTGCCACTGATCGTGTTCGTGCCACCGTCGTTCCAGGACGACGTGATGTCCACGCCCGGCGCGTACAGGTCGACGACCGACCCGAAGTTCGAGAAGGAGGCCTGCGCGTCGGACTCGTCGGACGCGGCGACCGTGATCGCCTCGGTCACGCGTGCCGGCGAGAACCCGGACGCGTCGGCCGAGGAGTTGCCGGCCGCGATCGCGAACGTCACGCCGGACTCGATCGCCCCGCGCACGGCGTCGTCGAGCGCCTCGTCCACGGTGCCGCCCAGGCTCATGTTCGCCACCGACGGTCCACTGTGGTTCTGCGCCACCCAGTCGATACCGGCGACGACCTGCTCCGTCGTGCCCGAGCCGCTGTCGTCCAGCACCCGGACGCCGACGATGTCGACACCCTTGGCCACGCCGTACTCCGCGCCACCGATCGTGCCGGCCACGTGCGTGCCGTGCCCGTGCCCGTCGGCCGGGTCGTTGTCGCCGTCGATCGCGTCGAAGCCGCCGGTCGCCCGCCCCTCGAACGTGGGGTGGTCGACCTGAACACCGGTGTCGATCACGTACGCGGTGACGCCGTCGCCCTTGTCGGCGACGTCGTACGTGTCGTCCAACGGCAGGTCACGCTGGTCGAGGCGGTCGATTCCCCACGACGCCGTCTCGTTGATCGTGAACTTCTGGTTCTGCTGCACGTACGCCACCGCGTCGTCCGCGGCGAGCCGCTTGGCCTCCGCCTCGCTCGCGTGCACGGAGAAACCGTGCAGCGCGGACCTGTAGCTGCGGCCCACCTCCGCGCCGTACTCGCCGGCAAGACTCGACGCCACCGACGCACTGTCCTTGAGCACCACGATGTAGCTGTCCGCCACCGAGTTCTCGGTGTTGGCCAACAGGATCTGCCCTTCCGCCGCCTGTGCCGGCATCGCGACGACCGCGGTGGCGACCGCCACCACGCCCGCGAGTCCTGCGCCGGCGATGAGCCTGCCCCGACCCGTGAACTTCATTGCGTAGCCCTTCCAGTCCCCGACTGACATGCACACCGCATGTTCACTCGACAGTGTGATCAACCGGGGTGAAAGGCACATCCCTTCTTTCGTCGGGAAATGCGTTAACGCCGGTTAATTAACGGGAAGTTGGTTTCGCAACACCTTGCCGGTGGCGTTACGGGGCAGCTCATCGAGGAAGATCACGTCACGCGGCACCTTGAACCTGGCGAGGTTCGCCCGCACGTACTCCTTGAGCTCATCGCCGTCCACGGTGACACCCGGTCGGGTGACGACGTACGCGGCCAGTCGCTGGCCGAACTCGTCGTCGGGCACCCCCGCCACCGCCGCCTCGGCCACGGCGGCATGCTCCAGCAGGAGGTTCTCGACCTCACCGGGGAACACGTTCTCCCCACCGGAGACGATCATGTCGTCGGCGCGGCCGTCGATGAACAGTAGGCCATCGGCGTCGAAGTGGCCGACATCGCCGCTGCTCAGAAGGCCGTCGATGATCTCCTTGTGGCGCCCGTCGGTGTACCCCTCGAACGCCAGGATGCTGCCGACGAACACCCGCCCGACCACGTGGGGCGCGGTGACGCGGTTGCCCTCGTCGTCGTAGAGCGCGACCCGGCAGCCGACCGGCGCACGGCCGACCGTGCCGGGCGCCCGCCGCCAGTCCTCGGGCGTCGCGACCGTGGCGACCGCGACCTCGGTCGACCCGTACAGGTTGTGGATCACGTCGCCGAACGCCGCCGTCGCGCGGTTGCCCAGTTCGGGCGGCAACGCGGAACCGGCGCAGAAAATGATGCGAAGCGAGGACGTGTCGTACTTGTCGAGAATTTCCTGACCGACGTCGACGATTCGCCGCAGCATGGTCGGCACCAGCACGAGCGCGGTGGCACGGTTGTCCTGGATCGCCCGCAGGGTGGCCTCGGGATCGAACCGGCGACGCAACACCACGGTCGAACCGAGCGCGAACGACAGCAGGAACTGCGACAGCCCGGTTCCGTGGAAGAGCGGCGCGGCCATGACCGTGCATTCCCCGGTACGCAAGGGAATGCGGTCGAGGAACTGGGCGGCGGCGAGCGGGGACCGAACCGTGCGTGGCGCGCCCTTCGGGGTGCCCGTGGTGCCACTGGTGAGAAGCACCATGCCGCCCTGCGACGACGGCGCCGGCAGCGGCTGGTCGTCGCTGCCGGCGATCAGCTCGTCGAGCGTGGGCACGTCGTGCTCGCCATCGTCGACCCAGGCCAGGAACCGCGGCAGATCTGCGTCGAGCGCGGCGGCCAGCGGCGCGAACTCCTGGTCGTGGACCAGCGCGTCGACCTTCTCCCGCTTCGCCACGTCCACGAGCTGCGGCTGGGCGAAGCCGGTGTTCATGAGGAGGATGCGCGCGCCGAGCTTGCCGGCCGCGACCATGGCGTCGACAGCCCCACGATGGTCGCGGGCAAGCAGCGCGATCACCGAGCCGGCGCCGAGCCCGTTGACGGCGAATGCCCTGGCCAGCGCGTTCGACCGGGTGTCGAGCTCGTGGTAGGTGAGCGGACCGCGCTCGTCGACCAGCCCGACCGCCTGCTGATCGCGCCGAGCGGCGACCTGCGCGGCCCCGGCGATCGGTCCGAGCTTGCGCATGGCGAGCAGGGAACGAAGCGACTGGTCGGGGCGCGTGACCGGGACGAGCCCGGCGCGTCTGAGCACATCCAACCCGCGGATCGCGGTGGGTATCTGGCTCAGCGCCCTCAACACTGTCTGACCTCCTCGTCGACTCCTGCACCTGAAGCTACTGGAGAGTTAACTAACGGTCCACACCCGTCGAACCTTTCGCTCACCCGTTCGAGTGATCTCACCTCCCCAACTCTCCATTCGCCCGGATTTGTCGGTCCCCCCGCGCACAATTGGCCCCATGCGATTCGTGGTCGTGCCGGAAGGAGACGGAGCCGGGCGGGTGCTCGGTCCCTCCGGCGTCCCCGAAAACGTCCCTGACCTGGCTCGCTGGATGGCCGGTCGGGACGCGCGCTGGGTCGTGCCTTCGGTCGAGGCGCTGTACCCGGAGCTGTTGCGCGCGGGTGTGCGACTCGACCGGTGCCACGACCTGGCGCTGACCGAGGCCATCCTGCTGGCGTCCGAGGAACGGCCGGGCCGGCCACGCAACCTGGCCGCGGCATGGGCGCGCATGCGTGACCTGCCCGAACCCGACGACCCGCGCCCGGCCGCGCGGGTCGAGCAGCCGGCGCTGTTCGAGGCCGAGCGGGAACCGGTACCCGCCGGAACGGACATGCTGTCGGCCGCGGCCGCGGTGTACGACGACCAGCAGCGGCGCATCGCGGCGACCGCGCAGCCCGACCGATTACGCCTGCTCGTGGCTGCGGAGTCCGCGGGAGCGCTGGCGGCCGCGGAGATGTCGCACCACGGGCTGCCGTGGCGGGCGGACGTGCATCTGGCGCTGTTGACCGAGTTACTCGGTCCTCGGCCGTCGCTGGGTGCCCGACCGAAGGTGCTCGCCGAGCTGGCCGAGGAGATCACCGCCGCGTTCGGGCTGGTCGGCGCACCCGAGTCGCGGCAGGTCAACCCGGACAACCCGGCGAGCGTGGTCCGGGCGTTCGGGCGCGCCGGCATCGAGGTGCCGTCGAGCCGGGCGCATGTGCTGAAGGAGGTGGACCACCCGGCCGTGGCCCCTCTCCTCCGGTACAAGGAGCTGGCCCGGCTGTGGGTGGCGCACGGCTGGTCCTGGCTGGACACGTGGGTGTCCGATGGCCGGTTCCGCCCGGAGTACGTCGTGGGTGGCGTGGTGTCGGGCCGCTGGGCGACCCGTGGCGGCGCGGCACTCCAACTGCCGAAGCAGCTGCGCACGGCCGTGCGCGCGGACGAGGGCTGGGCGCTCGTGGTGGCCGACGCGGCGCAGCTGGAACCGCGGGTGCTGGCCGCACTGGCGGGCGACCGCAGGCTGGCGGACGTGTCGAGAGGCGTGGACCTGTACGCGGGACTGGCGGAGGAGGTGTTCGACGGCGACCGAGGACACGCGAAGATCGCGATGCTGTCCGCCATGTACGGCGGCACCAGCGGCGGCGCCGGTCCACTGCTGGCCAAACTACGGAAACGCTTTCCGCAGGCGGTGGAGTACGTGGAGGCAGCGGCGAGGGCGGGCGAGGAAGGCCAGGTGGTGCGTTCCCGGCTGGGCAGGACGTCACCGCCGCCGTCGGAGAAGTGGCGTGCGCTGATGGGCTCCCCGGACGCGGACGAGCGGCGATCCCGTCAGGCCGCGCGCGACTGGGGCCGCTTCACCCGCAACTTCGTGGTACAGGCGAGCGCGGCCGACTGGGCACTCACACTGCTCGCCACGCTCCGCCAACGCATAGCCGACACAGAAGCCCAACTGGTCTTCTTCCAACACGACGAGGTGATGATCCACTGTCCACAGGAGATAACTGAACAAACCGCCGACGCGGTACGCACCGCGGCAACGGAGGCATCCCGCCTGGTCTTCGGCAACACCCCGGTCCACTTCCCACTGGAAGCATCCATAGTGGACTGCTACGCCGACGCGAAGTGAGGTTGAATTCCGTGCTCGCGCGGCACGGCAAAGCGCATGCATTCACAAATAGTGCCGCGACCGCGAAGGTTCGCCGGGGCTCACTGTTCGCGCCGCAGGGTGCTTTCGAGACGTGGCCGATGTCTCGAACGGCGCTGGGGGACCTTCAACCCGCTGATGATCATGCCGAGGAAGCCGGGGGCTGCGAACGACGTGCTTGTGCCACCGGGCGATGCCCCGAAAGACGCTTTCGGGTCGTTGAACGTCATCAGCGCGTCTTTCGAGACATCGGCGATGCCCCGAGCGCGTGGCGATTTCAACCCGTCGTTGCGACGGGGGACTTTCCGGAGAGTGCTCGCTTGTAGGACTGGGCGGGGGTGAGCCAGCCCAGTGTCTGGCGGGGTCGTCCGTTGAGTTCGGCGCTGACCGCGGCGAGGTGTTCGCCGGTGTGGACGGACAGGTCGGTGCCTTTGGGGAAGTACTTGCGGAGCAGTCCGTTGGTGTTCTCGTTGCTGCCGCGTTGCCAGGGCGAGTGCGGGTCGCAGAAGTAGATGGCCATGTCGGTGGCCAGGGTGATCTCGGCGTGTCGGGCCATCTCGTTGCCCCGGTCCCAGGTCATCGAGCGCCTCAACTCGATGGGCAGGGTTTGGATGACTTCGACCATCTTGTCTCTGACTTGTCTCTGACCTGGAGGGCGTCGTGCCCGTCTGGCAGGTGCGGCAGCATCACGAAGCGGGTGACGCGTTCGACCAGAGTCCCGATCGCGGACTTGTTGCCCTGTCCCATGATCAGATCGCCTTCCCAGTGTCCAAGCACCGCCCGATCCTCGGCCCCGGCCGGCCGTTCGCTGATCGCAACCATGTTCGGGATCCGCGGTTCGCGAGCCTGGGCTTGGCCACAAGGGCGGCGCAACCCTCGCCCAGTGCGCGGACACGCGGCCAACTCTCGGCGCAGCACAGCCCGGCCTTGCACATAGATCGCCTGATAGATCGTTTCGTGCGACACCCACATCTCCGGCTGGCTCGGGAACTCCCGCTTGCGGGCGATCGCGATCTGCGTCGGCGACCACCGCTTCACCAGCCGAGTCCGCACCCACCCCCGCAACTCGGCGTCGACGGCCAGCTTCGCCGCCCTCGCCAGCTTCGCCCGCCGCGCCCGCTCACGAGCTGCCATGTCGGCAGCGACAGCCCGACAGGCCTCTCGCCCCCGTTGCGGCCCACTTCCCGACTGACCGTCGACCTATGGGCGGCCCCAGGGCCGCCGCGATCTGACCGTAGCAATCCCCAGCGATCAGACCACGGAAGATCTCCTCCCGCTCAACCAACAACAGATAGCGCGCGCCCAGCTGGCCAGGTGCGTTCCCGATCACCCCGCCAGCCACACGAAACCACCACCGCCCGGTCTCGTGCGACACACCCACCAACCCAGCGGCAGGCTTGGCCGCATACCCCGACCGCACCAACCCCCAAAACCGCACCCGCACCACCCGACACAACAGACCTGCCATCACGAACTCCCAGCTCACACAGGGTGTCGCAACGACCACTTGAAACCGCCCGTCTTTCAGGACACCCAGCGCAGGCACGCCGGGCGCCTGTGGGCCCCGGAATCGATATCGAGCAGTAACCGGGTTATATGTCAACTAATGTCACAGACAATCCGGCAGAAATCCGCTCACATTCGGCGCAGAGTGTCGGCTGACAAGTCCGCCGGTGTGCGGTTGCCGGACAGGCCCAACGTCAGGTCGAGGTCGGCGAGAATGCCGCGCAGCACATGGCGAACGCCCGCCTCACCGCCGAGTGCCAAGCCGTACACAAAGGGCCGGCCGAGCAGCACGGCTTTCGCGCCGAGGGCGAGTGCCTTGATGACGTCTCCTCCGGTGCGGACGCCCGAGTCGAACAGGACGTCCAGTTGGTCGCCGACCGCGGCGGCGATTTCCGGGAGCGCGTCGAGAGCGCCGATGGCGCCGTCGACCTGGCGGCCGCCATGGTTGGAGACGATGATGCCGTCCATGCCGGCGTCGCTGGCGCGGCGGGCGTCGTCGACGTGCTGGATGCCCTTCAGCACGATGGGGCCGTCCCAGTGCTCGCGGAGGAACGGCAGTTGGTCCCAGCGGTGGTCGGTGCCGGTGAACATCGGGATCCACTGCAGGATCGCCGCGTTCAGGTCCTCCTCCGGCGGCTTCGCCAGCCGAGCACGGAAAGCGGGATCGGAGAACGGGATGGCGTTGCCGATACCGCGGATGAACGGCAGGTAGGCCTGGTCGAGGTCGTTGGGCCGCCAGGCGAGGGTCCACGTGTCGAGCGTGACGACGAGCGCCGTGAAGCCGGCGGCCTTGGCCCGCTGCAGGAGGCTGATCGCGACCTCGTTGTCGTTGGGCCAGTACAGCTGGTACCAGCGCGGCCCGTCCCCGCTCGCCTCGGCGACGTCCTCCATGGTGTGAGACGACGCGGTCGACAGCACCATCGTGAGCCCCAACTCCGCGGCGGCACGTGCGGTGGCCAACTCCCCGTCGGGATGGACGATCGACTGCACCCCGACCGGCGCGAGCATGACCGGCGCCGGCATGTCCTGCCCCAGCACGGAAACCGCCAGATCCCGGTTGTTGGCACCGGTGAGCATCCTCGGCACGATCCGCCACCGCCCGAACGCCTCCCGGTTGGCGGCAACGGTCGCCCCTGCACCGGCACCGCCGACCACGTAGCCGAACGGCCCCGGTTCGAGCTTCTCGCGCGCCGCCGCCTCCAGCCGGGTGGGATCGTTGGTGAACGGCGGCAGCTGGTCAGCGAGCCCCTGCAGATAGATCTCGTTCTGGAAAGAACCGAACTGACCAGCCACGCCGCCGCTCCTAGCTCGTGATCGTGAACCCCGCACCATTCAACACGATCACGTCCACATCCGGCGGAGTCCGAGCCACGTGCTCGCGACCGCGACCAGCGCGCAGACGAGCGCCGCCACCAGGAACGGCTTGACCACGGCGCCGATGGCCAGTACGGCGGTCCAGCCGAGCAGGGCCACCAGCGACATCCCGAGGGCCGCCACACCGATCACCGCCAGTGGGACCTTCGAGAACAGGACTCCCACGGGCACGCGTGCCTCGTCGGGCAGCCGGGTCCACCCCCGCCAGGCGAGTACGCCGACGAACACCACCACGCCCAGGCCGTACCAGGCCAGCGGCGTCGCCGACGACGCGACCAGTAGCACGAACACGCCGACCGCCTGCCATGCCGCGGCGCGACGAACCGCCAGGTACCAGGAAACGCGATGCACCCGTTCGAAACGGGAGACGCTTCGTCGCGTCCGCACCGGCCGGCGGCGCCGGCGTGGGTCGTCGCCGCGGCGGTGGACGACGCGGTCCAGCTTCGTGGTCACGTCGTGGTTCGTCGGGTCCAGTTGGGCGGCGTCGCGGTAGGCGGTCTCGGCGAGCATCCAGTCGTGGGCGAGCATCGCGGCGTCGCCGAGGACCTCGTGGGTTCTCGGCTCGTCCGGGGCGCGGGCCACGGCGGCCCTCGCGGCCCGGACCGCCTGTTCCGGCTCGTCGTGGGCGAGGGCTTCGGACAGCGTCACCAGCCCGCGCCAGTCGTCCGGGTCGCGGCGGACCGCCTCGCCGGCCGAGATCACGGCCTCGTCGTGGCGCCCGAGCTCGACCAGCGCGAGGCTCGCGAGGCGGTGCGCCCACGCCGCCTCGCCCAACGTGATAGCCCGTTTGGCCGCATCCAGCGACTCGCGGGGCTCGCCGATATCGAGGTATGCCGCCGACAACCGGCACCACGCCACCGGGTGGTCCGGGGCCGCCGCCAGTGCCGACTCCAGCACGGCGATGGCGGCGCGCGGTTTGCCCTCGTCGGACAATTGCGCCGCCGCCATCAGGACCGCGTCGATCGAGCCGTCCGCCATACGCCCTCCCGCGAGCCCTACCCCATCAGGCTCGCCAGATCGGCGTCAACCAGCTTCGCCGGCTCGACCCTGGTCCGAGCGTCCACAAGCGCCTGCAGAGTGTCACCGTCATCCCACATGTTGACGTTCATCGCAGCCTGGACGGCACCGTCCCGCAGCCAGAACGCGATGAACTCGCGGGACGCCAGGTCACCGCGGACCACCAGCTCGTCGCTGAACGGCTCGGCCAGGCCCCGGAACTCCATGCCAAGGTCGTACTGGTCGGAGAAGAAGTACGGGCTCGCGATGTACGGCTCTCCCCCGCCGAGCAGGTTCTTCGCCACATGCGCGCCCTGGTCCTTGGCGTTGGCCCAGTGCTCGACGCGGATCCGCCGGCCGTAGCGCGGGTGGGCGTGCGCGGCGATGTCACCGACGGCGAACACGTCGGGCGCCGAGGTGCGCAGGCTCGTGTCGACCTGCACGCCGCCGTCGTCGGACAGCGCGAGCCCGGCTGCCTGGGCCAGGTCCGTCCTCGGCTCGGCGCCGACCGCGACCAGCACCAGGTCGGCCGGCACCTCGCTGCCGTCGTCGAGCCGCACGCCAGTGGCCGCACCGTCCGTGCCGAGGTACTCGACGACGCCCACATCCAGCCGGAACGTGACGCCGTGGGACTCGTGCAGCGTGCGGAACACCCCAGCCACCGTGTCGCCGAGCACGCGGTGCAGCGGCGCCGGGAGCGGGTCGATCACCGTGACGTTGGCGCCGTGCTTGCGGGCGGCGGCCGCCACCTCACAGCCGATCCAGCCGGCGCCCACGATCACCAGGTTCTTGCCCTCGGTCAGCTCCTGCCGCAGAGAGCGCGCGTCGTCGAGGCGCCGCAGGCGGCGCACGTTGTCGAAGTCGGCCCCGGGCACCCGCAGGCGCCGGGGCGTCGAGCCGGTCGCGAGCAGCAGCCGGTCCCACGGCTCCGTCGTGCCGTCCAGCTCGACGGTCCGGTCGTTCACGTGCACGGCACCGACACGGGTGCCGAGCCGCAGGTCGATGTTCTTCTCGGCGTAGAACGACTCCTCGTGCACCCAGTCGGGGTCGTCGGTGTCGCCGAGCATGATGCCCTTGGACAGCGCGGGCAGCTCATAGGGGCGGTGTCGCTGTTCACCGATCAGCAACAGCTCGCCGTCGTAGCCCTGCTCACGCAGCGCACCGGCGGCCGAGGCACCTCCGAGTCCAGTGCCAACGATCACGATGCGGCGCGGGTCAGCCATGGTAGGTCATGCCTTCCTTTCAAGACGGACAGAGCGCGTCACAGCCAGGTAGGCGTGGCGTCTGACTTCTTAAACGACAATCCCGGGTGGGCGGATCAACTGCCGGAGGATGAGCGATGTGACGAGTCACAAGGAATGGGCGATCGTGTGTCGGGACGTGGCGGGCCGGCGCCGCGACCTGACCGTCTTCGTGCGGCAGGGGCGCGTCGTGCTGGTCGCGCCGCCGGGCGAGACAGCCGTGCTCACCCCGCTCGACGTGGGACGCCTGCGGGCCGCGCTCCGTGACGCCGTGGTGGACGCGTCCCAGGGGCCGGCGGACTGACACCTCCCTATGCCCCCGGCCAGGTGTGCACCGGCTCGTTCGTGTGCATGTGCGCCGCGTAGCGACGAGTCATCTCCCGTAGCGCCTGTTCACGCGCCACCCCGCGGCTCTCCTCCAGGGAGCGGACGGTGTCGACCTGCCACGTCGCGCCGTTGCGGCCGGAGATGCAGCGCTTCTCGATGATGCCGAGCAGCCGGTCCCGCTGGGCCGGGGCGACGCCCCACGCGTCCAGACCGGAGTGCGCGAGCGGCAGCAACCGGCGCAGGACCAGCTCGGTGACAGGCACGTCGCCGATACCCGGCCAGTACACCCGAGAACCGATCCCGCCCCGCGCCGCCGAGTGGAAGTTCTCCTCGGCCGCCGAGAAGCTCATCTGCGTCCACAGCGGACGCTCCTGGTCGGCGAGCGCCCGGACCAGGCCGAAGTACAGCGCCGCGTTGGCCATCACGTCCACGCACGTCGGCCCGGCCGGCAGCACCCGGTTCTCCACCCGCAAGTGCGGACGGCCGTCGACCACGTCGTAGATCGGCCGGTTCCAGCGGTAGATCGTGCCGTTGTGCAGCCGCAGCTCGGACAGCTGCGGCGTCCCGCCGGCCGCGAGCACCGCGGCCGGGTCCTCGTCGTCACACAGCGGCAGCAGCGCCGAGTAGTAGCGCACGTTCTCCTCGAACAGGTCGAAGATCGACGTGATCCACCGGTCGCCGAACCACACCCGGGGGCGCACACCCTGCGCCTTCAGCTCGTCCGGCCGCGTGTCGGTGGACTGCTCGAACAACGCGATCCGGCTCTCCGCCCACAGCTGCTTGCCGAACAGGTACGGCGAGTTGGCCCCGAGCGCAACCTGGACACCCGCGACGACCTGGCTCGCGTTCCAGAAGTCGGCGAACCGCTCCGGCGCCACCTGCAGGTGGTACTGCACGCTCGTGCACGCCGACTCGGGCGCGATCGTGTCCGCGTGCGTGACCAGCCGTTCCTCACCTGCGATGCTGATCTCGAGGTCCTCACCGCGCGCCGCGAAGATCTGCTCGTTGAGCAGCTTGTACCGCGCGTTCGCCGACAGCGTGTCCACGTTCATGTGCTCGTGCTGGAGCGTCGGCAGTATGCCGATCATCACGATGTTCGTGTCGACCGTCTCGGCCTTGCCCTCCGCCGCGTTCAGCGAGGCACGCAGGCTGTCCTCGAACTGGGCGAGCCCGTCCGGCCCCAGCTCACGCGGCGCGAGGTTGACCTCGATGTTGAACTGGCCCAGCTCGGTCTGGAAGTCCGGGTCCGCGATCGCGTCCAACACGTCGGCGTTCTTCATGGCCGGATCGCCGGCCGCGTCGACCAGGTTCAGCTCGACCTCGAGCCCCGACATCGGCCGGTCGGTCTCGAACGCCGACTGCTTGAGCATCTGAGCGAACACGTCCAGACACAGCCGGATCTTCTCCCGGAACCGCTGGCGGTCCGCGCGGGTGAACTCGGTCCGCTCGACATCCTTGCCCATCCGCATCGCCCCACTAGGTGAATGTGGTCATCGGAAGCCTCGCGCCAAGCATCGTCCCCCGCAACCTGCGAGATCAAACCAACCTACCGGGCTAAGCTCCGTCAGGTGACCGACAGTTTGGTGTGGATCGACTGCGAGATGACCGGCCTCGACCTCAGCAAGGACGCGCTGGTCGAGATCGCGGTCGTGGTGACGGACTCGGAGCTCAACATCCTCGACGAGGGAGTCGACATAGTCATCCACGCCGACGATGCCGTGCTCGACACCATGCCCGACATCGTCCGCGAGATGCACGCCAACTCAGGCCTGACCCCACTGGTCCGGGCCTCGACGGTCACAGTCGCCGAAGCCGAGGCCCAGGTGCTCGACTACGTGCGCAAACACGTCCAGGACGCCCGCACCGCGCCCCTGTGCGGCAACTCCATCGCGACCGACCGCGGCTTCATCGCACGCGACATGCCGGCCCTCGACGCCCACCTGCACTACCGGATGATCGACGTGTCCTCCATCAAGGAGCTGTGCCGGCGCTGGTACCCGCGGATCTACTACGCGCAGCCCGACAAGGGCCTCACCCACCGTGCGCTCGCGGACATCAAGGAGTCCATCCGCGAACTGCGCTACTACCGGGGCACCGCCTTCGTCCCCCACCCCGGCCCCACCAGCGAACAGGCAAAAGCCGTGGCAGAGGCCCTGCTGAGGCCCAACCCCTAACCGATTGCCAACCCCCCGAGGCGGCACGTTACGATATGCGCGCCGCCAG
Source organism: Actinophytocola sp. (assembly GCF_036378875.1). Classification (GTDB taxonomy): domain Bacteria; phylum Actinomycetota; class Actinomycetes; order Mycobacteriales; family Pseudonocardiaceae; genus Actinophytocola. The sequence continues at coordinate 173,282 of NZ_DASUVO010000003.1, forward strand.
GCAATGGTGGGTGTAGCTCAGCTGGTAGAGCACCTGGTTGTGGTCCAGGATGTCGCGGGTTCAAGTCCCGTCACTCACCCCAACTCTTTTGTGGTATTCGGGCAGGTCAACGGCCTGTTTGACGGGCCGGACGCGTAGGTGGAGCGACCGGCACAGCTGGGGATGTCCGAATTTGGGAGCCAGATGGGAGAGGCGCGCGAGCGTCACCGCTCCCGGTACGGCTCCAGCAGCTCGTCCAGCACTCGCACGGGTGATCGGGAAGCCAGGCGCGCACGCGCCGCAAGTGCCTGCTCCCAGAGCCGCTGAAGCGCCGCCACGAGTGCGTCTCGCATCTCCTGCGTGGGGTGGGCGTACGTGCCGCGCATGCCGGGCACCTCGTGCCCCATCCGTTCGGCCTGGAGCACGTAGTGGACACCCGCGTTGTCCATCATCGGCTGGTGCCCATGCCGGAGCCCATGCGGCGTGATTCCGGTCACCAGCGGTGCCCAACACGCCAGCGGCACGTCCTCCCCTGGCTGTTGTCCCCCACCGGCGCACCGGCCGCCATGCCCGTCGTGGGCGATCACCGTGTCATCGACACGCAGCAGCTGCGTCCGCTGACAAACCGCACACCGGGCACGCCCATCGCCCATGGTCACCAGCCGAACGTGCCCCCGGCCGGTCGGCGGCGTGAACCGCACGCCAGGCTCCGCCGCCGGCCACGGTGGCACCGGGGTACCCGGGAACCCGTCGCCGACGTCCACCAACACCGGCATCGCCGGCCTCTTTCCGTTCTTCGGGTACCAGCCGTCAGCGGCCGGCCGAAACAGCCGAACGGCGTAGTTCGACCGGCGAAAGTGCGACCCATCCGAGCCGAGGAACAAGTACTCCCCTCCCGAACACCACGTCCCCGTGCCCTTGCAGTGGCATCGTGCCGGCTTCACCCGACTCAGCAGGTCATCCAGGAACGGTGGACTGTCGATGGGCCGGATCGATCCGTCTTTCGGGCGGCCACGGTAGAAACGACCGTTCAACTCGTACAGTTTCCAGGCGACTTTCAACTGCCCCGGCCGAATATGGCTCGACGACAGGCCAAGTAGTTCACTCCAGCGCATGCCGGTATACGCAGCGGTCGACATCATGACGAAGTCCGCGTCACGACCGGACAACAGCGCGCACCGTTCAGCCAGCAACAAGGCTTGCAGCGGCGACGCCCAGGACTTCTCGTTCCGCTCAGCCTCCTCGATGCGCCGTTGCCCCTTCCGGCCCTTACCCCGGCGTCGCGCAGCTGGGTTGAGCGACAGGTAACGCGGGATCGCGTCATTCAGCAGGTTGGTGAATGTCGAGCGTGCTTCACGCGCCGTTCCTCGCGACACCGGTAGTTGCCGCTCCCACTTCACGATCTCCTCCGGCACCTGCTCTAGCGCACGCAGTTCCCAGTCACCGAAGCGCGGCAGGATGTGTACTTCGATGTAGTACCGGTAGTTGTCCAATGTGCTCAGTTCAAGGTCGAGGCTCGGGAACCACACGTTCACCCACTCCGTCACGGTCATGCTCGTACGCGGGTCCACGTAGGTACGGTTCCGAATGGCCGCCTCTTGGTCCCGGCCGTAGTCCAGGGCATCGTTCTTCGTCTCGAACCCCGACCGTGACGCCAACCGCCCGTCGGGCGCCTCCCATCGCGCCCGCCACAACTTTCCACGCTTTTCCGCAAACGCCACAGCAGGACCTTTCCTTTTCGTTCAGAACTGGGATTCAGGAGGCCAGGCGACGGGGCCGCGGGCGCAAGGGGACGAATCCGTCGGAGGGTTGGCGACTGGTCTCGCGCCGCCTCCGACCTCGTCGTTCAGAACGAGGCGGCGGGGCGGTGGCAGTGCCGCCCTGCTCGCTGAGTCGCACAATCTCCGCCAGGTGCTCCGGCGTGAATCGGTAGGCCCCGCCCAGCAGCGAGAACGGGATCTGACGTGCCGCCGCACGACGCTCCAGCCAGCTCACCTTGACCCGAAGGATCTCGGCGGCCTCGTACTTGGTGAAGAGCACGAGATCCTGGGCAGCGGTGCCACTGCTTGCAGGTGTGGTGTTCATGGCGTGGTCCGTGCTCCGTTCTGGTCCGCCAACATCGGCGCCGTGCGCCCGCGTGGTGGGGCGATTTGGAGGCGCTGGTGGCGAACCGTCTGGGGTTGGGTGGCCTTGTTGCGGCCACACCGCACTTGGAGTGGTTACGTTCTGTGTTGGGTCGAGAGGTCGTGCTGTAGCCGGGTGGGGAAACATGACCCGCAAAACCGCAAACCCGCGAAAGGGTGGTTGAGCTGCGGTAATGGTTGCGGGTTTGGGTTGTTGGTTGCGGGTTTGAAACCCGCAACTTGGGTAGGAGATGCCCCCGCGCTCTTTCAAACCCGCAAACCCGGGAGAAACCCGCCAGGTGTTTGTGCTGGTCAGGGTGGGTTTTGCGGGTTTGCGGGTTTGCGGGTTTGGTTTTCGGGGTCGTTGACCTCGACCCAGTAGGTGCGGGCGTTGGTGTGGGTGTCGGTTGCGCTGCGTAGCACGATGTTGCCGCGCCAGCGTCCGACCTGGCCGGTGAGCAGGCGACCCAGCGATTTGACGGTGAGGAGTTGACCGGACGCCCTGGTGGGGAAGGTTCCGGCCCAGGGGTCGGAACGGCCGGGTTCGGGTTCGGCGTGGGCACGAAGGTTCGCCGCGGTGACCTGGCGGTCTTCGAAAAGACGGTGCCAGGTGTGGAGGAACTGGGCCCACTCGTTGGCGTCGTCGTCCAGGGCGGCGTTCTCGGTGTGGTTGGCCAGGAAGTCGGGAACACCGTGGTGGTCGAGGAACCCGCCAAGGTGTTGGGCCCAGCGGGTGAACTGCCTCATCTGCGGCACCCCGCCGTCCCCGACGGCGGCCTGGGTGGCGCCGTGCCGACACCAGTCGACAACCAGCACCAGCAGGTGGTGCAGCACGGTGGCTTGGTTGTCCGGGTCGAGGATCCAGGTGTCGAGGTTGGGGATGGAGAACCCGGAGCGGGCTTCGGGGTGTGGGCAGTCCGGGTCGAGACGCACCCACACGGAGCGGGTGGCCATGTCGCCGCCGGTGCGCAGGTTGTTGCCGGTGGCCAGCCAGGTGCGGTCGTTGGGGAAGGTAGCGGCGATGTTGGAGCCGAGCCGGCGGTCGGTCCAGGTGCGTTCGGTGATCAATCGGGCGAGTACCGCGCTGTTGATGACGGTGCCTTCGATGAGGTTGTCGAACAGGATGGCGCCGACCTGGTCGGCGAGCACGGTGGTGACTTGCTTGCGGAGTTCCTCGTCAGCGTCGGTCCAAGTCAGCACCCGCTGACCCACGAGCAGGCCGATGCAGCTGGTGAGGATGGTCTTCCCGCTGCCGGGCATGGTCGCGTCGACGATCCCGAACGGGGCCAGGGCTCGGGTGTAGGGACGAAGGATTGGGGTGACCAGCAGAGCAAGGTAGTTCGCGCGGTCGGCCTTGCTGCGCCAGGGAAAATCGGCGAGGAGCTGGTCGAGCAGGAACGCGACAGCGTCGTCGACCTGCCCCGGGGTGGGCCGGTCGGGCACACGGTCCATGCGGGTGCGGGTGGTGAGGTAGTAGCCGGTCGCCGGGTCGTAACCGGGGTCCTGCAACAAAGTGCCGTCCGGTCGCAGCACCGGCGCGGAGATCAGGCCGCGCAGGGTGGGCAGACCGGGCCAGTGCGGGTCGGACAGCACCGCGGACAACACCGTGCGATTGGGAGTGACCGGAAGCTCGGCGTGGCCGTCCTTGCCCGCGGCGCGGTACTCGATGACGTCAACGTGCTTGGCCAACAGCGCGGCCAGCCGCGGCGGGCTGAGCGGAGACGCCGCCAGCGGGAGCGGCGCGTCCTCGTCCCCAGCGGCCGGAGCGGTGCCGGACACGGGTTCGACCACGATCAGCTCCCCGTCTCGCACGTAGGTGTCGGGGATGCCTCGGTCGTCGAGCAGGCCGGTCAGTGTGCGGATCGCATCCGGGTCACTGGTGATCCGCACCTTCGGGCGGGCTGGTGGCTGGTGGGTGTGGCTCATCGGGTGAGTCCTTCATCGGCGAACGCGGCGGTGATCGCGGCGTGGATGTCGCGGTCGGTCTGCTGCGCGTCACGGCCGGCAGTGGTGAGCAGACCGACGCCGATGGCGTGATCGAACCCGGCGAGGATGGCGCGGGCTACTCCGCGGGCAGCGCCGTAGAGGGTGTACCGCCGGCGCCCTTCCGGCGCCCGGCGGACCGCCGCCAGGCAGGCGTCCACCAGCATTTCGGGATGCTTGACCCGTCCACCGGGCGGCGAGAAGCCGCTGGCTGGTCGACCCGCAGTGAGGGTTGGTGCGGGGCTGGCCGCTACAGGCGGAGCAAGCACCGTTTCGGCCAGGCGCGGGGGCATCTCCTCGGGTGCCCGTTCGTCGAGCCACCGGTACAGGCGGCGGGTGATGGGGTGGACCGACGGCGGCAGCACGACATAACCGCCGTCCGCCTTGACGTCCACCCCGCTGCGGCCGGGCAGTGGCCGGGACAGCACCGGTTGTCCGGGGTGACGGTAGAACAGGTGCCAGCCGTCGTTGCCGGTCCCGGTGCACCGCGTAGGCCCCATCAGGTCGGGGTCGTAACGGCCGCCGTGCCCGGGATCGATGTCGATGACCACCACGCCGGCCCCGGCTGGCGCGGCCCCGGTCCGCACGGCCAGCAGCCCGTCCGGGTGGGACGCGATCATCGCCTGGATGCGGTCCACCGAGGTGGTGGCGGCGTAGAACCCGTGACAGGTCAGGTGCGGGCACGCTTCGGGGTTGTGCGCCCCGGGTTCACGCTGTTTCGGGCAGTCCGGGCAGTTCGCCAACGGCCGCTTGGTACGTCCGAGCAGGAACACCGGCCACCCCCAGCCAGCGGCCGAGATCGCGGCGGTCAGCAGGTCGGCCGGACCGGAGGTCACGAACCTCTCGCCGGTGGGCGGCGTCGGCTTGCCGGTGGTGGTCACGCGGCGGTCACCTCGTCTCCGGTGATGGCCTCGACCACGGCGGCGACCAGGTCGCGGGCGGCGGGTGGGGTGACGGCGTTGCCGGCGAGTTTCACCTGTTCGCGTTTCGAACCGAGGAGCACGAAGTCGGGGTGGAAGGCCATGCCGAGTTTGATCTCGTCGGGCATGAGCATGCGGAACAGGCAGTCCTCCACGGCGATGCCGGCTTCGATGAGCGCGTCGCCCTGGACGGTGGTCTGGGTGGGCAGCGGTGCGCTGACCGGGCGGGCCATGGAGGTGCGGTCGTAGGGGATAAGCAGGTTCGGTGCCCAGATCAGGCTTTGGTGTCCGGCGGTGGTCAGGGTGCGCATGGGTTCGGTGACCGGGGTGGACATCGCGCCGTTGCCGCCGCGGCTGTTGTTGTTGCGCATCAACAGGGCGTGGTGCAGGCCGTTCGCGGCGAACGTGTCGAACGGTTCGTTGGTGGTCTTGGGTCGGTTGTTGTTCCGCATCGGCACCACCACCGGCGGCATCACGATGCCCTCGGTCTCGCGGGTGGTGCGGGTCCGCATCGGCTCGGTGGTTGGTTGGGCGTCGGTGTTCCAGGTGCCACCGGCCGGCACCAGCAGCCCGGTCTCATTCCGGGTGGTCTGCGTGCGCGCTGGCACGCTCGCGGGCGCCGCAACCTTGCCGTCGCGGCCCTCGACCGGCACCAGCAGCGCGTGCGCGGTCGTACCGGCGACGACGGTCCGCATCGGCTCGGTGATCGACACGTTGCCGCCGTGGGTCCGCAGCACCGTGAGGAACGGTGGACAGGCGAGGGCTTTGCTCGGGGTGGTGTGCAGGGTGCGCAGCGGGTCCTCGACCGGCCAGGCCCGCACGCCGGGGCGGCGTTCGAACGTGTTCCCGGCGGCCTCGATGATGGTGGGGCGGGCGTAGCGGCGCAGCCCGGCTTCGATCCGGGCGAGGGTCTTCGGGGCGAGAGGCCGGGCGCGGTCGCCGATCCGATCGCCGGGTGTGGACCAGTCGATCGCGGCCGCGGCCGGCAGCACATAGGGGTGCACCACACTGTTGCGGCAGGACGTGGATGGGCAGCGGTAGACGTACTGGGCGCCGTAGCGGCCGTACGGCTTCACGGGGTTCTTCGGCGCGTAGAGCGCGGTGACGACCTGGTCGCAGGTCGGGCACCACGCCCGGGGGCGGGTCCACTTGTCGAGGTCGGGCGCGGGGTAGCGCTCCAGGGTGAAGATGAAGTAGGCGCGGCCCCGGAACTGCGGCGCCGGTTCACCGAGTTGGTGACAGAACGCCGAGTCCAGGGTGATGATCTGGCAGCGGTAACCCAGCCGCCGGAACCGCGCCAGCCACGCCTTCAGTCCGGACCATTTCAGGATGTCCGGCACGTTCTCCACGATGATCGCCTTGTACCGGTGGTGGTCGGCGAACCGTGGCACGTCCTCCATCAACGCCCGCGACCGCTGCGCCGCCTCGGTGGGCAGCGGCCGATCGTCCTCACCGAACAGCGCGCCCTGCTCGTCGTTGACGGCGAAGTCCTGCGTCTTGCCCTGCCCTTGGGACCAGTGGGTGCATTCCGGGCTCCACCACGCAATGTCCGTGTACGGGTAGCGGCGCGGGTCCACCTGGGACAGGTCGGCGATGTCGTGGTCGACGTGGGGCAGGTTGGTGTTGTGCGTCTCGATGGCCAGAGACCAGTGGTTCGCGGCCATCACCACCCGCACACCGGCCACCGCCTCGGCGCCGCTGGAACTGCCGCCCGCACCGCAGAAATGATCGGTCATGGTCAGCACGAGCCGCTCCTGTCGGATCCGTTGTCCGCCAGCCGCTCGTGGATTGCCGTACGTACCATGGGACTTCTCTCCACTTCCGTGGTTGTGGTGGTGGTTGGGAACCCCGACCCGGTGAGGGATCTGCTTGCCGGCGTTCGTCACCGGGCCGGGGCGGCTCTACTGCTGCTGCGGGTTCTCGGTGCGGCGGATGTCGCGCAGGAAGCCGTGCAGGACCGACAGGGAGTCGTGCCCGGCCGGGGCCGGGGTCCGGTGCAGGTGGCTGCGGAGTCTCGACAGCGCACGGTCGGCGTCCGCGGCGGCTTCCTTGAGGGGTTCGGGCCACGGGTTACCAGTGGGGTTGTGGCCGTGGAAGTAGTGGTCGCGGACGTTGTCGGCGCAGGTCTTGGCGAGCGTGGCCAGGTCGGCGGTGATGCCGTGGATGGTGGCCATCACCGCGACCAGGTCGTCCAGGTCCTTGATGTGCTGCGGAAGCGTTCCGCGCTCACCCCGGTGCCGGTGCAGGCCAGCGGCGTGGGTGGCGGTCTTCGTGCTCGCGCGGGCCGCTTCGAGGGCTTCGACGGTACGACGGGCCTCGGACATAGTGGGGTTGATCTCCTTTGCTGTAGCGGGTTTCCGGATGGGCGAGCGTCAGGTCGCCTAAGTCGTGGTGGCCGGGTCCGGTGCCGGGCCCCAGGTCGAGGGCCGGTGGTAGGCGCGCCAGCGGTGGACCGCGTTGCGTCCGGTCCTGGTGGTGGCGATCAGGGCGCCGTGGCCGGGACAGGTCCGCTGTTGGCGGGTGGTGAGGTAGTGCGCCGTGATGAGCTGACAGACCACGACCGCCACCTTGTCGGGCACCGGTTCGGCGGGGCCGCGTTCGGTGCAGCGCCGGACCTGGTCGGTGTCGTCGAGGTGCAGCGGGGCGGTCTTCTCGTCGGCGATGTCGGCGAGGACGGTGTGGGCGAGGTCCATGTCGTTCACCCCGGCCCCCGGCGGCGTGCTCTCCCGGGGCGCGTGACCAATCGGGGTGGGTACGGGATCACCGAACAGGTCCACCTGGTCGACGTGAACGGGTTGGGGTTGTGGGGACATCAGCGACTCCTTTGTGGTGACCTGCGTGGACTGGACAGGGATGCCGGGCTAGCGCGGGAGGCGACGCGGTGACAGGCGTCCGGCTTCGGCCAGAAGCGGTGCGAGCCGGGCGATGGAGCGCCAGTGCATCCGGACCAGACGGGTCGCGTCGGCGTGGACCGTCGAGGGGTTCACCTCGCGGCCGAGTGGGGTGTGTCGGCGGGCGCGGTAGAGCCGGTCGTCGGTAGCGCAGCTGACGTCGATGCCGACATCGGTTGAGCGGCACCACTCGAGTTGAGCCACCCGTCCGGCGACCAGGCCGGTGTGGACGGCGCGTTCCTGGTCGACAGTGCGGATCTCGGTCTCGGTCTGGACCAGCCACACATGCCCGTGCGCGGCCGCACCGTGGCCCCTCACCAAGATCTCGTCGATGTCCAGACCCACCGCGCGCCACACGATCGCGTGCCCCA
>NZ_DASUVO010000004.1:0-19111 GCF_036378875.1 Actinophytocola sp.
GCAGCATGCGACAGCGCTCTTACGAAAATTGTTGCCCGAACCAATGAGCCGCAGGATCTGTGCGTATCCGTCGGTACGGGCGATTTCATATCTCAATGGCTTCAACGCTTGTACCGTCGCGCAGAACTAACGAATAGCGCATACCCAAGGATTAGAAATCTGATATTCAAGCACATCTCACATGAGCTAATAGACAAACTCTCTCATGCGGGCGTACTAGCCCCCGAATTTGGCGATCGACTCTCCGCTAACATGCGCGGAATAATCGACGATCCAGTAATAAGACAACGAGGCGTACGGGTCGAATTGCAAGAATGGTGTACTCTTCCACCGTTTCACGGGTACCTGTACGGCGAAGACATAATAATTGGGCTATGGTCCGTGGACTCAGGTGGCCGCTTGCATGTGCAAACGCCCGTGACACATTTGCAGGGCAAGATATACAGAGATCAGCTCTATGCAATTCGCAAGTCCTTTGATGAAACCCAGAAGGCGACCTGAACATGACGACCATGCATCACTGCGGCGAAATTTCGACGACCACGTATCCACGAGGCCTTCCTACCATCCACACACCTTCAATCCAGCGAACGAAAGCCATGTGACCGGCGCCCCAAGAGAGCGTCTGACGGCCTAGGAACGGCTTGAACTGATCGATAGGCCAAGTAACAGCAGGCCAGAACCTGTTCTTGGTAAGATCGACAAGATCTTCTGGGAGACCAAGCAGGGCTGAGGTCTACCCACGAAAACGACGCTGACCAGCGGAGACAACGTCCGCCGATCAGCGTCTTTTTCGTGGTCGAGTGCGCGGACTCAGTTGGGCAGGACGAGACGGTTGGCGATGTCGTACAGGTCCGCCAGCGGCACCTTGCCCGCGACGGCGACCGGGGCGCCGTCGACCGCGTTGAGGACCCACAGCCTGACGTAGCCGTTCTCGTCGACGTAGCGGGTCTCGTGGCCCTGGACGGGCTCGCCCGTCGTGCCGGTCGGGTGGTTCGGGTCAGCGACGTTGACGTGGATCGACGGCATGGTGTCGCACGTGCCCAGCGAGTAGCTCGTGTTGGCGGACGTGCTTCCGCCAGCGACCGGCGCCGTTTCGAAGCCCTTCTCGACGTCGAAGGCGCACATCCGCATCCCGGCCGGCAGCTCTCCCAGCCCGAAGGCCGGCGTGACGGTCGTCGTGCCGGGGAAGCGGATGTTCTCCGCGATCTTCCTGCCGTTGTCGATCAGCTGCTGTGCGGGCACCGTGCTGCCGGACTGTGGGTCGGCGGACACGCCCACGTACATCGTGCCGCCGTCGGGGTGCTTCACATACAGCTCGTAGCCGCCCGGGCCATCGGAGACCGAGCTCTCGACAGCGGGCTGTCCGTTGATGGTGAGTGCGCTGCCCGGGCCGGACTTGAACGCGGCCTCGTCCACCTCCACCATCTTGAACTGCTGGACGTCGACGTCGATGACCTGACCGTTGGCCGTGACGGTGAGCATGTACTCACCGCCGTACAGCGGCGTGTCGTCCTCGCGGTCGGCGCCGCCGACGTTGATTCGGCGCGCCAGGTAGTCGACCTCACCAGCCGGCAGCCAGTCCAGGGAGAAGGGCATCAGCAAGTCCCCGGGGGCCGGCTCGGTCGTGGCCGAGACCTGGACCTTCTCGGGAGGGGCGGCGGCCTGGGTCCTGTCCTCGGACGCTGGCCGGTTCAGCGCCACGACCGTGACCGCTGCGAGGGTCAGCACGGCCACGCCGGCGGCGACCGCGAGCGGTCGGCTCAGCACCGGGCGCCTGCGGTCGATGCGCTTCCGCGCGGCCGCGAGCACCGGCTCCGGGTCGGGCGCGACGTGTTCGTGCTCGGTGAAGGTTTCCGTGATCAGCTTCTCGATGTCCATCAGCTCTCCTTGGCCTGGGCCATCTGCTCGATGGTCAGGCCGTTTCGCAATGTCGTCAGTGCCTTGTGGGCGTGGGCGCGCACGGTGGCCTGGGCACACCCGAGCAGTTCGGCGATCTCGGAGTCGGCCAACTGCTCGTAGTACCGCAGCACCAACACGGCCCGCTGGCGCCGGGGCAGCCGCGCGATGCGCTGCCACATGTCCTCGCGGATCGCGTGTTCCGAAGCGAAGTCGTCCGGCCGCACCTCGTCGGGAAGGTCACCAGCGGCGATCAGGCGCGCCGCCCTGCTATGTCGCCAGGACAGGTAGCCGTTGGTGACCATTCGCAGGACATAGCGCTCCGGATGGTCCGTGTCGCTGATCCGGGACCAGCGACGGTAGGCCTTGACCAGCACGTCCTGCACCAGATCAGCGGCCTGTTCTCGCTCGCCGGTGAGCATCGTCGCGTAGCGGAGTAACCGCGGCAGCTGCCCCCGGACGAAGTTCTCGTAGTCAGCCATCACTACTAAAGACTGTGCCCGAAGAGGATCTGTTTACCGCCGTGGTTGGACAGTTTCACGCTCCCGGCGTCCACTCTCTACTGTGGCGCGGTGGCTCAGGTGATCGTGCTCAACGGTGGTTCCAGCTCTGGCAAGTCCGGGATCGCCCGGTGCCTGCAGGCGGTGCTGCCGCGTCCGTGGTTGACCATGGCGATCGACTCGCTCATCGAGGCGATGCCGCCGGCCATGGAGGGTTCGGACGCCGGGATCGAGGTCGCCGCGGGTGGCGAGGTGAGCATCGGGGCGGAGTTCCGGGCGCTGGAGGCGGCCTGGATGGAGGGCGTCGCCGCGATGGTTCGGGCCGGTGCGCCGGTCATCGTCGACGACGTCTTCCTCGGTGGCGCCGCGTCGCAGGAGCGGTGGCGGAAGGCGCTTGTCGGGCTGGACGTGCTCTGGGTCGGCGTGCGCTGCGAGAGCGCGGTCGCTTCGGCGCGTGAACTGGGGCGCGGGGATCGGGCGCGGGGCATGGCCGCGGCGCAGGCGGAGATGGTCCACCATGACGTGATCTACGACCTGGAAGTCGACACGACGCACACCGAGGCGCTGACGTGCGCACGGGTCATCGCCGCCCGGGTCTAGACGAACGGGGTCAGCGCCGCTCGCCACGTCTGGTCCAGGTCCGCGTCCGGTGGGAAGCGGCCCGCCAACTCCAGGTCGATCAGCCCGTGCGCGAGGGCCCACAGTGCCCGCGCCCGGTGCTCGTCCCCACCCGCGGCCGCCACCAGCGGGGCAGCGGCCGCGGCCTCCACCTCCGCCGGGATCACGTCTCGACGCAGTGGGCGGCGGGTCGCCAGCTCGTACAGGCCCGGCCGGGCCAGCGCCCACCGCCGGTACGCGGCCGTGATCGCGAACAGATCCGTGCCGGCGGGCTCGAGTGCCACCGCCATGTCCCGCAGCGCCCGCTCCTGAAGGCCGGCTTCGATGTCGTTCTTGCTCGACACGTGCTTGTACAGCGACGGCGCGCGGATGCCTATCTCCTGCGCCACCCGGCGCATCGTCAGCGCCGCCGGGCCTTCCGCCTCAAGGAGGGATTCCGCGACGTCGAGGATCTCCTCCCTGCGGGTCATGCCGGAGCGACCTCGGCGCGCAGAGCCTCGTTCATCGCGCGGAAACCGTCCTCCGTCTTCGCCAGCGTCGACGCCATCAGCGGGACCAGCACGCCGGTGAACGTCTCCTCGTGCGTCAGGCGGGTGCCGCCCTCGATCGCTTCGAGGGTGAACGAGTGACGACCGTCGAACAGGCCCGGCACGAGGAAGCGGCCCAGCCACTCCAGGCGGTGGTTCTCCTCGACGGCCGTCACGGTCGGGCGGAACGTCATCCCCTTGCCGCCCGGCGGGGTGATCCGGACAGTCAGCTTCTCGCCAACCGCGAGCATGCCCTCCAGCGATGGCATGAACGGGTTCCAGCTCGCGAACGACGCGGTGTCGGTCAGCCGGGCCCACACGACCTCGACGGGGGCGGCGATCTCGGTGGTGACGGTGATCCGGCGCATTGTTCCTCCTGTTGTGGCTAACGCTGTTAGCCACATTAGGCTAACAACGTTAGCCGCGCAAGCCTGGGATCACCTCCTCGGCCAACTTCTCGAACTCGGCCAACTGCTCGGCGACCCACGGCCAGCACACCACGAAGTCGTCGATGCCGGCCGCCGACAGCCGCTCCACCAGCTCGGTCAGCGAAACACCCGAGGTCAGCGCGTCGGTCGTGTCCCACAGCAGGAACTGCCGCCGCAGCGTCGCGGGATCCCGGCCGGCCGCAAGACACAGCTCGTCGAGGCGGTCGTTCTGCTCACGAGTACGGGCCACGATGTCGGCGACGGGCGCCCCGACCTGGCCGTTCGTGTTCCACACGTCCCCGTGCGACACGGCGACCTTCAGCATCGTGGGCGCCTGTCCGCCGACGACGATCGGCGGGCGGCGCACCGGACCCGGCGCCGTCGGCAGGTCGCGCACCGAGTACCACTCGCCCTCGAACGTGTACGGCTTACCAAGGGACCGCATCACTCCGTCCACAATGGACACGTACTCGGCGAACCGCCGCACCCGCTCCTTTGCCGGCCACAGTGGCGAACCGACCGCGTGATGGTCCATCTCGAACACACCCGCGCCCATGCCCAGTTCCAGCCGGCCGCCGGACAGCTGGTCGACGGTCATGGCCTGCTTCGCCAGCAAGCCAGGGGCACGCAGGATCGGGTTGTTCACCAGCGGACCGATCGCCACCCGCGACGTCACGACCGCGGCCGCCGCCAGCAGGCTCCAGCCGTCGAGGAACGGGCCGTCCGGGGCGCGGAAGTCCCCGATGTGGTCCGCGATGTACGCCTGGTCGAACCCCAACTCCTCGATTCTTCTGAACCGCGCCAACATCTCGTCGGCCGGCACGTCCTGCATGAGGATGACCCCGAACCTCCTCACGACAGCAACTCGATCACGCTCGCGAAGTCGTCGCTGCCGTGTCCCTGCTCGACGCGGCGGCGCATCAGCGAGAACAGTGGGTCGGACAGCTCGGTGCTCACGCCGAGAGAGCGGCTGACCTCGCCGATCCCGGCGTTCGCGACCTGCATGGCCAGGTCGGACTCCTTCGCCATGTAGTCGCCGGAGTCGATCTGGCCAGCCATGTCCATCAGAGCCGGGAACATCGCGTTCAGCCACGGGACCAGCAGCGACTCGGTGAACTCGACGACCGGTACTCCCTCGGCACGCACCAGTGCCGCCGCGTGCACGAAGCCGCCAAGCATGCCGTACATGCCGGTGAGCATCGCCAGGTCGTTGAGGGCGGCGAGCCCTGGTGCGGCACCGAGGAAGCGGGCGGCGCCGAACGCCCCGAGCACCTCTTCGACCCGCTGGAACGCGGACTCGTCCCCGCTGTACAGCACGGTTGCCGCCGGTGTGCCGATCAGCGAAGGGATCGCCATGATGCCGCCGTCGAGGTAGTCCGCCCCGCGTTCGGTCACCAGCGCGAACAGCTTCACGGCCTCCGCCGGCGTGTTGGTGGTCAGGTTGACGACGGTGCGGCCCGCGAGGTCGACACCGTCGAGCACGTCGGTGACCGACGCGAAGTCCAGCAGACACAGGATCACGAGATCACTGGCGGCGAACGCCTCGGCGGCGGTGGCCGCGTGGGTGACGGCCAGGTCGCCGGCACGGCCGGGTGTGCGGTTCCAGACGGTCGTGGGGTAGCCGCGAGCCACCAGTGCGGCGGCGAGCGCGCGGCCCATCTTGCCGAGTCCGATAACGGTTGTTGTCACGTCCCGAAACCCTCGTGGTTGCCCTACGATTGGGCAAGTACCTACCTTGAAGTCAGGTACTCACCGAAAGGTAAGTCTTATGCCGGCACATGGCCCATACACGTGCGGACTTGACGCAGCGCTCGACATCGTGGGCGGCAAGTGGAAGTCGCTGATCCTGTGGGCGCTGTCGGACCGCAGCCCGCTGCGGTTCGGCGAACTGCGGCGCGAGGTCGTCGGCATCACCGAGAAGATGCTGATCCAGCAGCTAAGACAGCTGGAAGCGGACGGTCTGGTGCACCGCGAGGTGTACCGGGAGGTGCCGCCGCGGGTGGAGTACTCGGTGACCGAGTTCGGCCGCACGCTCACCAAGGCGCTGGCACCACTCGGCGACTGGGGTGAGCGGCACATGGAGCGGATCGCCAACCGGCACGAGACAATTTGACAATGCCAGGACACCTGTACGTGCTCCGCCACGGCGAGACCGAATGGTCGCTCAGCGGGCAGCACACCGGACGTACCGACATTCCCTTGACCGCCAACGGCGAGAAGCGCGCCACGGATGCCGGCGCCATGCTCGCGGGGCTGCGTGGGGACAAACCGCTCGCGCTGGTGCTGTCGTCACCGCGTACCCGGGCGGTGCGCACGGCGTCACTGGCCGGCCTCACGATCTCGGAGACCACGGAGGACCTGGCCGAGTGGGACTACGGTGAGTACGAGGGCCTGACGACACCACAGATCCGTGAAAACGTGCCGGGTTGGACGGTGTGGACCCACCCGTGCCCGGGCGGCGAAACTGCGGAGCAGGTGGGCACCCGAGCCGCGAAGGTCGTGTCCCGAGTACGAGCGGCACTCCCCGACGGCGACGTGATCCTGGTGGGGCACGGGCATTTCAGCCGCGTACTGGTGGCCACCTGGCTGGGCCGCCCACCTGCCGCCGGTGTCCACTTCGCACTGGACGCCGCCGCGATCTCGGAACTGGGCGACGAACGCGGCGTGCCCCAGATCCGCCGACTGAACGTTCCCCCGTTACCAGAGCGAGGTTTTCCGCATGCCTGAGATCCGCCGCATCCGCCCGTCCGATGTGGACATAGTGGTAGAGCTGGTACACGAGCTCGCCGCACACGAAAAGGCACCAAAGGAGTGCCACCTGACGGCCGCACAACTGCACGACGTGCTGTTCCGCTCCGCGCCGGCACTCTACGGTCATGTGGCCACAGTGGACGACCGGGTGGTGGGCTATGCCCTGTGGTTCCTGAACTTCTCCACGTGGCGCGGCACGCACGGCATTTATCTCGAGGACCTGTATGTACGCCCGGAGCACCGCGGGTCGGGCCTGGGCAAGGCGCTGCTGACCGAACTGGCCGCGGAGTGCGTACGCAAGGGCTACGCTCGCCTGGAATGGGCCGTACTGGAGTGGCTGACCCCGTCGATCGAGTTCTACAAGTCCCTCGGTGCGATCCCCATGGAAGAGTGGAAACCGTTCCGCCTCACGGACGACCCGCTCCGCGTGCTGGGCAGCAGCTGAGTTATCCACAACCCACCGAGTTGTCCACAGCCAAGATCCACTTCAGCCCGACTGTCACCCCCTACCGGTAGACTGGCACGGCGGGACGCCCCCGGGATCGGGTGGGGGTTGGGCAACGCGCGCGCGTGAAGTGAATGCAACACGGGTTTGTTGGGACATCACGGTTTCCGCATGTCCTAGCGCATCCTCGAGACGTTGAGCCGAGATCTACCGAGATGCGTGCACGGGCGGGCAAAGCCCGCTTCGCGGGCGGCAGCGCCCCGCCCAGCGTCCTCGGGCCACCGGCGGTGTCTCGAAAGACGCTTTCGGGTCATTGAGCGTCAGCAACGGGTCTTTCGGGACATCGGCGGTGTCCCGAACGCGTCTTTCGGGACGGGTGTGGGGGCGATTCCTAAACTCCCGCTATTCCGGCGATCCAGTCGCTGTAGGCCGTGATGTTGCCGTATGCGGTGAGGTCCTGACGGTTGCTCGTGGAGGCCACGCCCACCTGCACGTAGCTGCCATCCGGGGCCGTCGCGTACATCGGCCGCCCGAGTCGCCGCCTGCGGTGATGCCGTCGATGCACGTCGGTGTGATGATCGTTGCTGAGCAGTTCTCGCGGCCATTGACGAACAGGCGTGCCGCCCACGGTGCGGACGTCGCGTTACCGCCGTCGATGATTTGCCGGGCTCAGGTCAGGGATGACAAACACCCCATCAGGGGTCACTCGTTCAGGGGCGATCCACTACCCGCCGTTAGTCTGGATCTTCGACTTTGAGGTCCATTGCCCACTCGCGCCCGGCGGTGTTGAGCAGCAGGTACAGAACCAGCAGGCACAGCGCGGCGACCGGGATGCCGTACTCGGGTCGGCTCGAAGGGACGGTCGCGTACCCGGCGATCCCCAGCAGCAGGAGCTGGATGAGCACAGCGGGACTGCGTGCGCCGCGTTTTCCGAGCACGAGCGCCGTTCCCAAACCGATCACCGCGGCCGCCATGAGTGCGAAGAACCCGGCCATACCGTAGCGGTCGGCGGAGGTCAGGACACCCGGCTCGACCAGCAGCACGACGGCGTACGCGATACCGGCGAGCCCCTGCGCGCCGACCAGGGCGCCAGCGGCGCGAACGGTCCTCGGGGTGTCGGGGTCGAGCTGCACGCTGTGGCCTTCCACGGGCGGGGACGGACAGACCCCCGAATCCTAGTGAGCGTTCGGTGGGCAACATCCCTGGCCCGCGCACAGCTACGCTGCGGTAGTGCGTGCTGTGCTGGTGGTGAACCCCAAGGCGACCGCGACTACCGCGGCCGGTCGGGACGTGCTGGCCCATGCGCTGGCCAGTGAGGTCAAACTGGACGTCATCGAGACCGACTACCGCGGTCACGCCATGGCGGCGGCCGCCCAGGCCATGGTGGACGGCGCCGACCTCGTGGTCGCCCACGGCGGCGACGGAACCGTGAACGAGGTGGTCAACGGCCTGCTCGCGAGCGGACCGGGCAGCTCTGTGCCCATGCTCGGGATCGTGCCGGGCGGGTCCGCCAACGTGTTCGCGCGGTCGCTCGGCGTGCCGCGTGACCCCGTGGACGCCACGCACCAACTGCTGCACGCGATCGAGGACGGCAAGCGGCGCCGCGTCGGGCTGGGTCGCGTCGAGTCCGGGGCGGCCGGTGAGGCACCGCGGTGGTTCACGTTCAGCGCCGGTGTCGGCTGGGACGCGGACGTCGTGGCCGAAGTGGACCGAAAGCGCGGCAAGAAGGCGAGCCCCGCGCTCTACATGCGGGTGGCCGTGAAGCAGTACCTCAAGCCGGCGCACGGCCAGCCCCGGCTGACCGTCGAGATTCCTGACGAGGAGCCGGTTTCCGATCTACGGCTGGTGTTCGTGTCCAACACGGACCCGTGGACCTATCTCGGCTCCCGCCCGATCCATCTGAACCGCGGGACGGGCTTCGACGGCGGGCTCGGCGTGTTTGCCTTGCACAGCCTGGCATTACCGACCGTGTTGCGACACCTCCGTCAGGCGATCAGCCAAAAAGGTCAGACCCGCGGACGGAAACTGGTCCGCCGTGATGATGTCCCCAGCCTGCGCATCACCAGCGAGACACCGATCCGCGTGCAGTGTGACGGAGACCTCATTGGGGAGCGGACCTGCGTGGAAATTTCTTCCATCAGGTATGCCCTGACTGTCGTCGGGTAGCCCTTTCTAAGGTCCGACGAAGTCGACTGATGGCGGTGAACAGTGAGACGCACTCGTGATCTAATTGTAACTCTCTGCAGCGACAAGCCTCTGACGTCGCACTTTCGCGTGAGTTCATGCACTCGCTGATGAAGAGGTCTTGACATATCGCTGGTTCGTGAAAGCATTCACAAGCACCCCAACGACCGGTTGACGACTAGAGGCGCACCGGAACGCGCCCAAGCGAGGAGCAAGAAGAAATGGACTGGCGCCACAACGCGGCCTGCCGTGACGAGGACCCGGAGCTGTTCTTCCCCGTGGGGACCAGCGGTCCTGCCATCCTGCAGGTCGCCCAGGCGAAGGCCGTTTGCCATCGCTGCACCGTCGCTTCCGACTGCCTGACCTGGGCGCTGCAGAGCGGTCAGGACGCGGGCGTCTGGGGCGGGATGAGTGAGGACGAGCGTCGCGCGCTCAAGCGCCGCAACGCGGCACGTGTCCGCACGCGCAGCAACATCTGACGAGCGAAGAAGAGCCGCCGAGGCCCGGTACCCCGCAGGTACCGGGCCTTTGTGCTCCCAGACCGCGTGTCCAACCGCAGAGACCCGCGTGTCCAACCGGATGGACCGGCGAGTTCAACAAACCGGCTGACCGCTCGGTAAGCGTGTTTGTTGAACTCAGGGGTCCATATTGTTGGACACGCGGGTTAGCGGCGGTGGGACAGTGGGACTCTCAGTGAGGCTTCTGTGCCGCTCTTTTGCCTGCGACGCAAGGAAAGTGAGCCGCGCAGTTCCGACTCGACGAGGGTGCGGACGATTTGTAGGCCAAGACCGTTCGAGCGCTCCAGGGAGAAGCCGCGCGGGAGGCCACGACCGTCGTCGGTGACCAGTACGTCCAGCCAGCGGGCCGAGCGTTCCGCGGACACGATCACCTCGCCGCTCGCGCCGGGCGGGTAAGCGTGTTCCACCGCGTTCTGGACCAGTTCCGTCAGCACCATCACCAGTGGCGTCGCCACTTCCGCTGCCACCACGCCGAATGTGCCGGTGCGGCGCACCCGCACATGGTTCTCCGCGACCGCGACGTCGCCGACGACCGGGATTACCTTGTCCACCAAGGAGTTCAGGTCCACACGCTCGTCCACCGACGTCGAGAGCGCCTCGTGCACCATCGCGATCGCGGCCACGCGGCGGACCGACTCGCCCAGCGCCGCGCGGGCCTCCTCGCTCGCGGTGCGGCGGGACTGCAGTCGCAGCAACGCGGCCACGGTCTGCAGGTTGTTCTTCACGCGGTGATGGATCTCGCGGATCGTCGCGTCCTTCGACATGAGCGCGCGGTCGCGGCGGCGGACTTCCGTCACGTCGCGAACCAGCACCAGCGCCCCCGCCGCCTTGCCGCCCGGACGCAGCGGCAGCGCACGGAACAACACCGCGGCGCCACGGCCCGACTCGGCCTCGGCACGCATCGACGGCTGACCGTCGAGCGCCGCCAGGATCCGCTGGGCGATCTCGGTCGCGTCGAACGGGTCCGCGATCAGGCCGCGGGTCAGCGGCGCGAGGCGCACGCCGACGAGTTCGGCGGCGTGACCCATGCGGTGGTACGCCGACTGGGCGTTCGGGGACGCGAACACCACGGCGCCCGTCGGGTCCAGACGGATCATCCCGTCACCCACACGAGGCGACGTATGCACATCCGGGGCAGGTTCCGAGGTGGGAAAACTACCGTCGGCGATCATCTGGCACAGGTCGGCGGCAATGCCCAGGTACGCGATCTCCAGCGACGACGGCACCCGCGGCACGGCCAGGTCGGTCTCCCGCGACAGCACCCCGATGACGCGGTCGTCGTAGGTGATCGGGATCGTCTCCCGACGCACCGGCACGCCCAGGTACCAGGACGGGTCCTCCTCACGGCACACCCGGCGGTCGAGGATCGCGCGACGTAGCTGCGGGTGTTCGTCGACACCCACACGGGTACCCACGACGTCCTCTGGATGGGCGGTCGGTGCGGTTGTGGCGCGGGCCTGGGCCACGCACAGGAACTCGTCCAGGGCTGGGCCTTCGCCGACCGGCACCCACATCAGCAGGTCGGCGAAGGAGAGGTCGGACAGCAGCTGCCATTCGGCGACCACCATCTGCAGGTGGTCGACCTCACCACCGGAGAGCTTCGTGTGCTCGGCGAGCAGGTCAGAAAGCGTTGACAAGATGCGTCACGAGATGTCGTACCTCTCCTGCACGGTCACGCCGTGCTCCACGACGGTCTTCCTGATCTCGGCGCGAAGACGCTCCTTCAGCGAGTCCGGCGCGTGCTCACCGCCGCACTTGCGGGCCAGGAGCACCTTCAGGTGCTCGTCGATGCCGTACTGCTCGAGGCACGGGCTGCACTCGTCGAGGTGCTGCTCCAGTAGCCGGCGACGCCGCTCGTCGCATTCGTGGTCGAGAAACAGCCACACCTCGGAAAGCACCTCCGAGCAGTCGGTCTCATGGTGTTCACCGCAGCTCATGATCCGGTCACCTCACGGTCCGTGGACCGCAGGAACCCGCGGTCACGAGCGACCCCTGCCAGCAGGTCGCGGAGCTGCCGCCGGCCACGGTGCAGCCGAGACATCACAGTGCCGATCGGCGTGTGCATTATCTCCGCGATCTCCTTGTATGCGAAGCCTTCGACGTCAGCAAGATATACCGCCAGCCGGAAATCCTCCGGCAGCTGCTGTAAGGCTTCTTTGACGTCGTTGTCCGGCAGACGGTCCATCGCCTCGATCTCGGCGGACCGCAACCCGGTCGACGTGTGCGACTCGGCCTGGGCGAGCTGCCAGTCCGTGATCTCCTCGGTGGGCGACTGCTGCGGCTGCCGCTGCCTCTTCCGGTACCCGTTGATGTAGGTGTTGGTGAGGATGCGGTACAGCCACGCCTTGAGGTTGGTGCCGGCCGAGAACGACTCGAACGCGGCGTATGCCTTGAGGTAGGTCTCCTGGACCAGGTCCTCGGCGTCGGCCGGGTTGCGCGTCATACGCAGCGCGGCGGAGTACAGCTGGTCGAGCATCGGCATGGCGTCACGCTCGAAGCGCTCCGCCCGTTCCTGCTCGGTCTCAGCCTGAGGGGTTGGCTGGGTTTCGGTGCTCGGCACCGTGCTCCCTTCCAGTAGGAACGGTCCCATCACCAAGTCGGCATGGGTCCTCTGAGAGGATACGCGGCGAGTCTTGGTCAGCACGCCTGTGTCAACACCGGGTTCGCCCAGGTCATTCCCTCAATCAAGAGGCCGCAGGATGCGTCCCAGCCACTCCTCGACCGTTCGTGAGATGGCCTTCACGTCCTTCTTCAGGGAGTGGTCACCAGGGAGAACGACGATCTCACGGTGATGAGCGTGGCCCGGCATGCCGAACGGGTCGGACTCTCCCTGCACCACCAACGTGGGCACGGTCACGGCGTCAAGTTCTGACATACGGGACTTTTCCGGCCTGCCGGGCGGATGCACCGGAAAAGCGAGACACAACACAGCCACGGCCTGCCCGTCGGCGGCGGTGCGGCAGGCCACGCGCGCCCCGGACGAGCGGCCACCGAACACCAGCGGCAGATCGTGGAACCACTCCGCCGACAGTTCCTCGGCCACGGCGAGCCAGGCCGTGTCGAGCTGGTTGGCGGGAGCGGGCGCGCGCCGGCCCGCGACCCGGTAGGGCTGCTCGACCAGCGCGACGTGCACACCAGCCGCGGCCGCACCTCGCGTCGCGGCGACCAGGTCGGGCGCGAGAACGCCGCCGCCGGCGCCGTGCCCGAGCAGCAGCCCGGCCCGGCCTTCCGGAGCACAGTGCAGCTCCGCACGGGCCGGCCCATGCGGGGTGTCGATGGTCCGCTTACTCATCGCGAACCACCGTGCTTGACCATCCAGGCGCGACTCAGCCGCACGAAAGGCGGCTCGGACGGCCAACGCGCCTGACCCTCCTGCACGCGGGGCTGCTCGGGCGCAGCGAACCACCGTGCCGAGCGGTTATCCGGCTCTCCGGATGGCCGCCCGCCCCCTGTGTGAACAGAGGTGAGCGGGTGATCGTTCGCCACGGGCGTCGGGGTCGAAGGTGCCCGGTCCTCCCAGGCACGACGCGGCTCCGCGCGGGTCGGCCCGTGCGGAGTATCGACAGCCCGCGTCGTCCGCGCGGGCCGGGCAGCTGCCCGGCTCCGCGACACACGGTTCAACACCACACGCACCACCCCATGCGCAGTATCGAACATCGGCTTCGTCGTCGCAGCCCCGCGCGGGCCGCGGAGACGTCAGGCGGCGTCATCTCGGGTTGTCGAACAGTGTCAGGTCGGCCTTCTCCTCGTCGCGTTCCAGCAGCTCAGGGCCGTTGTTGCGGACATTGTTGACCTTGGTGGACACCGGCCGCAGCTCCAGGGACTCGACCAGGTCGAGCGGCGGCGGTGTGCCGAGTAACTCGCCGACCTCGGCGCTGTCCGGGTCCAGCCAGGCCGCCCACTGGTCCGGTGTCATGAGCAGCGGCATCCGGTCGTGGATGTTCGCGAGCTGTCCGATCGCGTCGGTGGTCAGCACGGCGGCGCTCACCACCGGTGGGGCGTCCTGCTGCGACGGGTCGCGCCACACCGACCACAGGCCGGCCATCGCGATGCTGTGGCCGTCCGGCCTGGTCATGAAGAACGGCTGCTTGACCTTGCCGTCGCGCCGCCACTCGTACCAGCCGTCGGCGGGGATCAGGCATCGCTGCTTGGCGACCGAGGTACGGAACGCCGAGGTCGTGGCGGCTTTCTCGGACCGGGCGTTGATCATCCGGGAGCCGATGGACATGTCCTTCGCCCACACCGGGATCAGACCCCAGCGCATGACCCGCAGGCTGCGCACGGTCGTCGACGGGTCCGGCTCGCCGTCCTCGTCACGTGGGTGCCGCTGCACGACCGCCACCACGTTCTTGGTCGGCGCGACGTTGTAGTCCGTGGCCGGCGCCTGGTCGTCCGTGGCGTCGAGCGCGTCGAACTCCGCGGCCAGCGTGGCCGGGTCCTTCGTGGCGGCATATCTCCCGCACACCTTCGATCACCTCCACCGACGATCGTCGCAGACCCCACCGACAGTCTGCACCGCCTGGCGTGCTGTGCGGGATCATCGACGTATGAACCAGCCATGGGCCGCACCGTTCGCCACGGGTCCCGTCCACGCCACCGTGGCCGTGCCCGGCTCGAAGTCGATCACCAACCGGGCGTTGCTGCTCGCCGCGTTGAGTGACGGCGGCGGCACACTGACCGGTGCGCTACGCAGCCGTGACAGCCAGCTGATGTGCGACGCGCTGCGTGCGCTCGGCGTGCCGGTGACCGACGACGGCGACCAGGTCGTGGTGGGTGCGCACGCCGGGTTGCGCGGTCCGGCGCTGGTGGACTGCGGGCTCGCGGGCACGGTGATGCGGTTCGTGCCGCCGGCAGCGGCCATCGCGGACGGTGAGGTGCGGTTCGACGGCGACCCGCGTGCCAGGGAGCGGCCCATGAGCACGGTGCTCGACGCGCTGCGGGCGCTCGGCGCGGTCATCGACGGCGACGGCCTGCCGTTCACGCTGCACGGCAAGGGCCGGGTGGCCGGTGGCACGGTCACGATCGACGCCTCGGCGTCCTCCCAGTTCGTGTCGGGACTGCTGCTGGCCGGCGCCCGGTACGACGCCGGCCTCACCGTGCAGCACGTCGGCAAGCCCGTCCCCTCGCTGCCGCACATCGACATGACCGTGCGGATGCTGCGGGAGGCCGGTGTGACCGTGGCCGACGACGAGCCGAACACGTGGCATGTCGAACCGGGACCGATCGCGTACCGCGACTGGGTGGTGGAGCCGGACCTGTCGAACGCGACCCCGTTCCTCGCGGCGGCGGCGGCTACCGGCGGTTCCGTGACCGTGCCCGGCTGGCCGACCGACACCACACAGCCGGGTGACGTGTTCCGGGAGATCGCGACCCGCATGGGCTGCACGGTCGAGCGCGACGGGAGCGGGCTGACCGTCACCGGCCCCGACCAGCTGAGCGGCATCGACTTCGACCTGCACGACGTTGGGGAGCTGACCCCGACCGTCGCCGCGCTGGCCGTGCTGGCGGACGGGCCGAGCGTCCTGCGGGGCATCGCGCACCTGCGGGGCCACGAGACCGACCGGCTCGCCGCGCTGGCCGCCGAGATCAACGCGCTCGGCGGGCACGCGACCGAGACCGAGGACGGCCTCGAGATCACGCCGAAACCCCTGCATGCCGGCCTGTGGAAGGCCTACGAGGACCACCGCATGGCGACCGCGGGCGCGATCGTCGGCCTCATGGTGCCGGGCGTGGAGGTCGACGACATCGGCACGACGTCGAAGACGTTGCCGGACTTCCCCGCGATGTGGGCGGGGATGTTGCAGTGAGCGGAGCTTGCGGAGCGAACCCTCAACAACCAGGATGCCGCCGAGCGCGCGGAGGGCGCCGGTGGAGCGGAGCCTGCGGAGCCGTGAGCGGAGCTTGCGGAGCGAACCATCAAGCGCTGCGGCGCCACGGAGCGGGATCGGCGGCGTCGTGAGCAAAGGCGGCCGGAGGTCGGACTGGGACCGCCTGGACGAGTCGGACGTCCGGGTGCGACCGGGGAAGGGGTCCCGGCCGCGCAGCAAGCGCAGGCCAGAACACACGGACGCGCGCGCGGCGATGGTCACCGGGGTGGACCGGGGCCGATGGACGTGTGCGCTGGACGGCAAACCGGACCAGCAGGTCGTCGCGATGCGGGCGCGGGAGCTGGGCCGCACGCCGATCGTCGTGGGCGATCTCGTCGATCTGGTCGGGGACACGTCGGGCCGGCCGGACACGCTCGCGCGGGTCGTGCGGGTGGCCGACCGGTCGAGCGTCCTGCGCCGCACCGCTGACGACAACGACGCGTACGAGCGGGTCGTGGTCGCGAACGCCCAGCAGTTGCTGATCGTGTGCTCGCTGGCCGATCCCCCGCCACGCACGGGTTTCATCGACCGGTGTCTGGTGGCCGCGTTCGCGGGTGGCCTGAAGCCCGTGCTGTGCCTGACGAAGTCGGACCTCGCGTCGCCGGACCCGGTGGTGGCGGCCTACACGGAGCTGGACCTGCCCATGCTCGTGACCCGCAGCGACGAGGAGCCGGACGAGGTGCGTGAGCGGCTGGCCAACCAGGTGTCCGCGCTGGTCGGGCACTCGGGGGTGGGCAAGTCGACGCTGGTGAACAAGCTGGTGCCGGACGCAGATCGCGCGGTGAGCGCGGTGAGCGCGGTCGGCAAGGGCCGGCACACCTCGACGGCGGCGGTCGCGCTGCCGCTGCCCGGCGGTGGCTGGGTGGTGGACACGCCGGGGATCCGCTCGTTCGGGCTCGCGCACGTGGAGCCGGGCGACATCGTGGCGGCATTCCCGGAGTTCGTCGAGCCGGCGGAGGAGTGCCCGTCCAACTGCGGGCACCTCGGCCCGCCGGAGGACCCGGACTGCATGCTCGACGTGGTCACCGAGGAAGGTCAGGCCACGCCCGGGAGGCTGGAGTCGTTGCGGCGGCTTCTCGCGTCCCGGGCACGGCTGGACGAGTACAGCGCCTGAACCAAAACCGACCACCCTCCGTGATCATTTACGGGCTCAGGCTGGACGCAGACACTGTCGTGAACCTCCTTTCCGTGCTGTTCGTCCACCATTTCGACCCCGTGTGTCCGGTTACTCCGACCGGGTTACGCTGTGCTCACACTTACTGAGGGAGAACACCTATGCGCAAGGCAGGCGTCGCCCTGTCCGCGTTCGCGTTGGCACTGACGCTGGGCGCGTGTGGCGACAACACCACCAACGGCACCCCGTCCACCGGCTCGAACACCGGTGCCGACGCGCCGGCGGCGGCGGCGAACGTCGCCGACCTGGCCAAGTCGATCAGTGACCAGGCGGTCGAGAAGACTTCCGCCCACATGAAGATGACGGGCGACTTCGGCGGCGAGACGATCGAGGGTGAGGGCGACGTCTCGTTCGACGCGGCCAACCCGGCGATGTCGATGGACCTGACTACGTCCGAGGGCAACATGTCGATGGTGCTCCTTGACGGGATCGTCTACATCAAGATGCCGGATGGTCAGGAGCTGGAGCCGGGCAAGCCGTGGCTCAAGGTCGACTCGAACAGCGACAGCCCGTTCGCCGAGGTGTTCGGCCAGCTGAGCGATCAGCTGAGCGAGAGCGCGGACCCGCGGTCGGCGCTCGAGCAGTTCAAGGAGACCGGCGAGATCACCGACACCAAGGAAGAGAAGCTCGAGGGCAAGCAGACCACGCACTACACGATCACCGTGGACGTGCAGAAGCTGGCCGACTCGCAGGAGGACCCGACGCAGAAGGCGGCTCTCGAGACGGCCATCGAGGCGGGTCTGAAGGACTTCCCGGTCGACGTGTGGATCGACGAGGACCAGCTGCCGGTCCGGATCTCGTTCGACATGCCGGCGCCGGACGGTCAGGGCGGCACCGCCACGGCCAAGATGCAGGTCGACTACACCGGATGGGGCGAGCCGGTCGACATCGCCGCTCCGCCTGCCGACCAGGTCACGGAGTTCCCGACTTCCTGACGCCTTACGTGAAACGCCCCCGCCGGAAATCTTGGGTTCTAGTGATTGTTGCAACACCCCAGTTCAAGGGGTGCGATGGACTACGAGGTCCGGGCTGACCGTAAGCCGCAGGGACGGAAGAAGCTGATCCGGGAACGGGCTGCATACTTCCAGCTCATGCAGCAGGGCTACAGCAACAGAGAGGCATGCCGGATCGTGGGTATCAACCCGCGTACCGGCAAGGTGTGGCGCAACGGACGTCACGCCCATAAGGGCCTGTCGAAGGCGTGTCCTCCGATTCATCGGGAGTCGTTTTCGGCAGGCCCTGGCCGCTATCTGTGTGAGTCCGAGCGCGTTCATATCGCCGACCGGCGTCGGGAGAAGGCCACGATCCGGCAGATCGCGATCGAGCTGGGCCGCAGCCCTTCCACCGTCAGTCGGGAACTGCGTCGCAACGCTCATCCCGACAGCGGCGACTATCGTCCGCACGCGGCCCAGTCCCGCGCGGACGCACGACGTCCTCGCCCCAAGACCAGCAAGATCGCCACCGAGCCTGAGCTGCGTCAGGCCATCCAGGACGGCCTGGACCGCAAGTGGAGTCCGGAGCAGGTCGTGCGACGCTTGCGTCGGGACTTTCCTGACCGCCCGGAGATGCACGTGGTTCACGAGACGATCTACCAGGCGCTCTATGTCCAAGGCCGCGGCGAACTACGCCGTGAGCTGACCCGGGCCTTGCGTACCGGCCGCGCCATGCGCCGGCCCCGTCGCCAAGCCCAGCAGCGCACACCCCGCATGGCCGCCCCGATGGTCATGATCAGCGAACGTCCCGCCGAAGCGTTGGATCGGGCGGTGCCCGGTCACTGGGAAGGCGATCTGATCATCGGTAAGGACAACCGTTCTGCCATCGGCACCCTGGTCGAGCGCGCCACCCGCTACGTGATGCTGGTGCACCTGCCGATCGGCCGCACACCCGACCTGGTCCGTGACGCCCTCATCGACACCATCGGGTGCCTGCCCGCACACCTGCGCCGATCACTGACCTGGGACCAAGGCAGCGAGATGCACCTCCACCACGAGTTCAGCCTGGCCACCGACATCCCGGTCTACTTCTGCGACCCGCACTCGCCCTGGCAACGCGGCAGCAACGAGAACACCAACGGCCTGCTGCGCCAGTACTTCCCCAAGAGCACCGACCTGTCCGTTCACGGCCGCGACCACCTCGACACCGTCGCCGCCGAACTCAACGGCCGCCCACGCAAAACGCTCGGCTGGGACACCCCAGCCGA
>NZ_DASUVO010000005.1:0-28646 GCF_036378875.1 Actinophytocola sp.
CGTCGCGCCCGTGTATGGGCTACGGGTCGTCGGCGCCACCGGGGAGTCCAGGAAACAACGCAACGGCGCTGGTGATGGTGGCCGCGTCAAGGCGTTGGTCAGATCCAGCACCCCGACCGTCTGCCCCTCGCTCTTCTCACCGGTGAGCATCGCGGCGCCTGATTTTCGGCGGCCACCGATTCGACGGCCAATCGGCCGACTCCGCGCCCCCGGGGCATCGGGTATCACGTTGCGGCGCCACGTGCCGGATCGGAAGTCGTCGCACGTGCGGTGCGCAGCAGGCGCTGCGTCGCCTGCGAACCGGCAAGCCGGCCAGGTTCCAGCAGTTTGCACTCGATGCCTGACAGCGGCCCTGGAGGTAGTCCCGGGCGATGGGGCGCGGTTCCACCCGGCCGAACCGGCCTGCGATCCGCCCCATCAGCTCGTCGAAGATGACCTGCCATCCGGCAAGCTCTACGCTGTGACCCGCGGCCACCGCATGATCTTTGGTTGTCCTCACAACACCGATGATCACGTGGTGGCCGTTTCACGTCACCTCGACCGCGAAGTGTCACGAGTAATACATGGACTTCGGTGGTCAACAATCAAATTAGAACCGGGTCTACAACCGTCCCCGCCTGCTCAGCCCTGACGACCCCGATGGTCACTGGCCGGCGCCGAAGCCGTCCTGAGACTCCACCCCCTGCTCGCAGGCGGCGACGTCGATCGTTACTGGACCTTCCACCTCGACCAAGAACACCAGCGCAACCACCAGGCCCGCTACCGAATCGCTGCTTGATCTACGAGGTCAGTCCCAGCTGTCCCCAGTCGAGCGCGAGCCGCCCGCAGGTGCGCCTTTCGCCCTTGAACAGCAGGCCCGCAGCCTGCCCGCAGCCGCGCGATGTCCGCAACCCCGGGCCCAGTGGCGCCCGCACAACCGACAGGTGCGTCACAAAGTGCGCGTTTTACGCGTTCGGGTCCCAGTCTGCGAGCTGCTCCATCGGCTCGGTGTCGCCGGTGGTCTCCAGGCCGTCGAGCGGGACGCGGTCGTAGAAGTAGAGGACCAGTTCGCTCGCTGCACCCCGCATCGCCATGTCGCCCGGCTCCGTGTCGGCGGCGAGGTCGTCGCAGCGGACGCCGTCGGCGTTGAGGGTCAGGCGCCAGGAGCGGCCCTCGGTCGTGTGCAGGTCGATGGTCGCCGGCTTGAACGGCCAGGGGACAGTCGTCGCCGAGACGGTCGTCAGGAACTCGTCGACGCCCTCGACCGCGACGTCCGTCGGCAGCGGCTGTGCGGCCCCCTGGGTGAGCTGGGCGTCGTAGGTGTGGACGGCGATCTCCTGGATCTGGTGCCGGGCCACGGCTCCGCTGGTCTGCGGGGCCTGCGAGCGGCCCCACCAGGTCCAGCAGCCGCGGTCCGGGCCGGCCTCGCGCATCGCGTCGAGCATGAGCTCGGTCGACTCGGCGAGCCAGGCATCCAGGGCTTCGCGGTCGCGGGGCGCGGTCGGGGCGCCCTTCGGGTCCGTCCTCGCCGGGGGCTGCTCGCCCGGGCCCGCCGCGACGATGACAGCCTGGCGGCGGCGGCCGTCGCCGAGGTGCTGCGCCAGTTGGCGCAGCGTCCAGTCCGGGCAGGTCGGGACCTGGACGTCAAGGTCGGGGGCGGACGCGATCGCGGCGCGGAACGCGGCCGAGCGGTCTTCGATCATCCGCAGGACCTCGGGGAACCCCACAATGTTGTGCACCTCGGTGGTGTATCACGGCGCTCCGGCCGCCGGGCAGCGAATTTGTGGGACGAACGCGTCGACGGCCGGGCGGAGCGCCGACGCCGAAGCCGTCCTGAAACTCCGCGCACTGCTCGCCAACGGCGACTTCGACCGCTACTGGACCTACCATCTGGGCCAAGAGCACCAGCGCAACCACCAGGCCCGCTACCAACTGTCGGCGTACGGCTGAATGTGCACAGCCAGGTACGGGAGATCGTGCGCGCTGAAGGTGACGTCCGTCTGGTGCTGCTGCGGATCAACCCGGCGTACGGCGTGTCCGGCGACCGGCTCACGATGGCCGGCCGGTCCCGCCAGATCGGCATCGACGAGACCATCGCGCTGAACGCGCCGACGACCGTGGCGGATCACCCACACGTCGACATCATCGGCTTGCAGATCTACACGGGCACCAGGATCCTCGACGCCGACGTCATCGTCCAGAACACCGAACGCGCGCTGGACCTGGCCGACCAGGTCGCCGAGCGGCTCGGCATCGACGTCCGGATGGTGGACCTCGGCGGCGGGATCGGACTCGCCTACTTCGAGGGCGAGGCCGACCCGGACGAGGCCACGTTCGTCTCGGGCATCAACCTCGCGACACGGAAGTTCCGCGCCAAGCACCCGGCGGCGACGATCGCCATGGAGCCGGGCCGCTACCTGGTTGGCAAGGCCGGCACCTGCGTGTTGCGTGTGCGGTACGTCAAGGAGTCCCGCGGCGACCGCTACGCCATCACCGACGGCGGGTCGAACCTGAACATGGTCGCCATCGGCCTCGGCACCTACGTCAAGCGCAACTTCCCCACCGTGCTCCTGTCCGCGGACCGCCCACTCGACGGGAAGTGGTCGGTCACCGGGCCGCTGCTCACCCCCACCGATGTCCTCACCAAACAGGCGGAAATGCCGGCGCTGCGTCCCGGCGACCTCGTCGGCATCCTGCGCATGGGCGCGTACGGTCCGACCACGTCGATCGCCTACATGAACGGGCAGCGGTATCCGGCCGAGATTCTCGTGCTGAACGGGACCGCCCACCTCGTCCGCGCGCGGGACACGCCGGAAGACCTGCTGCGCAAGCAGATCCTCGTCGACTTCGACCACGGCCAGGAAATCGACATCCGCCCGGCGGTCGCCGAGACGCTCGGCCGGGACGCGTCGACGCTGGGTGAGGACAGCCGGCTCACCGACGACCTGCACGTGGACTCACTGTCCATGGTGGAGCTGGTGGCCAGGCTGGAGGACCAGTTCAAATTCGCCGCGGACCCGGAAGCGTTGACCCCCAACGACTTCGCCACCGTAGGCTCGCTCACCGCGTACGTCAGGAGCCGGCTCCATGACCGGTGAGCTCGTGCACGACCTGCTCGACGCCGCGCCCCGGGAGGCGACGGCGATAGCCGAGCGGGGCCGCACGCTCCGCTACGCCGACGTCGCGGACGCCAGCTGGCGGCTCGCGTCATGGTTGCGTCGAGGCGGCGTCCGCCCCGGCGACCGGGTGCTCATCGCGCTGTCCCGGTCGCGCGCGCTGGACGTGCCCGCGCTGGTCCACGCCTGCTCGCGGGTCGGCGCGGTGTTCTGCGTCCTGCACGAGCACGTCGTCGGGCCGGCCTTCCGGCACGTGCTCGACGACGCGGCGCCGGTCCTGGCGGTCTCGGACAACACGGTGGTGCTCGCCGACGCGGCCGCGTGCGGCGTCCGCACCACCGGCCCTGACATCGAGTTGGACGCGGACATGGGGGCCGCGACTTCGGCCACCTCGACGAGGACGGGTTCCTGTACGTCGAGGGCCACCGCGACGATGTCTATAAGCAGCACGGCTTCCGCGTCAGCGCGACCGAGGTGGAAGCGGCCGCGTTGGCGGTGCCGGGGGTCCTGTTGGCCGCAGTGCTCCCGCCGGCAACCGCAGGGGAGGCCGTCCTCGTCGTCACGGGCACCGTGAACGCGGACGCGGTGCGGGCGGCACTGGCCGGTTCTTTGGAGCTGTACAAGGTGCCCAGGCGTTGTGTGGTGGTGGCGGACATGCCGCTCAACCAGAACGGAAAGATCGACAAGAACCTCCTCGGTGCCGCCACAATCGCCGGCGGCTGGACGAGAACGGAGCGCGACCTGATCCCGTTCCTCGAGGGACTGCGCCGGCCACTCCCCTGTGCTGCCGTTGCTTCGGCGCCGAACACGGCATCGGCATCGTTGCGTTGGTCTCGCTAGACCGTGAAGTCGACGCCCTGGGCCAGAGGCAGCCGGCCGGAGTAGTTGATGGTGTTGGTCGCCCGGCGCATGTAGGCGCGCCAGGCGTCCGACCCGGACTCGCGGCCGCCACCGGTTTCCTTCTCGCCGCCGAAGGCGCCGCCGATCTCGGCGCCGGACGTGCCGATGTTGACGTTGACGATGCCGCAGTCCGAGCCCTCCGCGGACACGAAGATCTCGGCCTCGGCCTGGTCACGGGTGAACAGCGACGACGAGAGGCCCTGCGGGACGTCGTTGTTGAGCGCAATGGCGTCCGCGAGGTCATCGTAGGTCAGCACGTACAGCAGCGGCGCGAACGTCTCGGCACGCACGATCTCCGTCTGCCCCGGCATGGTGACGATGGCCGGCTCGACGTAGTAGGCGTCCGGCGCCTCCTCGGCCAGCACCCGGGCGCCGCCGGTGACGAGCTTGCCGCCCTCGCTCTGGGCCTGGGCGATCGCGGCGGCCATCGCCGACTGCGCCTTACCGTGGATCAGCGGCCCGACCAGGGTGCCCTCAGCCATCGGGTTGCCGATCGGCAGGCGGGCGTAGGCCTCGACGAGCCGTGCGGTGAGCTCCTCGGCGACCGAGGAATGCGCGATGACCCGCCGCATCGTGGTGCAGCGCTGCCCCGCGGTGCCGGCGGCGCTGAACACGATGCCACGCAGGGCTAGATCGAGGTCCGCCGACGGGGCGACGATCGCCGCGTTGTTGCCGCCGAGCTCCAGCAGCGACCGGCCGAACCGGTTCGCCACGCGCGGGCCGACCGCGCGGCCCATGCGGGTCGAGCCCGTGGCGCTGACCAGCGCGA
This sequence comes from Actinophytocola sp., assembly GCF_036378875.1. Lineage (GTDB taxonomy): Bacteria > Actinomycetota > Actinomycetes > Mycobacteriales > Pseudonocardiaceae > Actinophytocola. The sequence continues at coordinate 4,765 of NZ_DASUVO010000005.1, forward strand.
CGTCCGGGTGGTCGACGAGCGCCTCGCCGACCGCGGGGTCGCCGACGACGATCTGGCTGACCTCGCGCGGCGCGCCGGACTCGACCAGTGCCTGGTCGAGCAGCGCCGCGCCGGCCCAGGCGGTGAGGGGCGCCTGCTCGGACGGCTTCCACACGACGGTATCGCCGCACACGAGCGCGATCGCGGTGTTCCACGCCCACACCGCCGCCGGGAAGTTGAAGGCGCTGATGACCCCGACGACACCCAGCGGATGCCAGGTCTCCATGAGCCGGTGCCCTGGCCGTTCGGAGACCGACGTGCGGCCGTAGAGCTGCCGCGACAGCCCGACGGCGAAGTCGCAGATGTCGATCATCTCCTGGATCTCGCCGAGCGCCTCGGAGGTGATCTTGCCGACCTCCAGGCTGACGAGGAGACCCAGGTCGGCTTTGTGCTCGCTCAGCAGCTCACCGAAGCGCTTGACGACCGCGCCCCGGGAGGGCGCGGGGACCGTGCGCCATGCGAGGAACGCCTGCCGCGAACGCGCCACGACCTCGTCGATCGCGGACGCGTCGTGCCAGCGGACACCGCCGAGCGAGGCACCGTTGACCGGCGAACGGTGCGGGCCGTCGCCGGCGGGGACGTCTGCGCCGCAACGGCGTGCGGCCTCGAGAGCTCGCGGACCGAGGACGTCGGCGCCAGGAATCTGGGTACGGGACATGCTTGCAGTCTCGCGCACGCCCGCGGGGAAACCGACCGATGCCCAGGAACGTTCGCGTCGACGACAGGAGCTTCGCTCCCGCGCTGTGCGGCTACTGGATGGACCGGACCGGCTGGAACTGGCTGCCGGCCGCGCTCCTCACCGTCGCCACCTGCCTGGCCTCCGCCGCCGCGGCAGTGACAGCGAGGGAAACCCACCGCACACCACTACGTGAACCGGGCCGCCCGCGCTGCTAGCGTGGAGCTAGAACCTGTTTCAGTTTTCGGGATGAGGGGCCTGCCCACGTGACTGGACCGTCCTACCGGGAGTTGCACACCGACGGTGGCGTCCTGCGCTACCACGAGGCCGGAGACGGCCCGCCCCTCCTGCTGCTGCACGGCTCAGGCCCTGGCGTCACGGGCTGGCGCAACTACCGAGGCAACCTCGCCTCGTTCACCCGGCGGTTCCGGTGCCTGGTACTGGAACTGCCCGGGTTCGGCGTCAGCGACCCGAGCGACGAGCATCCGATGGTCGCCGCGGCGAAGGCCGTCCGCCGGTTTCTGGCCGGGCTAGGGCTCGATCAGGTGGACGTCATCGGGAACTCCATGGGCGGGGTCGTCGCGGCGAACCTCGCGATCCGGTTCCCCGGCATGTTCCGGCGCATCGTCACCGTCGGCGGGCTGGGCCACAACATCTTCAGCCCCGCGCCCGGCGAGGGCGTCAACCTCCTGATGGACTTCGTGACCGACCCGACCCGGGAGGCGTTGGTCCGCTGGCTGCATTCGATGGTGTACGACCGCGCGTTGGTCACGGAGGAGATGATCGAGGAGCGGTGGGCCCAGGCCACCGAGCAGGCAACGCTGGAGTTCACCCGCAGGATGTACGGCGCGACCGCGATGGAGGCCGCGGCGGCCGCGACCGACCGCCCGCCGTACTGGGCGCTGCTGCACAAGATCACGGCACCTGTGCTCATCACCTGGGGCCGCGACGACCGCGTGAGCCCTGTGGACATGGCATTGCTGCCCATGCGAACCATCCCCAACGCCGAAGTCCACGTGTTCCCCAACTGCGGGCACTGGGTGATGATCGAACAGAAGGATGCCTGGGAGAGCGCCGTGCTCGCCTTCCTCACACGGCCGGAGTGAGGCCGCGGTCTCGGCGAAGACGAGTCGGCCGGCTCATCCGCACGATCATGCCGCGACCTCTCCGACCATCGCGGCGGCGAACACGCGCAACAGTTCGTGCAGCCGGTACCGGCTCAGCCTGTCCTGGATGAGCAGGTGCACGTCCAGCAGTTCCTCCAGGATCCGCTCAGCTGTCCCCGCCGTCGTGCCGAACAACGCGGCCGCACTGTTGGCGTCGTACTCGGGCACCGAGCGGCTGCCCAGCAGTCGGAAGGAACGTTGCTGCTCGGCGGTGAGCCGCTGGTAGGAAGCCTCGAACACGTCCGGCACGCTCAGGTCGCCCAGAGTCAGCTCGGCGAGCTGCTCGGCGCCGCGGAGCCGTTCGACCAGGTGCCTCATCGTCCACGCCGACCGGTTCCGGAAGCGGGACGCGGCGATCCGGATGGCCAGCGGCAGCAGCCCGCACAGCTCGACCGCGTCCGCGACGCGCGGCAGCTCCGGTGCGGTGCGGTCCGTGCCCGCCACCCGCCGGAACAAGGCCACGGCGTCGTCGCGTGACATCGGCTGGAGGGAGTGGGACGACACCCCCTCCAGCGCACACAGGCGGCGCCTGCTGGTGACGAGGACACCGATGTCCGGTCCGGTCGGCATGAGGGCACGAACCTGCCCGGTGTCCTCCGCGTTGTCGAGCACGAGCAGCAGCCGCCGCCCCGCCACCTGCGACCGCCACCTGGCAACTCGTTCGGCAAGGCGGTTGGGCACCTGGTCCGCGGGTACGCCAAGGCTGCGCAGCAGGAACTCCAGTGCGACCGTTGGCTCGAGCGGGCGACGGCCGCGCGTGTGCCCGTGGAGGTCGATGAACAGCTGGCCGTCCGGGTACCTGTCCGCGAGCAGGTACGCCACCCTGACCGCCAAGGTCGTCTTCCCGACTCCGGCCATGCCGTCGATGGCTGTGACGACCGTCGCGGACTTGGTCGGCGCGGTGGCGGCGGCCAGGAGTTGGGCGATCTCGTCGCCACGGCCGGTGAAGTCGGCGATGTCGTAGGGCAGCAGGCACGGCCGGGGCAGCGCGGCCACCGTGGTGAACCCGCCGGGGCCTTCGTCGCCAACGACGTCGTTCCCGGTCACCGCCGGGACCTCGTCGAGCACCGGGGCCGGTGCGTCCGGCTCGGCCAACGCACTCGCCGGCGACGGGTTCAGCGTCGCGTCACTGCACAGGATTCGCCGCTGTAGCGCACGCATTTCGGGCCCGGGTTCGAGCCCGAGTTCCTCGGCGAGGAGCCGTCGGGTCTGCTCGTACACCTCCAGCGCCTCGGACTGCCTGCCCGCCTTGGCCATCGCGAGGATGAGCTGGGACCGGAGCCCTTCCCGCAACGGGTGTTCGGCCACGAGTTCGGTGAGCTCGGGGATCAGGTCCGCCGCCGCACCTTCCCTGAACCTTGACTCCACCGCCAGCTCCTGCGCGGTCAGGCGCTGCTCGTCGAGGCGGGACGCCGCTGCCTCCAGCATCCGGCCGGTCAGGCCCGCCAGGGCCGGACCGCGCCACAGGCGCAGCGCCTCCTCGGTCGTCCGGCCGACGGTGCTCCAGTCGCCATCGGCTGCCGCCCGGCGCGCCGCCCTGAAGGCGCGGTCGAAGCGGTAGAGGTCGACTCGTTCCAGTGCCACCTGGGCGCGGTAGCCCGGCCCGTCCGAGACGACGACCGTTCGCGCATGGCCCAGGGCCCAGCGCAATCTCGCGATCGCGTTGTGGACCTGCCTGCGGGCCGTTCTGGGCGGGTCCTCCCACAACAGGTCCACGAGCCGCTCGGTGGTGACCACCGTGTTGACGTTGAGCAGGAGCGTGGCCAGCACCTTCTCCTGCCGTGAGCCGCCCAGCTGCCGCCGGCGACCGTGCACCCACACCTCGAGCGCGCCGAGAAGACGGAACTCCGCCAACGCAGGTAACTCGGTCAACGACGTTCTCCCACGGCCGTGGCGCCGCGTTCGACGTTTCTCCAGTCAGTCGCGAGATACATGACCACCCCCATCGATCCCGTACCTCCATCATGTGGATCAGGGGGTGGTCATCGCAATCCGCGCCACGGTGTTCGGGAGTGCCTTACGGGGATCGCATACTCAGCGGACGAAGGTCCGTCCAGTTCTCCTCGACGTAGGCCAGGCAGCCGTCGCGGGTGTCGTCGCCGTGGACGACCTGCCACCCGGTCGGGACCGGGAGCGTGCTCGGCCACAGCGAATGCCGTGCCTCGTCGTTGCACAGCACCAGGAACACCCCGTCGGCGTCGTCGAACGGGTTCGTCGACCGGAGGCTCATGAGCCGAGCCGCCGGACGACCCGGACCCGCGCACCACGTTGGGGAGCCTGCACGATGTGGCGCATCACGGGGGTCTCGTCTTCCGCCCGGTCCGGTCGCACCTCGACGTGCCGGAGGACGGTGCGCAGGATGATCTCCATCTCGGTTTCCGCGAAGAGGGCGCCGAGACAGCGGTGGACACCGCCGCCGAACGGGACGAACACGCGTGACGGCGGGTCGGGCTCCAGCCAGCGCTCCGGCCGGAACTCGTCGGCGTCCTCACCCCAGGTCCCTCGGTCGGTGTGGGCCGCCCCGATGGATGGCCACACGAACGTGCCGGCAGGAAGGTGGTAGCCGCCCAGCTCCACCGGTGCGGCGAGACGGCGCCCGAAGTTGTAGATGAACTGCCGCACGCGCAGAGTCTCCTTGACCACTGCCTTGCGGTACTCGTCGTCCGGGTCGTCCAGGCCTTCCAGCACCCGGACGAGCGCCTTCGGGTGCCGGAGCAGGCGCTCGAACATCCACGCCGAACCGACGGCGGTCGTCTCATGACCGCTGAGGAGCAGCGTCAGCAGCTCGACCCGCACGCGCTCGTCATCGGGGTCGCCATCGAGCAGCATGGCCAGGACGTCCGGGCGCTGCTCCCGGTCGGGGTCACGACGGCTCCTGGCGATCTCCTCGAACAGCATGTCATCGGCGCGTTGCATGCCCGCGACCACCTTGCGCCACGGGCCGACCCTGGTCAGCCCGGGCCAGATCCACATGAGGAGGTCGAGGGTCCCGACATCGAGGACCCGCGTGAGGGCGGTGGAGAGGTCAGCTACTCGACGGGGCTCCTCCACCCCCATGACGACTCGGATGATCACCTTGAGCGTGAGCCGCCGCATCCGCTCCACCAGTGCGAAGGTGCTGCCGACGGGCCAACTCGCCACCTCCTCCGCCGCCAGCTGCTCCATGATCGACACGACGCCGGAGATGCGCCTGCCGTGGAAGGCGGGCGCCATCCGCTTGCGCTCGACACGGTGGGGCGCACCGTCGAGCGCGGACACGGAACCGCGGCCGATGAGGGGATCGAACAGCAGGTTGTTCTCGCCGATCGGGAAAACGTCGGGCCCACCCTGAGCCGCCGTTCGCACGTCCTCGGGCCTGCAGACGATCACCATCCGCCCGACGGGGGCGACCCGCAGCGTGAACGTGTCGCCGTACCGTTCCCGCATCTTGGGCCAGTAGGTGTTCCTGGCGGCCCAGGTGCGCAGGGACTGGATCGCGAGAGGTGCGCGTGGACCGGGCGGGAACTCCTCACCAGGCCCCGGCTCGGGGTGGTGGATCTCGGGGCGCCAGCCGTAGAACCGGTCGCGGGCGGGCCGACGTTCGTACGTGGGCAGGGAGTCGGTCATGTGCTGTCCCTCCGTCCTTGTCGGTTCACTTCCATCCCGGGAAGTACGGATCGACGCGGAAGCGCGGCACAGGCTTCGCGTTGTCGGGGTCGAGGGCGTTGAGGACGTGGAGCCACGCACGCTCGTTGTAGACGATGCCCGCGTGCTCGCAGAGGTCCTCGGGGCAACCGTCCTGCAGGAGGATGTTCGTGACGTTGGGGCCGTCGAGGAACGCCTTCTTGTACGGCGTGACGATCTGGTCGTGCTCGGTCATGATCACGGTGTACGTCGGGCCGGGCCGGGTGTCCCCCTTGCCGTAGATCAGCTCGATCGTCTCGGAGTCGGGCGCTCCCTGGTCGCAGAGCGGGAAGATCTTACGGGCCATCAGGTGGTACATGCGCGGGGCGACGTTGCGGTACACGTAGGTGAGGGTGCTGAACGAGACACCGTGGTTGGACGGCGCGATGGAGACCGCCTTGTCGATGTTCGGATAGCCCTCGAGGACGTTCAGGTAGTACTGCATGAGCAGCCCTCCGCCCCCGGAGTGGCCGACAAGGTCGATCTTGTCGACGCCGGTGTGCCTCTTGATCCGCTCGACCTCGGCCGCCAACTGCCTGGCGCTGTCCGCGAGGTCGGCGCTGCCCTGGCACGGGACGTTGAACCGGCCGGCCCACTTCGGCTTCCCCCAGTTCATGGTGAACACGCAGAACCCGTGGTTGCGGAGGAACGGCGCGCCGGCCTGGAAGTTGAACGACTGGTTGGACATGAACGCGTGCAGGAGCAGCACCGGCCGAGGGTGCTCCTCGGTCGGCATGAAGGTCGGATCGTTGGCGCCGGGCGGTGGCTTGCCCGGGGTCAGGTACTTCCTGACGCCTGCCCGCATGTCCCACGGCACCGGCAGTTTCCCGGGTTCCGTGGCACGGCTCGAGCTCGCCGCCTGTTTCGGGGCGACACTGGTCATCGCGTAATCTCCTTGTCGGCACGGGATTTTCTTGTCTGCCGGGCCCGGTCCTGGGGCGGGTCCCATCTCATCGGGGCGATGTTCTGCCCGCGTACGGCCGAAGCCGGGGCGTATCGGAGCACGAGGTCGCGCAGACCGACCGCGACCGGATGCTCGATCTGTTCGGTCCGGCTGAGCCGGCGGGACGCCGACACCAGCCAGCGGGTGCGCTCGCGGCGGGCGTCCTCGTAGCGGCGAAGGCCCACGACGACGTCGTCCGCGTGCGCGAGGTGGTACGCCAGCGTGTAGCCGTCCTCGATCGCCGAGCCCGCCCCCTGGCTCAGGCTGGTGAGCATCGGGTGGGCCGCGTCGCCGAGCAGGGTCACCGGGCCGTCGCCCCAGGAGTCGGCGAACGTCCGGTCCTGGGCGGGGACGCTCACGATGTCGGCCTCGGGCGTTCGGGAGATCACCTCGCCGACCTCACGTGCCCAGCCCTCGTAGCACCGGAGGATGTCGTGTTTCGTGCCCGTCCACCGGCGCGCCCGCTCGACCGGGACGTTCTTCGTCCCCCACCAGTAGACGTGCCCGCCACCGATGTCGATCAGGCCGAACCGCTGTCCTCTGCCCCAGTAGTGCGCGGCGCCGCCGGGCGGAAGTCGGGAGTGTTCGAACGCGACGGTCGCGATCCAGCAGACGTAGCCGTACTCGTTGATCGGGTCCCGGCCGATCGTGCTGGCTCGGATCGCGGACCGGATGCCGTCGGCCCCGACCAGCAGGTCACCGGTCGCCGTACGGCCGTCCGCGCAGGTTACCGACACGCCGTTGTCGCCGCGCCCGTACCCGACGACCTCCGCGCCGTAGTGGATCGGCGTGTCCCCCGCTTTGTCCCGCAGCAGGGTGACCAGGTCGCTGCGCCGCAGGTTGACGACCGGTGAACCCAGTTCGGTCGCGATCGACCTGATCGGCAGCTCCCGCATCAGCCTGCCGCGCGCGGTACGAAGGGTGAACCGCTCGCAGACGCGTCCGACTCCGGCCGAGGGCAGGTCGATGCCGAGGGCCGTCAGCGCTTTCGTGGCGTTGCACGCGATCCCCAGCCCGCCACCCGACGTTCGCGACTCGGGTGCCGCCTCGAACACCTCGACCTCGACGCCCCTGGCCCGCAACGCGATCGCGGCCGTGAGCCCGCCTACCCCGGCGCCGGCGATGAGCGCCTTCACCGCGGCTGCTCCGCGCCACGGGCCGCGGTCGGGCCGACTGCGGCGAACTGCCTACGGACCACCGCGTCGAGCACCCGGTCCGGCAACAGACGCGCCGCGATCGCGGCGGCCCACGCGTCCGGCCCGACGCGGTAACGCGTCCGGGGCCGCCGGGCGGTCATCGCGTGGACGACGGCGTCCGCGACCCCCTCGGGACGCGTCCTGCTCGTCCGCGCGCGGTTCTCGTTGTTCGTCACGAAGGCCTCGAACCTGCCCTCGTAGCAGCCGGCGACCTCGTCGCCCGCCGTGTGCAGCACCCGCCGCGCGGTCGCCGCGACCTTGGACCAGATCGGGGTCATGATGGCGCCGGGTTCGATGACCGAAACGCTCACCGTGAGCGGGGCGAGTTCACGGCGCAGCGCGTCCGACACGCCTTCCTTGGCGAACTGCGAGGCGGCGTACGCGCCGAGGAAAGGGGCGGCGACCCGTCCGATGCCCGAGCTGATGTTGACGATCCGGCCCGCCGGGATCGCGGGCGGCACCACGGCCGTCCGCGTCCGCAGCAGCGGGAGCAGCTCCTGGGTCAGGGCGACGGTGCCGATGAGGTTCACCTCGAGCTCGGCTCGCAGATCGTCGATCGGAAGGCACTCCAATGGCGCCGAGACGCACGTCCCGGCGTTGTTCACCAGTCCATGCAGACCGGCGCCGTCCGTCCGGTCGCGCAAGAACTTGCCAACGGCTCTGATCGAGTCGGCGTCGGTGAGGTCGAGGATGACGGGGCGGATCAGCGGGCTCGTGCTCGCGAGCCGTTCCGCGTTCTCCTCCGACCGGACCCCGGCGTAGACGGTGTACCCGGCGTTCGCGAGGCCCAGGGCGGTCGCCTCGCCAAGCCCTGACGACGCGCCGGTGACGAGGACCGCGTGCCGATTGTTCTCCATGATCAACCTCTCGTTGCTGTGCGGACCCCGGCCCCGGTGTGGTGCAGCCCGGACAGCAGGGCCCGCACCGCCCGTTCCGCGAACTGCTCGGCCCGCTCGCTGCTGACCGCACCCTCGATGTAGGTGAAGTTCCAGTGCAGTGCGGCGTGGCTGGTGTTCACCGTCGCCACCAGGTACCCGCTGACCGACACGTCGGCGATGAACTGGGCGCCGGACAGTGCCCAGTCCCCGGCCCGGTCGGGGAAGTCGTAGCGCCCGATGTTCGACAGGCACACGTTTCCCGGGCCCACGCGGTCGACCATCGCGACGGCCCGCGCGCTCGCGGCCACCGAACGCGGCGACATGAGGCGCAGCAGCGACACGAGTGCCAGGTGCTGGTGGAACCGCTTGCGGCGCCGCAGGTCCCGGTGCGCGCCACGGGCGACCGTCCACAGGTCGGCGGCCGGCGCCACCTGGACATGCGACGGCACGGTGGCGACGTAGGCGCCCGCGTCGGTCGGGTGGACCGGGGGTTCCAGCTCGGCGCGGAAGTCCACCGGGGAACCGACCGTCACCCGTGTGCGCGTCGACGTGGTGCCCGCGAGGGCGATCGCCATGGCCGCGGTCAGTGCACTGTGGACGGTCACGCCCGCGCGCCGGCACCGGTCGGCCAGCTCGGCCACCTGCGCGGCGGTGAGCTCGCGGCGGATCAACCTGGTCCGCCGCCCGCGGGATTCGACCGGCGTGGCCGGCGTCAGCCTGCGAGGACGCGCGACCGCGGCGGCCACTCCGTCGGCGAGCACCGATGCCACGAAGTGGGCCGCCCGGGGCAGCCCGTTGATCCGCTTCGGCAGCATCGCCTCCGGCGGCGGCAACGCGGGCCGGGTAGACACGAGGCGTGCCGCACCGGCCGCCAGTTCCACCAGCCTGCGCAACAGCTCCAGCGCGGTGGTCCCGTCGGCGATGACGTGGGACACCGTGAGGATCACGTCGTGGCACTCGTCGGCGGTCCCCCGTCCCCTGACCACGTCGACCAGCCTGACCAGCGGGCCGGTGCGCCAGTCGAGGGACAACGCCAACTCGACGTCGTCGACCTCCCGCACCCAGCGGTCCACATCGGACGGTTCGGTCTCGACGACACGCAGGCTCGGCCGATGGCTCGCCGCGCCGACGAACCGCGGTCGGCTGCCGTCCGGCTCGGCGTCGACGGCGACCCGCAGCAGCGGGTGTTCCCGCACCAGCGCCTCGGCCGCGAGATCGAGGTCCCGCGGCGCGCACGCGCCGCGCACGTGTACCCGGGCGACGACGTTGAGCGGCGAGATCTGGTCGCAGACCCAGTACCAGCGTTCCATCGGGCTCATGGACCGGCGCACCTCGTCGACATCCCTGGTCGCGGTCATCGAGACACCCCCGGCGCCCCGGCGTCCGCGCGTCGAACGGCCTGGGCGAGCGTGTCCGCGACCACGCCAACATGTGGGATGTCCATCATGGACAGATGGTTGCCAGGAACCTGGACCGTTTCGACGAGTGGCCCGGCCCAGTGCTGCCAGCCGTTGTCGGGGCTGGCGAACATGCTGCGGAGGGTGCGGTGCGCGCCGGCGAACCCGGCCGGGAGCTCCTCCGTCGCCCGCAGCACGAGCAACCGGCGGTTCAGCTTCCCGGGGCGATAGCCCATCGTCGCTTCGTAGTTGGCCAGGAAGACCCCGTACAACCTGCGGAGCAGCCGCGACGAACCGTCGGCCGGCAGGATGCCGAGCTCGATCGTCGTGCGGAGACCCGACTCGAACAGGTCCTCGGCGCTCTCACCGGACGGACCGCGCTCGTCGGCTCCGGGTTCCCTGGCACCCGAGTACCAGAGCAACTCCCGGAAGAACAGGTCGATCAGCTGCTGCTCCTCGAGCAGGGACCGGTCGCCGTCACCGATCGCCATCGTGTCGAGGAGTGTCACGGTGGACAGGTCAGCCTCGTCGAGCCTGCGGGCGAGCTCGAACGCGACGTAGCCGCCGAAGGACCAGCCCGCGAGGTGAAACGGGCCCTCCGGGTGCACACGCCGGATCGCCTCGAGGTACGAGGTGGCGATCGCCTCCATCGACGCGATGGGCTCGGTGCCCGGCTCGGCGCCCGCTGCGCGCAGGCCGTACACCGGACGGTCGGCGGGCAGGTGCTCGACCAGCTCGCGATAGCAGAAGACGTTGCCGCCGATCGGGTGGACCAGGAACAGCGGGGGTCCGTCTCCCGACTCGCGCAGCGGGATCACGGGATCGAAGACCCGGTGGTCGTCGCGGTCCCGGATGGCGGCGGCCAGCTGGCGGGCCGTCGGGCTCGCGAGGAACGCGTGCAGCGGCAGCTCCACTCCCCACCGCCTGGCGATAGTCATCGCCACCCGGGTGGCCCCGATCGACGTGCCCCCCGCGTCGAAGAAGCTGGTGTCCACTCCCAGGTCGTCGAGCCCGGCGAACTCCGCGAGCAGACGGGCGACCGTCGCCTCCAACACGTCGGCGGGCGGGACCGGGTCGCCGACGGCCACGGCTGCCCGCGACCCGATCGCACGCAGCGCCGCGTCATCCCGCTTTCCGCTGGGGGTCAGGGGAATCGCGTCGATCCAGTGGAAGGTCGACGGCACCATCTGCGGCGGGAGGACCTGGCGAATCCGGGATCGCAGTGCCTCGGTCCCTGGCCGGTCCGGACCGCCGACAAGGAAGGCCCGCAGCACCGCGTCCGCCCCGCCGAGCATGCTCGGCACGACCGCCGCCTGCTCGACGCCTGCCATCGCCAGCAGTTCGAGCTCAACCTCGGCGCACTCGACCCGGTAGCCCCGGACCTTCACCTGGCCGTCGGCGCGGCCGAGGCACACGATGTCACCGTTCGCCAGGGCGATGCCGAGGTCACCGGTGCGGTAGCGGACCGAGCCCGACGGACCGGCGACGAACCGCTGGGCGGTGAGTCCGGGTCGGTTCTCGTATCCCTGCGCCACGCACGGGCCGGCCACGTAGATCTCGCCCTGCACGCCCGGCAGCACGGGCCGCAGCCGGTCGTCGAGCAGCGAGACGCTGGTACCCGAGATCGCCGTGCCGACCGGCGGCAGCTGCGGATGGTCGCGGGTGGCCACCGGCAGCTCGTGCGCGAGCACGACGTGGGTCTCGGTCGGGCCGTACTGGTTCTCGACCACCAGTGCCGGGTTCGCGGCGCACAGGGCCCGTATCTCCGGGGTGATCCGCAGTTGCTCGCCGGACGACACGATCCACCGCAGCGACGCGGGGTACGCGCCGGTGGTGGCCGCGACCTCCGCGAGCGCCTGCAGCGCGACGTAGGGCAGGAACACCCGTCGCACGCCAGCACGGTCGATGACCCGCAGCACCTGCGCCATGTCCTGCCGCGCGGCGTCGTCGATCACGCGCAGCGTGCCGCCGCCGGACAGGGTGGAGAAAATCTCCTGGAAGGACACGTCGAAGCTCAGCGGCGCGAACTGCAGCGTGGTCATGCCCACCCCGCCGGTGGCGCGACGGTTCTGCCACTCGATGAGGTTGGCCAGCGCGCGGTGCGGCACGGCGACGCCCTTGGGTTCGCCTGTCGAGCCCGATGTGAAGAGCACGTACGCCACCTGCTCGGGGTGGATCCGGGGCAGCGCAGGCGTGTCGGCGCCGGAACCGGCGAGGAGGTCCGCCGGCCCGACGACCGTCGTCACGTCCGCGAGCGCGGCCACGAGGCCCGGCTCCGCGACGGTGAGGCGCGGGGCGGCGATCGCCGCCATCTGGCGGATGCGCGTCCTCGGGTACGCGGGGTCGAGAGGGACCACGGCGGCCCCGGCACGCATCGCGCCCAGCACCACCGCGATCAGGTCGACCGACCGTCGCATGAGGATCGCCACCCGTGCCCCGGGCATCACTCCCCTGGCGAGGAGTTCCTGCGCGACCGTGTCCGCCGCGTCCGAGAGCCGCCGGTAGTCCCACTCGTCCGAGTCGTCGGCGACCGCGGTGGTCGCGGGGTGCAGCGCCGCTGTCCTGGCGACCATGTCGGTGACGTCGTGCCGTCGTGCCCGCCACAGATCGACCTCGCCGTCGGGGTCCCGCACGAGCTCGCCGAGCAGCTCGACGAAGGTTCGGCCGAACTCGGCGCACTGCGCGGCGGTGAGCGTGTCCCCTCCCGCACTGATCCGCAGCGTGACGCGGCCGTCGCGTGGATCGACGAGCGCGGTGTTGAGCAGTGAGAAGTTGGTCTCCTCCCGCACCGTCACGGACACCAGCCCTACCTCGCCGAGGATGTCACCCAGGTTGTGGTAGTTCACGAAGTTGAACGCGGTGTCGAAGGCGGCCCGGTCCCGGCCGGAGTCGAGCGTGCTGACCGGAAGGCGCCGGTACCGGTACGCGTCCCGTTCCCACCGGACCATCCCCGCCACGGCTTCGAGCCAGCTGTGCCGCCGGATGTCCATGCGCACGGGAACGGTGTTGATGAACAGTCCCGCGCACGTCTCGGCGCCCGCGCGGGCCGGCCTCGCGTTGGTCACGCACCCCGTCACGACGTCGTCCGAGCCGGACATGGCCGCCAGCGCGAGACAGTGCGCGGCCAGCAGGACCGACTTCAGCGGCAGCCCCTGCCGCTTGGCGAACCGCTTGATGGAACGGTCCAGCCACAGGGGCAGGGCCATCGTCGTGGCGTCGCCGTCGTCTGGGCGGACATGCGGGCGTGTCGACGCGATCGTCGTCGACCGGGAGCCGGCCAGCGCGTGTGCCCAGAACGTTCTCGTGGCATCGTCCTGGCGCGCCGCCTGTTCGGCGCGGGCGTGTTCGGCGAGCAGGAGCGTGTCACACGGTTGCCGCTGATCGCTTCCGGCTCCGTCGCCGCCGAGGTGCGCCAGGTAGTCCCGCAGAAGCTCGCCGACCAGGTTGGCGACGCTCCACCCGTCCAGGATCGCGTGGTGGAAGTTGAACACCAGGTCGACGTGGTCCGGCTGGACGAACACCCTCATGCCGTGCAGGGCCGACGGCACCGCGGACGGTGCCGTGACCAGCGGGTACGGTGCGTGCGCTGCCTCGTCCAGGTACTCGTCGACGTCACGGGCCCCGGCGATCTCCAGCGGTGCCGAGATCTCGCGGAACACGATCTGCAGCGGAGTCGAACGGCCGGTGAGGTCGAAGTTCGACCGGAGTGCGGGCTGCCTGCGCACCAGCCGGTGATGGGCACGGCGGAACTCGTGCTCGTGCCACGGCATGCTCAGCCGGTAGTGGAAGACGTCCTTGTACAGTGCGGAGTCCGCGCTCTGCAGACTGTGGAACAGCATGCCCAGCTGCAGTTGGGACGCGGGGAACGCGTCCTCGATGTCGTCGCCGAGGCCGGCCCTGTCGATCAGTGGGACCAGCTCGAACGGTGCGGACACCGCCGCGTCCGTCTCGCCGGCCTGCCCAGCGGCCGTCACCTGCGCGGCGAGGTCCGCGATGGTGGGACGGGTGTAGAACCGTTCGACGTCGAAAGGGAACCCGCGTTTCTCGGCCTCGGTTCGCATGCGCAGCACCAGGATCGAATCGCCACCCACGGTGAAGAAGTCGTCCCGAACCCCAAACGCGCTCGACCCGAGCAGGTCACTCCAGATCTCGACCAGCTCCTTCTCGACCGGGTTGCTCGGCTCGTCGGATCCGTGCTCGCGACGGCCGCACGCGGGCAGTGCCTGCCGGTCCACCTTTCCGCTCCGCGTCAGCGGAAGCTCGTCGAGCACGACGAACTCGGCGGGGATCATGTAGGCGGGGAGCCGCCCGGCCAGGAAGTCGACGACCGACGCCGTCAGGGTCGCCCGGTCGGCCGTCGCCGGCACCACGTAGGCGACCAGCCGGGTACCGGAACCGGCCCGCTCGTCGACGACCGCGGCCGAGGCGACCGCGGGGCAGCGCACCAGCGCGCTCTCGACCTCGCCGAGCGCCACCCGGTTACCGCGTACCTTCACCTGGTCGTCCAGTCTGCCGAGGAACTCGATGGTGCCGTCGGCGAGCCAGCGGGCGAGATCGCCGGTGCGGTACCGCCGCCGCTCCGGTATCGACTCGTCGACGACGAACACCTCGTCGGTGAGAGCGGGCTGCCCGAGGTAGCCACGGCCGACGCCGACCCCGGCGATGTTCAGCTCGCCCGGCACCCCCACCGGGCAGCGCCTGCCCGCTCCGTCGAGCACCATCAGCGCGATGTTGTCGATCGGTCTGCCGATGGGCACCCGCTCGATCGGACCCGACGGCGGGATGTCGAAGTAGGACACGTCGACCGTCGCCTCGGTCGGGCCGTACAGGTTGACCAGCCGCACCTCGGGGTGCCCCGCCGCGGCGAACACCGAACGGAACCGCTCCGCCAGCGCGGGCGACAGCGCCTCGCCACTGCAGAAGACCCGCCGTAGGGAGAGCACCTGGGCCGCGGCTCGCGGGTCCTGCTCGACATGGTCGAGGAACGGGCCGAGCATCGCGGGCACGAAGTGGATGACGGTCACGCCGTGGCGGTCGATCGCGGCGGTCAGCTCACGTGGGTCGCGTTCGGCTCCCGGTGGTGCCACCGCCACCCGCGCACCGACGTGCGCCCACCACATGAGTTCCCAGACCGACACGTCGAACGTGGCCGGTGTCTTGTGCAGGACGACGTCGTCCGCACCCAGCGGGTACCCGCGCTGCATCCAGGCCAGGCGGTTGACCACCGAGCGGTGCTCGATCATCACGCCCTTCGGGGTGCCGGTGGAGCCCGACGTGTAGATCACGTAGGCCAGGTCGGTGGGCCGGGTGCCCGTCGACGCGTCCACGACGTCTGCTTCCTCGTCGCGTGCCGCGTCGTGCCTGCCGTCGGGGGTGATCGGCCGGATGCCGAGACCGGCGGCCAGGCCTTCCGACCGGGCGTCGGTGATGGCGGTCCGGGCCCCGCAGTCCACGAGCACAGCGCGCACGCGTTCCGCGGGGTGCTCCGGGTCGACCGGCACGTACGCCCCACCCGCCGCGTGCACGGCGTGGACGGCGACCAGGTAGTCCACCGAGCGCGGTAGGAGCACCGGCACGCATTCCTCGGGACGCAGGCCGGTGTCGCGCAGTCGCCGGGCAAGCAGGCGGACCCGCCGGCCGAACTCCGCGTACGTCAGCGTGACCACGTGCCCGTCGCCGTCGGTCGCGGCGATGGCGATCTGTGCCCGGCTGCGCCGGACCTGCGCTGTCACCAGCGCGTCGAGCGTCGCGGCCTCGTCGAGCTCGACCGGCCGGCCGCGCTCGAACGCCGCTGTGCGGGCCGCCTCGTCGGGACCGACCGTCGGCAGCGCGCCCACCGGTGTGCCCGGCGCCCGGAGCGACTCGTCGAGCAGGCGGGCCACGTGCCCGGCCGCCGCGTCGACGGTGAAGGCGTCGTCGAAGACGTCGTCGGCGTAGAACACGTCGACGGACAGCGAACCGTCGGCCTCGAACTCGCGGACGACGATGTTGACGGCGTCGAGCGAGTACCCCGACGAGAGCACGGTCAGGTCGACGTCCGCGTCGAGGTCTCCGGCCGGCACGGTGATGTAGGAGAAGGTGACGTCGAAGAGCTCGCGGTCACGGACGCCGTGATCCCGCAGGGCGGCACGTAGGTCACCGAGTGCGAACCGCTGGCGGGCGGTGACGTCCCACACGTCGGCGCGGATCCGGTCGGCGAGCTCGAGCAGGGTGTGGCGCTCGTCGACGGGCACGTGCACCGGCAGGATGTTCGTGACGTGCGACATGGTCGCCAGGTCGGCGGGGGTACGCCGGTTCAGCAGCGGGATGCCCAGCACGATGTCGCCGTCGCGGTGTACTCGGCGCAGGTAGGTGGCGAGCGCGGCCGTAGCGACGGAGAAGACCGAGCGTCCCGTCGCCCTGATCCGGTCCGCGACGGCGGCCTCGACGTGGATGGACTTCTGCCGCCTGCGATGGCTGCGCACCGTGGCGCTGCGCGGGAACAGGGCGGAGGTCAGTCCCGCGACCAGCCCGACGAGCGCGTCCCGGTCGGCCTGCCAGTCCGGTGAGTGCCGGTACTCCTCGTCCGCCCGGACGACGTCCAGGCAGCTCGGCGCCGCGGCGACGCCGAGGTCATCGGACCGGTAGGCCGCGCGGATGTCCCTGATCACGAGGTTGATGCCCCACGCGTCAGCGGCGACGTGGTGGAACCGGAGGTACACGATCAACGAGCCCGCGTCGTCGACCAGGATCGTCGTCTGCGTGAGCTGTCCGTCCAGGGGGAGGACGGTGTCCGTGGTGCGGGCGATCCACTGCCGGCACGCCTCCCGGGGATCGGGTTCGGCGAGGAACCACACGACCTCGACGTCCGGGTAGTCCGGTGACACCCGCTGCAGTAGTTCGTCGCCGTGTGCCTTCAACCGGAGCCGCATCGCGTCGTGCCGCAGCGCGGTGCGCCGGATCGCCCGCCTCATCCGGTCGACGTCCGTGGCGCCACGCAGCCGGAAGTACCCGCTGGGCTGGGACAGCGGCAGGTCGGGGTAGGTCAGGGAGACCGCGACGACCTCCCGCTGGTAACGGGTCAGCGGCGACCACTCCGGCTGCTCGACGTCCTCGGCGACCGGCTCCGCCGCCACCACGGCAGGCGCTGATAACTCCACAGTGGACGGTACGTGGCCGTCGGCATCCCCGGCGGCCTTCGGCACCAGCGTGAGCAGGTGTTCGGTCAGCGCATCGGGAGTCCGGTACTCGAACACCGCGTTCGTGGGGACCGGCAGGTTCATGGCCTTCCTGAGACGGTTCCGGAACTCGACCGCACCCAGCGAGTCGAACCCCATCTCCTTGAACCCCGTAGCCGGGTCGATCGCCGTCGGCGACTCGTGTCTCAGCACGGCGGCTGCGACCTCGCGGACCAACCCCAGCACCGCCGCCCGCCGGTCGGCCGGCGTCATTCCACCGAGCCCGTCGACGAACGGCGCCTGGCCCGCCGCGCGGTGGACGTCGCGTGCGACTCGCAGGCCCGGCCGCGCGAATCCGCGGAGCACGGGGGGCCAGTCGCCCGTCCCCGGCGACGCGAGATGTGCCGGGATGAGCACCGACTGGCCGTGTGCCAGCGCGGCGTCGAACAGCGCCAGGCCATCCTTTGTGGACATCGCGGTGAAACCGGTACCGCGCAGGCGTTCCCGGTCCCGGTGGTCAAGGTGACCGGTCATCCCGGTGCCCTGGGCCCATAGGCCCCAGGCGAGTGACGTGCCTGGCAGGCCACGTCCCCGCCGGTGCTCCGCCAGCGCGTCGAGGAAGGTGTTGGCCGCGGCGTAGTTCGCCTGGCCCGCCGTCCCCAGGATCCCCGCCGCGGACGAGAAGAGCACGAACGCGGCCAGGTCGAGCCGCTCGGTCGCCCGGTGCAGATGCCATGCCGCGTCCAGCTTCGGCCGGAGCACGCGGTCGAGCTGTTCCGTGGACATGGTGCCGAAGACCGCGTCGTCGAGCACGCCGGCGGCGTGGACGACCGCCGTCAGCGGATGCTGTCCGGGGATCCCCGCCAGCGCGGCGGTGAGCGAGTCCCGGTCGGCGGCGTCACAGGCGAGGATCCGGACGCCGGCGCCCAGCGCGCGCAGGTCGTCGGCGAGCGCCCGGGCAGTGGGGGTGTCCGGGCCGCTGCGACTGAGCAGGAGCAGGTGCCGGACGCCGTGGCCGGTGACCAGGTGGCGCGCGAGCAGCGCGCCGAGCACCCCGGTCCCGCCGGTGATGAGCACTGTTCCCTCGGGGTCGAGGGCCCTGGGGATGGTGAGCGCGAGCTTGCCTGTGTGCCTGGCCTGGCCCAGGAACGTCAACGCGTCCGCGGCCTGCCGGACGTCACGGACCGAGACCGGCAGCGGGCGCAGGTCGCCGCGGTCGAACAGCTCGCCCAGCTCCGCGAGCACCTGCCCGACCTCCGCCGGCCCCACCCGCGTCAGGTCGAAGTGCTGGTACCGCACACCGGGGTGGTGTGCAGCGACCTGCACCGCGTCGCGGACGTCGGTCTTGCCAAGCTCGACGAAGTGGCCACCACGCGGCAGCAGGTCCAGCGACGCGTCGACGAACTCGCCGGCCAGCGCGTCGAGGACGACGTCGACACCCGCGCCACCGGTCGTGCCGAGGAACTTCTCCCGGAACCCGAGGGTTCGTGAGTCCGCGACGTGGTCTTCGTCGAAACCCAAGCGCCACAAGGTGTTCCACTTGGGCGTGCCCGTGGTGGCGAAGACCTCGGCACCCCAGTACCTGGCGAGCTGGATCGCCGCCATCCCCACCCCGCCGGTCGCGGCGTGCACGAGCACCCGCTGCCCGGCGGTGAGCCCCGCCAGCGTGCGCAGCGCGCAGTAGGCGGTGAGGAACGCCGCCGGTGTGGCCGCGGCCTGCTCGAACGACCAGGTCGACGGGAATCGGCTGAAGTACCGGTGGTCACGGACGGCCCGCGGGCCGACACCGTAGAACATGCCCATCACCCGGTCGCCCGGCTTCAGCGTCTCGACGTCGTCCGCGACCTCGACGACGACGCCGGCCACCTCGTTGCCGATGTCGACGCCGGCGTCGGGATACAGCCCGTAACAGATCATCACGTCCCGGAAGTTCAGCCCGACCGCGCGGACCTCGACCCGGACCTCACCACCGGCCAACGGCCTCGAGGCGGCCGGCGAGCGGACCAGCGCCATGTTGCCCGCGTCGAGCGTGCCCTCGCCCAGCGTGCGCAGCCGCCAGTCCGGATCACGCAGGTGACCGGCCCCCGCCATCGGCGGTGTCGCACGCACGACCCTCGGCACGCGGGCGACTCCGTGCCGGACAGCGAGCTGCGGTTCGCCACTCGCCAGGGCGGCGGGCACCACCTCCCGCCACCCCGGCCAGTCGTCGACGTCCACGAGGACGATCCGGCCAGGGTTCTCGGTCTGTGCGCTGCGCAGCAGCCCCCACACCGGCGCGTGCACCAGGTCCATGACGTCCTCGCCGGACCCCACCGCGATCGCGCGTCTGGTGACGACCACCAGTGTGGCGCCGTCGAAATCCGGCTCGGTCAGCCAGCGGCGCGCCACCGCGAGGACGTCACGCAGCGCCTGCCGGACCTGCCGTGGCAGGTCCGGACCCGCGGGCTCGTCGGCGGGCACGCAGCGCAGGACGGCCGCGCGGGTCGCGCCCCGCGCGCCGGAGGGAGGCACCGAGGGCCACTCCGCCCATGCCGGCTCCGCGGCCGATCCGGGCGACGCGGTGCTCGGCGTCCATTCGAGACCGAACAGCGAGTCGCGGGTGCGGGTGCCGGCGGCGCGGAGCGTGCCGCGATCGACCGGCCGCAGTGTCAGCGACTCAACGGAGCAGACCAGGTTCCCGCCGGAGTCCCGGAGTGTCAGCCGGTAGACGTCGGCGCCGTGCGCCACGATGCTCACGCGCAGGGCCGAGGCGCCGACCGCGTGCAGCCGAACCCCTTCCCACGCGAACGGCAGCAGCACGGTCTCCTGGGTCTTTCCCCAGCCGGGATCGGCGTACTGGAACGCGTGCAGTGCGGCGTCCAGCAGCGCCGGGTGCAGGAGAAAACCGAGCCCGCCCGCGCTGCCGGCGAGCTCGACCTCCGCGTGGATGTCGGCGCCGTGCCGCCACACCGAGCGCAGCCCCCGGAACAGCGGCCCGTACTGGTACCCCCGCTCGGCGAGCCGCTCGTATCCGTCGGCGACGTCGACCGGTTCGGCGCCGGCCGGCGGCCAGGCCGCGGGAGCCACGTCGTCGCCCGCCGGTTGCGTCGTCAGGACACCGTCGGCGTGTCTGGTCCAGCCGTCCCGGCCGCTGAGCCGTTCTCCCGACTCGGTTCGTGAGTAGATCCGCACCGCGCGCCCGCCGCCGTCCTCGCCCGCGACCACGACCCGGACGAGCACGGCGGTCTGGTCCGGGATCACCAACGGCTCGTGCAGCACGAGTTCGGTGACGGTGGGACAGCCGACCTGCTGTCCGGCGAACATGGCCAGCTCGGTCATGGCGGCACCGGGCAGCAGGACGACGTCGTGCACGGCGTGGTCGGCCAACCAGGGCTGGGCGATCAGCGAGAGCGTGCCGGTGAACTGCAGCTCGTCGTGCTCCGGGTGGTCGTGCGCCGCGGTGAGGAGCGGATGACCGACACCGGAGGCGTCCCCGGCCCCCGTACCCGGCGACAGCCAGAACCTCGTGCGCTGAAAGGCGTAGGTCGGCAGGTCGACGTGACGCGGGTCGTGGTCACGAAGCCGGCTGCCCAGGTCGGCGGCGCCGGACACGTGGACCTCGGCCACCGACGCGAGCAGACGGCGTAGCCCTCCTTCCGCCCGCCGCAGGCTTCCGGTGACCAGCGCCGCGCCGTTCGGAGCGAGCTCGTGCAAGGTCTCCTCGACACCGACGGTCAGAACGGGGTGCGGGCTGACCTCGACGAAGGTCTCGTAGCCGCGATCGTGGGCCGCTCGCACCGCGTGCTCGAAGTTCACCGTCTCGCGCAGGTTGCGGTACCAGTACCCCGCGTCCAGGGCGGCTCCCTCGACGCGGTCGCCGGTCACCGTGGAGATGAGGTCGATTCCGCAGGACGTGGGTTCGATGCCGTCGAGCACCCGGCCCAGCGTCGCCTCGAGTGATTCGACATGCGTGGAGTGCGAGGCGTAGTCGACCGGTATCCGCCGTGCGAACAGATCGTTCGCCGCGCAGTGCGCCATGAGTTCGTCGACCGCCTCGGCGTCGCCGGAGACCACGGTCGACCGCGGCCCGTTGACCGCGGCGACGTCGAGGCGGCCGGCCCACCTTGCCAGCAGGCGCACGACGTCCGCCGCGCCAAGCGACACCGAGACCATCCCGCCCGTACCGGCGATGTCCACGATCGTCCGGCTCCGCAAGGTGACGATCCGCGCCGCGTCCCGGCGGGACAGCGCGCCCGCGACGTAGGCGGCGGCGATCTCACCCTGCGAGTGCCCGATCACCGCGGCGGGCTCGACACCGAACGCCTGCCAGCACCGCGCGAGCGAGACCATGACCGCGAACAGCGCTGGCTGCACGACGTCCACGCGATCCAGATCCGGCGCCCCCATCCGGCGGAGGAGGACGTCGAGCAGCGACCAGTCGGTGTACTCGGCGAAGGCGCGATCACACGCCTCGATCTCGGCCCGGAACACCGGACTGCTGTCGAGCAGCTCGACCGCCATGCCCGCCCACTGGGAACCCTGCCCCGGGAACACGAACACCACGCCGCCGGCCGTCCCGGCCCGGCCGGTGACGGTGGTGGCGTCCGGGCTGTCCGCCGCGAGCGCGGCCAGCCCGCCCAGTGCTTCCGTGCGGTCACCTGCCAAGAGGACCGCCCGGTGGTCGAAACGTGCCCGGCCGGTCGCCAGCGCATGGGCCACGTCGGTGAGCCGGAGCTGGGGCCGCTCGGTGAGGTGGGAGTGCAACCTGGACGCCTGCGCCCGCAACGCCGCGTCCGTCTTCGCGGAGAGCAGGAGCGGCACGACTCCGGGAACCGACGGCTCACCGACGCCGGCGGGGTCCTCGGGTGCCTGCGCCACGATGACGTGGGCGTTGGTCCCGCTGATCCCGAACGACGACACCGCCGCCCGACGGGGACCGCCGGTGACCGGCCACCCGGTGCTCTCCGGCACCACCCGGACCGTACCCGGCGACCAGTCGACGGCATCGGTCACGCCCGACAGGTGCAGGGTGCCGGGCACCTCGCCGTGCCGGATCGCCTCGACCATCTTGATGACACCGGCGACGCCGGAGGCCGCCTGCGCGTGTCCGATGTTCGACTTGACCGAGCCGACCAGCAGCGGACGATCGATTGACCGGGCGGCGCCGTAGGTTCCCAGGAGCGCACGCGCCTCGACCGGGTCACCGACCTTCGTCCCCGTACCGTGGGCCTCGACGACGTCGATGTCGGCGGGTGACAGGCCGGCGTCGGCGAGGGCGTCGAGGATCACCCGCCGCTGACCGGCCTCGTCCGGCGCGGAGAGGCCCTCGGACGCCCCATCCTGGCCGATCGCGGTGCCGGGCAGCACCGCCAGCACGTGGTGACCACGCCGGCGCGCATCCGAGAGCCGTTCGAGGACGAGGACCCCCGCGCCCTCCGAGACGCCGAACCCGTCGGCACCCGACGAGAACGGCTTGCTGCGGCCATCCGGTGCCAGCGCGCCGAGGTGTGCGAACCCGACGAAGATGCTTGGCGAACAGACCACGTTGGCGCCGCCGGCCAGCGCGAGCGAACACTCGCCCGCCCGGAGCGCCCGGACGGCGAGGTGCACGGCCACCAGGGACGACGAGCACGCGGTGTCGACGGTGATCGCGGGTCCCGCCAGCCCCAGTGAGTAGGCGACCCGGCCCGAGGCCACGCTCGGCGCCGTGCCCGTCGTGAGGTGGCCGGCCTGGTCGGCTTCGCCGAGGAACACCCGAGGGCCGTATTCCTGCGCCACAACTCCGAAGTAGACGCCGGTGCGGGTACCGGCGAGACTCGTCGGGTCGATACCGGCGCGCTCGATCGCCTCCCAGGAGACCTCGAGCAGGAGGCGCTGCTGCGGGTCCATCGCCAGCGCCTCGCGTGGGCTGATGCCGAAGACCGACGGGTCGAAGTCCCCCACGCCGTCGATGAACGACCCCCCACGCACGTAGGTCGCACCGGGCGCACCCGGGTCGGTGCGGGTGAGCGCCGACAGGTCCCAACCGCGGTCGGCGGGGAACCCCGGTTCCGCGGCGTTGCCGCCGCGCGCCACGAACTCCCACAGCTCCCCCGGAGAGGAGATGGTTCGCGGGTAGCGGCACCCCATGCCGACGACGGCCACCGGATCCACACCCGCGTCCGGTATGCCGGCGGCGGCTGCGACGTGACTTGACTCGGCTGACACCACGTTGGCCCCCAGGGATCTCGTTTGCCGTCGTCCCGGCGCGGGCGCCGGGGCGGGAGACGGGGACGTAATCTCGCAGCCGCCTCTCTCCGCGGGGCATCCATGGCGTTCGCAGCCGATGTCCCGTGGGTGTTGGCGTGATGCATGGGCGATGGCACACGGATGTCGGGCAGGTGTCGACTCCCCTGACGAGCTCCGGGAGGGCCTGCTCACATGGACACACGGCCGGAAGACGCTGTCGCGGAGAACTCACGGCTTGTCGCGGTGGACACCTCGCACTGGTTCGACGCGCTCCTCGAACGGGTTCCGCTGCGCGCGGCCACCCTCGCGACCCCGCCGGCCGGCAGCGGGTTGAAGCCGGTCGTCGGCGACCGCGGCATCCCGTTCGTGGGGCTGGGCGTCAACACCGTCCGCCACGGCCCGGCCTTCCAGCTCCAGCTGATGCGGCGGCACGGGCCCGTGTGCTGGTGGCAGGCGTTCGGCCGCAAGGTCGTCGCCGCCTCCGGACCCGAGGCGGTGCACGAGGTACTCACCAACAAGAACAAGGCGTTCGCGAGTGGCTGGCCCGAGGTCGTCGGTCC
>NZ_DASUVO010000006.1:0-56207 GCF_036378875.1 Actinophytocola sp.
CGCGTCAGAAGCCGGTCACTGGCGTTCCTGGGCGGCGGAGATCGCGGGTGACCGGCGTACCCCCGACGGCCTGCCCATCGGCACGGACGAGCTCGTCAGCGCCGCGCCGTTCGCCACCGCGCTCTGGCTGGTGCCCGCGGAGGCGACGAGCGTCGTCGCCCATCCCCGCCTCGGCCGCATCCTCACCGAGCTTCGCGAGTCCCTGTGGGTGATCGTGCCCGCCGACCACGCCGCCACCCCGGACCACGCCGAGCTGCATCCGTGGCTGGCGCGCACCCTGGTGTCGGCGTTGGTCGAACGGGGCACGGAGCAGGACCTGCCGTCCTATCTCGACCAGTTCACGGCGCTGCTCGAAGAGCCGGACACCAAGGGAGACCCGGCACGCGACGCCTACTGCCGGCTGGCGCTCGGGCAGTTCGGCGCCGTGGTGTCGGCGTTCACGACCAGTTTCGACACCGAACCCCACGCGGACTGGACCGGCCGGCTCCGGCTGGTGACCAGGGCGCCGGACAATCTTTCGCTCAACTGCCCGAGTGCCGACCACTATCACGAGCTGGTCGACAGGCACATCACGACCACGCCGCCGGAACGACCGCCGATCGGCAACATCGTCACCCGGCTCGTCATCGCCAAGTGGCTTTCGGCGAACCCGTTCGCCATGCCGGACGAGGAGCTGCACGACGTGATCTCCCAGGCCTTCCATGACCTGCGCACACAGTCGCGCAGGCCGGACGTCGGCGACCTGCACGACTGACCGCCCCCACACACAGAAACGGATCGGCCATGCGGTGGTTCTCGCGTCTCACCCGTTCGTTGCACGGCTGGGGTCACTCGTCCGGTCGTCTCGTCCACCCGCGTCGCTGGCCGAGGCGGCACTGGGTGGTCAGCTCCACGTCGCTGGTCTCGGTCGTGATCGCGGCGACGTCGCTGACGTTGGTTGCGCTCGAACCGCCGGCTCCCTGCGGACCTGGACTGGACGCGGTCGGCACACCCCGGACCTGCGTTGGCCTGGACCTCGACTCCGTCGGCTTCGCCGACAACGGCCCGCTCGCCGACCTCACCCGCGAGTTGTCCGCACTGAACGCGGAGATCACCGGCTCGGCCACCACGATCGTGCTGCTCGACAACATGACCCCGGATCCGAGCCAGGACAGCGACACGATCGCTCCCCTGCGGCACCGCGTCCAGGGTGCGATGACGGCGGTGCGGCGCGCGAACGAGGAGTCCGTCGCGGGCGGCACCGACCCGAAGATCAAGCTGCTGCTCGCCAGCTACGGCAGCCGGGCGCAGTGGTGGCCACAGGCCGTGGACGCGATCAAGAAGGCCCGTGAGCCCGAGCGGATCGCCGCCGTCACCGGCATCGGGCAGAGCCTGGACAACACCCGACGGGCGGTGGCCGCCCTCTCCTCCGCCGGCATCGCGACCGTCGGCTCGGTCGTCACCGCCGACGACATGAACACCGACCTCGACGGCAGACCCATCCAGCACTTCGCCCGGGTGGCCCCCACCAACACCGACGAGGCCCGGGCGATGGTGTCCTACCTCGGCACGCACGGCTACCAGCGGGTGATGCTGGTCCACGACCTGAACGAGGAGGACAGCTACAGCAGGACGCTGGCGTCGGCGTTCACCGCCGAGTACGAGTCCCGGGTCGGGATCGGGATCCCGTACACCGATCCGTACCGGTCGCCGAGGCAGCAACTCAACGGCGCCCAACGCGACGAGTACATGACGAACCGGTTCGTGCAGATGCGCCCGGACATCTGTGTGAACCGCCCGGATGTGGTCGTCTTCGCCGGGCGCAGCGCGGACCTGGTGTCCTTCATGACCGCGCTCGCGGAGGGCGGCTCGTGCGGCATCCGGTCGCTCGACATCGTGACCGGCGACGACGCGGCCAACATCGCCGGCAAGCCGCTGCCCGCTTCGGGTCATCTCGGGTTCCGGGTGTTCTACACCGCGCTCGCGCACGACGGTCAGTGGGACACCGCGCCACCGGACTCGGACAACCGCAAGAACTACGACGCGTTCACGGAGATGTTCCTCGAGAGCGGGTTCGGCCAGGTCGACCTGGCCGACGGGCACGCCATGATGAGCCACGACGCGGCGCTCACCGCCATCACGGCGATTCGCCGGAACCCGCTCGCCACCAGCGATCCGAGCACGGTCAGCGACTACCTGCTCGGTTTCCGGTGCACCAACACCATTCCTGGCGCGACCGGCGTGATCGCACTCGAACGGAACGGCAACCCCGCGAACAAGGCCATGCCCATCCTCCAGATCCGCGCCGACGGCTTCCTGGAACAGGAGGACCTCGCCTGGCCGGCCGGCGCACCACTCGACCCCCGAACGACGTGCGCGTAGGGCCAGTATCGAAGTCGGTCATGTGGCCCCGCGTGTGCGGTGTCGGCCCGCGGGCTCAGGCGAGGGCGGCGACCAGCAGGGCGAAGGCGGCGATGATGACGGCGACGCGGACGTAGTGGAAGCGGTCCCAGCGGTTCATCTGCTCCTTCCAGTCCTCTGGCCGGTTCTCGGGGGTCCACGTCTTGCCCCGGTTGTTGATCGGGACGAGCAGCAGGACCGACATGATCACGCTCACGATCAGCAGTGCGCCGCCAGTGACGACGAGGCCGGTGCCGTCGTGGTGCCATCCGGCGATGGCCCAGACCGCGACGAGGACGAGCGAGCCGATGTACCAGAACGGCATCACGGCACCGAGCATCCGGCCCCCGTGGGCGCGGCCGCGTTGGCTGCTGTCGTCGGGAAGGGCGTCGAGGATCGGGTTGATGACGAAGGCGACGGAGAACTCCACCCCCACCATCAGGCCGACGACCACGGTGGTGAACACCTCGAGTGCGTTGAGCATGACGACTCCTAGCATTGATAGATGACATGTCAACGCTAATCCTACTGTCGCTCGCTTGTCTAGCGATGCTAGGATCGAATTGTGTCGGTACAGGAACGCAAGGAGCGCGAACGGGCGGACCGCGAACGCCTCATCGTGGCGACGGCCCGCGAACTCGCCGAGCAGCAGGGCTGGGACGCGGTCACCACCCGCCGGCTCGCCGAGCGCATCGAATACAGCCAGCCCGTCCTCTACAGCCACTTCCGCGGCAAACGCGAGATCATCGGCGCCGTCGCCCTCGAAGGCGCCGCCGAGATGGCCGCGGCGGTACGGGCCGCGGCCGCCTCCGCCGCGGACGGTCCGCGCGCCCGGGTCACCGCCCTAGCCCGCGCCTACCTCGACTTCGCCGCACGCAACCCGGCGGTCTACGACGCCATGTTCCAGCTCGACGGCGGCCTGGCGTTCGCGAAGGCGGACACTCCAGAACCACTGAAGGACGCCTTCGCCGCCCTGCTGGAGACCCTCGGCGAGGTCGCAGGCGACGGCGTCCACCCGGGGCTGTTCACCGAGGTGTTCTGGGCGTCCCTGCACGGGCTGGCCACACTGACCCGAGCGGGACGGCTGCCGCCGGAGCACACCGAGCGGAGGACGGAGCTACTGGTGGACCGGCTCGCCATGCTCTGACCCCACCGTCCTCGCGCGCACACCTCTCGCCGTGCGCGCGACGGTCGCCGATCGCGTCCGATGCGAACTCGCGACTGCGTGATCGGAGCAATGGGTCAGCGTGCGACCCAACTGGGGATGCTGGGAAGCCCGACATCGATCGGTGGGTTCACCACCACCAGCAGCTGATCCGCCGTGTCCACGACGACGACACATTCCGTTGCAGAACCGCGTGGTCGCGCTCTTGATCCTGCTCACACCCAACCCCTCAAGATCGCGCGGCTCACCGTGGCCGACGTCGAACTCGTCATCGGCGAGGTCCGACTGCGTCTCGTCGTCGGCAAGACCGTGCCGATCATCCCGCCGTTCTCCACCGTGTTGCTCGCTCACATCGCCACCCGGTCGAACCAGGCCACCGCCACCAACCCCGCCAGCACTCTGCTGTTCCCCGGCCGGCGCGCCGGCCCAACCCCTCCATCCGGGCTCACTGCGGCTGCGGCTGCATCGGCTGGGCATCCCCAACCTCAACCGCCGCACCCGCGCCATCCGCGACCTGCTCATCCAAGCCCCACCCGCCGTCGTCGCCTGCCTCGGCGGCTACTATCCCGCCCGCGCCGAGCTGCTCGCCGCCGAGGCAGGCGCAACCTGGAAACGCTACGCAGCGGGCGATCACGCACGCCGCGGTTAGGCGACCCCACCGCTCCAGGCGAGTAGGTCACTGACGGTCAACCCACCAGGGCCAGGCCCAGTTCGGCGAGTTGCGCTTCCGTCAGCGGCAGCGTCGGCCGGCCGGCGCCGACCCGGTGCGGGTTTCCGGGATCGTCCCGGTTGGTTTCGAAGTCCGGACTGCCGAAGTTCCGCACCGACAGCGAGGACAGCTGTCCGTCCGGCCGGTAGATCCGCAGGGTCTGGTTCTGCGACGCGAACGGTTCGCTCGGCACCACGTCGTAGATCTGCAACACGGTCCCGTCCGCCAGCACGTGCCGTTTCGGTGGCTGACAGTTGCCCATGTCGTAGGCCTGGTCGTCCGCCGCGGTCAGTGGATCACCGGTGAACCGGCCGAAGGTGAGCACCACGCTGCCGATGCCCTCGGCGTCGGACACGTCGGCGGTGTAGATGAACGCGTCGCGAGTGTTCGGCCTGGTGGACGGCACCTTCTCCTCGACCAGGAGGCCGCCGACCGACGTCACGCCATCGGGCCCAGCCACCGGAACGCTGCTCGGCCCCTGGGCCGACGCCGAACTGGGCCAGACCCACGGCCCCTTCACCGCGGCCAGGGCCTGCAAGACCCGATCTTGCAGCGTCGACAGGTCGGCGCGGACGCTGTCCAGGTCGCGGTCGGTGATGTCGGGGATCTCGCACCTGGGCACTGGCTCGGTCGGCCAGCCGGCCGGTGGTGGCGCGGTCGCCGCCGGAGTCCATGTGGTGGACGGGGAGTGCGCTGGCAGATCGGCCCGCGGCCACGGCGCTTCGGTCGGGGTCGACCCGGTCTGGGACGTCCCGGTCGCCGCGACGTCCTGACCGCCGGAAGGCAGGGCTCCCGCGGTGACGGCGACCGTGGCCACCCCGGCGACCGCGACCACCGCCGCCAGCGCAGTGCCGAACTGCTGGCGCCGACGCCGACGCCGGCCACGAGCGACCGCGTCGGCCAGCCCGCCGCGGGGCCTTGGCGGGGTCCGTTGCGCCAGTTCGGCCCGCAACGCGGCCCCGAGGCCATCCTCATCCCACATCTCGCACACTCCGCTCCGGTGTGTCGGTGTCGCGGTACGCCGCCCGCAACGCCTGTATCCCTCGTGACAGTTGACTTTTGACCGTGCCCGCCGAGCACCGCAGCACCTGCGCGACCTGCTCGACGGGCAGGTCGTGGACGATGCGCAGCACGAGCGTTGCCCGCTGCCTGGGTGGCACGTCCTGTAGTGCCGCCAGCAGCGACTGCTGCTCGTCGACGCGCGCCATGTCCCTCGAGTGCTCCGACCGCTCAGGCGCCTCGGCGACCAGGAGTTCCTTCGCGCGACCCCGCCGCCTGGTGTCGAAGAAGAGCCGGACAAGGGTGGTGCGCAGGTAGCCCTCCGCGTTGCCGCCGGCCACGCGTGGCCACTTCGCGTACAAACGGACGAAGCTTCCCTGGACCAGCTCCTCCGCCTCGACCCAGTCGCCGCACAGCGCGTACGCGGTACGCCGCGCCGCGTCGAACCGCGCCGAGTAGAAGTCGGCGAAGTCTTCATCGAAACCGGCCACCGGCATCCTCCTGCAGATCTTGGACGGGGTAACAACGCGGTCGGCCCCTGGGAGGTTGCACGCGCGATCAACACTCCCGGTCAGGAGCAGCAGAGGTACGTGTCGACGCAAGCGTCAGCGTGCGAACTTCTCGATGGCCGCCGGAGTGACGGGGGTGAAGAAGTTGACGAGGTTGCCGTCGGGGTCACGGAACAGCAGCGACCGGTTGCCCCAGGGCATCGTGGTGGGCTCGGTGACGAAGTCGGTGACGAAGCCGGTCAGGTTCTGGTGAACGCGGTCCACGTCGTCGACGAGGAACTCGGTGATCACGCTGTGGTTGTCCGCCGGGCGGGCAGAGCCCGGGGCGAACAGCGGGACGGTGCGGGTGCCGGCGATCGCGAGAGTGGCGCCCACGGTCCTGAGTTCGGCGAAGTCCTCGGTGGCCCACGTCGCCAGCACTCCTGTGGCTCGCTCGTAGAACTCGACGAGGCGCGCCACGTCGCTGGTGATGATGCGGATCGAGACGAAGTCCATGGGGATCTCCTTGGCTGTGCTGGAGGCGTGCACGTCGCAGGCTAGGAGAAATAGTGGACAGAATCGGTCCTGTATTCGCGTTAGGCTACGCACGTGCCTCGACCAACCGGCCGCGTGCTGACACTCCTGGAGCTGCTGCAGTCGGGCGGCACCCGGACGGTGGCCGAACTCGCCGACCGGCTCGGCGTCGAAGGGCGCACCGTGCGGCGGTATGTGGACCAGCTGATCGACCTGGACGTGCCCGTGGAATCGGTGCGCGGCCGCTACGGCGGGTACCGGCTCGCCCCCGGGTACCGCTTGCCTCCGCTCATGCTCAGCGACGACGAGGCGCTGGCCGTGCTGCTCGGCCTGGTCGCCGGCCGCCGGGCAGGGCTGACGACGACGCAGCACACCGCGAACGAGACGGCATCGGCGAAGATCCGGCGGGTGCTGCCCAAGCACATCGCCCGCCGCCTCGACACACTCCTGGAATCCCTCGCCTTCACGGATCAGTCCGGCGAGTTCGACACCCCGGACGCCGGGGTCCTGCTCACCATCGCCGATGCGGTGCGCCACCGCCGACCGGTCTCGATCCGCTACACCGACCGCGACGGACGGCGCAGCGAACGCACGCTGCACGCGTACGGGATCGTCGCCCATGCGGGCCGGTGGTACGTCACGGGCAAGGACGCCCAGATAGGCGCGGACCGAACCTTCCGGCTCGATCGCATCGCGGACGCGCGCACCCTGCCCGGCTCATTCGAAACGCCTGCGGGGCCCGACCCAGCACAGCGCCTGTTGTCAGCCTTCGCCACAGCCGAGTACCGGCACGAGGTGACCTTGCGGATCCACGGGACGGTCGAGCAGATCCGCGCCCACCTTCCCGCCAGTGTCGCGAACCTGGAGGAGCACGCGCCCGCGGCAGGCGAGGAGCGGGCGACCGAGCGCTGGCTGCGCGTCGAGCTGCGGGCGGAACGGCTCGACTGGTTGCCTCCGGTACTGGCCTCGCTCGACCGGCCGTTCGTCATCGAGCGCCCCGCTGAACTGCGCGACCTCGTCATCGCGCTCGCCGATCGCCTCGCGTCCCACGCCAGCCAAGCCTGACCGCCGACCCGCTGGCAGCATCACGACAATATTCGTCGAACTACTCCTGAACATGGTTAGCTTCTTTCGCTACTGTGCATCGAGAGTGGTCTAGACCTCTGGTGTTTCGTGAGTGCGAAAGGACGAGCATGAGACAGGTACGGCGCGCGGGATTGCTGGCCCTCGTGATCGCGCTGGTGGCCGCGGTGCTGTCGAGCGGCCAGGCATGGGGTGACGACCGGGTCGAGTTGTTGTGTGCCAACAACACGGGCGACGACGAGCGGATCAACGCCGCGCTCGGCGGGACCGCGACCGGTGGCGAGGTGGTGCTGTCGGGCACCTGCCTGATCGACGGCACGATCAGGCTCGAGGGCAACCGGACGCTGCGGGGCGTCTCCCGCACCGGCGCGGTCATCCAGCAGGCGGCCGGCGCCAACCTGGACGCGATGCTCGCCAGCGACACCTACCTGGACAACGTGCCGTGGACCGGTGAACCGGTGACCATCCGGTCGCTGACCCTGCTGGCGGACGGCGCCGCCAACCCCGGCGCCCACGACGCGCTGGTGCTGCGGTCGTGGCAGTCGGTCGTCGAGGACGTGGTGATCCGGGACGCCACCCGGCACGGCATCCGGGTGACCAACCTGTCGGCCAACGGGACGGCGCTGACGAACACCCAGGTCAACGGCCGGATCGTCGGCAACCACATCCACGACTCCGGCGCACGCGGCATCAACGTGGAGGACGTCGCCACCGACGTCGAGGACACCGGCAACTCGGTGACCGACTGGCAGTTGCTGGACAACTGGATCGGCGGCGCCGGCACCGACGGCATCGGCATGGACAACGCCGCGGGCTGGCTCGTGCGCGGCAACCACGTCTACGACGTCGGTCGCGTCGCCCTGTGGGCCGAGCGGTTGTACGGCTCCTCGATCACCGACAACTACCTGGAGGACTTCGTCGAGTCCGGCATCCGGCTGTCGATCCAGGGCGACGCGGCCTCCACTGTGTCCGGCAACCGCGTCTTCGACTTCTCCGGTGGCACCGGGACGTTCCTCGAGACACGGGTGAACTACGGCACCGGCAACCTCGCGGTCATCGGCAACACGGTGCGCGGCAACGGAGTGGGCGTCGGCCTGAACTACCAGCGCGGGTCGGGCGCCGGGCTGGTGGTCACCTCGACGGGCAACCTGGTGACCGGCGTCGCGACGCCACGACAGGTCGGCGCCGGGGTGACGGTCTCGGCCGGCGTGTGAGGCAGGCCGTCAGACTTCCTTGCGTGGCAACACGATGATCTCCGCACCGGTCTCCCGGTCGACATGGCCGGGAGACCGGATGCCAGGCAGGTACTACTTCCCGGCCGTGCCAGGTTCCCCGCCGATGGACTCCTGGTAGATGTCCGCGTAGGTGCGCGTGTCTTTCACCAGGCCGTCACAGAAGGCCGCGACGTCGTCGCCGATGAGCTCCAGAACTCCCTTGTCGGCCGCGACGCCCTCCTCGAAGAAATCGAGAAGCTCCGAGAGCAGCTGCCCGTCAGCCAGCCCGACCGGCCCGACCTTGAAGAAGTACCGCTGGATCTCCTTGTACACGATCTGGTAGTCCCTCGGGAGCGCTTTGACCCGCGCCATGTGCGCCCGCCACTGCTTCTTGCCCTCGATGATGTCTTGGATACCCACGTCAACCTCCGAGCCGGCCCAGTTTCCTTGCGACGTTCCTGTTCAACTGCTCGCGCCACCGGTCGCGATAACTCCGGGCTCCTTCACCGCCGGCCAGCGCCGCGCAGAACCCCTCGATGTCGTCACCCAGCACCTCGTGAACGCGCTGCCCATCGGACGCCGTCTCTTCGAGCAGGCCCAGGACACCGTCGACGATCGGCATCAGGTTGCGGCCGGTGAAGTCCGAGTAGGGAGAAAGACAAATCTTGATCTTCTCCCACGCGGCCTGGTAGTCGGCGGGCAATGCCGCGGCCCGGACTTCGAACGCCTTCCATTCCCTGGTGAGATCGCTGCCGGTGATGGTCTCCCAGAAGTTCATCCCTTGCCCTCCCTGAGCTTGTCGATCCGTGATGAGACGTACTCCCATTTCGCCCAGAACCTCGCGAGCTCTTCGCGCCCCGCGTCATTGAGCGCGTAGAACTTGCGCGGTGGGCCGAGCCCGGACGGTCGTTTCGCGACCTGGACAAGCCCGTTCTTCTCCAATCGCAGCAGGATCGTGTACACCGTTCCCTCGATGACGTCGACGAAGCCGAGTTCGTTCAGCCGACGCGTGATGGCGTACCCGTAGGTCTCCTCGCCGCCGATGATCTCGAGCACACACCCCTCGAGCGTGCCCTTCAGCATCTCCGTCAGGTCGTCCATCCTGGTCCTCCCAGCCACACTGGTACTCGGTGACACCGAATACCACTATAACGTACCACAGAGTAGAGAGTGGGCCAGCTGGGTGCATTCGGGCGTCTGACGGCGCGAACGGCCACTGGCCTGTGCGAGGGTGGGTCCACCACAGGAGGGGGCGCCATGGGTTTCCTGCGGCGACGCGGTGACAAGCAGCGCGAGGTCACCATCACTCCGGACGCGCTCACGTCGGCGCGGTTGCGGTTGCGGACGGCGGTCCAACGCCACGGCGAGGAACATCCGGAGTCGGTCAGGGCGATGCAGCAGGTCGGACACCTCATGTCGAAGGATCCCCGCCAGCAGAAGGACGCGGCGGAACTACTGCACCGCGTCGCGCGGCTCACCTACCGCAACCTCGGCCCGGATCACCCCGACACGCTCACCGCCATGTACGAGGCGGGCGACATGCAGTGTGCCGTCGGCAACCTGGAGCTGGCCGAGGAGCTGCTTCGCGACGCGCTCGCCGGCCAGGAACGGATACTGGGCAGCGAGCACCAGGACACGCTCAGCACCGCGCAGGCGCTCGGCGTCGTGCTCACCGAGCTCGGCCGGCCAGCGGAAGCGCAGGCACTGCACGAGGACGTGTCCGATCGTCGGGCCAGATCCCTTGGCGCCAGGGACAAGTCCACCTTGATCAGCCGCGACAACACCGCGAACGCGCTGCGGTCAGCTGGCCGGTTCGAGGAGGCGGCCGTGCTGTACCGCGATCTGTTGGCCGACGCGGAAGGCACCTTCGGCGCTGACAGCGAGGAAGCCGCCATCGCCCGCAACAACCTCGCCGCCACCATGTTCCAGCTCGGACACGCCGCGGAGGCGGCCGAACTGTTCCGAGCCGTGCTCGCCTCGGTCACGGGCACACCGGACCAGACGGACTTCGCCACGAACGTGCGGAACAATCTCGCCACCGTCCTTTTTGGACTTGAGGAGTACGCCGAGGCTGGCCGCCTGTTGCGGGACAACGTGGCGGAGTGCGAGCGCATGTTCGGCCGAGGCCATCCGAACACCGTGCGGTCGATCGCCAACCTGGCGCGGGTGGTGGCCGTCGAGGGCACCAGGACCGAGGCGGCGCGGTTGACCCGGGAATGCCTCGCGCACTACGAAAGCCGCCTACCGCCGAACCATCCCCGTATCGCCGAGTTGCAGGCCTTCCTGGACGAACTCTCCTGAACTCGGCTACGTGCGCGGGTACTGCTCGGCCAGCCCGTCCACGTCGACAAGAGGAGTGCGGAGCAGTTCCCGCACCCGTCGGTCACGCTCCCGCAACGCGGCCCGCTGGGCGGCGGTGAGTGGGATCCACGGCCTGGGTCCCTCCGGCAGCCGCGGCGGCAGCGGCCGGCCCGCGACGTAGGTGGCGTCGTTGACGAGTCTCCGATGCGCGGTGCGCCGTTGCCGGTGCGAGTCGGCCACCGCGAAGTCGCCCTCCTCCACGGAGAACACCGCGAGGTCCGCCGGAGCGCCGACGGCCAGCGTGCCGGCGCCGTCGGGCAGCCCCAGTGCCTCGGCGGGCCGCACGGTCGCCGCGGCGACCACCTGCTCGATGGTCATCCCGACGGCGAGCAGCTTGGTCATCGTGGTGGGCAGGTCGAAAACCGGACCATAGAGGCACCGCGCGTGCAGGTCGGAGGAGATCGTGTGCGGCACGACCCCAGCCGCCAGCTGCGCTTCGAGGACGTCGAAGGCGAACCCGCCGGAGCCGTGCCCGATGTCGAAGAGCACGCCGGACGCGTGGGCCTCGCGGACCGCCGGGGCGAGCCCGCTCCCGTCGAGCATGCCGCTGGCCAGCCCGCTGGCGCAGTGCGTGACGATGTCGCCGGGGCGCAGCAGCCCGAGCACTTCGTCCACTGTGGGCGGTTCGACGCCGATGTGCACCATGACCGGGACACCACCGGCCGACGCGACCGCGAGTGCGCGTCGCAGCGGCTCCAACCCGTTCGCGCCAACGGTTTTGCCGTCCATGCGCACCTTCACGCCGACGACGAGGTCGCGGTTGGCCGCCACGGTCGCGGTGGCCAGGTCGATGTCGCAGTTGGACAGTTCGCGGCACTCGCCGTCCGCCGCGGTGAGACCGACCGAGGAGATGTTCAGCAGCGCCGCGGTCCGCACCCGGAACGAACGCGCCGCCGCGCGCAGCGAGTCGAGCGTGTACGCGCCGGCCGACCCGGCGTCGACCCAGGTGGTGACGCCCGAGTACCAGGCGATCGGGTCGGGGTCGATGCCCCAGTACGTGGCGCCGGGGTGCACGTGGGTGTGCATGTCGACCAGGCCGGGGGTGACCAGCTTGCCGGTGACGTCGATGACCTCCTGGGCCGCCTCGTGCGGCAGATCCGGTGCCACGGCAGCGATCCGGCCACCGCGGACCGCGATGTCGAACCGGCCGACGTGCCCGCCGCCGACATCGACGACGTCACCGCCGCTGAGCAACAGGTCTGCGCTCACTGGCTCGCTCCACTTCCCTCCGCTGCCACGCCGTCGTCACGCGCGCTGGTCATCGCGCTCGTCCTCCGCGGCGGCCGCCCCGATACCGAGCCGGTACAGGCGGGTGGGCCGCCCCTTGCGGTGCAACTGCGCGCTGCCCTCCTCGGTGACCAAGCCCGACTCCCCCAGTTTACGGATCAGCCTGCGCCCGCTGGGATCCGTGATGCCGAGCGAGGAGGCCAGGTCGCTCGGTGAGATGGGCCGGCCCTGCAGGCTGCGTTCCAGCGCGGCGAGCCGCGAGAGCGTCGCGGCGGACAGCCCGGCGCGACGGGCGAGCTCCTCGAAGTTGCCGCCGTGTTCGCGGTACGTGTAGTTCAGCGGAGTGCCGGAGTCCGAGCCGCCCATCGGACCGATGATCACCCCACCGTCCTCGACCAGGTACGCCGCCGGCGCGCTCTCCTGCTCGGCCCGCGCCGCCGCCCACTCGGCCAGCTGGACACAGGTGCGGGCGGACGCGCCGACACCGAAGCCTGCCGCCACGCGGATGCCCAGAGTCTGTTGCGCCCGGCCGAGAATCGACATCGAGACCCAGTTGTCGGTGGCCTGCTCGAAGAGCGCGCGGTGCGCGAACGCCACCACACCCCTGCGGTCCCGGTTCTCGATCCACGCGTCACTGAACTCCGGCGCGTTGACGAGCAGGTTCATCAACCCGATCCGTGCTCTGTCCACATCGGACTGCACGTCCTGGTTGACGACCATGAACACGCCGGCGGCGAACCGGGACGCGTCGGCCTTCTGCGACTGGACCCGCAGTGCGAGCTCGTGCAGGTTGGCCCTGATCGTGGACGAGCCGGGATGCGCGTTCAGCACCGGGACGGTCTCGGTCAACCGTGCGGTGACCGCGGTGCGCACGCTGATCGCGTACTCCGCGCCCGTGTTCGCCGTGAACGTCCGGTGGAAGTCGACGATCTCGTCGACGGTCTGCGCCGGGTCGTAGGGCAGGCAGCTCACCTGGTCACGCTCGATCTCGAGCGCCCGCACCACCTCGTCGACCGTCTCCGGGTCGAAGGTGTCGATGCTGACGGGCGTGGCCCGCCAGCCGCGGGCGGCCGCGCGGAACAGGGCGACGGACAGGTCGAGGCCGGCGGACCGGGTCACGGTCACCGAAACGTCGGCCGGGATCACGTCCCGGACCCGGGCGAACGGGACCTGACCGAGCATGAGCCCGTCCACGTGCAGCCTGCCGAACAGGTCTTCGACCCGAGGACGGATCTCGTCCTCGTGCTGGTAGCCGATCCACTCCAGCCGCACACCGGACAGCGTCCGCGCCGCCTCCTCGTAGACGGTCCGGTGACTCTCGTGGAGGACGAGTCCGAGCACGATCGGCATGGCACCTCTATACGACCTAGGTTCGGAAGTGGTTCCCACTCAAGCTACACCGTTGCCGGGTCTTAACGAACTCCCTATTGACGGCGTAGGCCTCGTAGGCGCAGGCTATCGCACATTCGCCTTGCGAACCACTTACGAACATAGCTCGTTGAGGAGAGTCCATGAGAGCCCGATTCACGCGACGCGCGTTGATGGCGATGGCCTTCGCGGCAGTACTGACCACAGGGGCTTGCGGTGTCGACTCCAGCGAGGCCAGCGACAGCGGGTCCGACGGCGGTCTCAAGGTCGGCTGGTCCACCATCTACCTCGCGCCGTCCTGGATGCAGCAGACGCTCGGGATGATCGAAGACGACGTCGAGAAGCTGAAGAGCGCCGGCACGGTCGCGAGCTACGAGACGTTCAACGCCAACGGCGACACCTCCCAGCAGATCGCGCAGATCCGCGCGATGATCCAGCAGAAGTATGACGTGATCCTGGTCGACGCCGGATCGTCCACCGCGCTGAACCCGGTCCTCGAGCAGGCAGTGGACGCCGGCATCGTGGTCGCCAACTTCGACAGCCTCGTGACCAGCGAAAAGGTCATCCGGGTCGGCACCGACCAGGTCGAGTGGGGTCGCATGATGGCGCAGTGGCTGGCCGACAAGCTCGGTGGCCAGGGCCAGATCATCGCGATGAACGGCCCGGCGGGCGTGTCCGTGAGCGAGGACCGCTGGAAGGGCGCCGAGGGCGTCTTCAAGAAGTACCCGGGCATCAAGGTCGTCGCGAACGTGCACAGCGAGTACAACCTGGCCCCGGCCGCGCAGGCGTTCGCATCGGCGTACCAGGCGAACCCGACGATCAACGGCGTGTTCTCCCAGGGTGGCGCCCTGTCCGCGGCCGCGTTCCAGACACTGGTCAAGCAGAACGCCACGCTCGTCCCGATCACCGGTGAGAACTACAACGGCTTCCTGAAGATGTGGGCGGAGAAGAAGGCGTCCGGGTTCTCCTCGCTCGCCACCGCGCAGCCCAACTACCTCGGCGTGATCGCGCTGCGGGCCGCGGTGGCCAAGGCCGGTGGCAAGTCCGTGCCGTCCGACATCACGGTGCCGCTGCCGGAGATCACCGACGACAACCTCGACCAGTACGTCAAGACCGACCAGCCCGACGACTCCTACCCGATCCAGATGATCTCGCAGAGCGACATCGACAAGCTGATCGCCGAGTAACGGGAGCACCGAGTTGACCGTGTCGTTGAGCGTCGAGAAGGTGTCGAAGTCCTTCGCCGGGGTGCGAGTCCTCCGCGACGTGAGCTTCGAGATCCGCACCGGTGAGGTGCTCGCCCTGGTCGGCGAGAACGGCGCCGGGAAGAGCACCGTCCTGTCGCTGATCACCGGTCTGCTGGCACCCGACTCCGGCACCATCCGGTACGCGGGTGAGCCGGTCCGGGCGTGGTCGCCCCACCGCGCCCGGGCCGCCGGCATCGCCTCGGTGCACCAGGAGCTGAGCCTCAACCCGCACCAGACCGTCGCCGAGAACGTGTTCCTCGGCGCCTGGCCCACCCGGCACGGTCTGGTGCGTCACCGGGACCTGGTGGCGAAGGCCCGCCCGCTGCTGGCGCGGGTCGGCGTCGACGTGGATCCGCGCACGAGGGTCGGCCGGCTACCGCTCGGCGTGCGGCAGCTGGTCGAGCTGGCCAAGGCGCTGACCTCGGACCCGCGCCTGCTGATCCTCGACGAGGCCACCTCGGCTCTGGACGACGACCAGGTCAACGCAGTCTTCCGGGTGGTAGACGACCTCCGCGAGCGCGGGCGGTCCGTGGTGATCGTGAGCCACCGCATGGGTGAGTTGCTCGCGATCAGCGACCGGCTCACCGTCCTCAAGGACGGGGAGGTCGTCACCACCCGGGACCGGGAGGAGACAGACCACGACGACCTGGTCCGGCTCATGGTCGGGCGGGAGCTGTCCGACATGTTCCCGGCGAAGGCGGCCCGGGACACGCGGATGGAGCCGGTGTTGCGGACACGAGGGCTGTCGGTGCCCAGCGCGTGTGAGGGCATCGACCTGGACCTGGTTCCTGGCCGGATCGTCGGGCTGGGCGGGCTGCAGGGCCAGGGCCAGCGGGAGGTGCTCCGCGCGCTCTTCGGTCTGAGACGCCACAGTGGACAGATCGAGATGGACGGTCGGCCGTGTCGGCTGTCCGCCCCGCGCGAGGCGATCCGCCGCGGCATCGGTTACGTGCCCGAGGACCGCAAGGCCGAGGGACTGCACGTGACACAGAGCGTCCGCACGAACCTGGCGCTGCCCAGCCTGCGTGTGCTCGCCCCGGGCCGCACGCTGACCACGGTCTCCCGCCAGCGCGAGGCACGGCTCGTCGCCGATCTGATCGAGCGGATGCGGGTGAAGGCGTCCTCGCCCGCGCAGGAGGTGCGGCGGCTGTCCGGCGGCAACCAACAGAAGGTGGCGTTGGCCAAGTGGCTGCCCACCAACCCACGGGTGCTGCTGCTCGCCGAACCCACGCGGGGCATCGACGTGGGCACAAAACGGGAGATCTACCACCTGCTGCGTGGGCTGGCCGACGACGGCATGGCAGTGCTGGTCACGTCCGGGGACACGATGGAGCTGGTGGGACTGTGTGACGAGGTGGCCGTCATGTACGAGGGCACGGTCGTCGACCTGCTCCATGGAGAAGACCTGACCGAGGAACGGCTCGTGCACGCCTCGGTGGTCGGGCGCGAGGTGACCCATGCCTGAGTTCCTTCGCGCGCGACTGGACCTGGTGGGCCTGTGCGGGCTGCTCGTCGTGGTCCTGTTCGCCTACCAGCAGCTCGACCCCACGCTGCTGGACCCGTCGACGATCACGATCCTGTCGGCGCAGTTCCTGCCGCTGATCCTGGCCGCGGTCGGGCAGACCATCGTGATGCTGACCGGCGGCATCGACCTGTCGCTCGGCGCGGTGCTCTCGCTCGGGATGGCGGTCTTCGTGGTCACCGCAACCGACGACGCCGGCGGCGTGCTCCTCGCGATGGCGCTGGCGCTGGTCGTCACCGTGCTGGCCGGCGCGGCCAATGGCGTGCTCGTCGCGTACGCCGGCCTGCCACCCATCATCGTCACGCTCGCCGCGTCGTTCCTGTGGGGCGGGGTCACGCTGATCGTGTTGCCGCAGCCTGGCGGGCACGTGCCGTCCGGTCTGGTCCGTGCCTACAACATGGGCTGGCACGGGATCGCGCTGCCGGCCGTGGCGATCGCGATCGCGCTGGTGGGGTGGAAACTGGTCCGCAGCACCAGGTTCGGGATGGCCGTGTACGCGGTCGGCGGCAACGAGCACGGCGCGTACGCCAACGGCATCGCCACCGGGCGGACCAAGATCCTCGCGTACGGCTTCGCCGGGTTCTTCGTCGGCCTCGCCGGGATCGGACTCGCCATCCAGACCGGGTCCGGCGACCCGACCATCGGCGTGCCGTACACGCTGAACTCGATCGCGGTGGCCGTGCTCGGCGGCATCAGCTTCTTCGGCGGGGTCGGGCAGATGCGCGGCACCGTGCTCGGCGCGCTGCTGCTGGGACTGCTCACGAACCTGTTGCTGTTCACCGGGATCTCGACGTTCTACCAGATGATCCTGCAGGGCGTGGTGCTGGTCGTCGCGGTCGCGGTGAAGACACTGGCGACGCGGGAGAGGGTGGCGTGATGCGTGCGCTCCTGCGGGACAACCGTGCCGCGTGGTCGTTCGGGGTGCTGGCGCTGGTCTGGCTGGCCGCGGTCCTGTTCGCACAGGGTTTCGACAGCATCGCCAGCGTGCGGTACCTGATCCAGACCGCGTCCTTCCTCGGCATCGTCGCGGTAGGACAGACGCTGGTCGTGATGATGAGCGGCATCGACCTGTCCGTGTCGGCGGTGGTGGCGCTGTCCGCGGTGGTCTGCGCGCGGGTGGCGTCCGATTCGGACGGTGCCACCGGCATCATGGTGGCGCTCGCGGTCAGTGTCCTCGTCGGACTCGTCAACGCCGCCGGACTGATCTGGCTCCACCTGCCGCCGATGGTGATGACGCTGGCGACCGGCACGGTGATCGCCGGCGCGCTGCTGATCTACACCAACGGCTCCCCCAGCTCCGCGCGGATCCCGTTGCTGGACGCACTGGCCAACGACGACGTGCTGGGGGTCCCGCTGGCCACGGTGCTGTGGCTGGCGATCGCCGCGGCGGCCGTGTGGCTGCTTCACCTGTCCCGTCTCGGGCGTTACGCCTTCGCGCTCGGCAACAGCGAGCCGGCGTCACGGGCCTCGGGTGTGCCGGTGCCGGTCACGACGTTCGTGATGTACACCGCGTGCGCACTGCTCGCGGGTGTTGCGGGCCTGGTGTTGCTTGGTTTCACCGGCACCAGCTCACTGACGATGGGCAACCCGTACCAGCTCCTGTCGATCGCGGCGGTGGTCCTCGGCGGCACGTCCATCCTCGGTGGTCGGGGACACGTGCTCGGCACGGTCGCCGGCGCGTTGCTGCTGACGCTGCTGACCGCCTTGCTCGTTGCGTGGAACCTGGACGAGGGACCGCGACAGGTGGCGCTGGGCCTGCTCATCATCGCGCTGTTGCTGGCGTACGCACGGGAACGGCGCACGACATGAAAACCTTGCTGCGTGACCTGATCCGCACGCCGAGCGTGAACCCGCGGGACGGCGCCGGCCCTGGCGAGGCGGCGGTGGCCGAGGTGGTCCGGGACTGGCTGACCGACCAAGGCGTGACCGCGCGGCTGCACGAGGTGCTCCCGGGCAGGCCCAACGTCGTGGCGGTCGTGCCGGGCCGGGACCCGAAGGCGATTCTGCTGGAGTCCCACCTGGACACGGTGGAGACGGACGGCATGACAGTAGACCCGTACGCGGCGGAGGTACGTGACGGCAGGCTCTTCGGCCGCGGCGCGTGCGACGCGAAGGGCTCGCTCGCGGCGTTCATGATGGCGTGCGCGGAACTGGCCGCCGGACCGACGCCGCCGTACACGGTGGTGTTCGCCGGCGTGGTCGACGAGGAGCACCTCTACCGGGGCGTGCTGAGCCTGCTGGACGGACTGCCCGCCGCGGTGGTCGGTGCGGTGGTCGGCGAGCCGACGGACCTGGTGCCGGCGACCGCGCACAAGGGCGTCGTCAGGTACACGGTGCGGACGCTCGGGCAGGCCGGCCACACCTCCCGCCCGGCCGAGGCGGTGAACGCGGTGTCGCTCATGACCCGCGTGCTGTCGCATGTGGACGCGAACCCACCGCGCCTGCCGGAACACCCACTCCTCGGCGCCGCGACCCGGTGCGTGACCCGCATCCAGGGCGGCACCGGGCCCAACATCGTGCCCGGCCAGTGCGAGATCGACATCGACCGGCGCACGCTCCCCGGCGAGAACCCGCTGACGGTATGGGAAACCGAGGGCGAGGAGCTTTCGGCACTGCTACCGGGGCAGGTCGAGGTCGACTCACCGTTCACAGTGGACTACGCGCTCGACACCCCGGCGGACAGCCCCATCGTCACGGCGCTGGGTCAGGCACTGACCGACCACGGACGGGACGCCACCGTGCACGGCATGCCGTTCTGCACCGACGCCAGCAA
Organism: Actinophytocola sp.; assembly: GCF_036378875.1. Lineage (GTDB taxonomy): Bacteria > Actinomycetota > Actinomycetes > Mycobacteriales > Pseudonocardiaceae > Actinophytocola. The sequence goes on from NZ_DASUVO010000006.1 coordinate 19,070, forward strand.
GATCGCCCGCGCCGGCATCCCGACGGTCGTCTTCGGCCCGGGTTCGATCCTGGACGCACACAGCGCCACGGAGTCGGTGGCGCTGGCGGATGTCCGGCTGGCCGCCGACATCGTCGTGGACCTGGCGCGGAGGTTCCCGGCGTGCGACTGACGGAGCACGTGCGGCTGGTGGGCAGCGGCGCGGCGGGCTTCGACCTCACCGACCCGCTGGACTGCCATGTCTATCTGATCCAAGGTGGACGGTCCGCGGCCCTGGTGGACGCGGGCGCAGGCCGCGACGTGGCCGCGATCCTCCGCAACATGGACCCACCTCTGCCGGAGTACCTGCTGCTGACCCACGCCCACGCGGACCACGCCGGCGGCGCGGCCGGCCTGGCGGAACGGATCCCGGGCCTGCGCGTCATGGCCGCTTCCCCGGCGGCCGGCTGGATCGCCAAGGGCGACGAGCGGATGATCAGCCTGGAGCGGGCGCGAACAGGCGGAACGTACCCCTGCGACTACCAGTTCCCACCATGCCCGACGGTCGTCCCCATCACAGACGGCACCAGAATCGACCTGGGCGGTGTGGTCCTGAGCGCGATCGCGACCCCGGGCCACGCCGACGGCCACACGTGCTACCTGCTCGAAACCCCGCGCTACCAGGCCCTGTTCTCGGGCGACTGCGTCTTCACCGGCGGCCGGATCTCACTACAGAACCTGCACGACTGCCGTGTCCCGGAGTACGCGCGCAGCCTGTCCCGTCTGGCCACTCTGGACATTGACGCGCTGTTTCCCGGCCATCACGAGATCTCACTGTCACGCGCCCAACGTCACCTGACCGCCGCCCACGACCTGTTCACCCGCGGCTTCCTTCCACCGAGCACAACGTAGTCGTCAACTCCGGTCGGCCGGCTGGAACAACTCGACCAGGTTGCCGGCCGGATCGGCGAGCAGGATCTGACGCCCGCCAGGGCCGGAAACGGCGTCACTGCGGAAAGACAGGCCCGCGTCGCGAAGCCGGCTGATCTCGGCGTCGAGGTCGTCGACGATCAGGTGGATGCGGTTGCGGCCCGCGCCGGCGGCGTCGTCGGGCGTGGCGCGGGCGCCGGAACTGGTGGGTCCGGACAGCAGCAGGCGAAGGTGCCCACGCGTCACGTCGGCGAACGCGGGGGCCACGTTGGTGTTCAGCGTGAAGCCGAGATGTGTGGTGTAGAAGTCGACGGCTGCCTGGACGTCGTCGACGAGGTAGCGGACGCTGGCATGTTGGTCAGCCATGGCGTGAACCTCCCTGGCTGGTGAGAACGGGTAACAGATGCCGGACACGGGTGTCGATGTCGGCCGCCGTGCGCCGAAGGCCGGCACGGTCGGGGTCAGGAATGCTCCAGTGCGCCCGCCGCGGCTGGTGGTCGAACTCGGGACAGACCTCACGGGCCTTGTCGCACAAGGTGATCACGTGGTCGAACCGGCGCGCCACCCGGTCGACGTGCCGCGGCCGCTGGTCGCCGGCGAGTTCGATGCCGAACGCCTCCCGCAACACGCGTGCGGTGTCCGGGTGAAGCCGCGGCTTGGGCTGAGTCCCGGCGCTGGCCACGCGCACGCGGCCGCGGGAGTGATGCCGCAGCAACGCCTCGGCAATGGGTGAGCGCGCACTGTTGCCGGTACACACGAACAGCACCGCGATCCGACCCCCGCTCGCGGGCGCGGCGGACGACCGCAAGGCCGGGTGCAGAGCCGCCCCGGCCGCCGAGAACGCCTCAGCACAGCGGTCGAGATCCAGGTGGTAGTAGCTGTCGCGACCGTCGAAGGTACTGCGCGTCGCCGTGACCAACCCGCCGTCACGAAGCAACCGCAGGTGGTAGGAGACCAGGTTCTGCGGCTGGCCGACCAACGTCACCAACTCACGCACCCGGTAGTCACTCCCCGCGAGCGCGGTGAGCAACTGCCACCGCAGCGAATGCCCAGCCAACCGGACGAACACCGGCGGCCCCGCAACCACATCGGACACCACACCACGAACGATACATCAAAACAGTTTGATGGACCACTGTGGACGAGCCTTCCTCCCGATGGGGCGATACGGCCTGCGTCCAGTTGAGCGCGACGTCCGAACGCCGGCAAGCCGCCCACTGACCCGCCAGAGGTCGTCTACGACCCATGGGACCCCGACCGGGTGTCTCTGCCCGCGACCGCCATGCTCACCGTCGACCAGCTTCGGGCGGTTGCCGAGGACTACGCGGCGACCGGGGAGCGACCGGCCGGCGTGGAGTGGGCTTCCGTGGCGTGGGTCTGGGGCAGCAGGTCAGGCCGCGGCGCAGTCCCGGGTTCTCCAGGGCCGCGCTGCACTCGGGCGATCCGGCGTTCTCTGGCCTACCCGGCTATTTCCTGCAGCGACTCGGCCCCACCCGCGCGGCGCTGCTCGATGCCGCGGTCGCCGACGGCACGGTTCGCCGACGTCAGCGCCGAGGATCGCCGTCCTCGTCGACGGCCTGCGCCACCTACCGCGGGACTCTCGTGGCGCCAGTTCCGTCTAGACTGTCCACTCCGGCCGGCGACGATCTTCGATGGTGCTGACCGGGGACTCCAGATGCGCCTTCAGCCGCGCCAGTGTGGTGGCGATGTTGTTCTTGTTGGTGGTGGGCCGGTCCGGCTGGCCGGTGATGAGGATGGCGATCGGGACGAACCAGAGCGGTGCCCGCAGCCAGTTCCGCACGGTGACGCAGCAGCCGTCCCCCGCCGAGGTGATCTCGTACTCCCATCGGGAGATCGGCACGAGGAACCGCACCCGGAATGCGAACCGGCGACCGGGCTCGGCCTCGGTGACCTGCGCGTGGGTCACCCAGCGCCGCCACCCGTTGCGGTTGCTGCCGGAGAACCAGCTACCGACGGCGGGGCCCTTCGCGCCGCGGATCCACCGTGCTTTGTAGAACTCCTCGGCGAAGCCCGCCATGCGCACCGGATCACTGACGATCTCGTACGCCTCCTCGGGCGATGCGTCGATGAACACCTCACCCGTGGCGAGCGGCGTCGCGTAGACCTGCTTGTCCTTCGGCCTGACCATGGCCATACCGCACCTCCCAGTAGCGCCCTACCGACCACATCAGCGCAGCGCACGGAGGTCAAGGCGGCTACAGCGGAAGGTCAGCCAGGTACAACCAGGACGCACGCGGCGCTCGCGAAATGGACCACATTCCACTTCGAATTCCGAAATTTTCGGTGCGCAAAGGCATTTGTTGACACCGCCGGAACGACCATTTAGCTTGCGCTGTTTCGTTCACACCAACGGAGGCAACGATGCCCCGAGGTTCCGCCGTGCCCAGAACAGGGCTGTTGGCTCTGGCGACCGCCATCCTGCTCGCGCTGGGCCTGCTCGTCGCCCCACCGGCGGCGCACGCCGCGTCCACGGCGACCGTCGACGGTGCGCGGAACCTCCAGCCCATCGACGGTTTCGGGTTCTCCGAGGCGTTCGGCCGCGGGGCGATCATGCACGGTTCGGAGGGCCTGTCGGCGACCCGGCAGCGGCAGGTGCTGGACCTGCTGCTGTCCCGCACGGCCGGAGTTGGTCTGTCCATCCTGCGACTGCACGTCGGCTCGACCGCCAACTCGTCGATCCAGCCGACCAACCCGGGTGGGCCGAACGCGACGCCACGGTATGTCTGGGACCGCGACGACGACAGCCAGGTGTGGCTTGCCCAGCAGGCCAAGGCGTACGGGGTGACCCGCTTCTACGCCAACGCGTGGAGCGCGCCCGCCTACATGAAGACCAACAACGACGAGGCGAACGGCGGCACGCTGTGCGGGCTGTCGGGCGCGTCGTGCGCGAGCGGCGACTGGCGCACCGCCTACGCGAACTATCTCGTCCAGTACGCCAGGTTCTACGCGCAGGAAGGCATCACGGTCACCGACATCGGCTTCACCAACGAACCCGACTACACCACAACGTATTCCTCGATGCGGTTCACCCCGGCGCAGGCGGCCGAGTTCACCAGGATCATGGGACCGATCGCCGCGTCCGCCGGCCTGAAGGTGGCATGCTGCGACTCGTTCGACTGGACCCAGCAACGCAACTACACCAGCGCGATCGAGGCCGACCCCACCGCACGCGGCCACGTGGCGACCCACACCGGTCACAACTACGCCAGCCAGGTCAACGCCCCGCTGCCAACACAGAAACGCACCTGGATGTCGGAGTGGTCCCCCAACGGCACGACGTGGAACGAGAACTGGGACGACGGCAGCGGCTACGACGGTTTCGCGGTCGCGCAGGCCGTCCACACCGCACTCACCACCGGCAACGTCAACGGTTACGTCTACTGGTACGGCGCGTCGGTCGGCGCCACCCGAGGCCTGATACAGCTGAACGGCGACGGCTACCGGGTGTCCAAACGACTCTGGGCGATCGCGAACTACAGCCGCTTCGTGCGCCCGAACGCGACACGTATCGCCACCACCACCGGCGACGGCAACCTGCGGCTGTCCGCGTACCGGAACACCGACGGCACCGTGGCGGTCGTCGTCCTCAACGCGGCCAGCAGCGCCACGTCGGTGTCGTACACGCTGCCGAACACCGGCATCACCACCGGCACCGCGACCCCGTACCTGACCAACAACGGCAAACAGCATGACGGCCCAACCCGCGATCGCGGTGAACGGCGGCACGTTCACGGCAACCGCGCCGGCCCGCTCACTGGTCACGTACCAGATCAGACCGTAGTCACAGTCCTGACACCGCGAACGCGACCGAAGCCACGACAGCGAGCGCCACAAGCCCGAGCGCGATCCACACCCGCTCGACTTCGCGTGCCCCGGCGACCAGAGCCCCAATCGCGAACCCGCCGGCAGCGAACAGCGGCACTCCGACCACGACTCCCTCCAGCGTGGAGCTGTGCGTGATCACGTAGGCCGCGAACAGCGGCCCACCCGCCGCGGTGAACACAGCCACCCGACGCCGGAGTGGCCGCCACACGTCATCGGTCACGCTTCACACCATCCACCGCGTCCACCAGCGTCGCGCCCAAGAGCAGCGGCAAGTCTAGCGGCCGGCCATGCGATGAAAGCGTCCTTCACCACGCCCACGGCGAGGAAGGCTCGGCGGTTTCCAGCGGCCGCGGCCATCGCGAACGCTGAATCGATCGACCCCCCTGCCGCAAAGCGTCGCGGCTTCGCCCACTACGCGGGCAAGGCGCGCAGCGCCGGCTGTCTCGAAGACGCGTTCATGTCGTTGAACCCAGATCCACCGATGGTCTTGGTGGCTTGCGTGCGGTTCGATGGTCCCGCTGCGCGGTTTCGGGCGCTTCGCGCCCGAAATTGCGCGTAATCAGGGGCGGTGGCGACTTGGGCCGACGGCCATGCGAGGAAGGCGTCCTTCCCCACACGCTCAGGTCATGCTGACCGCGCACCCATATGGCTTGTTCACGCCACGGCAATGTCCCGAAAGACGCGCTCATGTCGTTGAACGTCCCCATCGCGTCTTTCAGGCCACCAGCCGTATCCCAAACGCGTCCTTCGCGACGCACCCTGCGGGTGCGCGCCGGGCGCTGCGCGCCCGGCGCCCGCGAAGCGGGCCTGACCAGGCCAGCACCTCCCCGCAAGGCGCGACACCCCACAAAATCACCGGTGGATCGAGGTTGAACGTCCCGAGCGCGTCTTTCAGGGCACGGCTCTGTCGCGAACGCGTCTTTCAGGGCACCGCACCCCCGCGGGCAACCTGGCTCAGGAGGGGCGGTTGCCCTCTGGGATCTCGATGCTGATCTGTTCTCCTCCGGAGAGGTAGAACAGGATGTACTGGCGCACCACCTCGTCGAGGGTCCACGCGATCTCTGGCACCAGGGGCAGCGGCATGAGGTGTTCCCGCAAGGCCACCCAGGCAGGGAAACCGGTGCTGATCAGCGGACTCCAGAACGGCTCCCGGCGGACGGCGGACCAGTCGGCCACCCGGTCTCCGACCAGATAGCGGGCAAGGGCGTTCAGCAGGGGCCGCGTGCTGCCGTCCGGTGTGATTCCCCTGGCGGAGATCGCCAGGATCTTGTCGGCCAGGTCCACGCCCTCGCGGGTGGGGCCCATGGCGGGGTCCAGCACCTGCCGCGACTGGGCGTTGGCCGCTGCCCAGGTGGCCGGGATGAACTCGTCCCTGATGCCGAGCATGTGGGCGGTGACCCGCCAGGCGTGCAGGTAGGCGTCGCCCTCCGCGGAGGTGACCGGGACCCGCCACTCGGTCAGTTTGCGCATGACATACGTGGGCAGCGTGTGCCAGGTGACCAGCATGTCGTTCTGGCTGATCGGGATCTCGCCGCCCCAGTGCGGGGACTGCGGCAGCAGGTGCCGGACGGCCGCGTGCACCAGGCGGGTCTTCACCGCGGTCACGAGTATGTGGCCGTCGGGTCGGAAGGCGTTCAGCTCATGGAGGTCGTAGCCGAGCTTGCCGGTCTTGGCCGCGCGGTCCTTCAGGTCCGCGCCGCCCTGGGAGTAGTACACGGCCCGAGCCTCGTTCGGGATGGCCGTGCTCAGGATGCCGCCGCCCATGCCGTACAGCAGAACCAGGTAGGTTCCCTTGCGCTGCGTGAAATCCGCGGCTCGGTCCAATGTGGCCTGATCCGCCCACGACGGCAGCCGTCGGGCCTCCTCGATGAACTCACGCAGGTCCGCCGGCAACCCGTCCGGCAGTGGCTGGTCGTTGCGGGTCCACGTGCGCAACAGCCGGTTGACCTCGGGTACCTGGCCTCGTTCGAAGATCCTGGCGAGCAGTGGATCGGCCTCGGGGTCCCACACCCACTTCGGATCCGTCGCCGCCGCCTGGGCGGGCGTGCCCAACGCACCCAGGGCGCCCAGCATCCCGCCGCTCATGAGCAACATCTTGCGCCTGTTGAGCTGGTCCATGTCCGGAACTCCTCCTTGAGTGCCGACCACCAGGGTTGATACCGTGATACAAGATGTGTAAGCGCGTATCATAGCAAGGAGAAGGTCACGGAGTCATTACTGGAACGGATATTCGCCGGCGCGGACGAGCCGGCCGACGACGCCGACGAGGTCACCACGCGGGTGCTCGACGGCGCCTACGAACAGTTCTGCCGCATGGGAATTCGACGGTCCACAATGGAGGATGTGGCGCGGCGCGCCGGGGTCTCCCGGATCACCGTCTACCGCCGTTTCGCCACGAAGGACGCGCTCGTCGAGCAGGTGGTACGTCGTGAGTTCCGGCGGTACTTCGACCAGTTCGTCCTCGACATCCAGGAGGCCAGGACCGCCGCCGACCGGGTCGTGGCGGGGTTCGTCAGCGCGTTGCGGGCCATCCGGCACAACCCGCTGATCGGCGGCCTGTTGACGGTCGAGCCGGACGTGCTCGTGCCGGCCATGATCCGCGACGGCGGCCGGACACTCGCCGCGGTACAGCGGTTCGTCGCGCACCAGCTTCGCCGCGAACAGCGCGCCGGCCACGTGTCGTCCGAGGTGGACGTCGAGCTCGTGGCGGAGCTGATGGCACGCGTCTGCTCGTCGTTCCTGCTCACCCCGAGCCAGGTCGTGGACCTTGACGACGACGAGCAGGTGCGTGCCGTGGCGCGGAAGTTCCTCGTGCCCATGCTCGAGCCGGACTGATCACGGCTGTCTGTGGATGTGAACCTCCGAATGGGGGTGTCACGGGGTGTCAGCGCATCCCTACGGTCGGTTTACCGGGTCGAGGGCCCCGGCCGATCAAGGGAGAAATGGTTACATGAGAGCGCGAACCCTGCTCGTGAGCTTGGCCGCCATCGCCGCCACCGCAATCTCCGGCCTCATCGCGCCGGGCACCGCGGGAGCGGCGACCTCCGACGACGTCACCCCGTACATCGTGGGTGGCCACAACGCGACGCAAACCTACTCGTTCATGGTCTCGCTGCAGAGCAGCAGCGGCAGCCACTCCTGCGGCGGCTCGTTGATCAAGGCGAACTGGGTGGTCACCGCGGCGCACTGCGGCACTCCGTTCCAGGTTCGGGTCGGGTCCAACAACCGGACCAGCGGCGGCACCGTCGCACGGGTGTCCAGGCGAATCGCCCACCCGTCGGGCGACATCGCACTGCTCCAGCTGGCGACCTCCGTCAGCCAGCAGCCGGTCGCCGTCGCGGCGTCCTCCGGCGCGGTCGGCACCCAGACCAGGATCATCGGGTGGGGCCTGACCTGCCCGACCCGAGGCTGCGGCTCGGCGCCGGTCACCCTGCAGGAACTGGACACGTCGATCGTCAACGACAGCGAGTGCGTGAATGGCGGCATCGCCGGGTCCACCGAGATCTGCACCGACAACACGGGCAACACCGCGGGCGCCTGCTACGGCGACTCCGGCGGCCCGGAGATCAAGCGGGTCAACGGCGTCTGGCAGCTGATCGGCGCGACGAGCCGCTCCGGCGGCAGCGCGACGTGCGCCCGCGAACCGTCGATCTACGTCGACGTGCCGGCCTTCCGCAGCTGGATCAGCCAGAACGCGGGAGCGGTGTAACGCCGACGCGGCCCGCCCGGAGTATGGGGCCGGGCGGGCCGCACCACCTTCAGCGGTTCAGTTCCCCGGCCTTGACCGCCGCCAGCAGCCGGGACAAGTCAACGGCCAACACGGGCCCGGTGGGGCTCTTGCTGTCCCGGAGAGCAGCCAGGTCCTGCCTGACCTCCACACAGTCGCCGCCCGACCCGCTGAAGGTCGACTTGCGCCAGTCCATGATCACGCCTCCTTCAGGATTGCTCGGAGCATATCCTGACTGTCACTGACGGTGAGGGCGATGCGATCCAGCTTGGCGATCACCTTGGCGTACGGCTCCGCCTGGTCGTCGTGGAGGTAGACCCCACCTTCGGCCACCTCGACGTTCACCACCGGCGGGGTGTGCGGGAAAGTCATGTAGAGCCATGAGTGCGTGACCAGTCCCACCGGCAGGTGTTCACGGACTATCCGAACGGGAATCCCGCGCACGCGCGCATCCAGAAGGTGTCTGATTTGTTGCCGGTGGCCGTCGGGGCCGCCGAATGGTGTCCGGAGCGCCGTCTCGCTGAGGTAGGCGAAATAGTCGACGGTGCCGAGAATTTTCTGTCGTCTCCGTCGCGCCAACCACCGCAACTCCGCGACGTCTCGGGGAACGTCGTCCGAGAGAATGAGCGCCATGGCGTACGCCTCGGTTTGCAGCAGGCCTGGCACCACCGAAACGGCCCAGTTCGTGAGACTGTTCGCGTCGGCGGCATAACTGGCCAGAGTTCCCATCTCGGCGGGAACACCCGGCAGCGGGCGATCCCACCAACCCGAGGCGTTGTCCGCCCTGGCCTCCGCGACGATCTCATCGCGCTCGGCGGAGGGAATCTGGTAGGCGGTGAGGATCATCGCCACTTCCTCGGTACTGATGCGGCGTAGACCGTTCTCGATCCTGGACATCTTCGAGAGCCCCCAGCCCAGCACCTTCGCCGCGGCTTCGAGGCTCAAGCTCGTCCGCTCCTTGCGGATCGCCCGCAACCGGGCACCCATGATCCGGTCCCGAGGCCTCGGGGGTTGTCGATTGTTCGGCACACTCACTCCTTCCCACCTCCGGAAGGACACACGTCTTTCCGGAAGAGAGCTCTAACGTCCTGAGTACACCGAGCACTGTGGAATGCCGGGCCAATCAAATCAGGAGAACAGAGAGTGATTCACCGGGGGTGAGATCAGCACACGAACGTGGACCGCTACACCCATTCAATCCGGTGCCGACCACTTCCTGGCCATGATTCAGCATGAGGGTCGTGGGCGTATCCAGCGAGCCGCGCAGAGCCTCGTTTCGATGGAGCACAGCGGCACCGCCCGAAGCGACCGACCGGGCCTCTCGTTGGCCGCGCGGCGGGACCACTGCCTTGAGCGCTTCCTCGACGCGAGCGGCGATCGCGGGTTCGACGACCTCGAGGTCCATGTAGGCAGCGGCAAGTAGGCGCAGCATGCGGGCATGCGTCTTGTGCCGGTGTGTCGGGTCAGCACATCGATGCGGTCCTCGTCGACGGCTTCCTTCGCCGCCAAGTACTCCTGGAAGGTGCGGTGCACGAAGTCGCTCGGCCAAGCCCCTTGACGCGGCGGCGGCAACCGGTTTGGTTTGTATCTACAGATCTTGAATACGGGAGGGCGCCATGCCGGTCGGGGCGAAGCTGTCCGTGGTCCTGCTCGCCGCGGCGGTGGCGGCGGGCTGGTCACCGGTTCCCGGGCAGGCGGAGAGCCTGCCGGCCCCGGCCAGCCAGTTCGTCGGCGCGATCACACTGATCACTGGTGATCACGTAACCGTGCGGCGGGTCGGTGAACAACTGGTACCACAGGTGCAGCCTGCGCCGGGCCGTGAACAGGTGCACTTCGCCACCACCGCCGTCGACGACTCGCTGCTGGTGGTGCCGAACGACGCGTGGACCGCCGTGCGCACCGGGCAGCTGGACCAGCGCCTGTTCGACGTGGCCGCGCTGCTGCGGGACGGCCTCGGCGACGCCGGACGTGCCGACATCCCCCTGATCGTCCAAGGTGGACAGTCGACGGGCGCCACCGTCACGCGCACGCTGCCGGCGCTGGACGCGGTGGCGGTGCGCCAACCCAAGCAGAACGCGGCCGAGTTCTGGGCCGCGCACCGCGGCGCCGGCCGCGTCTGGCTGGACGGGACGCGCCGGCCGAGCCTGGACGTGAGTGTCCCCCAGATCGGCGCCCCGGTCGCGTGGAAGGCCGGCTACAACGGCGCCGGAGTGCCGGTCGCCGTGCTGGACACGGGAATCGACGACACCCATCCCGACCTGCGCCGGCGGGTGGCGGCCACGAAGAACTTCACGTCCGAGCCGAGCGTCCGGGACACAGACGGGCACGGCACGCACGTGGCGTCGACCATCGCCGGCACGGGCGTGGCGTCCGCCCGTCGCCACACCGGGGTCGCGCCGGGCGCGAAGCTGTTGGTGGGCAAGGTGTGCGCGGGCTCGGCGTGCCAGGAGTCCGCGATCCTGGCGGGGATGGAATGGGCCGCGGCGGCCGGGGCGAAGGTGGTGAACCTGAGTCTCGGCGGCCCGGACACGGCGGACGACGACCTGCTGGAGGTCGCGATCGAGCGGCTCAGCGCCGAGCACGGCACGCTGTTCGTCGTCGCGGCCGGCAACGACGGCGGCTACGGCGCCGAGACGGTCGCCTCGCCGGCCAGCGCCGACGCCGCGCTCGCCGTGGGCGCGGTCGACGACCAGGACGCGCTCGCCGGCTTCTCCGGCCGAGGGCCTCGGGTGCACGACGCGGCGCTGAAGCCGGAGATCCTGGCTCCGGGCGTGGAGATCCTCGCGGCCCGATCCCGGTTCTCCGATCGCGGCGAGCGCGGCGACCGGTACGTATCGCTGAGTGGAACGTCCATGGCGACCCCGCACGTGGCCGGCGCGGCCGCCATTCTGGCGCAGCAGCACCCGGAGTGGACCGGCACGCAGTTGAAGGCCGCGTTGGTCGGCTCAGCGAAGCCACTGGACGGTACCGGTGTTTACGAGCAGGGCGCTGGCCGGGTGGACGCGGCACGAGCGGTCGGGCAGAACGTCTACGCCTCGCCGTCAACTGTCTCAGTAGGACGGATGAGCTGGCCGCACGAGGACGACTCGGCGGTGGCCAGGACGGTGACGTACCACAACGCCGGTACGTCACCGAAGAACGTGCGGCTGACCCTGCCGGTCGGCGGGCCCGGCGGCGAGCCGGTCCCGGACGGCATGTTCCGGCTCTCCACACAATCGCTGACCATTCCGGCAGGCGGCCAGGCCGCCGTGGAGATCACCGTCGACACGGCGTTGCCGGCAGCGGAAGGCGCGTTCGGCGCGCACATCGTGGCCACGGACGACACCGGTGTCCGCGTCGTCACCCCGGTGGCGGTGGACCGGGAGCCGGAAAGCTACGACCTGACACTGGAAACACGTGACGGCACCGGGGCGTTGACCGACAGCCACTTCTCCTTCGTGTTCGGGTTGGATCAGCGGCGGTTCCGCCCGGTGCCGGGGATCGGTGGTACCGGCACGCTTCGGGTACGTGCCGGGCGGTACCACGTGGACGCCGCGATCAGCACACCACGACCGGGTGGGACGACGTTCGACTCGGCCAAGCTGGTCGACCCGACGGTCGACGTGCGGGCCGACACGACGGTCGTGCTCGACGCCCGGTCGGCCCGGCCCGTGGCGGTGACCTTCGACCGCCAGAACGTCGTGCCGAAGGCGGTGGCCGTGGCGTACCACCGGTTCACCCCGCACAGCACGCTGTCCACCGGCGTGCTCGGCGACACGTTCGAGCGGATCGGCGTCGGCCAGAGCGGGAACCCGGTGCCGGACGAGGAAATGGTCACCAGCATCGGCGGCGTGTGGGCCGTGCCGGACTCGCATGGCGAGGTGCTGCGGAGCACGGTGACCTACAACCTGGCGTGGTTCGACTACGGCGTCCTGCCCACCGGGTTCGCGCGGCACGTCGTGGACCGCGACCTGGCCGAGGTGCGTGCTACGTACCGCGCGCAGGCGGACCGCAAACAGGGCACCAAGATCTGGGTCGCCAGGGAGCCGCGGTTCGACGTGAGCAACGGTTTCGGGTTCGGCTTCCGGCTACCGTTGGCACGTACCGAGTACCACAACGTGGACGGCCTGCGGTGGTCCGGGGAGCTGCAGCAGTGGTCAGTGGTCAACAAGCAGATACGTACCGAAACGGTAGTGACCGGCGGCCTTGTCGACCACCAGCCCGGACAGTCCACTGTGGAGGAATGGAACTCCGCGGTGTTCGGTCCGAGCTTCACCGCCGACGGCGAGTTCGCCTCCCGGTTCGGCGACGTGCTCGCGATCAACCTCCCGATGTACGGCGACGCCGGTCTCGACCGGGCCGGAGTGTCCATGGTGGACTCCGGGACGACGGTGCTGTACCAGGACGGCGTCGAGGTCGGGAAGACCACGCAGCCCGGCGCCGGCCAGTTCGAGGTACCGGCCGAGCCGACCCCGTACCGGTTGGAGGTGCGGGCCAAACGGTCAGGAGTGTCGTCGTTCTCGACGCGGATCTCGTGCGTGTGGACGTTCACCTCGGCACGCCCGCCGGAGCCGGGGGCCGAAGGCAAGGGCAAGGGCGGCACGGGGCTGCCGCTGATGGCCGTCCGCTTCGCCCCACCGGGCCTCGACACCCACAACGCGGTGACCGCCGACTCGATCCGGATCCCGATCACCGTGCAGCAGCCGTACAACGCCCCGGAAGCCACCGTCACCGCGCTGTCGGCCGACGTGTCCTTCGACGACGGGCGCACGTGGCGCCCCGTCACTGTCACCAACGACACGGCGACGATCAACCATCCGGGGGGTAACCGGTACGTATCACTACGCGCCCATGCCACCGACTCCGCCGGCAACACCGTTACACAGACCGTCATCCGCGCGTACCGGAGCAGGTGAGCCCATCCGGCGCATAACGCCCCGCGACCGGACGACAACCCCTGCGACGCTGCCGTAACGACCACAAGTCCACTTTCGACGGACAGGCGGTTCAGGCAAGTTTTCGCAGGTCAGGATGGTTGAAATGGGTATCATCAAAGCGTTTCGCCGAATTGGGGTGGCGGGTGGAACCGTCGCCCTGCTGCTTGGCACCACGGTCGTTCCGGCGACCGCCGCGTCACCGCATGGCGCGCACTTCTACCTCTCGCGCAGCGAAGTGATCACGCAGTGCGGCCTCACCCTCCAGCACGACCGGGAGGTCATGATCAGCGAGTCCGTCAGCCAGCGTCGCGACGGGTTCGACTACTTCGTGGACACCTTGCACGGCACGGACACCTTGACCAACCTCGCCAACGGCAAGTCCTTCACGCAGGTCTTCAACGCCGTCTTCGAGAAGGACATGTCGCTGACCGACAACGGCGACGGCACGGTGACCCTCGTCGGCCTCGCCGCGGGCTCCACCAAGGCATACGGCCCGGACGGCGCCAGGTTGTTCAACGATGCGGGACTGGTTCGCTGGGAGGTCGTGTTCGACGACGACGAGGTGTTGTCGTTCCGCGTACTCGACAGCACCGGCCGCGACGAGCTCGCGGACCCGGACGACACCGAGAACTTCTGCGCCGACCTGCTGTCGGTCATCGGCTGAGTCATGGCACGAGGTTGACCTGGTCGCGGTTGCCGTGCGCCTCGGCGGAGAGATCCTGCCAGTCGGCCCAGGTCTTGAGACGATCCGCGTAGGCCTGCTGGATCATCGGGTAGAAGCCCCGACCGAAGAGCACACGCAGAGGCGGGTTGTCGACGTCGACGATCGTCAGGAGTGCCTGGGCCGCCGCGGCCGGGTCACCGGCCGGCTGCCGACCCGCGACAGCGCCGAGGCGCTGGCGCAGGCCGTCGTAGACCGGGTCGGTCTTGGCCATGTGGCCGTTGTCGAGTGGGTTGGGGTTCTTGCCGTCCCTGGTGGCGAAGCCGCCTGGCTCGATCACGGTCACCTTGACGCCGAAGCCGGCGACCTCGTTGGCGAGGCTTTCGTTCAGGGCTTCGACTCCCCACTTGGAGATGTGGTACGCGCCGCCGAGCGGCATCGCGATGAGACCGGCCGCCGAGGACAGCTGGATGATGTGCCCCGCGCCCTGCTCACGCAGGTGGGGCAACGCGGCCTGGATGACCCACACCGCACCGAACACGTTGGTCTCCAGCTGGTCGCGCAGTTCCTGCTCGGAGAGTTCCTCGATCGCGCCGATCTGGGCGTAGCCCGCGTTGTTCACGATGACGTCCAGACGGCCGAAGTGCCCGTGTGCCCGCTTCACGCTCTCGAAGACGGCGGCCTTGTCGGTCACGTCCATCTCGAGCGGCAGCACCGCATCGCCGTAGGCGGCGACCAGCTCGTCGAAGCCATCGATGTTCCTGGCGGTCGCCGCAACCCGGTCGCCGCGAGAAAGCGCGGCCTCGATGAAACAGCGGCCCAAACCACGCGACGAACCAGTGACGAACCAGACCTTGCTCACGATGTCTGTCCATTCTGTTGATGTTGATTCCGGTGGCCAGAAGACACCGGCGGTCCGAACGGTGTGACAGCGTCACCGCCGTGACGCGCGCCATAAGCGACCACGGACCTGTTCCGTCATCTGCCGGATGCGTGATCATCCCGGCTCGTCGCAGGCTGTCCGTGTGAACGAGGTGACGAGCGAACCGACCACGTCCATCCTGAGCCGGCCGGTGGTGATGTTGTTGGTGACGTCGTTCGGGGCGCTCAGCGGGTTCTGCCTGCTGCTGTCGGTCGTCCCGCTCTACGTCGCCCGGGCCGGTGGTGGCGAGGTCGGCGCCGGGCTGGTGACGGGCGCGATGATGCTGGCGACCGTGCTGGTCGAGCTGATCGTGCCGCGGCTGTTGGCGCGGCTGGGCTACCGGGCCGTCATGGCCGCGGGCCTGTTGCTGCTCGGTGCGCCGGCGCTCGCGTTGGTCGGGTCGCCGGCGACGGCGCTCGTGCTCGCGATGAGCCTGTTCCGCGGCGCCGGCCTCGGGATCGTCGTGGTCGTCGGCAGTGCGCTCGCGGCCGAACTGGCGCCGCCGTCGCGCCGGGCCGAGGCGCTCGCGCTCTACGGCGTCGTGGTCGGCGTACCGGGGATCGTGGGTCTGCCGGCGGGTCTCTGGCTCAGCGAACACGTCGGGTTCACGACGGTGTTCGCCGCCGCCGCCGCGGTGGCGTTGCTGCCGCTGGTCGCGGTGCCGGCGCTGCCGGCGCGATCGGGGCGGCCGGTGGGTGGCGGCTCCGTGCTCGGTGTGCGGGGCGGGCTCGCGCGGCTGGCCGTGATCTTCACCGCGTTCACGTTCGCGGGCGGCGTGTTCGCCACCTTCCTGCCCCTCGCGGTCCCGGCGGGGACGGCTGCCGGCGCGCTCCTCGTCCAGGCGCTGACCACGCCCGTCGCACGGTACGCCGCCGGGCGGTTCGCCGGGCGGCGCGGCTCGGGGCCGCTGCTCGTCCCGTCCGTGCTCGCCGCCGCGGCTGGTGCGGCGCTGCTGGTCCTGGGTGGTCCACTCGCGACGGTCACGGGGATGGCGCTGTTCGGTGCCGGGTACGGCGCCGCGCAGAACGTCACCCTGGCCCTGATGATGGAACGGGTGGACTCGACGGATTACGGCCGGACGAGCGCGTTGTGGAACCTCGCGTTCGACGCCGGTTTCGGGCTCGGTGCGGTCGGGTTCGGTTTGGTGGTCGGTCCGGTCGGGTACGCGGTCGGTTTCGCGCTCACCGCCGCGGTGTTGGTCGCCGTGCTCGCCCCGGCGGTCCTCGACCGGAAGGAACACCGTCACGGACACAGCCGCGGCGCACGGCCTGGCGGCTCTCGGTAGCGTTCCCGCTTCTCCGGACGATGACATCGGTAGCACTGAGTGCGCGCCCGGTCACCGAAAGGATCTCCCCTGTGATCGAGAAAAAGTGGGTGAACGGCGGAATCGCGGTTGCCATCGCTGGTGTTCTCACTGGTCTGGCGGTGTGGATGTCATCCGGTCGCCCCGCGGAGCAGGCACCGCCGGTCAACCAACCCGTTCAGGTCGACGACGACGAGCCCGCCCCGCCGGACCGCCCGTACACTCCGCGCCCGCCGACCGAAGCGGCTCCACCCGACATGGGAGGAAGCCTCCCCAAGCCGACGCAGGATTAGAACGCGGTCTTCCGCGTCACGGGGTGGACAGCTCGAAGCGCTGCAGGGTGACGGCACCGCCGAGTGCCTGCGTGGCGTGGTTGAAGATGGCGAACCGGTAGCCCATGAAGAACTGCCACGCGTTGTTCAGGGTGAAGCCGGGGCCGAGCGGGGTGAAGGTGACGCCGTCCGTGCTGTAGGAGAACCGCGCCTGCCGGCCGGCGCCCGGTCGGATGTCGGCGTTGGCGCGCAACCAGATGCGGGTGCCGGTAAAGGTCGCGCTCGCGGCTTCGCTGCCGGTGTTCGTGGTGTTCCAGTTGCTGTCCATGGTGAGGTTGTTGACCATGACCACCCGGTTGCGGCCGCCGTCCCGCTTCACGCCGATCCACGCCGAGGAGTCCCGCAGCATGGCCAGTCCGGTCCGGTCGCCGTCCCGCATCGCGGAGAGGTCGAGCGTGATCGTCGCGGTCGAGGTCGGGCCCTGGATGCGGTGGGTCAGCGTGTTGCGTGCCGAGTAGAGGTCGTTCGTGACGGTCGCGGTCTGCAGGCGCAGCCCGTTGTTCACCGTGTACCGGGTGGTGTCGGGGTTGTGGTTCCACTCCCACTGCGGCCCCAATGTGGTGCCAGCGAACGTGTCCACGCCGATCATCGGCTTCACCGGGCGGGACGGCAGGTTCGGGAACGGATAGCTGGCGCCCCAGCCGCCGTTCACCGTCGTGATCCTGGGCCAGCCGTCGGCGGTCCAGGTGATCGGCGCCAGCACGGGCACCCTTCCTCCCGGGTAGGCGTCCACGAACGCCATGTAGTACCAGTCGCCGTTCTGGGTCTGCACCAGGCCGCCCTGGTGCGGCACGCCGCCGCCCGGGATCGGGGTGGGCATGTTCAGCAGCACCTGCTGGAGCGTGTACGGCCCGAACGGGTTGCTGGCCTTGAGAATGTACTGCCCGTTGGCCGGCCGGGTCAGGAAGATGTAGTAGTTCCCGTTGCGCTTGTAGAACCGCGCGCCCTCCAGTGTGCCGATGCTCGACGGGGTGCTGAACACCTGCTGTGACCGGACCTCGGTCTTCCCGTCAGCCGACAGCTGCGCGACGCTGATGTTCGTGTTGCCGTAGGCCACGTACATCGTGTCGTTGTCGTCGACCAGCAGACCGGCGTCGAAGTAGCACTTGTTGATCGTGGTGTGCTTCTGCCACGGCCCTTCGACGGCCCGTGCGCTGTAGATGTGGGTGTTGGCGAAGTCGACGCAGCCGCCCCAGTAGAACGTGCTGTTACTCCGGCGATAGTTGAGGAACGACGCCCAGATTCCCCGCACGTAGCCTCGGGCACCGTTGAGGTCGTACTTGGCGCCGAAGTCCAGTCGCGGCACCGAATGTCCGGCGAACTCCCAGTTCACCAGGTCGTAGGAGCGCAGAATCGGCGCGCCGGGGGAATAGTGCATGGTCGACGCCGAGTAGTAGTAGGCGTCGTTGACGCGGAAGATGTCGATGTCCGCGAAGTCCTGCCACAGCACCGGGTTCGTGAAGTTGGCAGCCGGTGCACGCGGGCTCTCGGCGGGTCCGGCGCCCATCAGCGCGACGGTGGTGGCCGCCGTGAGCACGGCTGTCCACAGCAGACGGAACAATTTTCTCGAGCAGGGCATGGCGCAGTTCCTCGACGTCATTGTCAACAGGGCGGAATCGACGCGCGTGTGACCCACTGTAGCCACGCCTCACCGTTCAGTCAACGATTCAGTTGCCGAGGTTGTGAACGCTCACCATGGCGGCTACGCGGTCCTGAACGTTAAGTTGAAGCCATCATGTGAGCGTGAACAATTCCGTCACGCCTCGTTACCGGCGTCGAGGTCACGGACCGTCTGGAACCCGAGCTGCCCCAGCCCCGTCCCCTCCCCCACGGCGACCGGCGCGAGCAGGACACCCTCGTGATCACCGGTGTCGTACCGCGCCAACACCTCCCCTACGAACCACTGTGGACAGTCCAGGAGCAGCGGCACGCCGTACGGCCCGTCCCGCCACGCACACCGGGCGAACTTGTCCTCGTCGAACCCGGTGACCGTCCCGAACAACGCGGCCAGCGGCCGGTTCTCGGGTGTGAGCACGTGCACGGCCAGCCGGTCGACGCCGCGAGCGACGGTATAGGTGTGGTTGTTCTTGGACAGCCACACCATGTACCGCGGCGGATCGATGCTGCACTGACTCGCGAACCCGACCAGACACCCCGCCAGCCGCCGACCGTCGTTCACGGTCACGACCAGCATCGGATAGTCCAGCCGCCCAACCAGATCGTCGAAGTCCGCCATGGTCGATCACACTGTCACGACTGCCCGGCCGGCGCTCGCCCAACAACCTAGGGCGCGAACACACCCACCGCGTCATAGGCGTGCCACGAGCCTTCCGGTTTGGCGAGCGTGAGCACGTTCTCACCGGCGACCAGCACTCCGCGCGGCAGCGGGACCTCCACAATGGACGGCCGAAGCGGGCTGCCTGGCACGGTCGCGTCGCCCTGGGTGGAGCCCTTCGTCGCGCCCTTCTCCAGCGCTGCCTCGGTGACGGCGTTGCCGTTGCACGCCACGACGAGCTTGCCGGGTGTGGTGGCGTGCGTGTCGATCAGCCAGACCGCGAGGGCGAGATCGGCGGCGGGCGCCGTGTCGAGCCGGAAACGGAAGCTGAACGTGTGCGCCTTGCTGCCGGCCCACTTGTCGGCCGGTCCGGGATGCAGGTACGGCCAGTCCGCGGCGGGTGTGCTCACTCCCTGGGTGTAGTCGACCCCGCTCGGGAAGCGGGTGAGGAACTCGTTGTAGCCGCCGGGGGCCAGCGCCAGCTCCAGGCTCTTGCGGTCGAACGTGCCGATCACGGCGACCGGGCGTCCCCCGATCGCCACGGACTCGACCGACGAGGCACGCAACACGGCGGACGGGCGGCTGCGCTCCCCCGCGGCGTCGACCGTGACGATCCGGTAGTACCACGTCTGCCTGGCCGGCCCGAGGTTGTCGTGCCGGAACGTGCCGTAGATGGTCTTCCCGATGAGCGTCTCTGTCTGGAACGTCCGGTCGGGCGAGGCGTACACCGCGAAGTGGTCGACGAGCGGGGTGTACGACCGTGCCTGCCAGGTCAGGTCGATGCGGCCGATGCTGGGGCGGGCCGTGAGACCGTGGACTGGCTGGTTCATGACGCCCCCTCCCCCGCTACGTGGCGCCGGAACGCTCCGCAGGCTCCGCTACTCCGTCGCCCTCCGCGGGCTCGACGGCGTCCTGAGTATTGATGATTCGCTCCGCAAGCTCCGCTCATGACGCCCTCACAAGGCCAGGGCGGCCGGCTTCGGTCACGAACGTGGCGATCGTCGACACCGGCGCCTTGTCGTCCTTCCTGATGTAGTCGACGACGCGGTACTCGGAGGTCAGTTCCTCCGGCGTCATGGTGCATCGCACGTAGCCGCGACGTCCGTCGTAGAACTTGACGTGCTGGTTGGAGAGCCACAGCTCGGTGTAGGCGTCGGTGGGTGCGCCGTCGCCGTCGGAGCCGATCGAGCCGACCACCAGCTCCGTGCCGATGGTGGCCGACGCCGGGTCGTTGAAGTTCGCCTTCAGCTCGGCGGCGACGTGGCGGTGGATGTCGCCGGTGAGCACCAGCAGGTTGTCCACCCCGTACCGCTGGACGGCGCCGAGGAGCCGGTCACGGTTGGCGGAGAACCCGTCCCAGATGTCCATGCTGAACGTCTTGCCCGGTCCGGTGTCGCGGTCGATCTGGGCCATGACGACCTGCTGGGCGAGCACGTTCCAGGTCGCGTCGGAACGCCGCAGGCCGTCGGTCAGCCACCGCTCCTGCTCGGCGCCGAGGATGGACCGTCGCGGATCGGTGTGTTCACCGCCCGCTGTCGAGTCGGTCGGGAAGTTGTCCCGGTACTGCCGGGTGTCCAGCACGCTGAACTCCGCCAGCCTGCCCCATTTCATCCGCCGGTACAGCTTCATGTCCGGCCCCCGGGGCAGGGACGTGGCCCGTAGCGGCAGGTTCTCGTAGTACGCCCGGTAGGCGACGGAGCGGCGCCGTTCGAAGTCCTCGACGGAGATGCCGTACTGGGAGTAGACGTCCGCGTAGTTGTTCTGGACCTCGTGGTCGTCCCACGTGGACACCCAGGGGGCGGCGGCGTGCGCGGCCAGCAGGTGCGGGTCGGTCTTGAACAGCGCGTATCGCAGGCGGTACTGCTCCAGCGTCTGCGTCTCGGCGTCGTGGATCCGGTCGACCTGCACACCCTCGCGCCACAGGTTGTTCGCGTTGATCGCGTACTCGTAGATGTAGTCGCCGAGGAAGAAGACCATGTCGACGTCGTCGGCGGCCAGGTGCTTGTACGCCGTGAAGTGGCCGTGGTACCAGGCCTGGCAGGACGCCATTGCGAAGGTCAGGCGGTCCGGGTTCTCGCGGGGGCCGGGTGCGGTGCGGGTCCGGCCGACCGGGCTGATCTGGTTGCCCGCGCGGAAGCGGTAGAAGTACTCGCGCCCCGGCCGCAGGCCGTGCACCTCGGGATGCACCGCGTGGGCGAGCTCAGGGGTGGCCACGGCCCGGCCCCGCCGCACCACCCGGGTGAAGCGTTCGTCCTCGGCGACCTCGTAGTGCACGTCGACGGGCCGGCGCGGCATCCCGCCGTGCCCGTCCGCGGCCAGCGGCTCTGGCGCCAGCCTGGTCCACAGCGCCACGCTGGTCGGCTCCGGGTCTCCCGACGCCACCCCGAGCCGGAACGGGTCGGCGGGCACGGGTCCCGCCGCGACCGCGACCGCGTCCCCCGGCGCGGCTATACCCAGCGAGAACGCCGCCAGACTGATGCCGGTCAGCCCCAGGAAGGAACGCCGGTCAAGACCTGTGCCGGCACCTTCGCCGGCATCCTTCGAGGACTCGATCACCGATTGGCTCCCGTCTCGCCAGCTGATTAGTTACGTACCGTACGTAAGTCACTCAAGGCTGGCAAGCGAACCGATCTTGAACAACAGCCGAACGGACGAAGGCCACTCCTGCGAACGGCGGGTACGCGCCGGCCACCCGGACCGGCCGGGCAGACGATCGGCGGATATCTTTCCGTGCCGCGCAAGGGAAAGCTGGGACCGTTCCATCCACCTACCCTGCTCAGAGAGGCGTGGACAGATGCGGAGACACCATCTCCGAAGAACATTTGCACTGGTAGCGGCAACGATCCTGACCGGTTCACTCGCGATGGGAACGGCCTCCGGGGCGCCGGTGGCGGCTGCCGGGGTTCCCGTGCAGGGCGACGTGGCCGGCAACGGCGACGTCGACAACCGTGGCGCGACCGCGCAACCATCCGACCGGCAGCGCAGCCTCGCTGGTCAGAGCAGCACGACCGTCCGGTGGAACCGGTACGGCACCCCGGGAACGCTCCTGCCACGCGCCGACGTCCAGCGGCGCGGCGCCACGAGCGATCCCGTCGCCGTCGCCAGGGGCTTCCTGGCCGACAACCGGGAGACGTTCGGCATCTCCGCGTCCGGCATCGACGCGATGGAGGTGCTGGTCGACCGGCCGATGGGCCAGGGCGCGTATGTCCTGCTGCGCCAGCGTTTCGGCGAGCTGCCCACGATCGTCGACGGGTTGGCGGCGTTCGGGATCCGCGACGGCGTGGTGGTCTACCTCAGCTCGACCGTCAGCCCGGAGCGGGCGGCGCCCGAACCGGCCACCATCTCACCGGAGGCGGCGCTCACCGCGGCGGCGGCCGACGCGGGCGTGCCCGCCGGCGAGCTGGCGACCACGCGTGTCCGGCTCGGCGCGGTGCCGATGCCGGCGGCCGCACCCCGCTCCGCCTACCAGGTCGTGCTCGTCGGATCGGACGAGAACGAGCCGACCGGCTACACCACCTACGTGGACGCGCGCACCGGCGCGGTGCTGCTCCGCGAGGACATCGTCGACCACCACGACGAGAACAATCCGGAATGGGACGTCTTCCCCGCCAACCCGCCGACCAACTACTCCTCCCGCGACACCCGGGTCCGGTGGTGCCTCACCCCGGCACCGGGCTGTGCCAAGGCGGTCAGCACCGCCGACGGCGGCGTCGCGTGGGACATCGACCCGGCCACGGGTGCCCCCAGCCAGACGTCGGCCGGCAACTCGGCCAAGGCGACCGAGAAGTGGGACGACCTGGCCAGCGGCACGGTCGGGACCAGGACATCGCGGATCAGCCCCACCCGTGAGTACACGCATCCGTGGACGAACCAGTGGTTCGAGGAGAAGTGCGACCCGGCGGTGTTCGCGAGCGAGCAACAGAACGACATCGACGCGGCACTCGTGAACCTGTTCGCCATGCACAACCGGATGCACGACTGGTCCTACCACCTCGGCTTCACCGAGGAGACCTGGAACATGCAGACGTCCAACGGCGACCGTGGCGGGCTGGGCGGTGACGGGGAACGCGGCAACGCACAGGCCGGCGGCCGGGCCGGCGGGGCGCCGCCTGGCTTCGCGTCCCGCAACAACGCCAACCAGATCACGCCGCCCGACGGCATGGCGCCGACCACCAACATGTTCCTGTGGCAACCCACCCCTGGCGGGTTCTACGCGCCGTGCGTCGACGGCGACTACGACATGTCGGTGATCGGGCACGAGTACTCCCACGCGATCTCGGGCCGGCTGATCGGCGGCCCCGACCTCGGCTGGTCGGGCGCGCAGGCGGGCGCGATGAACGAGTCGCACTCCGACCTGTTCGCCATGGAGTACCTCTACGAGAACGGCTTCCTCCCGTTCGGCGAGACGCCGTACATCACCGGCGGCTACGTCACCGGTGACAAGAAGGCGGGCATCCGCAACTACGACATGAGCAAGAGCGAGCTGAACTACAGCGACATGTCCTACGACCTCGTCGGTCAGCAGGTGCACGCCGACGGCGAGATCTGGAGCTCGACCAGCTTCGACGTCCGCCAGGCCATGATCGATCGCTACGGTCTCGGCACACCGGCCCTGCAGAGGGCGTGCGCCGACGGCAAGGTCGCGGTGGAGCGCTGCCCGGGCAACCGACGCTGGGTGCAGCAGGCGTTCGACGCGCTCCTGCTGAACGCGACCGGCGCGGTCAGCTACGTCGACATGCGGGACGCCACGCTGGCGGCGAACGAGGTGCGCTACGGCGGCGCCGACGTGCCGTTGCTGTGGAACGTGTTCGCCCAGCACGGTCTCGGCCGGGACGCGGCGTCGGCCGGTCCGAACGACGCGGACCCGATCCCGAGCTTCGCGTCCCCGTTCGCCGGCAACGCGACGCTGCGGTTCGCCCCGACGGGCGCGCCGGCTCGGCTGTACGTCGGCGACTACGAGGCCAGGGCGTTGCCCGTGGCCGACAGCGACCCGAACACCCCGCTACCCGACACGGCGGAGCTCGTACCGGGCCGGTACAACTTCATCGTCGCGGCGGATGGCTTCGGCACCAGCCGGTTCCAGCGCACGGTCCGGGCGGGCGAGCAGGCCACGGTACGCCCGCACCTGCAACCGAACCTGGCCTCGCGGACGCAGGGCGCGACCGCGAGCGGGGACGGTGTGAACCTGGAGAAGCTCATCGACGACACCGAGGCGACGAACTGGGCGTCGATCGGCTCACCGGTGGCGGGCAAGAGCGTCACGGTCGACCTGGCGGGCGGCCGCCCACAGGTCGTGACCCGGGTCCAGGTGAGCGCGCTCCTGCGCCCGGCGATCGAGGGTGACCCCGATCCCGGGGCACAGAACCGCTTCACGGCACTGCGGCAGTTCGAGATCCTGTCGTGCAACAAGAACTGTGCCGACCCGGCGAACTACCGGCGGGTGTTCACCAGCTCACCGGGTGCCTTCCCGGCCGACCAGCCAAGGCCGACGGCACCTGACCTGACGAGCCGGTCGTTCCGCATCGCACCAACGTTGGCCACGCACCTGATGATCCGGGTCGTCACCAACCAGTGCACCGGTGGCCCCAAGTACGCGGGCTCCCAGCACAACGATCCGCGCTCGACGAGCGACTGCACCACAGGAAACCCCACGGTGGCACAGACCGTGCGGATATCCGAACTGCAGGCGTTCACGTTCTGACCGGCCCCGCGGGTGGTCGCCAAGCAACGGCGACCACCCGCGAGTCTCGCTCTCGGCCCCTGCGAGTTACGTTTTCGGGAACACCCGGCGTACACGAAAACGAAGCTCATGGGGGCCGAACGCGCGACTCGCCGGGGCCGAACGCGCGACTCGCGAGGTGCGCGGTGGTTTCGAGGAATGCCCTGAGCTGGCTGGTCGGGTTGCCGAAGCGGGTGGGCGTACCGAACAGCACCGCGTCGGCCCAGGCCAGGTTGTCGAGGCCGGCCACGGCGATGTCGGCGGTGTCCTCGATGTGCTGGGCCCATTCCGGTCGGGCGTTGATCGCCTCGGGTGCGGCCGTTTCGGCGACCTTGCGCAGCCGCACCTGAGCCCCCGGCCTTCTCCGCGCCCTCGGCGACGGCCTGCGCGAGCGTGTACACGGTCCCGGTGGCGCTGTGGTAGATGATCGCGACGTTCACTGCTTCCATGCCCGTACGACGAAACGGCCCCGGAATCTGTGAGGCGTCAGGCGTCGCCGTCGAGCCGCGAGCAGACCGCCTGTCGGTCGAACGCCCGACACCGTCGACACCCGTGTCGGCCGACCGTTTTCAGCAGTGACCGTTGACCGGGCATCGCGAACGACCAGCCTGGTTCACCCTCTGGGTATGAGAACGTGCACGCGGCCATGGACCGAGCTGTGGTGAGGTTCAAGGCGACGGCGTGCGCCGCCCTGGTCGTGGTGGTCCTGACGACGATCTCGTTGGTTCTCGACGAGCCGTCGAACTGCGTGGGGCGGTGCGATGAAGGACGCCTTTCCCACAGCGGGCGTTAGGAAGGCGTCCTTCATCGCGTGACCGCCGGGCCGGCCGGGGAGGTGGCCGGCCCGGACCTCACAGGATCAGGCCAGGTCGAACCGGTCCAGGTTCATGACCTTGTCCCACGCGGCGACGAAGTCACGGACGAACTTCTCCCGCGCGTCGTCGCTCGCGTAGACCTCCGCGACGGCACGCAGTTCGGAGTTCGAGCCGAAGAGCAGGTCGACGCGGCTGCCGGTCCACCGGACCTCGCCGGTGGTCCGGTCGCGGCCCTCGAAGAGCTCCGCGTCCTCGGAAACCGGCTTCCACTCTGTGTCCATGTCGAGCAGGTTCACGAAGAAGTCGTTGGTCAGCGACCCCGGCGTCGAGGTGAACACACCCTGAGTGGACTGCTGGTAGTTCGCGCTGAGTGCACGCAGGCCGCCGACGAGGACGGTCATCTCGGGCGCGGTCAGGGTCAGCAGGTTCGCGCGGTCGATGAGCAGGTACTCCGACGGCAGCCGGTTGCCCTTCCCACGGTAGTTGCGGAACCCGTCGGTGATCGGCTCGAGCGCGGCGAACGACTCAACGTCCGTCTGCTCCTGCGACGCGTCCGCACGGCCCGGGGTGAACGGGACCTGGAGCTCGACGCCGGCGTTCTTCGCCGCCTGCTCGACCGCGGCGACACCACCGAGCACGATCAGGTCGGCCAGCGAGATCTTCTTCCCGCCCGCCTGGAACGACTGCTGGATGCCCTCCAGGGCACTCAGCACGCCGGCCAGCGCGTCGGGCTCGTTGACCTCCCACTCGCGCTGCGGCGCGAGGCGGATGCGGGCACCGTTCGCGCCACCGCGCTTGTCGCTGCCACGGAACGTCGAGGCCGACGCCCACGCGGTGGAGACCAGCTGGGACACCGACAGTCCCGACGCCAGGATCTGGCTCTTGAGTGCCGCGATGTCCGAGGCGTCGACCAGTTCGTAGTCAACGGCCGGGATCGGGTCCTGCCAGATCAGCGTCTCCTGCGGCACCAGCGGGCCGAGGTAGCGCTGGATCGGGCCCATGTCGCGGTGGGTCAGCTTGAACCACGCACGGGCGAACGCGTCCGCGAACTGGTCCGGGTTCTCCAGGAAACGCCGGGAGATCGGCTCGTAGATCGGGTCCAGGCGCAGCGCGAGGTCCGTCGTCAGCATCGTCGGCGTGCGGTTCAGCTCACCGCTCTCCGGGTCCGGCACGGTGTTGGCGCCGGCGCCGTCCTTCGGCTGCCACTGGTGGGCGCCGGCGGGGCTACTGGTCAGCTCCCACTCGTGGGCGAACAGCGTCTCGAAGAACGTGTTGTCCCACTTGGTCGGCGTGGGCGTCCAGGTGACCTCCAGGCCGCTGGTGATCGCGTCCCGGCCCTTGCCCGTGCCGAAGGTGTTCTTCCAGCCGAAGCCCTGCTCCTCGAGCGGGGCGCCCTCGGGCTCCGCGCCGACGTACTGGTCGGGGTCGGCCGCGCCGTGGGTCTTGCCGAACGAGTGCCCGCCCGCGATCAGCGCGACGGTCTCCTCGTCGTTCATCGCCATGCGGCTGAACGTCTCGCGGATGTCGCGGGCCGCGGCGAGCGGGTCCGGGTTGCCGTTGGGGCCCTCCGGGTTGACGTAGATGAGGCCCATCTGGACGGCCGCGAGGGGGTTCTCCAGCTCGCGGTCACCGGAGTAGCGCTCGTCGCCGAGCCAGGTGCGCTCCGGACCCCAGTAGACGTCCTCGTCGGGCTCCCACACGTCCGCGCGGCCGCCGGCGAAGCCGAAGGTCTTGAAGCCCATGGTCTCCAGGGCACGGTTGCCCGCGAAGATCATCAGGTCGGCCCACGAGATCGTGCGGCCGTACTTCTTCTTGACCGGCCAGAGAAGGCGGCGTGCCTTGTCGAGGTTTCCGTTGTCGGGCCAGCTGTTCAGCGGCGCGAAACGCTGCATGCCCGCCCCGGCCCCGCCGCGGCCGTCGTGGATGCGGTACGTGCCGGCGCTGTGCCACGCCATCCGGATCATGAGCGGCCCGTAGTGGCCGAAGTCCGCCGGCCACCATTCCTGTGAGGTCGTCAGCACCTCGTCGACGTCGCGTGCCAACGCGTCGAGGTCGACCGAGTTGAACGCGGCGGCGTAGTCGAACGCCTCCCCCATGGGGTCGGCCGCGGGGTTGTGCTTGCGCAGGATCGCCAGGTTGAGCTGGTTCGGCCACCAGGTGCGGTTGCCGCCACCCTCGGTCGGGTGGTTGAGACGGCCGACCGAGACCGGGCACCCACCGGCGCTCGGCTCGTTCATCTCGCCGACGACGGCGTCAGGACTGTCAGACACGGGAATCCTTCCGGATCTACAGGGTGGTTGTGGCAGAGCAGTCGGGGCACAGGCCCCGGTAGACGACCTCGGCCTCGTCGATCGTGAAACCGTGGTCGTCGGAAGCGGTCAAGCAGGGCGCCTCCCCGACGGCGCAGTCGACGTCGGCGATGGCACCGCACGAACGGCACACGACGTGGTGGTGGTTGTCTCCCACCCGTGCCTCGTAGCGCGCGACGGAGCCCGGTGGCTCGATGCGCCGCAGCAGTCCCGCCGCGGTCAACGCACGGAGCACGTCGTAAACGGCCTGGTGGGACACCCCGCCGAGTTCCGCACGCACGAGCCCGATGATCGAGTCCGTGTCAGCGTGCGGATGGTCGTGCACCGCGGACAGCACCGCCACGCGGGGCCGCGTCACACGCAGTTCCGCCCCACGCAACATGTACTCGAAGTCCACAGTGGCCGACACGCGGAGCAGTCTGGCCCATTTTCTGGAATTAATCAAGTTTAGGTCGCCGGGTCGTCCGCAGTGTGTCAGCTCACACTCGGGCGGGCGGAAGCAAAAGCCTAGCCGGATGATCTTGTGGCGGGATCATCCCGTACGGGCGAAACCGGACCCCGGGGAGCCACGGGTGCAGGGGGTGCCGATCGCCGACGCCGGGCGCGCGTCCTGAAAGACGCGTTCGGGGCATCGCCGATGTCTCGAACGCCGCGCTGATGACGTTCAACGACAGGAAAGCGTCTTTCGGGACAGCGCCCGTGGCACAGACACGCCGTTCGCGGCGCTCGGCAAGGGAAGCGGGTGAAGCCCACTACTTCGCGCGCCTCTGCGGGCAGCAAGATCATCAGCGGATTCAGCTTCTCGAAAGGCACCCCATGGGACACCGACTCCGCGGTCCAGACCCCCGATGCCCTGAGGGGGCACCCTCGGGACACTCAACGTTGTGCCGCCCGGTGGTGGCCGATCCCTCGCGGGTGCCCTTGAGGACGCTGAACGTCCCCTCCAGTCCTGAGGGGTGCCCTTCACGACATCCGGGAGCCAGCCCTCGCCGAGCGCGGTGCGGTGAAAGGGAGCCTTCCTCACGCTGGGCGTGAGGAAGCATCCTTCCTCGCACGGCCACCGGCCAAACTGCCCGAAGCGGGCTCCGCCGCCCTGACGTGCAGCGAGAACCGCCAAGCAACGTCCCCGAGTACGCGACCGAAGGGCACGCTCGGGACAGCGCCATATCCGAACAAGCCGCTCATGATCAACGCCAACACAGATGGTTGCGTAGGCATCCCCCACCCATACCCGGGGGGCCACCCCGAGGCCATCGTACCAAGCCACACAGACAAAACCCCTGGTCGCGGCGGCCTGTGGACAACATTCGGTGGCCAGTCAGAGCGAATGGGACACTCGTGCGTCAACCGGACGTGGCGGCGGCCGGCCTCGGCGCGGTGGCCCCGCACCCAGGTGCGGGAGCTCCCAGTCACCGCCGCGCTGTGGCCGGCCGCCCCACTCTCCTTCAGCGGCTAACGAGCCGCGCAGGCCGGGGTCATGCCCGTGCCCGTTCCGGTGCCCTGGAAGCCGAACTCGACCGACTGGCCAGGAGCGATTGATCCGTTGTGTCCGATGTTGGTGAACTGGACCGAGCCGGCGTTCCCGCTGCGGCTGGCCTCCCAGGAGTTGGTGATGCCGGTGCCCGACGGCAGGGTCACGGCAACCGTCCAGCCGTTGAGCGCGGTGGTGCCGGCGGTGACCCGGACCGTGGCGACGAAACCGCCCGTCCACTGGTTGACCGCCGCCGATGCCGAGCAGCCAGAGGCCGGCGGTGGGTCGGTGGGTGGCGGGTCCGTCGGCGGCGGATCGCTTGGTTCACCGGACAGTGTCGGCGTCTGCCAGTCCCGCCATTCGGCCAGGTTGCCGGGTTTCCTGCTCGAGACGCGGAAGACGCCGGCGGTGTTTCCCGTCTTCAGCAGGTACTTCTGGATGTGCTGCTGCAGCGGGGTCCGCCATTCGTTCCTGCTGGCGCAGTGGGTGCCGTCCTGGACGTCGGACCAGTAGGTGATGTTGGCGCCCGCGCCGAGCGCCTTGTAGATCTCGGCGCCGCCGAGCGCCGCCACGCTCCCCGACCGCGCGCCCAGCCAGTCGATGTGCGGATTCTCCATGATGAACAGCCCGCGCGGCGCGATCATGCCGACCATCTCGTGCGTGTCCACCGGCAGGTTCGCCGGGTTGCCCGTGAACGAGCTGAACGCGTCACCCAGCCACGGCTGCTCGCCGTAGGCACTGCTCAGCGGCTGGGCACCGGACTCCCCTGCAAGCCCGCGGAGGATCGGCGCGCCCGCACTGCCCGACTCGATCGGCATGGTCAACGCGATGCGCTGATCGAAAACCCCGGCGGTGAAGGCGCCTTTCCCGAACCGCGAGCAGCCCGTGACACCCATCGCGTCCGCTTTCAGAATGCTGCCGTTCGACTGCTCGATGACGTCGATGATTCGGCTGACACCCCACGCCCACGCGGCCAGCAGTCCGGTACTGCTGGTGTTGCCGTAGATGCTGTAGAACGCGCCCTGTTTGTTGTTCCTCGGCGTGCCCTCACGGCCGACCGCCATCGGGTCGAAGTTGATGACCGCGGCGCCTGCCGCTCTGATAGTGGCCGTGTCCGCGCCGAACCCGCCGTAGACGACGACGGCCGGGAACGGCCCGGTGCCGCTCGGCAGCTGCACGCCGGCCGAGAAACTGGCGCTCCTGCCGTTGTGCGACACGTTCACTGTGATGTTGGTGTTGGACACGGTTCCCGTGACGCTGGTGGGTTTTCCTGGCTTGTCGCCGTAGACGTACCGTTCGGCCAACTCCCTGATCTCCGCCCGCCGGCACCGCCACTCGGACTTGGCCGTGATCCGCGATCCGTTCAGCTTGCGGAACGGATCGGGCAGCCTGGAGTTGGCGGTCAACGAACCGGGCAGGGTTACCGCACAGCCTGCTCCATCGTCCTCCGGCACCGCGAAGATGCCGACATCGGCCGCCGCCGGCGTGGTTTTCCCGAATACCGACACCGAACCCGCGATCGCGAGCGCCGCCACCGCCAACATGACGACCATCGAACGGATCTTGGCACGGCCCGAGCTGATAATCACTTGGGCTCCTCCCCGAAAATTTACGCAACTTTCGGAAATATCTCGAAAATATTCTAAGACGAGCCGCAGATTCCGGTCAACGAATCATGTCACGACGAACCGACGCATTCTGGAATGCAGATCAACTTTCGGATAACGCGTCGAAATATTCCGAAAGTGCCGACGGAGCGGGTCAGCCCCTCGGTTGGGCGGTGGTGCCGCGGATGACGAGCTTGGGGTCCACGGCGTGGTCCTGCGGGCCGGAGTCGGGGTCCTCGATGGCCGCGACGGCCGCGCGAACGGCCAACTCCCCCTGGCGCTGCGGGTTCTGGTTGACCGTGGTGAGGTCGATGTGCGACAGCTGCGCGAGAAGGCTGTCGTCGTAACCGGCGACCGAGATGTCGCCCGGTGTGCTCAGCCCGGCGCGCTGGAACGCGTCGAGCACGCCGATGGCCGCGCGGTCGTTGCTGGCGAACACGGCGGTGGGCAGGTGGGTGCGGTCGGCGAGCAGTTGCTGCGCGGCCTCCGCGCCGGCCGCCTCGGTGTGTTTGCCCGCCAGGACACGGATGTGGTCGGCGAGGCCGTGCCGGCGCATGGCCGTGCGATAGGCCTTCCGGCGTTCCGCCGAGCCGGGGCGGTCGCCGCCGTCGACGTGGACGATGTCGCGGTGGCCCAGCTCCGCCAGGTGGTCGATCACCTGGCGGACGCCCTTCGACTCGGCGGCGTGTACCGAGCTGACGCCGCAGTCCGGGTAGCGTCTGCCGACCGGCACGACGGCGGCCTGGCGACCCACGTGCGTGACGTACTCGGGGTCGAGGTTCGGGCCGAGCAGCAGCAGGCCCTCGCAGCGGTGTCCGAGCAGCGCCTCGACCGCCTGTCGTTCGTCGCGGCCGGGGGATGTGGCGGACAGGAGGATGTCGTAGCCGAGGTCCTCGGCGGCCGGGTAGATGGCGTCGACGAGGTCGGCGTGGAAGGTGTTGCGCATGGTCACCATGACGCCGATGACCCTGGTCCGGCTGCGGGCGAGCATCTGGGCCGCGGTGTCCGGGCGGTATCCCAGCTCCGCCGCGGCCTGGTAGACACGGTCCCGTGTGGCCTCGCTGGCGCCGGGCTGGTCCCGGAACACCAGCGAGACAAGGGCACGCGACACACCGGCCTTCGCGGCGACGTCCTCCATGGTCGGCTTGCCGCGTCGGCGTCCGTTGCCGCCCTCTGCCACGTCCCACCCCCTCCTTCCGCACTAAAGCTAACTGCTACGTCTTGACCTCGTGCAACGCGCCCATCTCGGGGGTGCCGAGACGGTCGAGCTCGTGCCGCAGCGCGTCGAGTTCGGCGCCGCCCGCCATGTGCCTCGTGAGGTCGTCCAGCGTGAGGTCGGCGCGGGCCGCGTTCAGCTCGACCGCACCCTGCCGCAGTACAACGAAATGGTCGCCGACCAGGAACGCGTGGTGTGGGTTGTGGGTGATCAGGATGACGCCCAGACCTGCGTCGCGTGCCGCGGCCACGTACTTGAGCACCACACCGGACTGCTTGACGCCGAGCGCGGCGGTGGGCTCGTCGAGGATCAGCACCCGCGCTCCGAAGTGGATCGCCCTGGCGATCGCGACGCACTGCCGCTGACCTCCCGAGAGCCGGCCGACCGGCATGTCGATGTCGGGCAGGTGGATGCCCATCGCACGCAACTCGGCGTCCGCGTTCGCCCGCATGCCGTCCACATCGAGGCGTCGTGCCGGACCCCAGCCCTTCCGTAGCTCGGAGCCGAGGAAGAAGTTGCGCCACACCGGCATCAGCGCCACCACCGCGAGGTCCTGGTACACGGTCGCGATGCCACGGTCGAGTGCCTCCCTCGGCGAGGAGAACCCCACCTCCTCGCCGTCCACGAGGTAGGAACCCTCGTCGTGGCGGTGCAAACCAGAGATGATCTTGATCAATGTGGACTTCCCGGCGCCGTTGTCGCCGAGGATGCACGTCACCTCGTGCTCGCGGACGGCGACGCTCACCTCCTGGAGCGCCCGGATGTTGCCGTAGTACTTGCCGACGTCGGCCAGTTCGACCACAGGGGACATCTGCCACTCACCTCCGGGCCGCGCGGTTGCGCACCCACGTGTTGACCAGCGTCGCCGCGAGCAGCGTGACGCCGATGAAGAACTTCAGCCAGTCCGGGTTCCAGCCCGCGTAGACGATGCCCTGGTTGGCCATGCCGAAGATGAACGCGCCGATCGCCGCGCCGACCGCCGACCCGAACCCGCCGGTGAGCAGGCAGCCACCGACCACCGCCGCGGCGATGTAGGTGAGCTCGTTGCCGATCCCGGCCCCGGACTGCACGGTGTTGAACGCGAAAAGGTTGTGCATCCCCAAGAACCAGGCCGTGCCACCGACCGCCATGAACAACCCGATCTTGACGTGCTTGACCGGAACACCGACCGCGCGCGCACTGTCCGCGTTGCCACCCACGGCGAAGATCCAGTTACCCACGCGCGTCCGCAGCAGCACCCACGTGGCGATCGCGACGAACAGCAGCCAGTAGAAAACGGTGACCTTCACCGACACGTCGCCGATCTTGACCTCCGAGGCGAAGACCGCGCGCGCCGAGTCGAACCCGTCCATGTCGGAGATGTTCTCGGTGGCGACGTTCCCGGTGATCAGCTTGGTGACCGCCAGGTTGAGACCCTGCAACATGAGGAACGTCGAGAGCGTCACGAGGAAGCTGGGCAGCCTGGTGCGCATGAGCACCCAGCCGTTGACGAACCCGACCCCGAGCGACACGCCCAACGCGACCAGCACACCGACCCACACGTTGGTGCTGAACTCGAAGGCGAACATCGACGCCGCCAGCGAGGAGGTGATCACCCCGACACCGGCGGACAGGTCGAACTCGCCACCGATCATCAGCAGTGACACGCCGACGGCCATGATCCCGATCGTCGAGCTGGCATAGAGCACATTGGACAGTGAGGCCGCGTTGCGGAACGGCTCGGCGACCGCGAAGAACATCACGAACACGGCGACCGCGCCGACCAGCGAACCCACCTCGGGCCGGCTCAGGAACCGGCGCCCGAGCGATCGCCGGCCGGCCTGGCTGTGCGTCACACCGGCCGCGGGAGCGGCCTGTGCGGCGGGCTCCCTCAGTCCGGGGGCCGCGTTCATCGCGTGCCCTTCTCGGCGAACGAGGCGATGGCGTCGATGTTGTCCTTCGTGATGAAGGCGGGGCCGGTGAGGATCGGTTGTTCGCCGCCACCGCTGTAGTTGCCGTTGGTCTTGTAGAGCCAGATCGCGTCGACGGCCAGGTAGCCCTGCAGGTACGGCTGCTGGTCGATGGCGAACTGCACGGAGCCGTCCTTGATCGCCTGTACGAGTGCCTTGTTGGTGTCGAACGTGGCCACCTTCGCCGAGCTGCCGGCGTCCTTGACGGCGTCCACCGCGGTGAGGGCGAACGGCGCGCCGAGGGTGACGACGTAGTCGATGGTCGGGTCCTGCTGCAGCTTGGCGGTGATCGTGGCCTGGGAGGCGGTCATGTCCGCGCCGTTGACGTAGAGCGTCTCGGCGGTGCCGTCGAAGTTCTCCTTCAGCCCGGCGCAGCGGGCCTCCAGCGCGACCTGGCCCTGCTCCATGTTCACGCAGACGGCGTGCTTGGCGCCCAGACCGTTCAGCCGTTCGGCGAACTGCTTGCCGGCGATCTTCTCGTCCTGCCCGAAGTACTCGACCAGCCCCAGCTGCTTCCAGTTGTCGATGCCGGAGTTGAACCCGACCACCGGGATGCCGGCGTCCTTGGCCTTCGTCACGACGTCCCGCATGGCGTCCGGCTTGGCCAGTGTGAGGGCGATGCCGTCGACCTTCTGGTCGATGGCGTTCTGCACCAGGCTGGCCTGCCGCCCCGCGTCGGCGTCGTTGGAGTAGACCAGTTCGATGTTGTCCTTCGCGGCCGCGGCCTGCGCACCCTTGCGGACCAGGTCCCAGAACGTGTCGCCGGGCACCTCGTGCGTGATCATCGCGACCTTGAGCCTTGGCGTGTTCGCCGCGCCGGCGGCGTCAGCATCCGCCTGCGCCTGCTTCCCACCGCTGCTGCTGCAGCCCGCGAGGGCGACAACCGCCGCGACGGCGAACATGATCAGGGCACTGTTGTTGAGTTTCATGCAGGTGCACCTCTTCGTGCCTCAGGTGTGACTAGTGCGCTCTACTAGCGCGCTCTAGTTCGAGAGACTATGGAGCCGGTCACAGCAGAAGTCAAGGGGTCGCGGGCACCGGTTCGCGTATTGACACACGTGAACCGGTCAGCGCATAGTCCTAGAGCGCGCTAGTAGACCGTGCTAGTGCACTCCCCCACGGCCAACCAGGAAGGATCGCCATGACCACGGCGCGTACCGTCGTCGGCAACCTGTGTCTCGGTTCCGCTCCCGACTCGTGGGGCGTGTGGTTCGCCGAGGACGAGCATCAGGTGCCGTACACGCGGTTTCTGGACGAGTTGGCCGAGGCCGGCTATCGGTGGTTGGAGCTGGGTCCGTTCGGCTACCTGCCCACCGACCCGCGACGGCTGGCCGACGAGGTCGGCAGCCGTGGGCTCCAGGTGTCGGGTGGGACGACGTTCGGGGCCTTGCACCGCCCGCACGAGTGGGACGACATGGTGGCCACGACCCGTCGGGTCGCCGAGCTGACCGCGGCGGTCGGCGCGCACCACCTCGTGTTCATCCCGCCGATGTACCGGGACGAGAAGACCGGCGCGTTCACCGAGTCCCCGTCGTTGACCGCCGAGCAGTGGGCCTCGTTCGGGCAGCGCGCCAACGAGCTGGGCAGGATCCTGCTGGAGGAGTACGACGTCGCGCTGGTGTTGCACCCGCACGCGGACAGCCACATCCAGACCCAGGACGAGATCGAGCGCTACCTCAACGAGAGCGACCAACGCTACGCCAACCTGTGCCTGGACACCGGCCACGTCGCCTACGGCCGGGGCGACGCGGTCGAGTTGATCCGCCGCTACGGCGAACGGATCGGGTACGTGCACATCAAGCAGATGGACCCGGTGATCATCGACCAGGTCTATGCGGAGAACCTCGGTTTCGGTGAGGCGGTCAAACGCGGGGTGTGTGTCGAGCCGCCCGCCGGGGTGCCCAACCCCGCCGAGGTGATCGACGCACTGTCCGAACTGGACGCCGAGGTCTTCGTGATCGTCGAACAGGACCTCTACCCCTGCGCGCCCGAGGTGCCGTTGCCGATCGCCATCCGCACCCGCGAATACCTGGGCACTCGCGGACTCGCCGGCACGAAGCGCCCCGGAGCGGGTTCATGACCGTCCACATCGGAGTCGTGGGCACCGGCATGATCGGCCGCGACCACATCCGGCGGCTCACCGACGTGGTGGCTGGCGCCGAGGTGGTGGCGGTGACCGACGTCGACGCCGAACTGGCCCGCGAAGCCGCCGCCGGTGTCGGCGCCCGTGCGCTGCCCACCGGTCAGGACGTGATCGACGATCCGGGTGTCGACGCGGTCGTGGTCACCTCGTGGGGTCCGACGCATGCCGAGTACGTGCTCGCCGCGATCGCGGCCGGCAAATACGTGTTCTGCGAGAAGCCGCTGGCCACCACGGCGGCGGACTGCCTGCGGATCGTGGAGGCGGAGCAGGCGTCCGGGCGAAGGCTCGTCCAGGTCGGGTTCATGCGCCGGTACGACGTCGGCTACCAGGAGATGAAGCAGGCTCTCAGCGGCCTCGGACCGGTGCTGTTGATGCACTGCGCCCACCGCAACCCGTCCGTGCCGACGGAGTACCACTCGGACATGGCCATCCAGGACACGGCCGTGCACGAGATCGACATCATCCGCTGGCTGCTCGACGAGGAGATCGCCACCGCACAGGTGGTCGTGCCGAAGCAGACCACTCGCAAGTTCGAGCATCTGCGGGACCCGCAGGTGATGCTGTTCGATACCGAGAGCGGCGTGCGGATCGACCTCGAGGTGTTCGTCAACTGCCAGTACGGCTACGACGTCCGGCACGAGACCGTGTGTGAGGCCGGCGCGGTTCGCCTGCCCGACCCCGGGCTTCTCCACAGCTGGAAGCAGCGCTTCGGCGCCGCGTTCGACACCGAGTTCACCGAGTGGGTGTCGTCCGTTCAGGCGGGCAACCTGGTCGGACCCACCGCGTGGGACGGCTACGCCGTGGCGGTCACCAGCGACGCGACGGTGGAGGCGCGGCGGACCGGAAAGACCGTGTCCGTCCGGTTGAAGGATCGACCCGCCTTCTACGGGAGCTGACTCATGAAGATCGCGCTTGATCCGTACATGCTCCGTCACCTGCCGATGACCGAGATGGTCCGCACGGTCGCCGACATCGGCTACCACCACATCGAACTCTCCCCCCGCGACGAGTTCATGCCCTTCTTCCTCCACCCCCGCGC
>NZ_DASUVO010000007.1:0-3611 GCF_036378875.1 Actinophytocola sp.
AACGCCGCGACCTCACCGTGCCGGACGGTGAGCACGTCGTACGGCGGATCCCCCACCCCCCGAGCATCCGGCGTGGTCTCCACATCCGACGGCACGATCCCGTACACATACACCTGGCGGGAACCACCGCGAATGGTGTCCCCACCGCTGGTTCTGCCCCCCGACACGGTCATCCCCAACACGCCCCATCTCGCTCCGATCGGACCTTCGGTCACCTCGTCGAGCAGATCGGTCAGCTGTCTTGGTTCGGTGTCGGACAGATTCAGCCGATCCACCGCGTCGGCGAACTCCAGGTAGGTGTCGATACTGGCGATCACCACACGAACGTCGATGGTCAACACCTCGATACCCACCAACGCCACCCGCACATACGCGTCGAGCACCAGACCTTTGTCCAAATGGTCTCGATGACATCGGCGAGCCCGGACGGCGACGGACGGCCGCCCCCCTTGCCCGATGTACGGCGGAGGTCATAGCCGACTCCGCATCTACTCGAAACTCCCTCGGTCGGCACGCCGCCGCCGATGTCCCGACTGTCCCGGTCCACCGCAGCGACACGGAATCGCGAGGAACCGGCAAAGTCAGAGCGTCCCGCTGACTCGTCCCGTGTCGGGACGTCTTCTCACATCGACATCCGTCACGACGACAGAGGACGGCGTACCACCAACCACACCAGGGAAACCGGGCGCCGCCTAACCTGCCTCACCGCAACCACGCGCCGTACCTACCGAGCCGGCGATCCCACGCGTGGGCCAAAACGCCGTTGCGGGCCACCCAACACGGTGGTCAGGCAGCCCCCGGACGTGCTCTCTGGCGGCTGGTGTCGTCCGCAGCAGTTGTTGGCGTCTCGAGGTCACGCCACTTTCCCCCGCTTGCTCGGTCTGTTGCAAGGCCGCGCGATCTCGGTCCAACTGCGCCCGTGACGGCGGGCGGTGCTCACCACGTTGAGTTCGGCCGTATCCAACACGGTCCGCACGAAAATGGATGTCAGCCAAGGCCCGAAGTGCGGCCTCACCGCTGTCGGGGGGTGACCAGGCGGGGCATGCGGGTCGCGCTGGTGCCATCCGTCCCGGCCGAGAGGGCCGAGCCCTGGAGGCCCGCGCCGCGAACACTTCGCCGGCTCGCCGCTGGCGTTCGAGCGGCCAGCTCACTTCGGCAGCGATCCAACATGGACAGAGTCACTCCTTCGGGGCTTTGGTCACCAGTTGGGTTGACGACAGGAGTGCTTGAGGTTTGGCTCAAGACCTCCTGCCACCACAGGTACGACCCGTCGTATGGAGGTCCGATGAACGTGCCTTCGAGTGCCGACCGCCCCTTGCCGCGCTACGAAGGGCCGGCATTGGAGCAGACCGAGGAGGAGATCATCCAGCTCGGCGGCTGTGTCTTCCTGCCGCCCAACGCGGTCGGAGCGCGCCGTTTCTCCTCGGGCTCGCACCGGCGGCCGTGAAACACCTCCGCCGGCTCGGTGACGTGGACAGCATGACGGAGACGCAGGTATCACCGAGGCAGCTTTGGCTGTTCGCGGCGCTGACGGTCGTGATGATCGTGGTGCTCTGCTTCTCCCCGGGCTTTGGCATCCTGAGCCTCGACGACAGACTGGGCAAGGACCAGGCACTGCTTGACCCGTGGCTGGGGTACCGGGCGGGTGAGGCGTGGAACGTCCTGGACACCCTGGGGCCCGACGGCCGCGACGACCTCAGGACCTACTACTGGGTCGACTTCGCGTTCGCGGTCTGCTACGGCGTGTTGCTGTGGGTCACGATCCACCACCTCGCGATCAAGTCGCCGTGGCGCGAGCGGACGGGAATGCGGACCGCGCTCTGCTCGCTCGCCGCGCTGGCAGCGGTCTGCGACATCATCGAGAACATCCTGGTGCTCGTCGCCTTGGGGGACTTCCCGGCACCGAACACGCTCGGCGCCGCAGGCGTGTTCGGGTTGCTGAAGTTCCTCCTGGTCATCTTCGCGGTCATCGTGGTGCTGTGCGGGTTGCTCTCCCTCTGGGCCGGTCGACATCCCACCGAGACGACGCAGTGCGACACGGTCCCGGTCAAGCAGACATTCGTCGCGTTGCGGGCGGGGTCGGCCTTTCTGCTGGTGCTCCTCACCATCTCCATCGTCGTGGAGATCTTCCTGCACGAGTTGCACAAGTCCATCAGCGACTTCTACTACTCGCCCACGCGAGCGGTCTTCGTCGGCGGCCTCTGCGCGATCGGCGTCTGCCTGATCATCAACCGGGCGGAGTCCGACCTCGAGAACGCCATGCTCGACGGAGCAGGGCTGATGGCGTTCGTGGTCGCGTTCGTGCCTGTGCCGAGGACGAATCCCGACGTGTGGGGCAAGCTCACCGACGGTGAAGTCCTGGACGCGACAGGCAACAACCTGTCCGCTTTGTTCGCAACCGCGGCGACCGCCACGGTGTTCGGGTTCGTCAGCACGGAGTTGCTCCGGGGCAAGCGGGAAAAACCACTCCCCCCGTTCGCCAAGGTGTTGCTCGGGGCCTTGCTGACGCTCCTGGTCGGGGCGGGGATCCTGGGGGCCATCACCGGGAGCCAGTTCTTCGTCGACAACGCGCACGGCTTCGCCGCCGGTGTGCTGTTCGCCTTCATCATGGCCGTGGTCATGGTCAACGCCGCCGCCGACAAGAGGTCAGAATCAAGCAAGGCCAGCCCGAACTTGGTCCTGGTCGCTGTGATGATCGCGTCCGTACTCGGTTGGCTGCCATGGGGCTCCTACTTCGACTACGACGACTGGTTCTTCTGGCTCGAAGCCAGCCTCCTCACCT
This sequence comes from Actinophytocola sp., assembly GCF_036378875.1. Classification (GTDB taxonomy): domain Bacteria; phylum Actinomycetota; class Actinomycetes; order Mycobacteriales; family Pseudonocardiaceae; genus Actinophytocola. The sequence continues at coordinate 2,783 of NZ_DASUVO010000007.1, forward strand.
GCTTCGCAATCTTCTGGGTGATCCAGACCCAGCGACTCAACGGGACGATGAACGGTGTCCGCAGCGGCGCGGCGCGCAGCTCGACCAGCAGCGACGCGACCGAGTCGGAGCCGTCCCCGTCGGTCAGCGCATAGGCGGCCACCACGTGGTGAACCTCGCCGGCGACGCCGAGCAGGGCTGCCAGCCGACCAAAGGCCGCAGGCAGCGCCGTACCATGCCGAGGTTTTCCAGATCCAGCAACAGAATTCAGCTTGGTGTCGCTCTCCCACACTTCGCCGTTAGCCTGCGCGATCCCTACTGGTATCACCAACACATCCTGGGCGAGGTCCACGTGCCGCCACCGCAGCGCACACAAGTCTCCCCGCCGCGCTCCGGTGGACATGGCCAGCCAGACCACCGGGCCCAGGTCCGGGTGCTTCCACGCCTCACCGACGTGCCGTAGTCGGCGAGAAGCGTCGGGGCTGTCTTGCCGCGTACCTGGCGTCGGAGTCATGGCCTCGCGCCACTCGGCCGACCAGCCGGACCGGCTCCTCGATCTGGCCGTTCTCCGCCATGAGGCTGGCGAGGCGGAATTCGCGTAGTCCGCCGAGTACGACTCGTTGTCCGCGATGGCTTCCAGCCGCGCGATCCGCAGCGGCTCGGCGATTCTGTTCGGGTAACGGGAGGGCGCTCTACCAGTGTTCAGGGGCAGTTGCCGCGTATGCCGCATTCGGCGGCGAACTCGCGGATCGCTTGGGTGGCTTGGTCGGCGTAGTAGCTGCCGGTGGCTGCCACGGCCGCGGCTCCTGCCGGGCCGGCCTCGGGAAGGACCGCTGCGGCCAGCGCGTCG
>NZ_DASUVO010000008.1:0-86677 GCF_036378875.1 Actinophytocola sp.
CGCCCATTGCGCAATATTCCCCACTGCTGCCTCCCGTAGGAGTCTGGGCCGTGTCTCAGTCCCAGTGTGGCCGGTCGCCCTCTCAGGCCGGCTACCCGTCGTCGCCTTGGTAGGCCATCACCCCACCAACAAGCTGATAGGCCGCGGGCCCATCCCTGTCCGCCAGAACTTTCCACCACTATAGATGCCTACAATGGTCATATCCGGTATTAGACCCCGTTTCCAGGGCTTATCCCAAAGACAAGGGCAGGTTACCCACGTGTTACTCACCCGTTCGCCACTAATCCACCCCGAAGAGCTTCATCGTTCGACTTGCATGTGTTAAGCACGCCGCCAGCGTTCGTCCTGAGCCAGGATCAAACTCTCCAACAATGAATGTGTTAGAGAAAATAAACCCCAGCAAAAATACCCAACCGAAACAAACAGGCCAGGCACAAGCTCACTAGCATTTATCGGCACACTGTTGAGTTCTCAAACAACACACGTTCGACCGTCTCATGCCGCGTCTGCAACATGGTCTGGAGGACGCCAGTTGGTTTACCGCTAGGTTAGCAGAAGCGCCAATCCCTACTTGGGGGACCCAAACCGGTCCCGCTTGGGAGGCTTACCGCTTCCGCAGTGCCGCTGTATGCTATCTGGTCCGATCCGCGATGTCAACTCGCTTGGCCCAGCTGCATCCAGCCACTGAAGTGTATCAGAGGCCGGGTTTCGCGTCGGAGGGGGGTCAGGGCTTGCTAGTTCCTGTCCGGTCCGCCGCGCCGTGCGACGAGAAGAAAGTTATCCGGCGGCGCGTGCGCAAGTCAAATCGGCTGGTCAGAGGCTTGCGGTCAGAGCAGCGGGAGCAAAGTGCGCAGCTCATAGGGGGTAACCGATCGGCGGTAAGCGTCCCACTCGTTGCGCTTGTTCCGAAGAAAAAAATCAAAGACGTGTTCGCCGAGTGTCTCGGCAACCAACTCGGAGCTCTCCATGGCCGCGAGCGCCTCGCCCAGGTTCTGCGGAAGGTTCGCGTAGCCGGCGGCCCTGCGCTCGGCGTCGGTCAGCGACCACACGTCGTCCTCGGCCGCCGGCGGCAGCTCGTAGCCCTCCTCGACGCCCTTCAACCCGGCCGCGAGGATGACCGCGTAGGCCAGGTAGGGGTTGCACGCCGAGTCCAGGCTGCGGATCTCCACCCGGCGGGACGACGCCTTGCCGACGGAGTACATCGGCACCCGTACCAGAGCCGACCGGTTCGCGTGACCCCAGCACACCGTTGTGGGTGCTTCACCGCCCACGATCAGGCGTTTGTACGAGTTGACCCACTGGTTGGTGACGGCGGAGATCTCCCGTGCGTGCTTGAGCAGACCGGCGACGAACGCCTTGCCCGTCTTCGAGAGCTCGTACGGGTCCTCGCTGTCGTAGAACGCGTTCTGGTCACCCTCGAACAGGCTCACGTGCGTGTGCATGCCCGACCCCGGTTGGTCGGTGAAGGGCTTCGGCATGAACGAGGCCCGCACGCCCTGCGTGATCGCGACTTCCTTGACCACGTAACGGAAAGTCATCACGTTGTCGGCCATCGTGAGCGCGTCCGCGTACCGCAGGTCGATCTCCTGCTGGCCCGGCGCGCCCTCGTGGTGGGAGAACTCGACCGAGATGCCCATCGCCTCGAGGGTCTCGATCGCGTGTCGCCGGAAGTGTGTCGCGGTCTCGTGGCTCGCCTGGTCGAAGTAGCCGCCGTTGTCCGCGGGAACGGGCTCGCGGCCGTCCGCTGGCACCTCGCTGAACAGGAAGAACTCGATTTCGGGGTGCACGTAGCAGGTGAAGCCGGCCTCACTCGCCTTGGCGAGGGTGCGTCGCAGCACGTGTCGGGGGTCCGCCCAGGAGGGTGACCCGTCCGGGAGCTCGATGTCGCAGAACATGCGCGCCGCGTAGTGGTGTCCCTCGCGGTCCTCCCAGGGCAGGACCTGGAAGGTCGCGGGGTCGGGGCGGGCGACCATGTCGGACTCGTACACCCGCGCGAAGCCTTCGATGGCCGAACCGTCGAAGCCGATGCCCTCGGCGAAGGCGCCCTCGAGCTCCGCCGGGGCCACCGCGACCGACTTCAGGAAGCCGAGGACGTCGGTGAACCAGAGGCGGACGAAGCGGATGTCGCGCTCCTCGAGGGTGCGTAGCACGAACTCTTGCTGACGGTCCATGCGGGGCAGCCTAGGTAGATCGTGTTAACTGCGTGTTTCAGGGTGCTGAGGTTCCCGAATCGGGCGTACCGCGAGCGACAGCGCCGCGGCGACAACGCACAGGCCACCGGCCATGAACCAGGCCAGGTCGTAGCTGCCCTGTGTGTCGCGGATCGCGCCGGCGCCGACCGCCGCGATGGCCGCGCCGACCTGGTGGGAGGCGAAAACCCAGCCGAACACGACCGGGCCGGACACGCCGAACCGGTTCCGGCACAGCGCCACGGTCGGCGGGACCGTGGCGATCCAGTCGAGGCCGTAGAAGATGATGAACACCCACATGGACGGCTCGGTGTCCGGCGCGAACAGCGACGGCAGGATCATCAGCGAGACGCCACGCAGCGTGTAGTACGCGCCGAGGAGTAGTCGCGGATCCACCCGATCGGTGAGCCAGCCGGAGAAGATGGTTCCGGCCACGTCGAAGATGCCGATCACCGCGAGCAGGGACGCCGCGGTCGTGTGCGGCATGCCGTGGTCGTGGGCCGCGGTGACGAAGTGCGTGCCGACCAGGCCGTTCGTGGACATGCCGCAGATCGCGAAGCCACCGGCGAGCAGCCAGAACGTCCTGGTGCGGGCGGCCGAGGTGAGAGCGCGGACGGCCCGCGTGGCGCTGCTCCCCGTGACCGGGCCGTCGGCTGTCGCTGAGTCGGGTGTCGCCCCGTAGGCGGTCGTGCCAACGTCGCTCGGGTAGTCGCGGAGCAGTGCCAGCACGAGTGGGACGACGGCCAGCGCCGCGATCGCGACGACCGCGGCGGGTGTGCGCCAGCCGTGGTCGGTGGCGAGCGCGGCGACCAGGGGTAGGAAGACGAGCTGCCCGGTCGCGCCTGCCGCGGTGAGGATGCCGCTGACCAGGCCTCGGTGCCGGACGAACCAGCGGCCGGTGACCGTGGCGACGAACGCCATCGACATCGAGCCGGTGCCGACGCCGACCAGCACGCCCCAGCAGAGCAGGAGCTGCCAACTCGCGGTCATGAACACCGTGAGCCCGCTGCCCGCGGCGACGAGAACCAGGGCGCCGGCGACGACGCGGCGCATGCCGAGCCGGTCCATCAGCGCGGCGGCGAACGGCGAGATCACGCCGAACAGGACGAGGTTGACGGACACGGCGGACGAGATCGTCGCGTGCGACCAGCCGAACTCCTCGTGGAGCGGGTCGATGAGGACGCTGGGCACCGCGCGGAAGCCGGCGGCGCCGATCAGGGTCACGAACGCGGCGCCGGCCACCAGCCATGCCCAGTGGATCCGCCGGGTGTCGACCGGCCACTGCTCTACCTGTGTCACGGCGATGAGCCTGCGTGATTTGATCTCGTCAAACGAGTGGCCAGATCGCCAATATCTGCAAGAATCTGGCCATGGCACATCGCGTGGTCGTGCTCGCACTGGACCCGGTCGTCGGCTACGACATGTCGATCCCGCCACAGATCTTCGCGGTGGCGACCGACAACGACGGCAACCGGCTGTACGACGTGCGCATCTGCGGCCTCGACCGCTCACCTGTTCGTGTGGTTTCCGGGTACACGATGGTGCCGGACTATGACGCTTCGATACTGGCCGAGGCCGACACGGTGATCGTCCCCGGCACTCGGGTCGAAGCACCGCGCAGGCAGGGAGCACTGCCGGACGACATCGCGAAAGCCCTGGCCAGGGTCTCGCCGCACGCGCGGATCATGTCGATCTGCACCGGCGCGTTCGTGCTCGGCGCGGCCGGCGTCCTGGACTCCCGGCCCGCGACCACGCACTGGGCGTACGCGGACAAGTTCCGCGAGTTGTTCCCGAACGTGTTACTCAACGAGAACGTGCTGTTCGTGGACGACGGCGACGTGCTCACCTCCGCCGGGCTGGGCGCCGGCGTGGACCTCTGCCTGCACGTCGTACGCCGCGACCACGGCACGGAGGTGGCGAACCGGGCGGCGCGGTACTGCGTGGTGCCACCGTGGCGGGAGGGCGGGCAGTCGCAGTACATCGACCGGCACGTACCGGAGTCCGGCACCGAGGGCACCGCCCCGACCAGGGCGTGGGCGTTGCGCCGGCTGCACACCACGCTCGACCTGGCCGCGCTCGCCGAGCACGCGCGAATGAGCGTGCGGACGTTCTCGCGGCGGTTCCGTGCGGAGACCGGCATGTCGCCGGGCAACTGGCTCACCAAGCAGCGGATCGAGCACGCCAGGCACCTGCTGGAGACCACCGACCTGGCGGTCGACGTGGTGGCGGAGCGGGCCGGGCTCGGCACGGGCGCCTCGCTGCGGCAACACATGCGTGCCGTGCTCGGTGTCTCGCCGCTGGCCTACCGGAAGACGTTTCGACACTGAGTTCGGCACAGCTGAACACCTCTCAGCTGTCCAGCCCTAGGATTCCGCGCATGATGCGCCGGATCCTGCTCGTCGCGCTCGCGCTCACCGCGACGGTCGCCACGGCCTGTTCGTCCGAGGACTCCCCCGCGAACGGCGGCTCCCTGCCCGACGCGGCCGGACTGCTCAAGGACGCCGCGGCGTCGACGGCGGACATCAAGAGCGCGCATTTCACCCTCGCCGTGAACGGCGAGATCCCGGACCTGCCGGTGAAGAAGGCAGAGGGTGACCTGACCCGCGAGGGCGGCGGTAGCGGCGCGGCCAAGGGCACGGTCTCGATGGAGCTGCTGGGCAGCCTCTTCGAAGGCGAGTTCGTGCTGGTCGACAAGGCCGCGTACATCAAGGGCCCGACCGGAGGGTGGCAGAGGCTGTCCGCGGCGATGGTGCGGAACCTGTACGACCCGGCCGCGATCCTCGACCCGAAGCGCGGCGTCGCGAACGTGCTGGCCAACGTGCGGAACCCGAAGACCGAGGGCACCGAGGACATCGATGGGGTGTCGACCTATCGGGTGACCGGTCGGGCGGCGAAGGACGTGGTCACGAACCTGGTGCCCGGCGTCTCCTCCGACGTCGACATCACGTTCTGGCTGCGTCAGGACGACGGACACCAGCCGGTGAAGGCCTCGGTGAAAATGCCCGGCGACGGCGACCCGTCCGTGGACGTCACGCTGTCGGACATCGACAAGCAGGTCTCCATTTCGGCTCCCAAATGAGCACCGCCGTGACGCGTGGTCGCGCGGTCGCGATCGGCGCGGGCGGGCTCGCCGTGCTGCTCGGCGCGCTCGACACGTACGTCGTGGTCAGCGTGCTGCGGCAGATCATCGACGACATGCAGATCCCGCTGAACCGGCTCGAACGGGTGACCCCGATCGTGACCGGTTATTTGCTGGGGTACGTGGCGGCCATGCCGCTGCTCGCGCAGGCGTCGGACCGGTTCGGGCGCAAGCTGTTGCTCCAGCTGTGCCTGGTGGGTTTCCTGGTCGGCTCGGTGGTGACGGCGATGGCCGGGTCCACCGAGGTGCTCGTCATCGGTCGGGTGATCCAGGGTGTGGCCAGTGGCGCGCTGTTGCCGGTGACGATGGCGCTGGCGGCGGACCTGTGGGCGGCCCGGCGTCGGTCGGCCGTGCTGGGCGCGGTCGGCGCGGCACAGGAGTTGGGCAGCGTGCTCGGGCCGGTGTACGGGATCGCGCTGGCGGCCGTCGCCGGATGGCGCGGCGTGTTCTGGGTGAACGTGCCCCTCGCGGTGATCGCCATGGTGGCCGTCCAGTTCACCGTGCCACGACGTGACCGGACGGGTGACCGCGTTCGGGTGGACGTCGTGGGTGCGTCGTTGCTCGCCGTGGTGCTCGGGTTGCTGGTGGTCGGGCTGTACAACCCCTCGCCGCGCGACCAGGTACTGCCGTCGTGGGGGCTGCCGCTGCTGGTGGCGGCCGCGGTGGTGTTCGTCGTGTTCCTGGGTTGGGAACTGCGGGCGCGGACCCGGTTGATCGACATGAACGGGGTGCGGCTCGGACCGTTCCTCGCTGCGCTCGGGGCGTCGCTCGCGGCTGGCGCCGCGTTGATGGTGACGCTGGTGAACGTCGACCTGTTCGGGCAGACGCTGCTGGGCCGCGACGACAACGGCAGCGTGTTGCTGCTGGTGCGGTTCCTGGTGGCGCTACCGGTGGGCGCGCTCGTCGGCGGATGGCTCGCGGGGCGGTTCGGTGACCGGTTGCCGGCATGCCTGGGGCTGCTGGTCGCGGCGGTCGGGTTCTGGTTGGTCTCGATGTGGCCGCTCGACGTGCTGTCCGCACCGCATTCGCTGGGTTTCATGTCACTGCCACGGCTCGACGCCGACCTGGTGATCACCGGGCTGGGCCTGGGCCTGGTGATCGCGCCGCTGTCGTCCGCCGCGCTGCGGGTCGTGCCGGCGGTGCAGCACGGGGTCGCGGCGGCCGGCGTGGTCGTGGCGCGGATGACCGGGATGCTGGTCGGAGTGGCCGCACTCGCGGCGCTCGGATTGCACCGGTTCCACTCGCTGACCGCGACACTGGACACGCCGCTCCCGTTCGGGAAGACCGAGGCGCAGTTCGACCAGGAGATGGCGGCGTACCGAGCCGCGGTCGACAACGCGCTGCTGACGCAGTACAGCGAGACATTCGCGATCACGGCGGTCGTGTGCGTGGTGGGGGCGGCACTCGCACTGTTCATCGGCGGTCGACGAGCAGCCGCCGAGTAGGGCGGTTTGGCCTCCGGCCCCCGGTTTTCACGCTACGGCAAGGCACCGACAGTTCCAGCGGCGTCGCGACGACCTGTCCACAACCGACACGGTTGTCCACAACCAAGATCGAGATCACCGCTTCTGTCACCCCCCACCAGTAGACTGGCGTGGCGGGGTGCCCCCGGGATAGGGCGGGGGCAGCCCGGGCTACTTCTACCGGGGGTGCCGCGAGCGTTTCCGCTGGGAGACTCAGCTCTGCCAGGTAATTCGCGCTCGTCGTGACACTCGTTCAGACCTCAGGCACGGTCAAAGGACGGGCTAAGCCCGGCTTCGCCGGCGGTTCGAGCCGGTGGCCGTGCGAAGAAGGCGGCCCTTCATCACGCCCAGCGCGAGGAAGGCTCCCTTCACCGCCCTCGCGCAAGGCCGGTTCCCGGATGCCCTGAAAGGCACCATCGGGACGTTCGGCGTCCTCAAACGCACCCTCGAGACATCAGCCGCCACCGGAAGGCCCAACCAAGGCCGCCTGCCTGGAGAAACAGAACCCTGCGGGAACGAGCTTTTGCGGGACAGCAACACCAACGCACGGTTGGTTCGACGTGGGTCAGTGGTCGCCGGGCCGCTGGGCGTCGCTGTTCGCCTGGGAATCGCCCGCACAGCAGCTGCCGCCCTCCCGGGACCTCTTGCGCGGTAGCGGTTGATCGGGCGGACTCTGCGGTGGCAGGGCCGCGATCATCATCGTGTCCGCGTCCAGCGGGCCGACTCTTTGCGCGCCGCACGGAGAACCCAGTGGTGCGTCGCGCCCGGGGAGAATCTCGGTGAAGAACCGGCCATTGTCCGCGGCGTGCTCCTGCAGGGCGGACGGGAGTTCTTCCTCGTAGTAGATCGCGTCGACCGGGCACACCACCTCGCAGCCGCCGCACTCGATGCACTCGTCCGGATGGATGTAGAGGCTTCGGGCACCTTCGTAGATGCTGTCCGTGGGACATTCGTCCACGCACGCGCGGTCTTTCACGTCTACGCAAGGAAGCCCGATCACATACGCCATGTCAGGAACCTAGCCGACCGGGACCAGAGTCTCAGACCGCGTCCAGCACCGGCTCGAAGGCCAGCTCGGCGGCGCCGAGGAGTGACACGTCCGCGCCAAGAGTCGACACCGCGATTCGGATGCCGCCCACCGCGCGGCTGACCAGGCTGCGCTGCCGGACCTCCGCCGCGACGTCGGCGATCAGCGACGACGGCAACGCGGTGAACAGGTCTCCCAACACCACCAGCTCCGGGCCCAGGACGTTCACGACGTTGACCAGCCCCACCGTCAACCACTCCGCGAACTCGCCCAGTTTCTCCCGCACCTCCGCCGGCGACGTGGCCAGCGCACGCAGTTCCGCCACCACCGCCCCGCGCGGCGCGCCTTCCCGCAAACCCAGCGCCCGGCACAGCGCCCGCTCCCCCACCTCGGTCTCCCAGCAGCCGGTGCTGCCGCAGTAACACGACCGCCCACCGGGCCGGACCACCATGTGCCCCAACTCGCCGACATACCCGGCGGTGCCACGCAACGCGGACCCGTCGGCGATGACGCCGCCGCCGACTCCGACGTCCGCCGACACGTACACGGTGTCCGAGCTGCCACGTGCCGCGCCCCGCAGGTGTTCGGCGAGTGCCCCGAGCTCGGCGTCGTTGCCGACGAGGACCGGCATGTCGAACACCGTGGTGAGACGTTCCCCGAGTGGCACGCCGGTCCAGTGCAGGTTCGGCGCCTCGTGCACGTGGCCGTCCGAGCGGCGGACCACACCCGGCACGGACACGCCGCCGGCCACCATCCGCACGCCGATGTCGGCGGCCAGCACGATGGCCGAGTCGACCACGTGCGTGATCACTTCTTCCGGTTCGCGGGTCCGCACCCGCAGGTTCCAGCTGTTGCGGCCGAGGATCGCGCCGCCGAGTCCGACCAGCGCGATCGACACCTGGTCGACCCGCACGTCCACCGCCAGCACCACCGCGGCGTGCGGCTGCGGGAGGACGAGAAGTGAGGGGCGCCCCGCACCGCTTCGCTGGCGGGGCACCTTCTCCTCGACGACACCTGTCTCGGCGAGCCCGTCCACGAGGGCCTTGATCGTGCTGCGGTTGAGCCCAAGCTCAGCCGCGAGCGACGCCCTCGTGGTCGGGCCGCCGACGTGCAGCCTCCTCAGCAGGACCGTGCGGTTGTGCCGGCGCACCTCGTCGGGCCGGGTGCCCAGGCTGGGCCCGCCCGCCTGCGTGCTGGTCAAACCCCTCGCCCCTGTTCCTACTACTAGCTAGCGACTGCTGCCCTCCTGCGGGACAGCGCGTCGACCGTGGCGGCGAGCAGCAGCACCAGGCCGGTGATGATGTTGACCACCGCGGCCGGCTGGTCGAGCAGCCCGAGGCCGTTCTCCACGACCGCGAGCACCAGACCACCGATCACGGCGTGGACGACCTTGCCCCGTCCACCGAACAGCGACGTGCCGCCGATGACCGCCGCGCCGACGGCGAACAGCAGGGTGTTCAGCCCACCGGCCTGCGGGTCGACGGATCCCGCCTTGGACGAGTACACGATCGCACCGATGGCCGCGGTCGCGGAGGCGACCACGAAAACGCTCGCGCGGATCTTGCTCACATTGATACCAGCACGCCGCGCGGCCTCCGCGTTGCCACCGACGGCGTAGATGTGCCGTCCGTAGCGGGTGCGGTTGAGCACGAACGTACCGATCACCAGCAGGCCGAGGATGATCGGCACCACGTACGGCACGCCCTGGATGGTCACGAGGTCAGGGTTGGGCGAGCGGTTGATCGTGAACATGGCGGTCGCGGCGATCGCGATGGCGGCGACGACCACGACCTTGCCGAGTGCGATCGGCGTCGGCTGTGTGACGAGTCCCTTGCGCAGCCGGGAGAAGTGCTCGCCGAGCACCATCGCCGCGTAGCCGCCCGCGGCGAGCACGCACAGCGCCCAGCTGCCGAGCACGGACAGGTTGCCGTTGGCCGCGTTGAACAGCACCTGCGAGTTGCGGATGCCGAGCGTGCCACCCTCGCCGATGAACTGCAGGATCACGCCCTGCCACGTGATGAACAGTGCGAGTGTCACCACGAACGAGGGCATACCGATCTTGGACACCATGAAGCCGGAGATGCAGCCGATCGCCGCGCCGACGCACACCGCGAGCAGCATCTCGAGCCAGGCGTTCGGCGGCACGCCGAGCAACGCGATGCCGAAGGCGACGAGGCTCAGCACCGCACCCGCCCAGATCCGCATCACGATGGCGAGGATCGCGGCGACGGCCATGCCGATCTCGAACACCCAGAACACGGTGGTGCCCATGCCGCCGAGCAGGTTGCCGTTTCTGACGTAGTGCAGCGCCATCACGGACGCACAGACGCCGGAGAGGGTGCCAGCGGACAGGTCGATCTCGCCCAGCAGCAGGACGTAGACCAGGCCCATCGCGATGATCATCTTGCCGGCGCCCTGCGCGATCAGGTTCGCCTGGTTGTTCAGCGTCAGGAAGTTTTCGGACAGGCTGGTGAACACGAGCATCAGCACGACGAGGCCGAGGATCGCGGGCAGCGAGCCGAGCTCACCGCCGCGCAGTCGCGCGAAGTAGTCGCGGATGGCCTCGCCGGTGGACTGGGACGTCGTGTCGATGCCGAAGTCCGAGATCGCCCCGGTCGACGGGGCGGACTTGGCCGGTGTTTCGGTCATGGGAAGGGGTCCTCTGAAGAGCTAGATGGTGACGGCCTCGGGGCGGGCGAGACCGAGGTCGCCGGAGCGGCCGGCGGTGATGAGCTCGACCACCTGGCTGTGCGTGGTCTCCTTCACCGGCAGATCGGCCACCAGCCGACCGAGGTATAGCGTGGCGATCCGGTCGGCCACCTCGAACACGTCGGCCATGTTGTGGCTGATCAGCACGACACCCAGGCCCTGCTCCGCGAGGCGCCGGACCAGGTCGAGGACCTGCCGGGTCTGCGCGACACCGAGTGCCGCGGTCGGCTCGTCGAGCAGCACGACCTTCGAGTCCCACAGCACGGCCTTGGCGATCGCCACGGTCTGCCGCTGACCACCGGACAGCGCGGAGACAGGCGTGCGCACCGACTTGACCGTGCGCACGGACAGCGACGCGAGCGTCTCGCGGGCCGCCTTCTCCATGGACGCCTCATCCATGAGCCAACTGGAGCCACGCTCCCTGCCGAGGAACATGTTCTGTACGACGTCGAGATTGTCCGCGAGCGCGAGGTCCTGGTACACGACCTCGATGCCGAGTTCGGCGGCTTCGTGGGGATTGTGGATCGTGACGGGCTGGCCGCGGAAGCGGACCTCGCCGGAGTCCATCGGGTAGATCCCGGACACGCACTTGACCAGCGTGGACTTGCCGGCGCCGTTGTCACCGACGAGCGCGGTGACCTCACCGGCCCGCACCGTGAAGTCCACGTCGTGCAGCACGTGCACCGGGCCGAAGCTCTTGTTGATCCCGATCAGCTCGAGAAGGGGTTCACTCATGGGATTTCCTCCTGCTCGGGCCGGCCGCACCCCATTTGCTGGGTTCGGCCGGCCCGTGCGGACTGACTGGGATCAGGAGATGCCGAGCTCAGTGCAGGCGGCCTGCAGGTCGCCGGTGCACACCTCGGAGGCCTTGACGTAGCCCTCGTCGATGGGCCGCTTCACCTCGGCCTTGGTGATCAGGTACGGCTCGAGGAGCACGGACTTGACATCACGCTTGCCGACCGGGTCCGCCTCGGTCTGGCCGGCGATCTTGTCGGCGCCGGCCTTGTCACCCTTGGCCAGAGCGGCGGCGAGCTTCGCGGTGGCCTCCGCCTCTTCCTTGATCGGCTTGAAGACGGTCATGTACTGGTCGCCGGCGAGGATGGCCTTGAGGCCGTCCGCGGTGGCGTCCTGACCGGTCACCGGCACCTTGCCGTTCAGCTGGTACTTCTTCAGCACGGTGATCACCGCGCCGGCCAGGCCGTCGTTGGCGGCGACCACACCGTCGACCTTGGTGCCGTTGGCGGTGAGGATCTGCTCGAAGGTCGTGCCGCCCTTCTGGTTGTCCCAGTTGTCGATCGGCTGGGACTGGACCAGGTCGAGCTTGCCCGAGTCGTACAGCGGCTTCAGGATGTTCGCCTGACCACGGGCGAACAGCGTCGCGTTGTTGTCGGTCGGCGCGCCCTCGATCTCGATGATCTGGGCGCCGTCCGGGGCGTCCTTCAGCGCGTCCGCCATGCCCTGGCCCTGCAGCTCGCCGACCTTCACGTTGTCGAACGAGACGTAGTACTCGGAGCTGCCGCCCAGGTTCAGGCGGTCGTAGTCGATGGTCGGGATGCCCTGGGCCTGGGCCTTCTGCGCAACGGTGCCGCCAACCTCGGAGTTGGGCGAGGCGATGATCAGGACCTTGACGCCCTCGTTGATCATGCCGTCGGCCAGGCTGCTGAACTTCTGCACGTCACCCTGGGCGTTCTCGATGTGCGGGTCGAGCCCTTCGGCCTTCAGCGCCGTCTCGAGCATGGGCTTGTCGTAGCCCTCCCACCGGGCTGAGGACGCGGTCTCGGGGAGGATGACGCCGACCTTGATCCCGCCGGACGAGCTGTCGGTCCCCTGATCACTGCCTCCGGTCGAGGCGTCTTCGTTGGCACCACATGCCGACAGGGCCAGAGTCAGACCCATGCCCGCAGCGATGAGAGCAAGCCTTGTACTGCGCATTCAACGGTCCCTTTCACGGTCGGTCTCGGTGGCGTCCGACAGCCCCAAGCCGAAATGTTGCGGTGCACAACATATGCCCGTGAAGGCCGTGAGGGAACCCACGCACGGACTCCCCGACGACACAGTTTGGCAACGAAGCGGCCATTCGTAAGTCATCAGCCGCACTGGATACGAAGCGTAGCCGCGCCCACGTTCGTACGCGAGACCAAGTCGCGTGTGGACAGCAGTTCACCGGATCGGTTCAGCCCGGGCAACCGCCTAACCAGGCAAGAAGCCGTCTTCGATCGCCTCGACGCAAGCACCCTGACCACGAGGAAAGCGGTTACCGAAAGTTGCGGCCCGCAGGGGTGGCCGATGTCCCGAGGGTGCCCTTCAGGACATCCGGCCACCGGAACGAAGGCTCACCAGCTCCGCAGCGTGGCGATCCGTTCTTCCAGTTGCTCGACCGAGGCCATGGCCGTCGGCGGGCCCTCGCACACGCGGCGCAGTTCGCTGTGGATCATGCCGTGTGGTTTGCCGGTGCGGTGGTGGTACATCGCCACCAGGGTGTTCAGTTCCTTGCGCAGGCCGTGGAGCCGCTCGGCGACCGACTGTCCTCGCGCCTGCTGCGGTGCGGGCTCGGCGGCCTCCTGCTTCGACCGCGCGGCCAGCTGTTTCGACTGCCGTGCCCGCAGCAGGTCGCGCACCTGGTCGGGCTCCAGCAGGCCGGGCAACCCCAGGTACTCCTGCTCCTCCTCGGAACCGGCGAACGCGGCGGTGCCGAACGACGAACCGTCGTAGATCACCTGGTCCAGTTCGGCCGAGGCGGACAGCGCGGTGAACGCCTTCTCCTCCTCGCCCGGCTCGTCCTTCTGCCGGTTGGCGTCGGCGAGAAGGTCGTCCTCCCAGCCTTCCTTCTCGCGGTGCGGTTTGCCGAGCACGTGGTCGCGCTGTGCCTCAAGCTGGCTCGCCAGCTCCAACAGCACGGGCACGCTCGGCAGGAACACGCTCGCGGTCTCCCCGGGCCGCCGCGCACGCACGAACCGGCCGATGGCCTGCGCGAAGAACAGCGGGGTCGACGCGCTGGTCGCGTACACGCCGACGGCCAGGCGCGGCACGTCGACGCCCTCGGACACCATTCGCACCGCCACCAGCCAGCGGTCGTCGGAGGCGGAGAACTCGGCGATGCGGCTCGACGCCTTCGGGTCGTCGGACAGCACGACCACCGGCTCGCGGCCGGTGATGCGGGTGAGGATCTTCGCGTACGCCTTCGCCGCGAGGTGGTCGGACGCGATCACCAGGGCGCCGGCGTCCGGCATGCTCTGCCGCAGCTGCGCGAGCCGCAGGTCAGCGGCCCGCAACACGGCCGGGATCCACTCGCCCTCGGGATCCAGCGCCGTGCGCCAGGCACGGGCGGTCTGCTCGTTCGTCATCGGCTCGCCGAGCCGGGCGGTGAACTCCTCGCCGGCGCTCGTGCGCCACGAGGCCTCACCCGAGTAGGCCAGGAAGATCACCGGTCGGACCACGCCGTCGGCGAGCGCGTCGGAGTAGCCGTAGGTGTGGTCGGCCTTGCTGCGCATGAAGCCGCCGGCGTCCGGCTCGTAGATCACGAACGGGATCGGCGAGTCGTCGCTGCGGAACGGGGTCCCGGTGAGCGCGAGCCGCCGCACGGCGGGCGTGAACGCCTCCCGGATGCCGTCACCCCACGACTTGGCGTCGCCGCCGTGGTGGATCTCGTCGAGGATGACCAGCGTCTTGTAGTTCTCCGTGCGGACCCTGTGCAGCATCGGATGCGCGGCGACCTGCGCGTACGTGACCGCGACGCCCTGGAAGTCGCTCGAGGTCGCGCCTGCCCCGTTGCGGAAGTTCGGGTCGATGGCGATGCCGGCGGCAGCCGCCGCGCCGGCCCACTGGTACTTCAGATGCTCGGTCGGCGTCACGATGGTGACGCGGTCGACCACGCGATCGGCGAGCAGCTCGCTGGCCACCCGCAGCCCGAACACCGTCTTCCCGGCGCCGGGCGTCGCGACCGCGAGGAAGTCCTGCGGCTTGGTGGTGATGTACTTGGTGATCGCTCGTCGCTGCCACGCTCGAAGTGGTCTCGAGCCCCCCGGCTGTACCGCCTGTTCTTTCCCCTGCACCGACGTCATTCGTCCGGCAGCTCCTCCCTGGACGCACTTCCCCTGGCGCAACGAAGCCCTCAGCGGGGCGACGTTGAGGGCGGGTCAGACTCTACCTTCGCCACCCACCGAGGGTGCGAAGCGACACCAGACCTGAGGGCGTGGTCACAGCAGAGCCCCACAACACGATCACGAAACACCACGATCATCGCGCCAAGACACGCGCGATGGACAATGCTTGGCCTAGAGATGAGTCCACAGCCGCAGCACCCGACCAGCGACGCGCAGCAGGAGACGAGCACCCTGCCGCGCCGTGGCCCCCTGCGCCTGTTCAAGCGGACGTGGGCGAAGGCCTGGGAGGGCAACCTGTTCTCCGAGGCCGCGGAGGCCGCGTTCTGGCAGGTCCTGTCGATGCCGCCGCTGCTGCTCGGCCTCCTGGGCAGCCTCGGCTACGTCGCGCAGTGGCTAGGCCCCGACGTGATCAACTCGGTGCACAGCTCGATCATCGAGTGGTCGAACACCGCGTTCAGCGGCAACGTGGTCAAGGACATCATCGCGCCCACCGTGGAGGACATCCTGCGTCACGGCCGCGGCGAGATCCTGACCGTCGGTTTCCTGATCTCACTGTGGGCCGGCTCGTCGGCGATGTCGTCGTTCGTCGACGCGATCACCGTGGCACACGACCAGTACGGCGTGCGCAACGAGGTGTGGCAGCGGATCTTCGCGCTGCTGCTCTACATGGCCTCGCTCGTGCTGCTCGTCATCGGCCTGCCGATCCTGGCGCTCGGGCCGGACGTGCTACCCAAGCTGTTCCCGGTGGCTTGGCGCAACGAGATCGAGTTCTGGGTGAACGCGTTCTACTACCCGGCGCTCGGAGTGATCATCGTGCTGGCGCTCACCACGTTGTACAAGCTGGCACTGCCCCGCAAGCTGCCGTGGCATCGCGGCGTGCCAGGCGCGCTGGTCGCGATGATCGTGTTCCTGCTGTCCAGCATCGGGCTGCGGCTGTACATCTCGTGGATCACCACGACCGGCTACACCTACGGCGCGCTGGCCACCCCGATCGCGTTCCTGCTGTTCGCGTTCTTCATCGGCCTGGCGGTCGTCATCGGCGCGTACTTCAACGCGGCCATCCAGGAGATGTGGCCGGCCAGGATGACCAGGCGTCAGCGCCGGCGCTGGCGGCGACTCGAGATGTCCAGGGCCGCGGAGGAGCAGCTGACGACGCCAGCCACGAGCCCGAACGGGCAGGTGGAGGCACCCGCCCGCGAACGGTCCGAGCCGTAGTTCAGTCGTCGCCGCCCGGCGGCAGGTTGTTGAAGATCTTCTGGCATTCCGGGCACACCGGCGAGCCGGGCTTCGGTGACCGGGTGACCGGGAAGACCTCACCGCACAGGGCGACGACCATCGAGCCGGTGACCGCGCTCTCGGCGATCTTGTCCTTGCGGACGTAGTGGAACATCTTCGGTGTGTCGTCACCCGTGCTGTCGCGGGTATCGACTTCTGGCAACGTCTGCGTACTCACGGTGCCATGATGCCTCAAGCTCCGCGCGGCGCACATGATTCGCTCCGCAAGCTCCGCGCGGCGCACATGATTCGCTCCGCAAGCTCCGCGAATTGGACGCCACGGCCGCTCACCTGCTGGCAGTATGCGCACATGTTCCAGAAGGTGATGGCCAGCTTCGGCCAGGGCGGCGCCACGGTCGACGCCCGCCTCCTCGACCGGCACGTCCGCCCCGGCGGCACGCTGCACGGCGAGGTGATCCTCATCGGCGGCCAGGTCGACCAGGAGGTGGAGTCGCTCGCGGTGACTCTGCTGGCCAGGGTCGAGCAGGGGGACAACGGCGAGACCGCCGACCTACCGTTCCAGAACGTGCAGCTGGCGGGCCGGGAGCTGGTGCGTGCCGGCGCGCAGATCAAGGTGCCGTTCGAGGTGCAGATGCCGTGGGAGACGCCGGTGACCACGGTGTTCGGCAAGTACCTGACCGGCATGGCGGTCGGGCTGCAGACCAACCTGAACCTGTCCCGCACGGTCGTCGACCCGCAGGACGTGGACGCCATCCCGATCGAGCCGGTGCCCGCCCAGCACCGCATCCTGGACGCGATGTCGCGGCTCGGCTTCCAGTTCCGCAGCGCGAACCTGGTGAAGAACCGCATCGACGGCGTCGACCAGCAGCTGCCGTTCTTCCAGGAGATCAACTTCGGCCCCTCGCCCGCCTTCACCGGCCCGTTCAACGAGGTGGCCGTGTCGTTCCTGGCGCGGCCTAAGGACGTGCAGGTGGTACTCGACGTGCAGAAGAAGGTCCGCGTCCTCAAGGGCGGCGGCCTCGGCTCCCGGGCCCAGTCGCGACTCGGCTCGTTCGTGGTCGAGTACGCCGCGCTGGGCCGCACCAACTGGGAGCAGCAGATCGAGGGCTGGTTGCGCGAGGTCGCGAAGCCGCGCGCCATCTTCGACTGACCACACCCCGGTGACCGCTGTCACAGACGGCGGGGTCACGAGGACGGCTCGGCTCAAGCCGCTGCGTACGGTGGGCGCCATGCGCATCACCGAGGAGGTCGCCGCGGCGCTGGCCGAACGCGGTCCGGTCGTGGCGCTGGAGAGCACGATCCTCGCGCACGGCCTGCCGCCGGGCCGCAACCGCACGGTGGCGACGGCGGTGGAGGACGCGGTGCGCGCGGTTGGTGCCGTGCCGGCCACGATCGCTGTACTGGACGGGCAGATCCGGGTGGGCCTGACCGACGCCGAACTGGACCGGGTGTGCGCGGCGGACGCCGGCCTCGCGAAGCTGTCGGCCCGGGACCTCGGTCCGGCGATCGCGCTGTCGCACGACGGCGCCACGACGATCGCGAGCACGTCGGTGATCGCGCACGCGGCAGGCATCGCGGTGTTCGGCACGGGCGGTCTCGGTGGCGTGCACCTGCCAGCGCCCGGGGAGTCGGTGTCGTGGGACGTGTCAGCTGACCTGGACGTGCTCGCCGGCACCCCGGTCACGGTCGTGTGTTCCGGGGTGAAGTCGGTGCTCGACATCGGCGCGACGCTGGAGGTGTTGGAGACGAGGTCGGTGGCGGTGCTCGGCTACCGGACGGACTCGTTCCCGGCGTTCTACCGCAGGGAGTCGCCGTTCACCGTGCCGTGGCGGGTGAACAGCCCGGCCGAGGCGGCCGCGGTGATCACCGCGCACCGGTCGCGCGGGCCTGGCTCGGGCGTGTTGCTGACGAACCCGATCCCGCCGGAACACGAGATGGACCGTGAGCTGCACGACCGTCTCCTCGCCGAGGGCATGGCGAAGGTGGCGAGCGACGAGGTCCGAGGCAGCGATGTCACCCCCGTGCTGCTGGAACACTTCCACACCGCCAGCGACGGCGTGTCCCTGGACGCCAACGAGGCCCTGGTCCTGTCCAACGTGGCACTAGCGGCCGAGGTAGCGGTAGCACTCACCCAGCGCTAACGCCCCCAACCCGCGTGTCCAACAAAACGGACCCGCGAGTCCACCATTGTACCTACTAGTATGTACAGCATGGCGGACACCGTTGAGCGACTGATCGAGAGCACCCGCGAACTGCTGTGGGAACGCGGCTACGTCGGCACCAGCCCCAAGGCGATCCAGGAGCGGGCCGGTGCGGGCCAGGGCAGCATGTACCACCACTTCACGGGCAAACCGGGCTTGGCGAAGGCGGCCATCGACCGTACGGCGACGCAGTTGCGGGCGGCGGCCGAGGCCCAGCTCAGTGGCCCGGGCACGCCGCTCGACCGGATCACGGCCTACCTGCGACGGGAGCGCGACGTACTGCGTGGCTGCCCCATCGGCAGGCTGACGCTGGACCCCGACGTGATGGCCGACGAGACGCTGCGGGCGCCGGTCACCGAGACCTTCACCTGGCTGCGGACGCGCCTCACCGAGGTACTCGCCGAGGCCGACCTCCCGTCCGACATCGACCCGGCCAAGACCGCCGCCACGGTCGTCGCCGTCCTCCAGGGCGGCTACGTCCTGGCACGCGCGGCCGGCGACCCCACCCCGTTCACCGACGCCGTCGACGGCGTGCTCGCACTACTCGGGAGCACCGAATGATCGCCTCGCAGTACGAGATCACCCTGCCCGCCGACTACGACATGGGCATCATCCGCGACCGCGTCGCCAACCTCGGACACCTGCTCGACGACCGGAAAGGCTTGGCACTCAAGGCATATCTCGTCCGCGAGCACGACCCGGTCAACCAGTACGCGCCGTTCTACCTGTGGCACGACACGGGCGCGATGGCGCAGTTCCTCGTCGGCGGCGGCGGTTTCCAGAACATCGTCCGCGACTTCGGCCGCCCGGTCGTACGGCAGTGGACCGGTCTCGCCGCCGTGGCCGGGAAAGCCCGCGACACCACTCCGACCACCGCGTCCCGACAGCTGACGCCCCCGGACGACGTCGAGGCCGCCATCAAGGACCTGAACACGTTGCGACACAACAAAAACGTCCACACAGCGGCACTGGCACTCGACCCACACCACTGGGAGCTGGTCCGTTTCGTACTGTGGCGCGACGCCCCGGAGGAGGATGGCACCCACTACAAGGTCCACCACCTCTCCACCCCCGAACTCGACCGACTACCCAACGGCCAGGACTGGTAGGACTGCGACATTACTGGCGGGTGCCCGCGTACAGGCGGGCTATCACGTCCTCGATCTCCGGTTCCTGCACTGACAGGTCTCGTAGTGGTACGGCCTGCGCCAGGCGCGCCACCACCTCGCCCGCTGTCGCGCCCTCGAGTGTCAGCGTGACGCGGAAGCCGTCCGCCTCAACGCTTTCGACGGCCGCGCCGGGCAGCGTCAGCCCGTCGGGCCACGGTGAGTCCAGGTCCGCGACGACCCGCCGCTTCGAGCGGTACGTCGCGTGCAGCTCGTCGAGGGTGCCGTCGTGCACGACGCGGCCGTGGTCGATCACCACCAGCCGGCGGCACAGCTTCTCGATGTCGGCGAGGTCGTGCGTGGTCAGCACGACCGTCGTGTCGCCGCGTGCCTGAACCTGCGCCAGGAAGCCACGCACGGCCTGCTTGCTCAGCACGTCCAGCCCGATCGTCGGCTCGTCGAGGAACAGCACCCTTGGCCCGTGCAGCAGGGCGGCCGTCAGCTCACCGCGCATCCGCTGCCCCAGCGACAGCTGCCGCACCGGTGTGTCCACAAAGGAGTCAAGGTCGAGTAGCGAGCGGCAGTACCGCAACCGGGCGGCGTGGTCGGCTGGCGGCACGCGATAGACGTGACGCAGCAAGGTGAACGACTCGATCAAGGGCAGGTCCCACCACAGCTGTGACCGCTGCCCGAAGACGACACCGATGTGCCGCGCCAGCGACGTCCGCTGCGGTACCGGTGTCAGCCCGCACACCGACAGCGTGCCGCCGGACGGGGTGAGCACGCCGGTCAGCATCTTCAGCGTGGTCGACTTCCCCGCGCCGTTCGGTCCGATGTAGCCGAGCATCTCCCCCTCGGCGACGGCAAGCGACACGCCATCCACAGCGGACACGACGGTCGATGTCCTGCGGAACCGGCCGGCCTTGCGTCGCACGGTGAAGTCCTTGCGCAGCATGGAAGTCTGGATGATCATGACCCTGTGCTCCGGTAGTGGCGAACGCCCGTGCGCCAGAACAGCGCGGCGAGCGCGGCGACGAACAACGAGACCAGCGGCGAGCACCAGCGCAGCCAGTCGGGTGTCCCCAGTGGATCCGACCGGCCCAGCATCGCGAGTGCGGGCAGGTAGGAGACGAACGCGAACCCCAGCCCGTAGGCGAACAGGCGCCGGAACAGGCCGCCGAACACGGTCATCGGGTAGGCGGCGACGTCCTTGCCGCCGTAGGTGAAGGCATTGGAGATCTCGCCCGAGTCGATCCACCAGAACGCGACGGTGGCGCCGGCCACGAAGATCGCGCCGAAGAACACCGCCCCCGCGAGCGGCGCGAGCACCACCAGCACCACGACCGGCACGGACCACTGGACGGGCGCGACGGTCAACGCGACCACGTAGATGGCCGTGCCCTGGAGGACCCGGCCGATCCGCCGCGGCGCGAAGTCCATCGCGACGAGCTGTCCCAGCGTCGACAGCGGGCGCAGCAACAGGGCGTCGAACAGCCCGGACCGTACGTAGACCCGCAGCTTCTCCACGTTGCCGACGGCGAGGTCGGCGAGCGGGAAAGACGCGGCGGCGATGCCGGCCATCAGCAGCACCTCGGCCCCGCCGAACCCGCCGAGACTGTCGTTCACCGCGAACAGCACCCACAGCGCGACGAGGTCGAGCGAGGTCAGCACGGTCGAGAAGAACAGGTCGAGCCCGAAGGACAGCCGGTACTGGGTCTGGCTACGCACCTGCGCGACCAGCAGCCGAACGTAGGCGTCAGCCACCCTGCACCACCAGCCGCCGCAAGGCCCGCCGCTGCACCACACGGGCGATCCCGGCCGTGACCAGCAGCCAGGCCACCTGCCCGGCGACCAGCACCAACCCACCACGCTCGACGAGCACGTCCAGCGGCGCCTGCATCAGCGCCGGGAACGGCGTGGCCACCCACAGCAGGGTCACGAGCCAGTCCGGCAGGAGCGGCAGGGGGAAGTACAGCCCGCTGCCGACGCCGGACGCGACGACCCACACCATCAGCGCCCCGCGGATGTCGAGCAGCCAGAACGCGGTCAGCGCCACGAGGTACCGGCACAGGGAGCACACCAGGACCGCGAGCACGACCGACATCGCGAACAGGGCATAGGTCCACGGGTGTGACGGCAGGTAGAAGTCGAAGAACAGCAGCCCGACCACGACCGGCACCACGAACCTGGTCAGCATCGCGTGCCCGGCCCTGCCGACGTCCGCGGCGAGGAACCCGGCCATCAGGTCGACCGGTCGCAGCAGGTCGGACACCACCTGCCCGGAGCGGACCCGTTCCGGCAGCTCCTGCTGGCCCCAGTAGTTGACCACCGCGAGCAGGCCCTGCCCGACCCAGACGAACGTGACGAGCTGGCCCGGGGCGTAGCCGGCGACCTGCCCCGTCACGTCCGCGACCGACAGCAGGATGTAGCACCGCATGAAGCCGAACACGGTGTTGGTGAACGCGCCGGCGACCGTGGCCTGCCGGTAGGTCGCGTAGCGGCGGAACTCGGCGCCGGCCAGCGCCGTGAGCACCCGGACGGCGCTGGTCGCGGACCAGCCGATTAGCCTCCGCTGTTCGTGAGCATCATTGTCGTGGGAGACGTCGCGCTGGACGTGGTCGCCACTCATTCCGGGTCGGTCGTGCACGGCGGTGACGTCCGCGCGAAGATCGCCCTCACGACCGGTGGGGCAGGCGCGAACACCGCGGCGTGGCTGGCCTCCTGCGGCGTCGAGACGGTCCTGGTCGGGCGAGTGGGCGACGACGTGGCAGGGCGGCGCGCATTCGAGGAGCTAACCACGGCCGGCGTGCGGTGCGCATTCCAAATAGACCCGACCGCCCCCACCACCTGCGTGGTGGTCCTGGTGGACGGCAACGGGCAGCGCAGCATGCTGCCGGACCGCGGTGCCGGCGCGAAGATGAGCGCGACCGATCTCGACCCCGCGCTGCTGCGGCAAGCCAGCCACCTGCACCTTTCCGGCTACGTGCTGCTCGACGCCTCGTCGAGGGACGCGGGACACGCGATGCTGGCGGCCGCTCGTGCGGCGGGCCTGACCACGTCGGTGGACCCACAGGCGGCGGCGTTGATCACCGATCCGGCGGGCTTCGTCGAGGAGCTGCGCGGGGTGGATGTCCTGCTGCCGAACCTGGACGAGCTGGCCGTGCTGACGGGCTCACGCGACCCGGCGAGCGCGGCGGCGCTACTGGACGCCGTCGGCGCTGTCGCGGTCACCACCGGGCGGGCAGGGGCAAGCTGGGTGGACCGGAACGGGGTCGTGTCGGTGCCGTCCGCGCCAGGCGAATGCGTTGACTCGACGGGTGCCGGTGACGCCTTCGACGCGGGGCTTCTTGCCGCGCTCCTTGGCGACAAGTCACCGGAGGACTGCCTGCTGGCCGGCGTGCGGCTCGGCGCGGCGGCGGTCGGTCAGGTCGGCGCGCAGCCCGCGCCGGTCAACCGTCGATGACCGGGTGGTCGTCGCCCTCGATCGCCCTCGGCGTGCGTTCGTAGCGGTTGACCTGCTCCGCCTTGAGCGGCGGCCGGTCGTTGGCGATCAGCACCGCGATCCACGGCAGCGGGATCGACAGCAACACGAAACCGAGCGCGAGCCACCATGTCTGGTGGAAGATGCCGGCGAGCACCAGGCAGGGCAGCCGCAGCAGCATCATGGTCAGGTACTTGCGCTTGCGCGCGGCGTATTCCTCGTCATACGACGGTGCGGCCTCTGTGATGAGAACCGGGGTGTCGTCCCGCTCGGACTTCACGACACCACCTCCGGTCACCATCGTCCCACTTTCCCACCGGTGTTGGGCCATCCGGGTACAAGTAAGTCGTCGGCCCTGGGAAAGCCGGTAAGAAGGTCTCAAGACGCTCAGCGGGTTCGCCGCCCAACGAAGCAGTGACCATGGGTTCGACCTCGATCACCTCCAGCGTTTGAGCCCTCTGGAACAGCTACGGCTCACGCTCACCGAGGCCAACCTGGCCAGGCACTGGGGCGAC
This sequence comes from Actinophytocola sp., assembly GCF_036378875.1. Classification (GTDB taxonomy): domain Bacteria; phylum Actinomycetota; class Actinomycetes; order Mycobacteriales; family Pseudonocardiaceae; genus Actinophytocola. The sequence goes on from NZ_DASUVO010000008.1 coordinate 23,170, forward strand.
GAACCGTCGCGCGTCCTCGACGTCGCCGGCGGCAACGGCATGGCGGCCGTGCGGCTCGCGATGCGGGGGCACGAGGTGACCGTGCTCGACCCGGCCGGCGCGATGCTCAGCACGGCGATCGAGGTGGCCGACGCCTACGGGGTCACTGAGCAGCTGCACGTGGTCCAGGCAGGCGCCCTCGACGCGCCCGAGGTGTTCGGCGGGCACGAGTTCGACCTCGTGCTGTGCCACAACCTGCTGCACTACGCCGGGTCCGCCGAGGAGCGGGCGCTGGTCCTGCAAGCGATCATGACGCCGCTGCGGCCGGGCGGACTCCTGTCCGTGCTCGGCCCCAACGAGGACTTCGACCCGCTCCGCGCGGCCGTGCGGGACCGCTCGCCCGAGCTCGCGCTGGCGGAACTGGACGCGGTGGCGTCCGAGTGGCGCGTGCCGTGCGCGGTCGGTGAGATCGTGGCGGCGCTGGTCGGGCTGGGCGTTGACGAGGTCGTGCGCTACGGCGTGCGCTGCGTGAGCGACCTGGTGTCCGAGGAGGAGGCCGAGGACCCGGCGTTCCTTGCCGACCTGGAGCGGCTGGAGCTCGCGCTGTCGGGCCACATGCCGCACCTGCTGACCGCGCGCTTCTACCACCTCATCGCGAGGCGCTGAGCCTGCTTTGGCACCATTCGCCCCGTGCGTGCGGTGGTGGCGAGGGTGTTGTCGGCGAGCGTGACCGTCGACGGCTCGGTCGTCGGCAAGATCGACGAACCCGGCCTGCTCGTGCTCCTGGGCGTCGCGACCGACGACACAGTGGCCACAGCGGACACAATGGCCCGAAAACTGCACGAACTGCGCATACTTCGTGACGAGATGTCATGTGCCACGGCGGACGCCCCATTGCTCGTGGTGAGCCAGTTCACTCTTTATGGAGACACGCGGAAAGGCCGCCGTCCATCGTGGACGGCCGCGGCCCGGCCCGAGATGGCGGAGCCGATCGTCGACGCGGTCGTGGCGGCACTGCGCACGCGCGGTGCACGGGTGGAGACCGGCCGTTTCGGCGCGATGATGACCGTCGCGTCGGAGAATGACGGACCCTTCACCGTGCTGGTCGAACTCTGAGGTAACCAACTTCTCAGGAAAACCTCAGCCATGGTTGAACAACCGCTGTGGCACGGGCGACGTCTTGAGGGTTGGGAACTCGGGAACGAATCGAGACCCAACCGCGTTTTCCAGAGTGTCCAGCCAACGAGCGCAGATCACCAACAAGGCGGTCGGTCGAAGGCTCACCGGACAGCAAGGCCGGTGTGTGACACAGGACACACCAGCCCGCGAAAAGGGGGAGGAGCGCATGACGGTCCCACAGCAACGCGAGCCGGAGGCCAGTGAGCTCGATCTCGACGCCCAGGGGCCCGCGGCCGATCTGGTCCGCGTGTACCTGAACGGCATCGGCCGGACCGCACTGCTTACCGCCGCCGAAGAGGTCGAACTCGCCAAGCGGATCGAGGCCGGGGTGTTCGCGCAGCACATGCTCGACACGACCGACAATCTCGACAGTACACGCAGGGGAGAGCTGCGCCAGCTAGTGGCGGACGGCCACGTGGCGAAGAACCACCTGCTGGAGGCCAACCTCCGGCTGGTCGTGTCGCTCGCCAAGCGGTACACCGGGCGGGGCATGCCGCTCCTGGACCTCATCCAGGAGGGCAACCTGGGGCTCATCCGTGCGGTGGAGAAGTTCGACTACACCAAGGGCTTCAAGTTCTCCACGTACGCCACGTGGTGGATCCGCCAGGCCATCACCCGCGGCATGGCCGACCAGGGCAGGACGATCCGCCTCCCGGTCCACCTGGTCGAGCAGGTCAACAAGCTGGCCCGCATCAAGCGCGACCTGCACCAGACGCTCGGCCGTGAGGCGACCAACGACGAGCTGGCGAAGGAGGTGGGTCTGACGCCGGAGAAGGTGGCGGACCTGCTGGACCACGCCCGCGACCCCGTAAGCCTGGACATGCCGGTCGGCTCCGAGGAGGACGCCCCGCTCGGTGACTTCATCGAGGACGGCGAGGCGACCGACGCCGAGAGCGCGGTCATCTCGGGCCTCCTGCACGACGACCTGCGCCGCGTACTGGCCACCCTCGACGAGCGCGAGCAGTCGGTCATCCGCCTGCGCTACGGCCTCGACGACGGCCAGCCGCACACCCTCGACCAGATCGGCAAGCGCTTCGGCCTGTCCCGCGAACGCGTACGCCAGATCGAACGCGAGGTCATGGCCAAGCTCCGGCAGGGCGAACGAGCCGAGAAGCTGCGCGCCTACGCGAGCTGAGCAACGCACCCCGCATCCGCGTACGTCCACGATGCAGGAGCCCATTGACACGGGCCGACCGGGATAGCACGGTCTATGCACACGGACTACGCGATGCGGGTGTGCTCGTCACTATCCGTTATCGCTTCCAACGGGAGGTCGGGGCGGCCGGGGGCCGTCCCGGCCTTCCGGCTTTGTAACCCGATGGCGACCAACACCACATACCGCGACAGGTCGGACACGCGTTCGCTGCGGTAATTTCGGGGAATCCCACCACGCGACACAGGAGTCCCCAGGTGACCGCGACCTTCACCCACATCGAAGCCCTGCCACTCGGCCCCGACAACCAGACCGAGTACCGGCTGGTCACCGCGGACGGGGTGCGGCTCGTCGAGGCGGCGGGCCGGCAGTTCCTCGAGGTCGCCCCGGAGGCACTGACCACGCTCGCCAAAGCGGCGATCCGCGACATCCAGCACCTTCTGCGCTCGTCCCACCTCACGCAGCTGCGGGCCATCGTCGACGACCCGGAGGCGAGCCCCAACGACCGGTTCGTCGCCATGGACCTGATCCGCAACGCCTGCATCTCCGCGGGCGGCGTGCTCCCCATGTGCCAGGACACCGGCACCGCCATCGTCATCGGCAAGCGCACCGAGAACGTCCTCACCGGCGGGCAGGACGAGACCGCCCTCTCCAAGGGGATCTTCGAGGCCTACCAGGAGCTCAACCTGCGGTACTCCCAGCTCGCGCCCGTGAGCTTCTGGGACGAGCGCAACACCGGCACCAACCTCCCCGCGCAGCTGGAGCTGTACCACAAGGACGGCGACAAGCCCGAGTACGAGTTCCTGTTCATGGCCAAGGGCGGCGGCAGCGCCAACAAGACCTTCCTGTACCAGGAGACCAAGGCCCTGCTGAACCCGACGCGCCTCGCGAAGTTCCTCGACGAGAAGCTGCGTAGCCTCGGCACCGCCGCGTGCCCGCCCTACCACCTGGCGATCGTCGTCGGCGGCACCTCCGCCGAGTACAACCTGAAGGTCGCCAAGCTCGCGTCCGCCCGCTACCTGGACAACCTCCCGCAGGAGGGCTCACCGCTCGGCCACGCGTTCCGCGACACGGACCTCGAGCAGCAGGTCCTGGAGATGACCCGCCAGTTCGGCATCGGCGCGCAGTTCGGTGGCAAGTACTTCTGCCACGACGTCCGCGTCATCCGGCTCCCCCGGCACGGCGCGTCCTGCCCTGTCGGCATCGCCGTTTCCTGCTCCGCCGACCGCCAGGCGAAGGCCAAGATCACCGCGGACGGCGTGTTCATCGAGCAGCTGGAACGCGACCCGGCGCGGTACCTGCCGGACGTCACCGGCGACGAGCTCACCGACGAGGTCGTGCGGATCGACCTCACCCGCCCGATGGCGGAGATCCGCGAGACGCTCACGAAGCTGCCGGTCAAGACACGCCTGTCGCTGACGGGTCCGCTGGTCGTCGCCCGCGACATCGCGCACGCCAAGATCAAGGAACGTCTGGACGCCGGCGAGCCGATGCCCGACTACCTGCGTGACCACCCCGTCTACTACGCGGGCCCGGCGAAGACCCCGGAGGGCTACGCGTCCGGCTCCTTCGGCCCCACGACCGCGGGCCGCATGGATTCCTACGTTGAGCAGTTCCAGGCGGCCGGCGGCTCGCAGGTCATGCTGGCGAAGGGCAACCGCTCCCGGCAGGTGACCGACGCGTGCCAGGCACACGGCGGCTTCTACCTGGGCTCCATCGGCGGCCCGGCGGCGAGGCTGGCGCAGGACTGCATCAAGAAGGTCGAGGTCCTGGAGTACCCGGAGCTGGGCATGGAAGCCGTGTGGAAGATCGAGGTCGAGGACTTCCCGGCGTTCATCGTGGTCGACGACAAGGGCAACGACTTCTTCGCCGGCACCTCCCAGCCGACGCTGCAGATCGCGTTCCGCCGCTAACGGCCGGCCGACAGCACGATCAACCGGTCCTGCAGAGGCGTGTCGAGCGCGATGTGCACGGCCTTCGGCGTCATGACCATGGCGCAGGCGCCGTCGTCGGGCCGACCGCCCTGCGGCTGGTCGAGCGGCCGCACGATGATCTTCACCGAGTCGGCGGACTGGTCGACGACCACGGCCTCCGCGTCGGTGCAGCTACTGCTGGCGGCCGCGAACAACTGAAGTGAGAACCCGCCGTCGTACATCCACACCTTGTTGCCGTACTCGAAGTAGGAGGGCAGCGCGGACGCCTCGATCTGCGACGCGGGCACCTCGGTCACCCCGGGCGGCACGACGGGCCCGTCAGGCCCGATCGACACGGGCGGCTCCCCGCTCGACGGGTTCTGTGGCTTGCCGCTGGCGGGCGGCGTCGGCTCGACGATGGCGGACGGCGGTTCCACCGTCGTCGACGGCACCTCGGACTGGCTGCTCTGACCTGCCTGGCCAGTACCCGCCGGCGTCGCGGCTTGTCCACACGCGACAAGCGCCCCGAGCAAAACCCCGGCAGTGGCAGCGATCAGTAATGCCCTCATGTGAAGAGGACGGTATCCGCCCCTCCTCGGGTTGCACAGAACAACGCAACCACCCTCAGCTCCTACGCACCCTCACGAACGACCCGCCCAGCTCGAAAGTCCCATTCGTGCGCCCGGGCCCCATTACCTTCTTCGTAGCTCCTGATCAAGGGAGTTGTGGTCGCCAGGTCCGGCATGACTAATGTCCCCAGTCGCACGCATGATCCGGGGGGTGGTGTCACCGGACCTGGTGGCATCGAGGGACCGCTGATAGGGACACGGCCACCCGCGGGGTAGGTCTCGTCGTAACGTGGGTGCCGGCCGTCAATGCCCGACTCGGCGACTACCCCGTGACGAGCGATCGGCTGTCCGAATTGAGCAACGATTTCGAGGTCTTCGCTCTGGCCGAGCTGGACGTGCTGGTCGGGTTCGACGACGACCTGGCCGGCGAGGCCACTCGACTGTCCAACCGCATCCGCGGCCTGCTCACCGGCATCCACCCCGCCCTGGAACGCGCGATCGGCCCTCACCGTCTCTCACCCGGCGGTGCTGGAGATCCTGTCCCGCTTCGGCCGCCCGACCGGCATCCGCAAAGCCCGCCGCCGCCGTCTGGTCTCCCTCGCCGCCAAACACGCCCCCAGAATGGGCAAGAAGCTGGTCGACTCGATCATGGCCGCGTTGGACGAGCAGACCGTCACCGTCCCCGGCTCCCACCGCCGCCGACACCGTCCTGCCACGACTCGCCGACAGCCTGAAAACCGTTCTGGCACAACGAAAACAAGTCGCCACAGAGGTCGAGGGATACTCGATGCGCACCCTCTTGCCGGGGTCCTGACTCCATGCCCGGCATCGGGGTCAGGACCGCCGCCCGCATCCTGCTCGACGTCGGCGACGCCGCGGACTTCGCCACCTCCGTCCACCTCGCCGCCTACGCCGGCATCGCCCCGGTCACCCGCAGCTCCGGCACCAGCATCAAGGGGCGAGCACCCCGCCCGCACCGGCAACCGCAAGCTCAAACGCGCGTTCTTCCTCGCCGCGTTCGCCGCCCTCAAAGACCCCACCAGCCGCGCCTACTACGACCGCAAACGCGCCGAAGGCAAGAAACACAACGCCGCCCTCATCTGCGACGTCCTGTTCGCCATGCTCAGCAACAAGACCTACTACCAACACCCCGAACCGAAAACCTGCCCGCAGCGGCTTGACAAGAACATGGGGACATCCCCGGGTTTCAACGCTACCGGTGGCTACCGACAGGAACGGGGCGCTGCCGTGCACCAATGGACCGTTCGCACGCGGAAGTGCCCGGCCGTGGCGAGGGCAGCGGCACGGCCGGGCACCAGGAAAGAGGCTTGTCAGCCCTTGCGCTGTTCCGTCTTCAGCACCACCTTGCGGTCGCCGAGCGGCTGGTCGAGCTCGGCGGTCAGCTTCGGGTAGCGCAGGTCCATCGTGCACATCTGTTCTTCGGCCGGCAGTGTCTCGACCATCAGCACCACGACCTGGGCTTCGGTCTGCTCAGGCACCTCGACACTCGCCCTGCCGCAGCCGCCTTCCTGCGCGACCACGCCGACGGTGGTCCCGTCGTCCTCGGTCCACACCAGGACCGGGTACCCCTCGGGCAACGTGCTCGTGTCGAGCTGTGCCGCGTTAACCGAGGTGCCGCCGGCGGGGGGCGTCCTGGCTGGCTGGCGGTCCGGGGTCGTCGTCTCGGACGTCGGCTCGGACGTCACCGTCGGCCGCTCGCCGCTTACGTTCTGGTCCTCCGGCTGGTTGGCGCAAGCGCTCACGAGCAGGAGCAGAACGCCGGCGCCAACAACGGTTCCTAGGCGTTTCATGTGCGGAGGACGGAGCCGCGAGCCCGGCCGGTTGCACGGCCGCGCGCAAACCCTACTTTCGTAGGGCCTCGAGCTACCGCAGTCGCCGAGGACCGCTGTCCAGCCGGGAAGGCGGCGCGCCCACCTTCACCCGCGCTCCGACCGCCTGGACGCCCGCCGGGCCGGCCAGGATCGGCTCCAGGGCGAGCCAGCGCATCTGGGGCACGTCCTCGGCGAGTGCCGCCACCCGCAGCACGAGGTCGGCGAGCGCGTCGAGGTCAGCCGGCTCACCGCCGCGATAGCCGGTGAGCAGCGGCGCCGCCTTGGGCGCCCGGACCAGCGCGGCCGCGTCCGTGTCGGTCAGCGGCACCGCCCGGTACGCGCGGTCCCCGAGCAGGTCGCTGACCACACCGGACAGCCCGAAGGAGACCAGCGTGCCGAACGACGGGTCGTCCTGCAGCCCGATCGAGCAGCCGATTCCCTTGGGCGCCATGCGTTGCACGTACAGGTCGGCCACTTCGGACAGTTCGGCGAGGTCCGTGTACGCGGTCCGCACGGCTTCCTCGGTGGTGAGGTCGAGCCGCACGCCTTCGAGGTCGGGGCGCCGCCACCACCGCTCACCGGTCGCCTTCACCGCGACCGGGTAGCCGAGCTCCTCGGCCGCGGCGACCGCGTCAGTCGACGACGTGACCACGCGGTGCGCCACGATCTCGATGCCGTAGCAGGAAAGCAGCCGTACGGCGTCCTCGTCGGACAGCTCGACGAGTCCGTCGTCTACTTCGGACATCGCGGCGGAGACCACCGCGCGGGCGGCTTCGGCGTCCACGCCGTCGGGGCGGATCAGGTTGCCCTGCGGCGCGGACCGCCACACCGCGTACCGGGTCGCCCGCGCCAGCGCGAGAACCGCACGCTCCGGGCTCGGGTAGGACGGGATCGACCCGCGTGCTGGCGAGCCGTCCGGCCCCGGCACCGCCAGCTCCGCCGGAATACCTTCCGTGGCAAGGAAAGTGGAGACGATCGGCTTGCCGGCGCCAACGCTCGCCGCGGCGTCCCGCAAGGCCCGCGCGTAGGCCGTGCCGGGGATCGACAGCGGCGGCACGAACACCACGACCAGCGCGTCGACGTCCTCCCGGCGCAGCTCGGCGCGCACCGCGTCGGCCAGCACGTCCGGGCCGACCGAGGACCCGACGTCCACGGGGCTGCCCGCGAGCGCCAACCCCTGTCCGAGTGCGGCGTCCGCGGCGAGCACACCGATGGCCGAGGAGTTGCCGACGATCGACACCCGGTCGCCGCGTGGCAACGGCTGGTGGGCGAGCAGCAGCGCCGTGTCGAAGAGGTGTGCGATCGACTCGACGCGAATCACCCCGGCCTGCTCGAACAGTGCCTGCACGCTGGCCTCGTCCACCGCGACGGAGGTCGCGGCCAGCGCGGGCAACACGGCGTGCCGCCCGGACTTGACGGCGATGATCGGCTTGACGCGGCCGAGCCTTCGCGCGACCCGCGCGAACTTGCGCGGGTTGCCGAACGACTCCAGGTACAGCAGCACGACGTCGGTCGCCGGGTCGGTCTCCCAGTACTGCAGCAGGTCGTTGCCGGACACGTCGGCACGGTTGCCGGCGGACACGAACGTCGACAACCCCAACCCTCTGGCCTTGGCGTCGGCGAGAATCGCGGTGCCGAGCGCACCGGACTGGCTGAAGAACCCGGCGCGTCCTCGACCGGGCAGCACCGGCGCGAGCGTGGCGTTCAGGCGCACCGCCGGATCGGTGTTGACCACGCCGAGCGCGTTGGGCCCGACGACCCGCATGCCGTGCGCTCTGGCCTCGGTGACCAGCTTGCGTTCCGCGCCCTCGCCGGCGGGCCCGCTCTCCCCGAAGCCCGAGGAGATCACGACGAGCGCCTTGACTCCTTTAGCGAGGCAGGCGTCCATCACCTCGTCCATGTGCGCGGCCGGCACCGCGACCACCGCGAGGTCGACGGGGTCGGGGATGTCGAGCACGCTCGGGTAGGCCCGGACACCCCGTACGGACCGGTTCTCGGCGTTGACCGGGAAGACCGGCCCGGCGAAGTCGGCACGCAACAGGTGGCCCAGCACCGCGTAACCGACCTTTTCCGGGTCGGTGGACGCGCCGATCAGCGCGACGGAGCGGGGATGCAACAGGTTGTGGACACTTCGCGCGTCGGCGGCCTGCTCGCGGGACCGCGCGACCGCGACGGACTCCTCGGTGGGGTCGATGGCGAACTCCAGGTGGAAGACGCCTTCCTCCATCTCCCGCGCGACTTGGTATCCCGCGGCGCGGAACACTCCCAGCATCGGGGAGTTCTCGGCGAGCACTTCGGCGACGAACCGCTCGATGCCGCGCTCACGAGCCGCGGCCGCGAGGTGTTCGAGCAGAATCGGGCCGAGCCCACGGCTCTGGTGCCGATCCTCGACCACGAACGCGACCTCGGCGAGCGGCTGCTTCTCGATCCGCTCGTACCGGGCGACCGCGACGATGTCATCGCCCAACATGGCGACGAACGCCACCCGGTCGCGGTGGTCGACCGTGGTGAAGCGCTCGAGGTCACGGGGCGGGATCTGCGGGTAGGCGCCGAAGTAGCGGAGGTAGCGGGTGCGCTCGGACATCCGCCCGTGGAAGGCGAGCAACGCGTCGGCGTCGCTCGGCACGATGGGTCGCAGGTGGACGGTGCCGCCGTCGGACAGCACCACGTCCGCCTCCCACTCCTTGGGGTAGTCGAACGGATCGGGGTGCTCGTCTGCCATGGCGGTCAGTCTCTCGGATCATCGGGATCGAGGCCATGCAAGGGAAAGACTGCCCGGCGCGTTTCCTTGATCACGCTGTCGACCCGCTCCCCGTCCTCGCCGTCCCATGGCTCGAAGTCGACGCTCTGGTTGTCACTCATGGTCGACGGCAGCTCGGCCGTTGGCGCGATCTTGTCCACGAACCGGGTCCACTCACTGGGCAACGACGTGTCACCGGCCACGTCCCGATCGAGCACGGTGGCGATGAGATGGGACCAGGACCGGGGCACGACCCGCAGGAGGGCGTATCCACCCCCACCCGCGGCCAGCCAGTTACCGCCGGCGTACTGCTCGGCGAGGCCCCGCACGGTCCGATATATGGCGCGATGCCCGTCGACGGAGAGCGACAGTGAGGCCAGCGGGTCTTCGTGGTGGGTGTCCACCCCGCACTGACTGACGAGCAACTGCGGCTGGAAGGCCTCCAGCAGCGAGGGGACGATCGCGTGAAACGCCCGCAACCAGGCACGATCCCCGGTCAGCGGCGGGAGCGGCACATTGACGGCGCTGCCCTGCGCGGCGGGGCCGCCGGTCTCGTCGGCGAACCCGGTGCCGGGAAAGAGCGTGAGCGGATTCTGGTGGAGCGAGATCGTGAGCACTCGCGGGTCGTCGTAGAAGGCGGCCTGCACACCGTCCCCGTGGTGGACGTCGGTGTCGAGATAGGCGATGCGCTCGAACCCGTTGTCGAGCAACCAGGAGATGGCGACGGCCAGATCGTTGTAGACACAGAACCCATGCGCGTGATCACGCATGGCGTGATGCAACCCCCCGGCGATGCTCACCGCACGCTTGGTGACCCCGGACGCGATCTGCCGCGCCGCGAGCAACGAGGACCCGACCACGCGAGCGGACGCCTCGTGCATGTTGTCGAAGACGGGATTGTCGGGCGTGCCCAGTCCATGGCCGACGTCCCACCCCGCCATGGGCGCCTCCCGCACCGCCGCGAGGTAGCCGGCGTCGTGGATACGCTCGATCTCCTCGTCGGTCGCCTCCTCGGGCACGAGCAGTTCGACCCCGTCGAGCACCCCGAGCGCCGAAGCCAGCCGGATGGTGAGATCCAACCGAATCGGATGCAGCGGATGTTCTCCACCGAGGTCGTACCCGAGCAGGGCGGAGTCCCATACGACCGAACCAGGCAAACCCATGGTCGCAACCCTAAACGAGGGGACCGACAGGAGCCCGCCCGGACGCTGCATTCTGTATACGACGCTGTTCTGCGGACGATTCAACGCGCCAGTAACGAAGTACGGCCCAGTCTCGTCAGTCGGGAGCGTCTCCGGTGGCCACCGGGCGGGCGGGGTCCGCGCTCCAGTTGGACCACGAACCGGCGTAGAGCGTGGCCGGCGCGTCGGGGGTGGTGATCCCGGCGACCTCCAACGCGAGCACGACCGAGGACGCCGTGACGCCGGATCCACAGTAGACGCCCACCGTGTTTCCGCTCTCCTCCGGCGTTTCCACCTTCTCCGGGACGCCCACGTTCGCGAAGTGTTCGGCCAGTTCCCGTGGCGCACGCCAGCGGCCGTCCTCGCCCGTGTGGGCGGCGAACGGTGCGTTGCGGGCGCCCGGGACGTGGCCAGCCTTCGGGTCGATGGGCTCCACATCGCCTCGGTAGCGCTCCGGCGCCCGTGCGTCCAGGAGCACGCCGGTGCGAGCGAGGTCCGCCGCCCCGTCGGCGTCCACGACCGGCATCTGTCCCGGGCGGACGGTCACGTCACCCGGTTCCGGTGAGGGGACATCGGTTGTCACCGCACGACCTTCGGCCACCCACGCCGCGTAACCGCCGTCGAGGAGGCGCACCTGGTCATGGCCGGCCCATCGCAGCAGCCACCACAGGCGGGCGGCGACCGAGCCGTTGTCCGCGTCGTACACCACCACCGGCCCGCCGTCCCGGACGCCGGCGGCTCGCAGCACCCGCTGCAGGTCCTCCGGCGACGGCAGCGGGTGCCGGCCGCCGGGTCCCGGTGGCGCGGAAAGCTCGGTGTCCAGGTCGAGGAACACCGCGCCGGGCAGATGGCCGCGCGCGTAGTCCTCCCGCCCCGGCGGCCCGCCCAACCGCCACCGCACGTCCAGTACGACGGGTGGCTCGGCTCCGGTCAGCGACGTGGCGAGGTCGGTGGTCGACACGAGCGGGGAGATCACCCCGCTATTCTGCACCTACCCGATCTGCCGTGCCGTTGTCCCGCAGCTGTCCCGCAGCGAGGACCGCTCACCGCCCGTGACCGCCACACTGCTCCAACCGGGCGAGCGACTAGCATGGTTGACGACGAAGGGGAAGCGGCGTGAACGAGCTCATCGACACCACGGAGATGTACCTCAAGACGATCTACGAGCTTGAGGAGGAGGGCGTCGTCCCACTGCGCGCACGGCTCGCCGAGCGCCTCGGCCAGAGCGGTCCGACCGTGAGCCAGACCGTGGGCCGAATGGAGCGAGACGGCCTGGTCGTCGTCGCGGGTGACCGCCACCTCGAGCTCACCGAGCACGGGCGTGCGCTCGCCATCACCGTCATGCGCAAGCACCGTCTCGCCGAGCGCCTCCTGGTCGATGTCATCGGCCTCGAGTGGGAGCACGTGCACAGCGAGGCGTGCCGCTGGGAGCACGTGATGAGCGAGGCCGTCGAGCGCAAGCTGGTGAAGCTGCTGGGCAACCCCACCACCTCGCCCTACGGCAACCCGATCCCCGGCCTGGACAAGCTGGGCACGGGCGAGCCCGCCCCACCGGTCGAGGCCGATCTGGTGCGGATGGACGACGTCGCCCGTCGCGGCGGCGGCAAGGTCGAGGTCCGGCGCATCGCCGAGCACGTCCAACTCGATCCCGACCTGATGGCCGAGCTCAGGGCCGTCGGTGTCGTCCCAGGACAGACCGTGCACGTCGGACCGTCCAAAGGCGACGGCAACACGATCGAGGTCAGCAGCGCTCAGGGCGCGACGCAGGTTCCCCCGACGGTGCTGCACGCCGTCCTCGCACGCGCGAAGTGACAGCCGCCATCACGTGACAAGCGCCAACGACCGCGACGGCGTCGCCCCACGCCCGGACTCCCGGACCGGCACGTCGCAGGCCGTACCGACCGCGCTGGGTACAGAGCCGGTCACGCCCACGGCGGTGGTCGCCGCGTTGCCCCAGCCCGCGGCACCGGACGCCGAGACCGCCAGGCACACTCAGCCCGTGGCCATGAACACCGAAGCCGCGGCCGGGCCGCGTCAGCCCGCAGCCGGACAAGCCGAACCCGCGACCGCCCCAGGCCAGACCACCGACGCCCAGGGAGTGGCCGCGCACGCGGCGGCCGAGTTCCGTGCGCTGCACGGTCGTGCGCCCGACGGCGTGTGGTCAGCACCCGGGCGGGTCAACCTCATCGGTGAGCACACCGACTACAACGACGGGTTCGTGCTGCCGTTCGCGCTGCCGTACCGGATCGCGGTAGCGGCGGCTACCCGTTCCGACGGGATGCTGTCCGTGACGACCGTCGGTGACGACGGTCGTCCCCAGCAGGCCGAGCCCGTGCGGATCGCCGATCTCTCGCCGGGGTCGGTCAGTGGGTGGGCGGCATACCCCTCCGGTGTCGCGTGGGTGCTGAACACCGAAGGCTTCGGGGGCGGCGCCGATCTGGTGGTGGCCGGTGACGTGCCTGCTGGCGCGGGTTTGTCCTCCTCTCATGCGTTGCAGTGCGCCACGGCGCTGGCGCTGCTCGGGTTGGCCGGGGTGGAGATGGACGAGCCGGACGCACCGAGCCGCGCGACCGTCGCCAAGTGGGTGCAGCGCTCCGAGAACGACTTCGTCGGCGTCCCGACCGGTCTGCTCGACCAGACCGCGTCGCTCTCGTGCGTGCGGGACCACGTGCTCTTCCTCGACGTGCGCTCCGGAGAGATGGAGCAGGTTCCCTTCGACACCTCCTCTGCTGGGTTGGCCGTCCTGGTCATCGACACCAAGGCGAAGCACTCGCACAACGACTCCGGCTACCGCGAACGCCGCGCCGGCTGCGAACGTGCCGCGGCGCTGCTCGGCGTGCCTGCACTCCGCGACATCACCGACGCCGGTCTCGCCGACGCACTCGCCGCGCTGCCCGACGAGCTTCGCCCTCTCGTCAAGCATGTGGTCACCGAGAACGCGCGGGTGATCCACACCGTCGAGCACCTGCGTGCCGGCCGCATCGCGGACATCGGCGACCCGCTGACCGCCTCCCACATCAGCATGCGCGACGACTACCGCATCTCGTGCCTCGAACTGGACGTCGCGGTCGACACCGCCTTAGCGGCCGGAGCGCTGGGTGCGAGGATGACCGGCGGCGGCTTCGGCGGCTCGGCGATCGCACTCGTGCCCTCCGATGCCGTGTCGTCGGTCGGTCAGCAGGTGGAGGCGGCGTTCGCCGCACGGGGGCTGACGGCGCCAGGTCTGTTCACGGCGGTGCCCTCCCCCGGAGCCGGCCGGGACAGCTGAGTTTTCCTCCTCTCAACGAAACGGAGAATGGTGTGAAGCTGCTCGTGACGGGCGGTGCCGGGTACGTCGGGAGCGTCTGCGCCGCCCGACTGGTGAAGGCCGGCCACGAGGTCGTGGTACTCGACGACCTGTCCACCGGCCACGGCGACGCCGTGCCCGACGGCTGCCGGTTCGTCCAGGCTGACCTGGCCGACGCAGCCGACGAGCTGCTCACCGAAGGCTTCGACGGCGTGCTCCACTTCGCGGCGAAGTCACTCGTCGCCGAGTCCATGCGCGATCCCAAGAAGTACTGGGACGGCAACGTGCTCACCTCTCTCCGTCTGCTCGAGGCCGTGAGGGCCAACGGGGTCCCGCGGCTGGTGTTCTCGTCCACCGCGGCGGTGTACGGCGAGGCGGAGGTCATCCCGATCCAGGAGACCGCCCCGACCCGGCCCACCAACACCTACGGTGCGACCAAGCTCGCCATCGACCACGCCATCACCTCCTACGCACAGGCACACGGGCTCGGCGCCGTGAGCCTGCGGTACTTCAACGTCGCCGGCGCGTGGGGCGGCTTCGGTGAGCGTCACACCACGGAGACCCACCTCATCCCGCTGGTTCTGCAGGTCGCGCTGGGCCAGCGGGAAGCCATCCACGTGTACGGCGAGGACTACCCGACGACCGACGGCACCTGCGTCCGGGACTACATCCACGTCGCCGACCTCGCCGAGGCGCACCTGCTCGCGCTGGAGCACGCCAAGCCCGGTAGCCACCGCATCTACAACCTCGGCAGTGGCAGCGGTTTCTCGGTCCGGGAGGTCATCGAGACCTGCCGCAAGGTCACCGGCCATCCCATCCCCGCCGAGATCAAGGACCGCCGTCCCGGCGACCCGCCGGCACTCGTCGCCGCGAGCGAGCGCGCCCGCGACGAGCTCGGCTGGAAGCCGGAGCACGTGGACCTCGAGGTCATCGTCCGCGACGCGTGGGAGTTCACCCAGGCTCGCTCCGCTCTGTAGGCGGCGGCAGGAACGCGGCGAGGGGATCCACAGTGGTCACGTGCCCGACAGGGATCCCCTCCGCCTCTGCCGCCTGCTCTGGCGACGGGGTCGGCTCCTGACTGGGCTGTTCGGTCCGGGCGAGGTCGCGATCATCGCGTTGTTCCGTGTGCAGAGCCTCCTCGGTGTCCCACGGTGGATCGTCATCCAGTGGAAAGCCCGGTACCGCCTCGTGGTTCCTGACGACGCTTGTCATGATCATGCTCCTCAGTAGGTCCGGTGGGGTTCCGATCTGGAGCGCATAGTCCAGCAGGACCGCCATCCTGTGTTCGGGGTTCGCTTCCATCGTGATCTTCAGCGCCAGCGCGGCGATGACACCGGAGCCACGCAGATAGCTGGAAATCCCCAGGAGAAACGCAGGTTCCGCTCGTTCCGGAGCCGGGAGCGCACGCACCAGCACCGTCCACAGGCGTTCCGCGGGTTCCGATTCGTCGGAGAGTGCGATGGCCAGGCACTCGTCCTTGACCTCCGTCCGGGACAGAGCAATCCCCAGCCGGGCGAGTTCATCGTCGGTCAGGGTCGGCAGGGCACGCGACGCCATCACCGCGTCCAGTGCGTGCCCCAGCGTTTGCAGGTCCGCAGTCAAGTCCTCTTCGGAATACGGCTGTTGCGCGGCACTCCGGTAGGCGTTCAGTAGCTCTCTCCTGCGTGCCAACGCTTCTTCGGAATCGGGGGCCAGGTGCGCGGCCATCGCCTCACGACTCGGGTAGATCGTGTCGCCCGCGACCGCGATGGCGGCGGCGAGCGCGGAGGTGCGCGGGTCGGGAACCGTGCCTGTACACAGTGGATCGTCGTAGCACTGCCACTTCTCGCCGTGCGCCACCTTCCGCACCAAGGACGCGTGTGTCAGCAGGACCTCCTTGTGCGCCAACGTTTTCCGTAGTGTCTCGATGAGTAGGCGATGGTCTCTGCCCGTGTTGTCGACCACCACGGCGATGGCCGCCACCGCCTCGTTCCTGTCTACCGCGCCCGCCAGGTCGGCCACGACCGGCGGGATGAGTTCCGGTGTCGGCAGATCCACGCGGATCGTCGTGGACAGCGCGAGGTCCGGACATCGCCGGAAGGTGAACAGCACCAACGAATCCGTCGGTGGGAAACCGAGCACGTACGGGATTCCGGCGACCAGTTCGGACAGATCACGTATCCGTATGCGGGTGTGTGGGAGGGAAGTTGTCATGGCTCCACGATGGCGGATGACGCGGAGTCGTGTCGGCGGAGAAGGTCGATCTGTGGACAACTGGGTGGGCTGTGGACAACTGCCGTCTGAGGCCCTTCGGCGACACTGGAATTGTCGGTGGTGTGCGGTAAAGTGTGGCGCCCCCGGCGCCACGCGTGCCGGATTTCATTTCAGTCGGGCGTCCGCGGACTCCACGCGAAAATGTCGGTGCCGTCGTGCACCATGACGGAGTGCGTGAATTCATCGAGCAACTCCCGAAGGTCGAACTCCATGTCCACCTGGTGGGCTCGGCCTCTGTCGACACCGTCCTGGAGCTGGCGCGCCGCCACCCGGACCAGGAGGTTCCGACGGAGCGAGAGCAGTTACGCGCCTTCTACGAGTTCACCGACTTCACGCACTTCATCGAGGTCTACATCAAGATCACCAGACTCGTGGTCACTGGCACGGACATCACCGCGCTCGTGGTCGGCCTGGCTCGCGACCTCGCCGCGAACCAGGTCCGCTATGCGGAGGTGACGGTCACGCCGGTGCCGCACATCATGCTCGGCATCGAGCCGGATGAGCTGGCGGAGGCGCTCACCAGCGGTCGCGAGCAGGCACGGGACCGTCACGGTGTCGAACTGGCCTGGGTGTTCGACATCGCCGGTTCCCTTGGCTACGAGGCTGGTGTGCGGACCGCGGAGTGGGTGCTGCGGCACCGGCCGGACGGCACGGTCGGGTTCGGTCTCGGCGGGCGCGAGATCGGCGTGCCTCGCGAGCGGTACCGCGTCCCGTTCGACATGGCCCGGGACGCCGGTCTGCACCTGGTGCCGCACGCCGGCGAGACGACCGGACCCGAAACCATCTGGTCGGCACTGCTCAACCTGCACGCCGAACGCATCGGGCACGGCACCAGCGCGGTGCGCGACCCGAACCTGCTGGCTCATCTGGCCGGGGAAGGTATCCCGGTCGAGGTCTGTCCCAGCTCCAACATCCGCACACGAGCCGTCGCCAGCCTCGCCGAACACCCGCTTCCCAGGCTGATGGACGCTGGTGTTCCGGTCACACTCGCCACCGATGACCCCGGCATGTTCCACACCGACCTGAACAGCGAGTACCTGCTGGTGCATGAACATTTCGGCCTGAGCAGGGGTGACCTGGCCGACTTAGCCAGGGCCGGCGTGCGGGCCGCGTTCTGCGACGCGGACCGTGCCTCGGCCCTGCTCACCGAGATCGACCAGGCCGAGCACGGGCACGAAGACGCCGGCCGCGCCGCGGAGCGCCCGCGAGGAGACCACACGGAAGGAGGCACCATAAGCACGAACCAGACAACCGAACATGGTCAGACGAGCCCGGCGAGTTTGTAGGCGATGAGCGAACCGGCCACGGCAACGTTGAGAGACAGCCCGGTGCCCAGCATCGGAATCTCGACCGCCACATCCAGCAACTCCGTGGCCGCCAGCGGGATGCCGTCGGACTCGTGGCCGAGCACCACGACCGTGCGGCGCCGTGCGGGGCCTAGCTCGACGAGGCGGATCGACTCGTCGGTCAGCTCGACACCGAGCAGGTCGCTCCCGGACGCACGCTGGGCGGCGAGCCACGCGAGTGGCTCGTGCACCCAGTGCACGCAAGACGGCTGGCGCAAGGTGTTGCCCTTCGCGAGCGCCTCACGGATCCACGGCTTGCGTGGCACGGCCAGACATGCGCCGACGGCGTCGCAGGTGCGGAGCAACGTGCCGAGGTTGACGCCGTACTTGGGCCAGAGCGGCGCGACGATCAGGTGATCCCAGCAGGGGTGGGCGCGCCGGCGGCGGTTGGTCCGCAGCTCGGTCCTGGTGCGCACCCACAGTGGACGGGGCGCGCTCACGGCGCGTCCTGGCGGATCCTTTCGACCATTGGGGACGGCGTTTCGCGGCACGCCGGAGCCATCGACGACGACATCAGGAGGTGATCACAGTGTAGCGCCAGGTCTGATTCACGCCAGCGCCGTAGCGGTTTCCGGACGAGGATCGAGTCATGCTGATCCGGCACCGGGGCGCGGAGCCACGCGTGGATCCGTCCGCGTACGTCGCGCCGAACGCCACCCTTGTGGGAGATGTGCGAGTGGGTGCGCACGCCCGTGTCATGTACGGCGCAGTGCTCGACGCCGAAGGCGCTCATGTCGAGGTCGGGGCGTACACGATCGTGTCCGAGCACGCGGTGCTGCGGGCGACCGCGGTGACCGGTGCGAGCGTGGAGCTCGGCGATCACGTGTTCGTCGGCCCGCACGCGACGGTGCTCGGTGCCAGCGTGCATCGGTGCGCCTACCTCGCGGCCAACACGACCGTGCTGCAGCTGGCGACGGTCGGCGCGGGCGCGTGTGTCGCGGTGGGTGCGCTCGTACACGCGCGATCGGTGCTGCGGGCAGAGTTTTTCGTGCCGCCGCACACGACCGCGGTCGGTGATCCGGCCGAGGTGTTCGGCCCCGACCGCGCCGACGAGCTCGCCGCGGCCATCGCCGGGGTGGACTTCGCGGACGCGGCGTTCGGCGTGCGCGCCGAATGGACAGACCGGATCAGTCGCTACCGAGAAGCGACGGAAGTGCGGTCCGCGGAGTACGCCGCGCACGCGGACGACGAGGTGATCGGCTGACGGGCAGACGCGCCGGACAGCTCGCCGACCGCCCGACAGCCGAGCAGCCGGCGCCGAGTTGATCAGCTCCGGCCACGCACCAGACACCGGACTCACGGCCGAACACGCCGGACAGCGCCGGTGATCAGCTGACAACCGCGCGGCTCGCCCAGACATTGGACGGGGCTCGCGGCCCGACACCCCGAACGGCGCGATGAACAGCTGACAGCCACGCCGCCCACGCCGAACTGACCAGCTCCAACCACGCACCAGACACCGGACGGGACTCACGGCCGAACACGCCGGTGATCAGCTGATAGCCGCGCGGCTCGCTCCGAGTTAATCAGCTCCAGCCACGCATCAGACAACGGACGGAACTCACGGCCGAACACGCCGAACAGCGCCGGTGATCAGCTGACAGCCGCGCGGCTCGCCCCACATTGGACGGGGCTCACGGCCCGACACCCCGAACGGTGCGATGAACAGCTGACAGCCACGCCGCCCACCGAACTAACCAACTCCAGCCACGCACCGGACACCGAATCAGCCTCGCGGCCGAACACGCCGGACAGCGCGAGTGATCAGCTGACGGCCGCGCCGCTCGCCGAACTGACCAGCTCCAGCCACGCACCAGAGGCGGGATGGGTCTCACGGTCGCACAGCGGGGCGAGGTGCTGATCGGCTTGCGTCGTGCAGCTGGCAACAAGCCCATCGGCTCCCGCTCGCACAGTGGGGCGACAAGCCCATCGGCCTCCGCTCGCGCAGCGGGGCGACAAGCCCATCGTCCCCCGCTCGCGCAGTGGGGCGACGAGGGACATCCGCTCCTGCTCGCGCGTTGGGCGACGCGTCGCCGACTCGCGGTCCGCCCGCTCGGCGACGAGGTGACGTGCTCATCGCCGGGTGTGGACAATCGCGTGTTCGGCCTGCCCCGGAAGGGGCCCCGGAAAGGGCTCGGGAACGTTGGTCAGATGCCGTTGCCCACGATCTCCTCCACCCGGTCGCGCTTGAGGTTGAGGTCCCAGAAGACCTCGGCGATCGCGTCGGGGTCGATCGTCGTCAGTTTGAGTGCTTCCAGGTCGAAGTTCTCGAACGCGGCCGGGTTGTTCAGGACAGCGGCCTCGGCAGCACTGTTCCTGATCAGCCCGCCGATGGGGACGATGCCCACGTACACGCCTTCGCCGGCCAGCGCCGCGTTCGCGCCGAACACGTAGTTGCGCAGGGCCGCGAGCGCGATGCCGACGTTGCCGAGTTGCGGCACGGGCGCGATCGCGGAGGTGCCGGACGCGAACAGCAGCGCGCCGTCACCACGCTTGCGCATCTCCGGCAGGAGCAGCGATGCCAGCCGGATCGGGGCGAGCAACAGCAGTCCCAGCTGGCCTGGCAGTTCGTCGGGGTCGATGTCGAGCACGTCGACTCGAGGCATGTCGAGGCCGCCTGGGCTCCACACGCCGACGTCGACCTGCCCGAACCGTTCCTTCACCTCGGTCACGGCAGCGGTGAGCTGGGCGGGGTCGAGCAGATCGGCGCGGAACGTGGCCGTCTCGACATCCGGCAGCGCGGCGGCCAGCTCGTCGAGGCTCTCCTGCCGGCGCGCGACGAGCGCGACCCGGTAGCCCTCACGGCCGAAGCGGCGAGCGACGGACAACCCGAGGGCAGGCCCGGCCCCGAAGATGGCGACGGTCTTCAACATGCTCTCCTCCCAGATAACTTGAGGACATCCTCAAGTTGCACACCGTACCATCAACTTGAGGATGCCCTCAACATCAATAGAATGGCACCGTGACGAACCCGAGGCCGCTACGCAGAGACGCGCAACGCAATCGCGATCTGCTGGTCGCGGCGGCCCGTCGGGTCTACGCCGCCCGTGGTCTGGACGTTCCACTCGAGGACGTGGCCAGGGAGGCGGGCGTGTCGATCGGGACGTTGTACAACCGCTTCCCCACCCGTGGCGCACTGGTCGAGGCCGCGCTCGCGGACAAGGTCGCCGGCATGGTCGAGCAGGCCGAGACAGCCGCGGCGATGGCGGACCCGTGGGACGGGTTCGCGTGGTTCCTGGAACGCTGCTGCGAGGTACAGGCAGCCGACCGCGGCTACAACGAGCTCTGCGCGCGGACACTGCCGGACACCCCCGAGATCGACCGCCTCAAGGCCCGTGGTCACGAGCTCGTTCTGACGATCGTCGACCGCGCGCAGAGGTCGGGACAGCTGCGCGCCGACTTCCAGGAAGGCGACTTCGCGTTCGTGCTGTGGAGCACCACGACGACCATCGACGCCACGGCGGCGACCGCACCTGACGCGTGGCGTCGCCACCTCGGGTTCATTCTCGACGGGTTCCGCGTCTCGGCGGCGCACCCGCTGCCCGCTCCCCCGCTCGGTCCGGACGAGGTGGCCAAAGCCATGCGCATGAACGGCGGCTGACAGGCAGACTCGTGTCATGACAGAAGATCCGTACCTCTGGCTCGAAGAGGTCACCGGCGAAACCGCCCTGGACTGGGTGCGGGAGCGCAACGCCACGGCCATCGCCGAGCTGACCGGCGGTGCCCGGTTCGCCACGCTGCGCGACGAGGTCCGGGAGGTTCTCGACGCCGACGACCGGATCCCGTACGTGCGCAGGCGCGGCGGGCACCTCTACAACTTCTGGCAGGACGCCACCAACCCACGCGGTCTCTGGCGGCGGACGACGCTGGAGTCGTACCGGACGAACAACCCGGCGTGGGAGCTTGTCCTCGACGTCGACGCGCTCGCCAAGGCCGAGGACGAGAGCTGGGTCTGGCAGGGCGCGGCAGTGCTGCGGCCGGACTACCGGCGAGCACTCGTCGAGCTGTCGCGCGGTGGCGCGGACGCGACGGTGGTGCGTGAGTTCGACCTCGAGACCCGCACGTTCGTCGAGGACGGTTTCACTGTCCCGGAGGCGAAGACCCGGGTGGGCTGGATCGACGAGGACCGGATCTACGTTGGCACGGACTTCGGCGAGGGATCGCTGACCGCCTCCGGCTATCCGAGGATCGCCAAGGAGTGGCGGCGCGGCACGCCGCTGTCCGAGGCCGTCACCGTGTTCGAGGGCAAGCCGGACGACGTGTCCGCCGGCGCCTATCACGACCCGACCGAGGGCTTCGAGCGCGACTTCGTGTACCGGCACCTGGACTTCTACCGCAAGGAGAAGTTCTTCCGCCGGCCCGGCGGCGAGCTGGTGAAGCTGGACGTGCCGGAGGACGCGGACACCTCGACGCACCGGGAATGGCTGCTGATCAACACGAGGACACCGTGGACGGTCGGCGGTACCACGTATCCGGCCGGCGCCCTGCTCGCGGCCAGGTTCGACGACTACCTCGCCGGCGCGCGCGAGTTGACCGTCCTGTTCGAACCGGACGAGCACACGTCGTACTCGTACCACGCGTGGACACGCAACCACCTCATCCTCGCGTCGTTGCGGGACGTGAAGAGCCGGTTCGAGGTGCTCACCCCGGCGCAGGGCTGGGCACGCGCCCCGCTCGCGGGTGTGCCTGAGGTCGGTTCGGCGGACATCATGGACACTAACCCGGATGACGACGACGAGTACTTCCTCAACGCGAGCGGCTACACCCAGCCGGCGACGTTGCAGCGCGGCGAGATCGGCGGGGATGTCGAGGTGCTGAAGCGGGCACCGGCGTTCTTCGCGGCCGACGGCCTGTCCACGCGGCAGTACTTCGCGACGTCCGACGACGGCACGCGGATCCCGTACTTCGTTGTGGGGCAGGAGAACGACGGGCCCACGCTGATGACCGGATACGGCGGGTTCGAGGTGTCGCTGACGCCGGGCTACAGCGGCACGACCGGCCGCGGCTGGCTCGCCCGCGGTGGGACGTACGTGGTCGCGAACATCCGCGGCGGCGGCGAGTACGGACCGGAGTGGCACCGGTCGGTGCTGAAAGAGCGTCGGCTGCGGGTGTACGAGGACTTCGCGGCGGTGGCGAAGGATCTCGTCGCACGAGGCATCACGACACCGGCGCGGCTCGGCATCCAGGGCGGGTCGAACGGCGGCCTGCTGATGGGTGTCATGCTGACGAGGTACCCGGAGCTGTTCGGCGCGATCGTGTGCCAGGTGCCGCTGCTGGACATGCGGCGCTACCACAAGCTTCTGGCTGGCGCGTCGTGGATGGCGGAGTACGGAGATCCCGACGAGCCCGCGGAATGGGCCTACCTCAAGGAGTACTCGCCGTACCAGAACGTGGCCGCGGACCGGCCGTACCCGCCGACGATCATCCTGACGTCCACACGGGACGATCGGGTACACCCCGGGCACGCACGCAAGATGATGGCGCGGCTGACGGAACTCGGGTACGACGTGCGGTACTACGAGAACATCGAGGGCGGCCACGGCGCGGCGGCGGACAACGCGCAGCTGGCGTTCAAATGGGCGCTGGTGTTCGAGTTCCTGTGGCGACAACTGGGCGACGAGCCGGCACAGCGGTGACGGCGGCGCCCGTCACACGACGGGTGCCTCGCCTCCCCAGTCCGGGGCCCGTGGGGCTGCTTCGTTCTTCGCCGCTTTGCGGAGCAGGTCGGCGACCTGGTTCACCGGCACCGGAATGGCCACCAGCGTGGCGGTGTCTTCGGCCGCCGGCGCGGCACTGCCCATGCAGTGCCAGCGGCTGTCGACCGACACGCAGGGCTGTCGCGGGAAGTAGCTGTCGCCGGCCTTGGCGAAGGCGAACACACGGTGCGTGCGTTCGCTGACGAGTGCGAGCTCTGCCTGGCCGACGACGGGTCCTGGTGTCGGCCCGCCCGGCAGGCTGGTGACGCCGGGCCCGGCGTCACCGGCGTTGGCCGCATCGGGTTCGTCGACCGCCGTGCCAAGCAGGAACACCGCGGTCAGCAACGCGATCATCACGACCGCCACGACTGCCCAGGTCCTGGGACGCAGCGGGCGCACCTGTCGGATGGACGATGTCGCCAGCCAACGACGGTATCCGGCGGCCTCGGCCTGCTCCTTCGACACCTCGGCGACGGCACGACCCATCGCCTTGGCCAGGCGTTCGAAGCGGGAGTGCTCGATGATCTTCACCGCGTCCCGGAGCACGCCCGGCTCCGCCAGGTCCTCGTACCTGGCGCCGTACGCCGCTGTGATCACCTTGTGCAGGTCCAGGTCGGCTCTCTGCTCCACCCGGCTGGCCACCCGATCCATCGCGGCGAGGTCGAGGGCGTGCCGCAGCTCGCCGCGCGCCTGGGATCTTCGCCCTTCCTCCACGACCATGGTCAGGTACAGGTCGAAGTCGGCGACCTTCTTGGCACGAACCAGATTCTCCGCCAAGGATCGCGGCGACGCCGGTGACTTGGTGTCGGAGCGCATGTGACGGCCGGACGCCTGCGTGCGCTCAGTGGGTGGGTGAGCGGTTTCGTGCTGTTTTTGCCGCGTGTCGGCATCGGTACGCACCGCATCCTGGAGCGGCTCGGTACTGGCTGAACTCCGCGCCGCCACAGGCGTTTCGGACGACCCCGCACCGCGTAGCGCGTGCGCGACCAGCCTGCCGGCGTCCCCGTCCACGTCCGTCGGCGACTCACTGTCCAACACGACGACCTCACGGTCCACCACGGCCGCCCCGGTCTGGCGAACCGGCAGGAACACGAGTTGCGGCAAGCCTCCCCTCACGGTGACGTCGTGGCGTTCCGCATAGGTCGTGAACGACCAGGACCGTGCGACGCCCTTCTCGCGCAGGTACCGGTCGCCGGCCGCGCGGAGGCACCACACCATGGCGATCTCGTAGCCCCTCGGACAGCCGATCACGCTCAGCGGACGTTCCGGATACTCGATGAGCTTCGCGAGTACGGTGGCGGTCGCTTGCTCGATCCGCTCAGCCTGGCCGCGCAGGACGTCCGCCATGTCCCCCTTGCTCGCGGGCTCGGGGCGCACCGTGGCGTGCGGCACCGAGTCGCTCCAGCCTTTCCACCGCAGCAGCTCGAACGCGGCCGAGAGGTCCAGCGCCCCGACAAGCGCATGGGCGTTGTTCCGACCCGACGAGTCACCGACCGCCACCCGCCGCAACAGCACGGAGCTGTCGCCGAACTCGAGATAGGACCAGGCGACGGCAGGCGGCGACACGTCACCGACCCCGATCAGCCTGACGTGCGGTTCCAGCCGGCGCAGCCACATCGACGCCATATCCGGGTCCGGGAACGAGTTCCAGAGCAGCGTCAACGCGCGCTCTTCTGTGGACCAGCCGAAGAACGCCTGTTCCACATCCCCGTGAGCGAGTTCGGTCATGGTCGGCCCACCCTGTCCGCCTCGGCGCCCGGGATCACGCCGGTCATGGCGAGGATCGCCACGAGCGGCTCCAGCACACGCGTCGGACGGATCCCGCGAGGGAAGTACTTCTCCAGCCCGTCGCCGGTGCTCCCGCCGTCCTGCCCGTTCACCGGTACCGCGTCGCCACCGCTGGCCGAGACGAAGTGCAGCGTGCAGCGCCGGAACGTCTCGAAGGGAAGCAACGAGGCCGCCGCACCGGTCTGGCTCAGGTAGGCGAACACATCACGACTCTCCCGCTGGACGCGTCTCGGGTCGACGAACCGCTCGTCGCCACGACGCAGCCACCGGTCAGCGGGCGGCACGTACCGGAGCCGGTCCGACTTCGTCACGGCGATCGTCGCGGGAAGCTGATCGACTCGACCGGGCACGCTGCGCAGCCGTTCCACAGCCAGCTCGAAGGCCTTGTTCTCCGCCGGTGTCAGCCGTTTCGTCTCCAGCGGATCCTCGGCCTCACACACGAAGATCACCGCGTTGGCGCCGAGCAGGAACCTGTTGGACCGGTTCTCCGCCGCGGTGCTCGCGAGGTCCTCCCCCGCGACGTCGAAGAACGTGACCGGCCGCTCACCCGTTGGCCCTCGAAGCAGCAGGATGTCGGCCGCCTCGATCACCCCGACCGTCGTGCCCGGCAACGCCGCTCCCTTCTCGAACATCTCGATGTACCGGGAGCGGAAGTCGTCGTGGCGCAGGATGTCGAGAGCTGTCGTGGAGATGTCGTACGGATCGAGCCCGTTCCGGTACGCCTGGCGGATCATGGCCGTGAGCAGGTGCGTCTTGCCCGACGCTGGCGCGCCGACCAGCCCGATGACCAGCGGGTCCTGGTAGTTGACATAGGTCGCGGGCAGGAGGTGTGACGGGGTGTCACCGGACGGGTTGGGGCACTCCAGGTATCCCTGCCGCAGGAGGAACGCCTGCTTCTCCGGGGAAAGCGGCGAGATGTCCTTCGGCTTGTACTGTCCGGTGTCCTCGTCCTTGATCAGGATCTCGGGACCTTCCGGCCAGGCGAAGGGATCCGCGCAGATCGGGCAGCGCACCGTCCTCGGCGCGGGCATCACAGGTTCACCCATCCGAACATCACCGCCAGCCCGACCACTGCCGCGATCACGACGAGCACGACCATCGCGGCGACGCCCCAGCGCGGGTTGGTTCCCCGATTGGCCGGTTCCTGGCCGGCGTTCGCCGTTGTCCTCCGCTTGCGAAGGCTGATCCGGTCGAACTGGCGTTGGCCGGGCGTGAGGCCGGCCTCGGGGTCACCCGCCGCCAGTTCCGGGACATCCGACCGCAGGCCGCGGAGCAGGTCGGCCGGCTCCGGCCGGTGCGCCACCTCGTTGTCGAACACCGGGTCCAGCAAGGCCCGCAGCCATTCCGGGTCACTGCTCCGGTCGCGCCGGAACCCGTTCGCCGACGCGCCCATCGCGACGTCACGGACGATCAGACAGGCGGCCCACACGTCGTCGCGCTTGTCCACCGTCCCCGATCCGCTGCTCTGCTCCGGAGAGTGGCTTGGCAGCACCGGTCCGGACCGACGCGGTTCGCCGACCTGTCGCGCTGACTCGAAGTTCACGAGTTGGACCTGCCTGCCGTCCCATCGCAGCGCGTCCATGGTGAGCGCGCCGTGGATCACGCCTGCCTCAGCCGTCAGCCGCACGGCCCGCAGCAGGCCCACCTCGAACAGCCGGCGGTGTTCTGGCTCGAGCCGCGTCGCGAGACCGGTGGCCGGGTCGCCCGCGTAGGCGTAGAACAGGACGAAGGGCTCCTCGGCGTCCACGTTGTAGGCGGCGAGCCGCGCCAGTTCGGGTGGATACCGGTCGGCGTACACCTGGCCGAGCCGGGTACCGGCGCGAACCTCGTTGTCCAGCATGTCGTACAGAGCGGGCTCGCGGTTGCCGTCGGCACGGGGCACGCACTTGTAGACGTAGCTTCGGTTCTTCACGACCACCAGTCGCTGCCGCAGCCGGGAACCGGGGGCGTCGTAGGCCCCTCCCTCGACCAGTTCGATCTCCCGCAGGCGGCCGAACACGTTGCGGCCACGGATCTTCACCAGCTCGGCCATGTACTACCGACTTCCCATCATGTGATGTACCGATTCCGGCCGCAACGGCACGAGTCGCAGCGCGCCGACCAACTCGCCGCCGTCGCTCCAGGTGATGCCCGGATCGGAGGCGAGCGCCCGGTCCGTGTGGCTTCGCTCGAGGACACCGCGCAGTCGCCCCGGCGCGAACCTCAGCAAGCCCGGCGAGACGGCCGTGCTGAGGTACCGGACCTGGTCACCCCGACACAGCTGCACCAGCTCGGTGCCGGGCCCGGTGCGCAGTGCCACGGCGGCCAGGGGCGAGTCCGCCCACAGCCGCGCGACCAGGGCGTCCCTGCGCCGGTCGCCGGGGGTGCCCGCCGCCAGCAGACCGTGTCGCCGAACCCGGTCGCCGTAGTCACCGAGCCTGCGGACCAGATGTTTCGCGAGCACGTTTCGGTCGAGCCGCCGACCGCCCTCCGCCGCCTGCCATGCCGGCGCCAGCGCGGCACGGCACAGGTCGGCGAGGTCGGCGTGGACCACGCGGAGAAGTTCCGGCACGGCCGGCGTGACCTCGTCAGGAGGGTCCGGCCATTCGCCCGCGAGGACGCGCCCACCGGTCGCGCCGAGGGTGGCTGAGAGCTCCTCGATGGCGACGGCGATCGACCCGGCGGTGGCGGCGATCGCGCGGTGCCGTCGCACCGGCAACCACTCACGGCCGACGGCTTCCTCGCAGCGGCGGGTGAGCTCCTCGATGGCGGTGCGCACGTCCGCCACACGCAGGCCCGCCGACCACGCCCGTACCGCGGCGCGCCAACTGAGCACGACCGTGGCCGCGCTCACCGCGCTCACGCCGACCGCGAGCAGACCGCCGACCAGCTCCGGCACGGCTACCCAGGACAGGACGACATCGGGAGCCAGGGCACCACCAGCGACCCCGGCGACGGCGGCGACGCCGTAGGTCCCGACGGCGGGCAGCCAGGCCGTGGCCAAGCCGTGTTCCGCTGCCGGGCCCGGTC
Organism: Actinophytocola sp.; assembly: GCF_036378875.1. GTDB lineage: Bacteria > Actinomycetota > Actinomycetes > Mycobacteriales > Pseudonocardiaceae > Actinophytocola. The sequence goes on from NZ_DASUVO010000008.1 coordinate 51,094, forward strand.
GCCTGGCGAGCAGCAGCAGGCCGGACGCGAACCAGCCGGCGGCGAGCAGACCACCCCCGACCCAGCCGGACGAGCCCGGTCCGAGCAGGATCGTCAGGAGCGCGCAACAGACGGCCACGACCGGCAGCAGTGCCCGGCTGATCGGCCAGCGCCGAAACGCGGGCATGCCAAGCGACAGTGGTCCGCGCCCACGCACCTCGGCCAGGTCGGTGCCGCAGCCCTGTGGCTCGCTGGTCGCCGCGGCCAGGCGGATCTCCTCGGCCAACGTCGTGAGCGATGTCCCCCGGGCCAGCCTCTCGGTCACGACCTCGCGCAGCGCGGGCACGATCTCGCCGAGCCGGGCCGCTCTCGGGGTGGGCACGCCCAGCTCCGTCACCTTCGCGACCGGTGGTGTCCCGACTCGAAGGTGCCCGTCGACCCGATCCAGGAGCAACGCCAGACACTCGCGGTACTCCTCGGCCAGCTGACCCGCTCTGGCGACCTCCTCGCCGAGGCGCGCCGTCGGCCGGTCCCGGCCGAGCAGCGCGGGCCCCGTCCCGAGCACCGCGGTCAGCTCGGTCACCCGGTTCAGCGCCCGCACCGCCTTGTCCCTGGTCTGGTGGATCCGCCCGGCCAGGACGTTCCCGCGGTGGTCGTTCGACGAGTCGAGCCGGCGCACCCTCGGCCCGAGGTTCACCGCGGATCCGTATTCGGGTGCGGTGAGGGCCTGGACAGCTGCCTCACCGGCGTCGACCAACTCGACCGGGTCCGGTGCGATCGGCGCTACCCGGACCGCGGGACTCATGCCGGGATGTCCCTCGGCCATCTCGACGACCCGGTCGAACACGTGCGGCACCCGGAGCGCGGCGATCAGATCGTCGAGCGAGTCCCCGGCCTTCTCGTCGGCTTCGACCGGACGAGGGTGCGAGCCGTCGGGCACCCACCTGACCCCTTCGCGGTCACCGACCCACAGGACCGTGGCGTACCGCAACGCGTGCGGGATGGCGAGCACCGCGCCGCCGAACCGGTCGTCGCCGTCCGCCTCGCCGATGGCCACGCACACGACCGCGCTCACCATCTCCCCGCTCACCAGCGCGAGGTAGGTGTCCGCGTGCTTGACGAGGGAGTCGGCGTCGTCCAGGACCACCAGCCTGCCGAACCGTCCGACCGGTGGGTCGCCGGGCGCGACCCGCAGGTCCAGCACTTCGACTTCCGACGCGTTCGTGGACATGCCTCACCCGCCCAGCTCGTGCGCGACGTCGACCTGCTCACGCAGCTCGAGGAGGTTCTTGCTGGTGCCGCTGATCTGCCTGTGCAGCGCGGCCGGCAGCGCGCGGCCCCAGAAGTCGCGGAGCACGGCCAGTTGCGGGTCACGGGCGAGCACCTTGCTCTGCTCGGCCTGTTTGATCTTCAACAGCTCGGGCGAGGCAAGATCCACGATCGCGGCGAACGCCGCCGCCGGCTGTCGCGGTGACCGGTCCGCGTCCGAGGGCACCGTCGACATGAGACGCGAGGCGAGGCCACGTCGGCTCGGGTTGTCGTCGGCGAGGATCCACTGCTCGTACGCCTGCAGCACAGTCGCCCAGGAGGACAGGGCGCCCAGTGGGGTGAGCCCGAGCCGCATCGGCACCGAGTCCCGGCTCCCGATCTCCACCGTGATGTGGTCCGGGCTGTTCATGTCGCCGGCGACGGCGACCTTGCCGTCCCACGCCGCGCAGAGCAGCCGATGCAGCACGTTGTCGTGGTCCTGGTCGTCCATGAGGAGGTAACCGCCGTTCTGGCTCAGGCGGCGCCGCCACGGCAGGTGTCCTCCGGCTGCGGGCGCCGGTGCGCGTCGGCCCACAACCGGACCACTCGCCGCAGCTCCGGTACCTCCGTGACCCCCATCGAGCTTCGGGTCAGCACCACGACCATCTCGTCCGCCTGGGTGGCGCGGAACTCCGGTTCCCCGACCATGTCGGCGGGCAGCGAAACCTCGCGGCGCAGGAACCGCTCGATCTCGGCGTTCTCCCGGCCCGCCGGATAGGTGAACAGCGCCTTGAGCCGGGACTTGCCGTCCGGTGCGAAGCCGCCGGGCACGAGTTCGGCGAGCTTCTGCCGGAAGCGGATCAGGTCGGGCTCGGTCACCGACCTGTCCCGTCGTTCGATCGCGTTGGCGAGCAGGTCCTCCATCCGGGGAACGAGCGCGGGCTCGTCACCGAGCCTCGGGCGAACGGCCTCGGTGACCGCCACCTTGACGCGCTGGAGCACGTACGCGACAGCGGCTTCCGGCGCGCGGCGCCCGTCGGCGTAGGCCGCCGCGTAGGCCGCCACCCAGCCGTTGGTGTCCCGGAGCAGATGGTTGAGCACGTGGCCCTCGTTGGCGTTGGCGATGGCACGCAGCGGCTCGCTGTTCTTCAGCCGCGCCAGCACCGTCTGGTAGAAGCCCTCCAGACCGCGGTCTTCCGCCGGCAACAGGTAGGTCACCCCGACCCTGGCCTTGTAGAGCTCCTTCCACCGCAGGTCGAACTGCTGCGACTCGGCACCGGCGTGGAGCAGGAACTGCTCGTGGACGGCCGCGAACTCCTGGCGGAAGGCGTCCCACGGGCGGCTCCACAAGCGGTGGCTGTCGCCCCACGCGGCGTTCCAGATCGCCCGCGTCTGCCAGGCGTACCAACGGTCCTGCTGTTTGATGACCGCCTGAGCCGCGTCGTCGCTGATCCGCATCCGCTGGGTCAGCCGCTTGCGCAGGTTCTCCGGCACCGGCGGCGCGGACGCGTTCAGGCCGGGTGGCGCCTGTGGTTGCGACCGCCAGCCGTCGAGCAGGGCCTCGCAGCCGCGTTGGTCGGTCGGATGGACCAGTTCGGGATGCCCGCGGATCACCCGGTGCAGCCGGAAGATGTCCATCTCACTCAGCAGCGCCACCGCGGCGCTCGCGGGATCGAAACGTTGCGCCATGGTGGCGACCGGGGCGGCGAGTGCTTCCCGGTCCCGCGTGATGTTGGCCGCCATCGCGTCGGCGCGCGCCGTCAGCGCGGCGATCACCTGCCCGTAGCCGGTCGGAGCGCCCATCGGCGGCAGCGCTGCCGGCCGTGCGAAACGCAGCTTGTCCAGGCCTGCCTTGATGACGAAGTCCTCGATGTACTGGCGGTTGGTCTCGGCCGCGCCAGGGGGAACACGCAGTTCCTTGATCGCGTTGGCCAACAGGTGGGCGCTCACGATGTCGGTGAGCTCGAGCAGCGGCGTGGTGAGCGCCGCCACCGCGCTCGTGGTGACCCCGCGCCGCCCGACGCCGGTGTCCGCCACCGCGTGCCGTTCCACCGCGCCGTTGATGAAACCGTCGGCGAAGGTCTGGTACGGCTGTTGCCGCGCGTCCTCACTGTCCATTTGGGCCGGTCCGGCGCCGATCAGCGACGTCATGAGCGACACCATCGAGCGGCCGAGATCGTCCCGGCGCACCCCGCCGACCGGCCGTCCAAAGAGGAACGCCGTCTGCACGGTGTTCGGCGACAGCCGCACCTGTTCCAGCTGCGGGTACCGAACCGACACCGCACCGTGCGCTCCGGTCGCGTCCAGGGCGTCCGGCGTGCCCTGCGCGTTCTGGTCGTCGATCAGGCGGAACAGGTCGACCAGCGCCGAGCCGGCGTTGAGGTTCGCGGGCCGGCCGCCACCCTGGCCGTCGTCGAACGCCGACGGCATGAGCACCATCGGGTAGATCTCGGCCTGCTTGCCGCCCCGCTGCATGAGGTCACCGACAAGGTGCAGGTAGTCGTAGTAGATCCCGCTGCCGGTACCGCCCGCCACGGAGAACGCCACGAACACGATCACCGGGTCGACGCGCTGCGTGCGCTTCCCGCTGACGACGAACAGTTCCCCGGCGGACTCGTTGATCCGGGCAAGGGCCTGCTTGATGCCGAGCAGGGCCGTGTCCGGGTTACGCCTCAGCGTCTCGAACAGCACGCTGCGGCCGACGGTCGGCAACTGACCCGCGCCGCGGAGCAGCGGTCCGATCCGGGGATCCGTCTCCCGAGGCGGCAACCAGCTGACCGTCTCCTCGTCGGAGTGGATCCGCAGGCTCTCGGCGACGTCCGCCGAGTTGTTGAGGTGTGCTGGCACGAGATCGGTGATCAGGTGCATGGTCTTGCGGGCCGCCCGTTCGTGCTCACGGCCCGGCACGACCTCGCGGCGTACTCGCCTGAGCTCGTTCTCGCTGAGGTCGGCGTACACGAACTGCAGGCATGACGGCAGCTGGAACGGCAGGTAGTTCTGGCCGGTCATGTCCCCGAGCAGCTTGGTGCCGTCCGGCCCGCACAGCTCCTCCCGCAACCGGCGTTCGAGCTCGGCGCCGACCTTGCACCCGGTTCCGCCCAGCCCGAGGAACAGCATGGGTTGGTAGATCCTCATCACGGATTGTCCTTTGTCATCGGCCATCGGAACGTGGTCCGCGCACGGTGTGCTCAGCTGAAGGGATCGTCGGGATCGAAGTAGCGGCCGCCTCCCGGCGTCGAGTCGTGCCGCGCACGTTCGGACCGCGCCGTGGTCGGGCCGTGGTCGAACATGTCGTCGACGAACGGATCCTCGACCGGGGAGTTCGCGTCAGGGACCGCTCCGGACGCGGGGTACGAGGTCCCACTGGCCGAGGACATCGCCTCGGCGAACGGATCGAGCGGCGGCACGTCCGCGAACGGGTCGTCGCCGTCGGTCGCGGCGGGCTCGGTGACGCCGAGTGCTGCCGGCTCCCCGGTCGCCGCGCCGATCACCACCGACCGATCGTCGATGACGACGAGGGATCGCTCCGCGCCGATGGCGAACGGCTCCTCCGGTTCGAGTGCGACGGGCTGACCACCGGGCGGCACCAGGACGACCTTGTTGCCACGGCGGCGCAGTGTGTAGGCGTTCGGGTCCCCCGGCAGCACCTCACGCAGCTTCCAGCCGGTGAACTCCTGGTGCACGGCGAACACGAGGCGCTTGGCGTTCGGGTCGCGGGGCGACAGCTCGTCGCTGCTCCCGCCGCTGAGCACACGAACGCGCAGGTCGCGCACCCTGGCCGCGGCGGCCCGTGCCCGCAACCTGCCGGCGAGGAACGCCCCGGCGACGAGCAGCAGCGCCGCGAGCGCCACGAGAGCCCAGAACAACCACCGGGGGGCCGGCTCCTCCCGTACGACGACGGAGATCTCCCGCTCGGCGACGACCACGGCCGGGTCCGCCGCGTCGACCACCCGCAGCGTGGCCGCGTTCGAACCGAGCACCGTGCTGTCGCCGAAGCGCAACGTGAAGGGGATCTTCGTGACGCCGGCCGCGGCTCGCACGGTGCCCGGGTCCACGGTCAGCGAGGCGCCCGCCGACGGCGTCGCCACGAGAAGGCGTAGCTGTTCCGGGGTACCGGAGTCGTTGGTGACCGACACCGTGCCGGTGACCGTGCCGCCCGGAACCACCGCGGCGTCGTTGCGGTCGAACAGGATCTGACCGGTGAGCAGCGCGCTGCCCGGTTGGACCCCGGTGTACAGCACCCGGGTGTCGCCGCCGATGCCGACGCCGGTCACCTGGCCGGTGAAGGTGAGGGCACCGGACGCCTCCTTCGGCACCGTGAGCTTCCCGTCGAACGTGCCGTCGGCGGCGTCATCGGTGAGTGCCACCCGCGGCGGCCGATCCACTCCGTCCCCGGTCAACGTCGTGACGAACGACAGTCCCGCCAGCGTCTCCGGGTCAGTGACCGCTCGCCCCCGCGCCCACACCTGCATGCTGATGTCGACGGTCTGCCCGGCCGCCGGCCGCGGCGGGCTCACCGACAGGTTCGCCTTGACCGCGGCCTGGAAGACCACCGTCGCGGCGACCTGCTGGGTGGGTACGTCCGCGGAGGACAACCGCACCGTCCACTCTCCCGGTCTGGGGTCGACGATGCGCACGGACTCGGTCTCGGTGGACTGCCCGGCGAACTCGAAGTCCGTGCCGCCCTGTCGTGGAGCGGGCTGGTCGGCGTCCGGAGCGCGGTACTCGACCTGTATCCGCGGGTCACGCTTGTAGACCACGATGGACGCGTCGCTGGCGATCTCGGGGATCACGACCGGCAACTCCACCGAACCACCCTGCGGGACCTCGTCTGTGACGAGCGGTCCGTACCGGACACAACTCGCCGAGCTGAACGCGTTGGCCACGGCAACCTTCAGCTCGGCGGGCGTCGGCGATACCTGCGCACGCGGGTCGGGGGCGGCGGGTGTGCAGCTCCGTCCCACGGCGAACCCGCTCAGCGCCGCGGTGTCGACGTCCCCGAAGCCCATCGGCCACACCTGTGCGCCGGCCTCGTCGAGATCGGCCAACACCTCCCTGACCCGGCCGGCCGCCGCCGAGTTCCGCCGCTCTGGCGTGTCGCCCCAGGCCGGACTCTTGGCGACGTCGAGCTTTCCGTCGGTCAGCAGGAAGACGACCTTCTTCGCCGGCTCGTCGGCCTTCACCGTGTCCAGGGCCTGCGACAACGCGGCGACGTGATCCGTGCCGTCACCTTCGTCGGGATTCCGCCGTCGCAGGTCGCCGACGCAGTTGCCGAGTGTGTCGCGCTTCTGCGCGGAGTCCAGCACCGTCGGCGGGCACACCACGTCGACGGGGCTCTGCCCCGGTCCGTCCGAACTGGCGAACCCGGCCACCGACACGACCGAACCCGGTGCCAGCACACTGAAAACGATCGTCCGCGCTGCTTCCTTCTCGGCGGCGACATCGGCCTCGTCAAGGCTTCCCGACTCGTCCACGAGCACGACGACCCGCAGCGGAGGCAACGTCGCCGGCTGGTCCTCGGTCTGCCCGTGCGTGGCGCCTGCCGGGAGCACGGCGGCGGCCGACAACGCCGCGATCCCGCACGTCGCCCACCGGCGCGCTTTTCCGACTGGATTCGCCACGTTATCCCACCAATCACACAAATCCGCAGCCCACGGCACCGCCACGCGCGACACTCCCGCCGGTCGCGGATTGACGGACTTCCAGGTCACGAGGTCCACAGGTTTCGACTGGTGCGAACGTCGCGGCATCCGGATGATTCGTTACAACGTCACCCGAATAGGGTGAGAAAAGAAGTCACACACCAAAACAAATTCCTGCCGATATCCACCGAAACCCAGGTGAGCCGGTTCCGGCCACGGCGAAGCCCGGGATTGTCCTATTTGAACAATTGCAACATCCGAGGTTCGTACCGCGACTACCTGCCCGTGAGCCAGCTATTGATACAGATCATCGCCGCGCTGACAGGCGGACTGGGCACCGTGATCTCGGCGCTGCTGTCGAAGCGGTCGCTTCCCGATGACGACACGCGAACCTCGGCGCTCCCCGAGCGGATCGAGCGACTGCGCACGAACCTGTCGGAGTCGAGCCATCTGATCGAGGAGATAAACGCCGAACTCCGCATGCAGGAGACCGCACTGCAACGAATACGCGCGGAGGCCCAGACGAACAAGGATCTCGCGGCGCTATACGAGGAGCAGGCTGAGGCGGTGCGCTCGTTCATCGCGGCGACCATCGAGACCGCCAACGAGAAAGCGGCCAAACCGGGACGCCGGGCTCACCTGCTCTTGTTCCTGGCCGGTCTGCTGTTCTCGGTTCCCCTCGGCATCGGCGTCAACTTCCTCTCCGACCTGATGTTCCACTGAGGCGAACGTGTCAATGATTGCGGAGTGAAGCCCAGATCCGATCGGGCAGATGTTTGGCCGCCGCCGCCAGGTCGATGGCCGGATCATTCAGCCACCTGCGGGACAATTCCGCCACCGGGCCGATCAGCAACATCTCCGTCAACGGGTCCGGCAGGTCCACAATGGATCCCGCGGCCACGTGCGGGGCCAGCCACGCCGCCATGCGGGCCATACGTTGGCGCTTCATGTCCGCGATCGTCTCCGCGTGCGCCGGCAGGTAGCCGGCGTACGCGGACGCGTGGATGAAGCGGGCCTTCGCCGGCTGGCCCGCGACGAAGTCCAGGTACGCGGTCACCACCGCGCGGACGCCGGAGCGAGTTGTCCGTGTTCTCACCAGGGCCGCGACAATCCGGTCGAGCAGGTCGGCCATGCAACGGCTGTACAGGGCCGCCGCCAGTCCGTCGAAGCTACCGAAGTGGTGGTACAGGCTGCCCAGGCTCACCCCGCTCGTCGCGGTCACCGCCTGCACGGTGAAGTCACCCGCCTCGTGTGCTGCCAGTGCGGCGTCCAGCAGGCGTTGTTTCGTCTCCTCGCCGCGGCGCTGTTTAACCGGCACCCGTCAGTTTCCTCGCCTGTTCCCACAAGCGGCGTGCCAGCTCGGGCTCACTCGGGATCGGCTCCTCCTTCTCCACGTTGAAGAAGCGGCCCGTGCCCGTCGCCGACGACAGTCGAACCACCGGGGCGGCGCCGGCTTCCGGTGGCGCCCACCTCCGTTTCACCAGGCGCAGAACCGCGCCCAGCACGCCACCCGGGTCGCCCAGGTTCGTGCGGATCACGCCGGGGTGCACCGCATCGATGGTCACGCCCGCATCTTGCCAGTGCTCGGCGAACAGTGGTGTCAGCAGCAGGTTCGCGCGTTTCGTGTCGCAGTACGTGCGCATGCGGTGGAAGTCCTTGCCCCACGGGGTGCGGTCCGGGTCCACCCGGCCCTTCACGTAGAGGCCCGCGCTCACCTGCACCACGCGGCGCAGCTTCGGCGCCAACGCCATGTTCAGCTGGAACGGCGCGAGGTGGTTGACCGCGAACGACTCCTCGATGCCGTCCTCGTTGTGCCGCAAGCGGGTCGGCCACACGCCGGCGTTGTGTACCAGCACGTCGATCGTCCCGCACGTGTTCGACAGTGCCTCTGCCAGGGCCGCGACTGTTCGGCGTGAGGCCAGGTCGCCGGATACCACCTCGACGTTCGGCGGCACGGGCGCCGCCGGGTTCCTGGTCACCGCCACTACGCGGAAACCCTTGTGTGCCAACGCCCCGCACACCGCGTAGCCGATACCGCGGTTCCCGCCCGTCACCACTGCCGTGTGCATGACAACCGAGCTTAACTAGAACTATCTTCTAGAACAAGATTCTAGTTCAGCGCGAAAGGAAGGGGTCGAGGTAGCGCACGCCGGTCGGCGCGATGTCGCGCACGTTGCGCGTGACCAGGGTCCACCCGTGCGCCAGCGCGGTCGCCGCCAGCAGACCGTCGACGACCGGCAGCGGCCCCTTGGCGTTGAGCCGTCCCCACACCTCCGCCACCTCGACGGTGACCGGGACGACCCGATCGCTGTACGTGGTGACCAGCTGCCCGAGCCACTTCTCGAGCACCTCCGCCCGCCCGGGAGCCCGGCTCACCAACCGTTCGATGCCCTGCCTGATCTCGCCGACGACCAGCGCGCTCAGGAAGAGCTCGCTCGGGCGGACCGACTCGAACCAGGCGGCGACCCCCGCGTTGGGCTTCTTCCGACGGATCTCCGACACGATGTTCGTGTCGAGGAGAAAGCTCACTCGTCCTCACCAAGGTCAACGACCCTCGCGGGCACCCGTGACCGGTCGATCGGCAGATCGTCGAGGTCGGGCGCGGAGCGCAGGAAGTCCTTGAAGTCCTCCTCGCCACCCCGGAGCCGGCGGTACTCCGCGACGTCGATGACCACCGCGACCTCTTCGCCGTGCCTGGTGACGAACTGGGGTCCACTGGTCTCGACCGATCTGATCAACTCACTGAAGCGCTGCTTGGCTTCCTGCAACTGCCAGTGACCGTTCATGGCACACCTCCATCTAGACAGACTAGACAGAAATTGCGCGGTTGTCGAAGGCGATGCCGAAGGTGCTTGGTCAGGCGCCGTCGGTCCAATAGCGCTGAATCCTGGCCACCGCCTCGTCCTTGCGCATCGCGGCAACCTCTGACTCGTCGAGACCGACACGCGAAATCAGCATGTACACGAGGTCAGCGGGCAGGGCTTCCGCCGGCTGCTCAGGTGCCCCGCGGGCAGGTTTGACGCCGTCCTGCACGCATGACCCGAACGCCTGCTCATCGACTGCAAGCTGGTCGCGAAGGATGTGCTTCCACAGGCTCGGCCCGTAGTCGCCACGGTCGACCGGGTGGGAAATGCGGGTTCGCAGGATCCTGCCATCAACAAGATCCAGTTCGTAGGTGACGTGATGCGTTCCGGCCCGCCCACGAGCATCGCGCACTGTGCGCCATTCTTCGATCCGACAGAACGTCTCGTGATCCTTGCGCGTTGGCTGAGACCAGGACGTCACCGCGCGGCACCGACAAGCCAGTCACGCAGTTGCTCGTCGTCACTGAAGCTGATCAGCTGCACCAGACCCCAATTCTCACGGTGGTTCGGAGCTTCGAGCAGGTGCTGCTGCCAGTCTTCCGCGTACTCCCGCAACGCGTCGATCATCTCGGTGATCGCCTCGTCGAACGACGCGCCATCAGCGGCCACCGGCAGTCCCGGAATGAACACCGACCAGCCGCCAGCCTCCGGAACGACCTGAGCGCGCGACGGAACGATCGAAGAGAGGAAGCGCCGCAGTCGCTCTACATCGACAACGGCCGTCGTGGCCGAGTCACGCCGAACAGTGGCGACTCGTCCCTTCTCCGCGGCATCCAGCAAGTCCTTCAGATGTGCGCGAGCCTCGGTATAGCTGTCGTAGTGAACAGCCATGGCAACCTCCCGGTGGTCCTCACCAGGGTGTACCTCCAGGCTAAGTACGTCAAGTACGTGACGTACTTAGCCTGGAGGTGGCTGTTCAGCTGCAGCCGGATGTGGAGCCGCAGCCCTCGCAGACGTAGCACGAGCCTGCTGGGCGCATCTTCGTGCCGCAGGTCATGCACAGCGGGGCGTCAGCCGCCTTGCCGAGGTGTAGTTCCAGCAGCTCCGTGGAGCTGTGGGCTTCCTTGACCTCGGGCTTCGACGCCTCCACTGCCGGGCGGGTCGGGCTCGCGTCGACCGTGCTGCGCATGCCCTCGATGTCCAGGTCGCCGGCCGGGCCGTAGTCGTTGTTCAGCTGGGCCGCGCGCTCGTCGGCCGTGAAGATGCCCAGCTGGGCACGCTTCTCGTACGGCAGGTAGTCCAGCGCGAGGCGACGGAACAGGTAGTCCAGCACGCTGGTCGCGATGCGCACGTCCGGGTCGTCGGTCATGCCCGCCGGCTCGAAGCGCAGGTTCTGGAACTTCGAGACGTAGAACTCCAGCGGAATCCCGTACTGCAGGCCGACCGAGATGGACATCGAGAAGGCGTCCATCACGCCCGCGAGCGTGGAACCCTGCTTGCCCAGCTTGACGAAGATCTCGCCGAGGCCGTCGTCCGGGTAGGAGCCCGCGTGCAGGTAGCCCTCGGCACCGCCGACGGTGAAGGACACCGTCTGGGACGGACGCTTCTTCGGCAGGCGCTTGCGGACCGGGCGGTACTCGACGATCGTCTCCGGCTCCGCCTTGCCGTCGTTCTTGCCCTTGCCCGCCGACAGCGGCTGGCCGACCTTGCAGTTGTCGCGGTAGATCGCCAGCGCCTTCAGGCCCAGCTTCCAGCCCTGGAAGTAGATCTCCTCGACGTCCTCGACGGTCGCCGACTCCGGCATGTTCACCGTCTTCGAGATGGCGCCCGAGATGAACGGCTGGACCGCCGCCATCATGCGGACGTGGCCCATCGGGGCGATCGAGCGCTCGCCCATGGCGCAGTCGAACACCTCGTAGTGCTCGCGGCGCAGGCCGGGGGCGTCGATGACGTGACCGTGCTCGGCGACGAACTCGACGATCGCCTCGATCTGCTCGTCCTGGTAGCCCAGTGCCTTCAGCGCGCGCGGCACCGTCTGGTTGACGATCTGCATGGAGCCGCCGCCGACCAGCTTCTTGAACTTGACCAGCGCCAGGTCGGGCTCGATGCCCGTCGTGTCGCAGTCCATCATCAGGCCGATGGTGCCGGTCGGGGCGAGCACCGACGCCTGTGCGTTGCGCCACCCGTTCGTCGCGCCGATCAGCAGACCCCGCTGCCACTCCTGCGTCGCGAGGCGCTGGACCTCCACGTCGTTGCGGTGGTAGGTGCGGATCAGGTCGTTGGCCGCGGCGTGCTTGCGCATGACCTTCTGGTGCGCGTCGGCGTTGCGTGCGTAGCCCTCGTACGGGCCGACCACGCCTGCCAGCTCGGCGGAACGCCGGTACGCGGTGCCGGTCATCAGCGAGGTGATGCCGGCGGCGAGCGCGCGGCCGCCCTCTGAGTCGTACGCGTGGCCGGTCGCCATGAGCAGCGCGCCCAGGTTGGCGTAGCCGATGCCCAGCTGGCGGAACTTGCGGGTGGTGTCGGCGATCGGCTCGGTCGGGAAGTCCGCGAAGCAGATGGAGATGTCCATCGCGGTGATGACCAGCTCGACCGCCTGCGAGAAGCGCTCCGCGTCGAACGCGCCGTCCTCGCGCAGGAACTTCAGCAGGTTCAGCGACGCGAGGTTGCAGCTGGAGTTGTCCAGGTGCATGTACTCGCTGCACGGGTTGGACGCGGTGATCCGGCCCGACTCGGGGCAGGTGTGCCAGTCGTTGATCGTGCCGTCGTACTGGATGCCCGGGTCGGCGCACTCCCACGCGGCCTGCGCCAGCTTGCGGAACAGCGCCTTGGCCTCGACCTCCTCGAGGACCTCGCCCGTGGTGCGGGAGCGCAGTCCGAAGTGGCCACTCTGCTCCACCGCGTGCATGAACTCGTCGGAGACGCGGATCGAGTTGTTCGCGTTCTGGTACTGCACCGACGTGATGTCGGCGCCGCCCAGGTCCATGTCGAAGCCCGCGTCACGCAGGACGCGGATCTTCGCCTCTTCCTTGGCCTTGGTCTCGATGAACTCCTCGACGTCCGGGTGGTCGACGTCGAGCACGACCATCTTCGCGGCACGACGGGTGGCGCCACCGGACTTGATGGTGCCGGCGGACGCGTCGGCGCCACGCATGAACGACACCGGACCGGACGCGGTGCCGCCGGAGGACAGCAGTTCCTTGCTCGACCGAATGCGGGAGAGGTTGAGGCCGGCGCCCGAGCCGCCCTTGAAGATCAGGCCTTCCTCGCGGTACCAGTTGAGGATCGAGTCCATGGTGTCGTCGACGGCGAGGATGAAGCACGCGCTCACCTGCTGGGGCGAGCTGGTGCCGACGTTGAACCACACCGGCGAGTTGAAGCTGAACACCTGGTGCAGCAGCATCCAGGTCAGCTCGTGCTCGAAGATCTCCGCGTCCTGCGGCGCGGCGAAGTAGCCGTGCTCGGTGCCGGCGGCCACGTAGGACTTCACCACGCGGTCGATGAGCTGGCGCAGGGAATGCTCGCGCACCGGGGTGCCAACGGCGCCGCGGAAGTACTTGCTGGTGACGATGTTCGTCGCGTTGACGGACCAGAACTCGGGGAACTCGACACCCCGCTGTTCGAAGTTGACCGTCCCGTCGCGCCAGTTGGTCATCACCACGTCGCGCTGTTCCCAGGTGACCTCGTCGTACGGGTGCACCCCCTCGGTGGTGTACACGCGCCGCACAGCGAGACGCGGTGTCACCGCTGTCTCCTGGTCGGTCCCCACCGTCTCCGTCATGCCCTCTCCCTCGTTTTCAACCCGCATCGGTGTGGCCACGTTCGCTCCCGTGTACGGACCCACCGTCCGACGTGACCTTCTGCCAACCGCGTAGCGCCGTCTGGTGCGGCTTCTACTCATTCCTCGTTGTCCCGCTCGATCGCCCGCCGCAGGCCGGCGATCTCCTTCTCGAAGTCCTCAATGGACGAAAATGACCGATACACGCTGGCGAACCGCAGGTAGGCGACCTCGTCCAACTCCCTGAGAGGGCCGAGGATCGCCAGGCCCACCTCGTGACTCGGCACCTCGGCGGCGCCGGTCGACCGGATCGTGTCCTCGACCTTCTGTGCCAGTTGCTGGAGGGCGTCCTCGTCGACAGGGCGGCCCTGGCAGGCGCGCCGCACCCCGGTTACCACCTTCTCGCGGCTGAACGGCTCTGTCACCCCGGACCGCTTGACGACCGCTAGAACCGCTTCCTCGACGGTGGTGAACCGCCGACTGCACTTGGCGCACGACCGCCTGCGCCGGATGACCTGACCATCGTCCACCTCGCGGGAGTCGACCACTCGCGAGTCCGAGTGGCGACAGAACGGACAGCGCATGGGTCACCCCTTCTGATGATCAACTTGTGGACAACTAGTGGATAACTACAACCCAACCTGTGGATGAACTACAGGGTTGTAACTACTAGATGTTGGGGTTGACGGTAGGCCTAGACGCCAGATGATGCAAGCCGACACACCCCGCGACACGCGGTCGGACACGCGTGGTGATCGACGCCACTCCGGGTCCGCCGGACGTCGCCATGAGTGTCCACACGGGTCCCACACCGACGGGTCGACGCCGGCTGAGAGTAGTCGAGCCGGATTCCGGAGTGAGAGGTCAGACCGGCCGCACTCCACGGACGCCCTAGCGCGTGTCCAGAAGGACCACAGTGGCTCTCAGGCTGGACTCTGCTCTACGAGCAGGCACCCGTCCACAGCGGGTAGGCAACCGCAGGCCGCGACGGCGGGCGGGGACGGGCATGTGAGACCCACTGGCCGTGCACAAGTGGGGCCAGTCGAACTGGAACCGCCTATGTGGACAGTGCGGACGGCGGGAAGCTCAGCGCTGGAAGGGAACCGTCAGCGGTTGGCCCGGTTGGATCGTGCCGTCGACGCCGTTCAGCTCGCGGATTCGTTCGACCACCGCCGCCGTGTCGGCGTTCGGGGCGACGCGGCCCGCGAGTTCCCACAGGTTCTCTCCCAGCTTCACCCGGACGACGGTCGTGTCCTCGGGCACCGACGGGGTCACGGCGTTCGACAGCGCGCCTAGGCCGACGACCGCGGCGCACGCCACCGACGCCACGCCTAACACCCAGACGAGTGAAAGCCGGGCGCGGCGCGGGGCGCACGCGGCCCGCGCGAGGACGCGTGGCGCGCCCGCCACACGACGCCGTGTCGGGGGGCGATGCGGGACCACGCGGCGCACCGCCGGCTTCGCGCGCCGCACCGGCACGTCGACGTGAACCTGCGCTCCGACCTCCGTCTTGTGCGTCACCGCGCTCATCCCGGCCTCCCGAACCGCTCTCGAACACCTGCACGAAGATCGAACAGTCGTTCGATCGAACCTTCGTGCGATTTTGTACCACGAGGCACCGACAAAAAAGCAAGACCCGCTCGGCGTGTCGTCGAACAGGTGTTTGATCTCCAGGTGACCTACGGATAACGTCGATGACGAACACGAACAATCCGGCCGTCAAGTAGGGCGGGCCGGCGCGCAGGGAGGCATACCGTGCCACGCAAACCAGGAGGAATACCGAAGGGCGTTCCCAAGAGGAAGCCGTTGCGGGGCAACCTACGCAGTTTCCCCGACGTCGAGCAACCGGACGCGGAGGAGCTCCCGATCCGTCAGCGGGAGGTCCTGGAGGTCATCCGCACGTGGGTCGAGCGGTTCGGCTACCCACCGAGTGTCCGGGAGATCGGCGAGGCCGTCGGGCTCACGTCCACCTCCTCCGTCGCCTACCAGCTGCGTGCGCTGGAGCAGAAGGGCTACCTGCGACGGGACCCCAACCGGCCGAGGGCGATCGGCGTGCTGCCCGCGGACATGGACCCGGCCACGGTAACGGCGGCCGCGGCGCCGGCGGCAACGCCGCCGACCAGCCAGTACGGCGCGGTGGACGTGCCGGTCCTCGGGCGTATCGCCGCTGGTGGGCCGATCCTCGCGGAGGAGGCGGTCGAGGACGTCTTCCCACTGCCGAAGGAGATCGTCGGCGAGGGGTCGCTGTTCCTGCTGCGGGTCGCCGGTGACTCGATGGTCGACGCGGCCATCACCGACGGCGACTACGTGGTGGTGCGCCAGCAACCGACCGCGGACAACGGGGAGATCGTCGCCGCGATGATCGAGGGCGAAGCCACCGTGAAGACGTTCAAACGCAAGGACGAACACGTCTGGCTGATGCCGCACAACGAGGCGTACGAACCGATTCCCGGCGACGACGCCACCATTCTCGGCAAGGTCGTCGCGGTATTGCGCAGGCTCTAGAAAACCTCGCGGCGGCCGTGGCAGAAGGTGGCCTCCCCCACGGTCGCCGCAGGGTTTTCGTCAATTCGATCTACGCCGCCGTAGCAAGCGGAACAGCAAATACACCACTCCGACGGCGGCAATCGTCACGGCAGCGGCAGGTGCGGCCGGCAGGCCATCGTCCGCCGCCTCCGATGCGCTGGACACAGTGGACCCCGACCGCGGTTTCTCCTCCTCGGCAGGCGGTTCCGGCGCCACGAGCCGCGCCGCGCCCGCCACCACGTTGACCGGCTGCCCCGCGCCGTCCGTGCCCGCTTCCGACCCGGTCACCAGTGACCCGTCCGGCTGGAACGCGATGGCCTCGCCCTGTGCCTCGTTGGGCAGCGGCACGCGCACCGGTTCTTCCGCGAGCGCTGCCACGACGTCGCCGTTCTTCACCGGGAACAGGTAGGCGTCCGTGTAGGTACGCAACGCGATCGCCGTGCCGTCCGCGCTCGTCGCCGCGCCGGTGACCGTCACCGAACCGACCAGCCCGGGCAGCGGGCCCCCTGGCGTGTCCGTGCTGTTCAGCCGTACGGTCGCGACCTGTTCGAGCGGGGTCGGGCCCGGCGAGGCCAGCGGCCCGGCGGGCCGGAACACGTCGGCGGTGCCGAGCGGGCTCTTCGTGATGATGTAGGGCACGCCGGCGCCGTCCAGCACGAGCGCCTCGGCGTCGTGCTTGCGGTCGGGATAGGTGAGGCGGAAGAACGTCGACTCGCCGTTCGGCGTCAACGTGACCAACGCGACCGTCTCCCGGTCGCTGTCGTTGTCGCCCGTGTCGGACAGCCAGAACGTGCCGTCCGCGGCACGTGCGAGGTCCTCCACGTCGTACGGGTCGGTCGAGGCCGTGATGACGTCCTGGACCTGGCAGTCCTTGCCCAGGACGTACACGGTGGCCGCGGTGCCGCCGTCGTTCGCGGCGTACCAGTGCTCGCCATCGGCGACGAGGCCGGACAGCTCGGTCAGCCGTTCGTCGGTGATGGTGCAGGCCGGAACCGGCGCGGGCACCGGATCGGCCGCTGCTGGGGCCGCGAGTGGCAGCCCCAGCAGAACGGCAAGCGTCACCGACCGCAAACGACACCTCCATGAAGCCCCCGTGGACATTCCACGGTAGCGCGGAGGTCGTTAGGCGGACGTGCCGTTGACGATGTAGCTCTCGAGGACCCCCGCCAGGTCGGGCTTGACCTTGGCGGACAGCTCGGTGCCGTGCTCGGTGTGCCGTTCGGTGAGGACCTCGCCCTCCCGGTGCACACGGGCCACGAGCTCGCCCCGCGCGTACGGCACGAGCACGTCGATCTCGACCTCCGGGTGCGGGACCAGCTCGGCGATCCGCTCCCGAAGCTCCTCGATCCCCGCACCGGAATGCGCGGACACGAACACCGCGCCCGGCAACAGGTGCCGGAGCCGGACGAGTGCCAGCTGGTCAACGGCGTCGGTCTTGTTGACCACGACCAGCTCGGTCGGCAGTGCCTCGTCGCGCCGGTCCGCGATCTCGCCAAGTACCTCGCGCACGGCCTCGACCTGCCACTCCGGGTTCGGGTCCGAGCCGTCGACCACGTGCAGGATGAGGTCCGAGTCGGCGACCTCGTCCAGCGTGGACCGGAACGCCTCGACCAGCTGGTGCGGCAGGTGCCGCACGAACCCGACCGTGTCGGTCAGCGTGTAGACGTGCCCGTTCGGCGTGGTTGTCCGGCGCGTGGTGGCGTCGAGGGTGGCGAACAGCGCGTCCTCCACCAGCACACCCGCGCCGGTCAGCGCGTTGAGCAGGCTCGACTTGCCGGCGTTGGTGTAACCGGCGATCGCGACGCTCGGCACCAGGTTGGCCCTGCGCTGGCTCCGCATGGTGTCCCGCACGGTGCCCATCGCGTTGATCTCCTTGCGCAGCTTGGAGATCTTGTGCCGGATGCGCCGCCGGTCGGTCTCCAGCTTCGTCTCACCGGGACCACGCAGACCCACACCACCGTTGCCGCCGCCGGCACGACCACCGGCCTGCCGGGACAGCGTGTCACCCCAACCACGCAGGCGTGGCAGGAAGTACTGCAGCTGGGCCAGCTCGACCTGGGCCTTGCCCTCTCGTGACCGCGCGTGCTGCGCGAAGATGTCCAGGATCAGCGCGGTCCGGTCGATGACCTTGACCTTGAGCTTCGCCTCCAGCTGACGCAGCTGGGACGGTGACAGCTCACCGTCGCAGATGACCGTGTCCGCGCCGGTCGCGGAAACCACGCCGGACAGTTCCAGCACCTTGCCGGAGCCGATGTAGGTGGACGGGTCCGGCCGGTCACGCCGCTGCACGAGACCCTCGAGGACCTCGGAGCCCGCAGTCTCCGCGAGCCTGGCGAGCTCCGCGAGCGACGCCTCGGACTGCGCGGCGCTGCCCTCGGTCCAGACGCCGACCAGGATGACCTTCTCGAGCCGCAGCTGCCGGTACTCGACCTCGGTGATGTCCGACAGTTCGGTCGACAACCCCGCGACACGGCGCAACGCGGCGCGATCGGAGAGCTCCAGTTCACCGACAGAGAGCTCAGCCAGGTCAGTCAACCCGTCATCGGCTTGCTGATGATTGAGATTCTCTGTCACGTGTTGGTGCCTCCTGTTTGTCGCTTTTGCTCGGGGTCAATACTCCCACGGTTCAGCGACCGGATCGAGCGAGTTATTCCGCCAGACCGTCCCACCAGGCCTGGTCAAGCTCGCCGCGAGCGGTGAACACGGCGGGGCCGGCGAGTGTCGAACCCTCCGGGTCGACCGTGACGCGCACGCGGCCGCCTGGCACGTCGACGGTGGCCGCACCGCGGTGCTCACCCCGCGTGAACAGCACGCCGGTGACCGCGGCGACCGTGCCGGTGCCACATGACCTGGTCTCGCCGACACCCCGTTCGTGTACCCGCATGCGCAGCCGGTCCGGAGCCTCGATCACGACGAACTCGATGTTCACGCCGTTCGGGAAGACCTCGGGGTCGAACACCGGCTGGACGGACAGATCGAGGGACGCGAGCTTGTCGGGGTCCTCCAGCACGCACACCAGGTGTGGGTTGCCGACGTTCACGGCGACCCCGGCGACCGACGCGCCGCCGACCGTGGCCAGCGACGTGCCCGTGACCCTGGCGCGGCCCATCTCGACCGTGACGTCGTCGGCCACGGTGATCGCGCGGGTGCCGGCGCGGGTGCCGATGGTGAACTCTGGCTCGGCGACCAGGCCGGTGTCGACCAGGTAGCGGGCGAAGAGCCGGGTGCCGTTGCCGCACATCTCGGCGATCGAGCCGTCGGCGTTGCGGTAGTCCATGAACCACAGGTCGCCGGCCGAGTCGTCTATAGCCTTGGCCGGCACGACCCGGAGCACGCCGTCCGCGCCGAGCCCGGCACGCCGGTCGCACAGCGTGCGGACCCGCGCCTCGGTCAGGTCAAGGGTGGCGTCGAGGTCGGGCAGCAGCACGAAGTCGTTCTCCGTGCCGTGGCCCTTCAGGAACGGAATGCCCACTGCTTCAGGCTAACGCCGCCGCCATCAGATCCGTGCGGGAGGCGTCCAGCCAGCGGATACGGCGGTCGCGGCGGAACCAGGACCGCTGGCGGCGGACGAAACGGCGCGTGGCCTGAGCGGTCGCCGCGGCGGCCGCCGCCATGTCGTGGTCGGCGTCGATCTCGTCGAGCACCTGCTGGTAGCCCAGTGCCCTGGACGCCGTGCGCCCGATCCGCAGGCCCTGTTCCTCCAGCGTCTTCACCTCGTCGACCAGACCCTGCTCGAACATGCGGGTGACCCGCAGGTCGACGCGTCGGTCCAGCTCCTCGGTGTCCAGGTCGAGGCCGATCTGGACCGTGTCGTAACGGGCCGGGCCTGGGCGGGGCATGGTCGCGGAGAACGGGCGGCCGGTCAGCTCGATGACCTCGAGCGCGCGGACCACACGCCGGCCGTTGCTCGGCAGGATCGCGGCCGCGGCGGTCGGGTCGAGCTTCGTGAGACGTTTGTGCAGCTCCTGCGGGCCGTGCTCGGCCAGCTCCCCCTCGAGGCTGGCGCGAATGGCCGGGTCGGTGCCGGGGAAGTCCAGCTCGTCGAGGACCGCACGCACGTACAGGCCGGAGCCGCCGACCAGGATCGGGACCCGCTCGGCGGCCATGAGCCGCTCGACGGTCGCGCGGGCCGCACGCTGGTAGGCGGCGACGGACGCGGTCTCGGTGACGTCGAGGACGTCCAGCAGGTGGTGCGGCACGCCCCTGCGCTCCTCGGCCGTGACCTTGGCGGTCCCGATGTCCATGCCGCGGTACAGCTGCATCGCGTCGGCGTTGATGACCTCGCCACCCAGCTCCTCGGCGAGCGAAATGGCCAACGCCGACTTGCCGGTAGCGGTGGGTCCCACGATAGCCATCGGCCTCATGACATGGGATCCAATACGGCCAGGTGGTAGGCCACGCCGAACGGGACGAACAGCTGGGCGTCGGCCGTCCACCGGCCCTGGCCCAGCGCCCCGGCGAGCACCTGCCATGGTGCCCTGCCGACCGCGCCCAACTCGTCGGCCAGGTGCGGGTCGAGGGCCTGGAGTGCCTTCGCGTCGGCTGTCGCGAGTGCCGTGTGAACGGCGTCGTCGAACGGGCCGGCGCGGTCGTCGGGGCGGCCCGGGGCCTGGTCACCGTGACGGTGGGAGCCGTCGCCGGCGATGAGGAGGCCGACGGGCGCCGGATCCTCGGCAAGGCGTTCGCCGAGCGCGAAACAGTCGTCGGGTGACAGGTCGGGAGGCACGAGATGCATGGTGACCTCTCGCGCGCCGGCCTGCTCACGCAACCAGGCCGTGATGAGGCCCGGCAGCGGCATCGCCCGATCGGGTGGGCCGGTCGAGGCATCGCTCATGCGGACGGTGACGTCCACACCGAAGCCTGCGAACGTGCCGACGGCGGTAGGACCCAGCACCCCCGGCGGGCCGGCCCCGACCGCGACCCACCGCGATGCCGCGCTGGTCAGCCTGGTCACGACGGCGAGACAGGCCGCGCGGACGGCGGTCACGTCGTCGTCGGGACCGGCGACGAGCGCCGGCACCAGGAGCGGTGGGTGCGGGACGACGGCGGCACGGACGATCACGGCCGCGAGGCTACCTATTCACCCGGGAACGTGAACTCTCCGGGCTCATCACGTCACCCTGCGCTGCCAGTGTCAATGCTGGAGTACCGAGGCGCGGCGTGACCTGTTTGAATGCGCGCGTACGTCGCGCGCATTCACGTCCGCGGCGGGATGAGTGCCAGGCCCCGCGACAGCGGGGCGCCCGCGTCGATGCGGGCATGCCAGCGGGAGGAACGGGCCATGCCGGACAAGGAAAACATCACCACTGACGAATCGGCCGCCCCTGCGCCGTTGCCCTCAGCACCGACTCCCGCGGCGCCACCGGTTCCGACCGCGTCGGCAAGCCCGGAGCGGTGGGGCCGGGTCGACGCGGACGGCACCGTGTACGTGAAGACGCCGGACGGGGAACGGGCGATCGGGTCGTGGCAGGCGGGTGAGCCGGCTGAGGGACTCGCCCACTACGCACGCCGCTTCGACGACGTGCGCACCGAGGTCGAGCTGCTGGAGACCAGGTTGAAGGCCGGCTCCGGCGACCCCAAGCACAGCCTCACCAGCGCCAAGCACGTCAAGGAGAGCCTGACAGACGCCGCGCTGGTGGGTGACCTCGCCGCGTTGCAGGCACGGATCGACCACGTGCTGGCGCAGGCCCAGCACGCCGTCGAGTCGGCGAAGCACGCGCGGGACGAGGCCCGACAGGCGGCCACCGCACGCAAGCAGGCGTTGGTCGAAGAGGTCGAGAAGATCGCGGAGTCCTCCACCCAGTGGAAGGCGGCCGGTGACCGGCTGCGTGCGATCCTCGACGAGTGGAAGACGATCAAAGGCGTCGACCGCAAGGCCGACGACGCGCTGTGGAAGCGGTTCTCGAAGGCCCGTGACACGTTCAACCGGCGACGCGGCTCGCACTTCGCCGACCTCGACCGGCAGCGCGCCACGGCCAAGGAACGCAAGCAGGAGCTGGTGCGCCAGGCCGAGGAGCTGTCCGAGTCGGACGACTGGGGCGGGACGGCCGCGGCCTACCGCGAGCTGATGACGGAGTGGAAGGCCGCGGGCCGCGCGCCCAAGGAGGCCGACGACGCGCTGTGGCAGCAGTTCCGGGCCGCGCAGGACAAGTTCTTCAGCCGCCGGTCGGCCGTGTTCGACGAGCGCGACGCCGAGCTGATCGAGAACGGCAAGCGCAAGGAGGCGCTGCTGGCCGAGGCGGAGAAGATCAACCCCGGCGCCGACCTGGAGGCGGCTCGTGCGCAGCTGCACCGCATCCAGGAGAAGTGGGACGAGATCGGCAAGGTGCCCCGCGAGCGGATCCGCGAGCTGGAAGGCCGGCTGCGGTCGATCGAGGAGAAGGTCCGCCACGCCGCGGACGCCCAGTGGCGCCGCACCGACCCGGAGGCCGAGGCCCGCGCCGCCCAGTTCCGCGAGCGGGTGGAGCAGTTCGAGGCGCAGGCGGCGAAGGCCCGCGCTGCTGGCGACAAGCGCCGCGCCGAACAGGCCGAGGCCCAGGCCGCCCAGTGGCGCGAGTGGCTGGCAGCAGCGGAAAACGCGGTAGCCAGCCGCTAACCCACCGCGTGTCCAACCCCCACGACCCGCGTGTCCAACACTCCAGACCGCCGAGTTCAACAAACGGGGCTAACGTCGTTAGCCCCGTTTGTTGAACTCGCGGGTCCAGACGGTTGGACTCGCGGGTCTCGTGCGTTGGACTCGCGAGGTCACCAGCCGGGTTAGTTGCGGGAGGCTGCCGTGCGGAACCACAGGGTTGCGATGACCACCATCGCCACCACCGCGATGACCATGCCGATGCCCGGGGCGGTGTCGGAGGACTGGCGGGACCAGATGGCCAGTAGGCCGTCGACGCTGGCGAACCAGCCGCCGGCCGCGCCGACCCAGGCGAACACCCAGAGGCGGGTGGTCAGGGTCAGGGCCGAGGCCACCACGCCGAACAGCACCGAGGTCGCCGCGAACAGGCGTGGGACCATCGACGCCTTGCCGGCCTCCGCGCCGATCAGCACCTCCAGGCCCGACG
The DNA here is from genome assembly GCF_036378875.1 of Actinophytocola sp. Lineage (GTDB taxonomy): Bacteria > Actinomycetota > Actinomycetes > Mycobacteriales > Pseudonocardiaceae > Actinophytocola. The sequence goes on from NZ_DASUVO010000008.1 coordinate 74,129, forward strand.
AGCCGTTCATCCACGGCAGGACCAGGCCCACGAGCAGCACGAACACGGCGATGGCGATCACCAACGCCCGGCTGCCCAGCTCGACGGACCTCGCGGCCCTCCGGCCAACCTCGTCGATCTCCTCGCGGAACTGCTCCTCCACGTCGTCCTCGTCGAACTGGTCCGCCGCGTCCACCTCGCTCTCCCCGCGGAGCTGGTCGACGCCCTCCCCACGAGGTTGATCCTCCGCGTTCCCGCGGGGTTGGTCCGTCGCGCGTGGTTCGGCGGAGGTGGCGTCGATGTCAGGGCGGCGGGCTTCGGCGGGCCGGTCGCCGGCCTCGGGGTCGCGGTGGGCTTCCTCGGCGTCCGCGCTGGGGTGTTCCGAGTTGGTCATCGGACCGTGCATCCGCCCACCGGTTCGTTCGTGGGGGCCGGCCGGCCGAACGACGGCAGGCCGAGTCCGACACCGGACGTGCGGGGGCGGATGCCCTCCTCGTAGTTGTCGCCCGCCCTGGTCCGCCGGTGGGTCACGAGTGGGCTGTCGGCGACGAGGTGGTGCGGGGCGCCGTAGGTGATCACGGTCTCGACCACGTCACCAGGGCGCACCGCGGCGTCGCCCGGGGTGAAGTGCACGAGGCGGCCGTCACGGGCGCGGCCGGACATGCGGCGCGTGTCCGCGTCCTTGCGGCCCTCGCCCGCCGAGACGAGCAGCTCGACCTGAGTGCCGACCAGCGCCTTGTTGGCCGTCCAGGAGACCTCCTCCTGCACGGCGATCAGCCGGTCGAAGCGCTCCTGGACGACCTCCTTCGGCAGCTGGTCGGGCAGTGACGCGGCCGGCGTGCCGGGGCGCTTCGAGTACTGGAACGTGAACGCCGACGAGAACCTGGCGGCGCGCACGACGTCGAGGGTCTCCTCGAAGTCGGCGTCGGTCTCGCCGGGGAAGCCCACGATGATGTCCGTCGTGATCGCGGCGTCCGGCATCGCGGCGCGGACCTCGTCGATGATCGACAGATAGCGCTGCTGCCGGTAGGAGCGGCGCATGGCCTTCAGCACACGGTCCGAACCGGACTGCAGCGGCATGTGCAGCTGGTGGCACACGTTCGGTGTATCGGCCATCGCGGCGATGACATCGGAGGTGAAGTCCTTCGGATGCGGCGAGGTGAACCGGACCCGCTCCAGGCCCTCGATGTCGCCGCACGCACGCAGCAACTTGCCGAACGCGTAGCGGTCGCCGAACTCGACACCGTAGGAGTTCACGTTCTGCCCCAACAGAGTGACCTCGAGGACACCCTCCGCGACGAGCGTCGACACCTCGGCCAGCACGTCACCCGGTCGGCGATCCTTCTCCTTGCCCCGCAGCGACGGGACGATGCAGAACGTGCACGTGTTGTTGCAGCCCACCGAAACCGACACCCAGCCCGAGTACGCCGAGTCCCGGCGCGCTGGCAGCGTCGACGGGAACGTCTCGAGCGATTCCAGGATCTCCACCTGGGCCTCGGCGTTGTGCCGCGCGCGCTCCAGCAGCACCGGCAACGCGCCGATGTTGTGGGTGCCGAACACAACGTCGACCCACGGCGCCTTCTTGACGATCTCGCCCCGGTCCTTCTGCGCGAGGCAGCCGCCGACGGCGATCTGCATGTCCGGGTTCGCGACCTTCGTTGGCCGCAAGTGGCCAAGGTTGCCGTACAACTTGTTGTCCGCGTTCTCCCGAACAGCGCACGTGTTCAGCACGACGACGTCCGGCACGCCGCCGTCCTCGGCCGGCGCGTAACCAGCATCCTCGAGCAGGCCGGCCAGCCGCTCGGAGTCGTGCACGTTCATCTGACACCCGAACGTGCGTACCTGGTAGGTGCGAGTGCTCATCTCAGTGATCGAGGGTACGCGTGACCGCATTGAGACCTTAGGAGTGGTCAAAGCGGCATGAACTTCGCGCGATGTGGGGGTAGGTTTCCGCCATTACCGGGCCGCTACTCTCTGGCACGCCCGGTGTGAACATGCGCACGTTGGAGGATTGATGACCGAAGCGACATCCACCACCCCCATGATCAGGATGGTCGAGGTCGACAAGTACTTCGGGCAGCTCCACGTGCTCAAGAACATCAACATCGAGGTGCCGCAAGGCCAGGTGGTCGTCGTGCTCGGGCCGTCCGGGTCCGGCAAGTCGACGCTGTGCCGCGCGATCAACCGCCTCGAGCCGATCAACTCGGGCAAGATCGAGATCGACGGCAAACCACTCCCGGCCGAGGGCAAGGAGCTCGCGACGCTGCGGGCCGACGTCGGGATGGTGTTCCAGTCGTTCAACCTCTTCGCGCACAAGACGATCCTCGACAACGTGATGCTCGCGCCGCTCAAGGTGCGCAAGGTCGCGCCGCCCGAGGCGAAGCGGACCGCGATGGAGTTGCTCGAGCGGGTCGGTATCGCCAACCAGGCACAGAAGTACCCTGCTCAGCTCTCCGGCGGCCAGCAGCAGCGCGCCGCGATCGCACGGGCGCTGGCAATGAGGCCGAAGGTCATGCTCTTCGACGAGCCCACCTCGGCGCTGGACCCCGAGATGATCAACGAGGTGCTGGACGTCATGACCACCCTCGCCAAAGAGGGCATGACGATGCTGGTCGTCACCCACGAGATGGGTTTCGCGCGCAACGCGGCGCACCGGGTGGTGTTCATGGCCGACGGCGAGATCGTCGAGGACGCCATCCCGAAAGAGTTCTTCTCCGCGCCGAAGTCCAACCGGGCGAAGGACTTCCTTGGAAAGATCCTCACTCACTGAGGACCGATGTCGCGGCGTGCTCGCCCGCGCCGCCTGACCACAGAGCAGGAGAGAAGGAGCAATGAGGGTTCGTTCCCTGGCGATCGGGCTGCTGGTCGGCGGCCTCGCCCTGACCGCATGCGGCAAGGAAGGCACTCCGGCCGGCGACAGCGGCGTCGGCGAAGGTCCTTCCACCACCGCGGAGGTGGCCACGGACGTCAAGATCGAGGGCTCACCGACGTTCGACCGGATGACCCAGAACGACAAGGTCGTCATCGGTGTCAAGGAGGACCAGCCCGGTCTCGGCTACAAGGACCCGACCACCGGCGAGTACTCCGGCTTCGACATCGAGATCGCGAAGCTGATCGCCGCGAAGCTCGGCTTCGAGGAAAGCAAGATCGAGTTCAAGACCGTCCAGTCCGCTGGTCGTGAGGCCGCCATCACCAACGGCGACGTCGACTACTACGTCGGCACCTACACGATCAACGACAAGCGCAAGGCGCAGATCTCCTTCGCCGGCCCGTACTTCGTCGCCGGCCAGGACCTGCTGGTGCGCAAGGACGACACCTCGATCACCGGCAAGGACACCCTGAAGGGCAAGAAGGTCTGCTCGGTGACCGGCTCCACGCCGATCCAGAAGGTGCGCGACGAGGCGCTGACCGAGCCGGAGAACATCGTCGAGTTCCAGGGCTACTCGCAGTGCGTCGACAAGCTGCTGACCAAGGAGGTCGACGCGGTCACCACCGACGACGCGATCCTCAAGGGCTACGCGGCGCAGGACCCGGACGCACTGAAGGTCATCGGCAAGCCGTTCTCCGAGGAGCCGTACGGCGTCGGCCTGGCGCACGACGACAAGGCGCTGCGGGATGCGATCAACGACATCCTGGAGAAGGCCAAGGACGACGGCACCTGGCAGGACCTGTACGACAGCACGCTCGGCAAGTCCGGCTCGAAGTCCGAGGCACCGGACGTCGATCGCTACTGAGTTGACCTAAATGGTGGGTGGTCGCCCGAAGTGGTGACCACCCACCATTCGTTACCCGCGGGAAGGCCCGGATGGACATACTGATCGACTACTGGCCGTTGTTCCGAGACGGCTTCCTCACCACGATCGAGTTGTTCCTGCTCGCTGGCGTCGCGTCGCTCGTGTTCGGCGTGATCCTGGCGATGCTGCGGGTCAGCCCCGTGCCGGTCTTCAGAGCGACCGGCACCCTCTACGTGACCGTCGTGCGGAACACCCCGCTGACGCTCGTGTTCCTGTTCTTCGTCTTCGCGTACCCGTACCTGGAGATCCTCGAGCTCTCCTTCTTCACCGCCGCGGTCGTCGCGCTGACGGTGTACACCTCGGCGTTCATCTGCGAGGTCGTCCGGTCCGGCATCAACACGGTGCCGCTCGGCCAGGCGGAGGCCGCTCGCGCGCTCGGCCTGACGTTCGGCCAGTCACTGTCCCAGATCATCCTCCCGCAGGCGATGCGGTCGGTGGTGCCACCGCTGGTGAGCACGCTGATCGCGTTGCTGAAGAACACGACGATCGCCGCCGGGTTCTCGGTCTCCGAGGCCGGCCGGATCCGCTCGGTCCTGTCCGACGACGGCGAGAACCAGCTGGTCGGGCTGGCGTGGGTGGCGCTGGGCTTCATCGTCATCGTGATGATCCTGACGCTGGTGCAGCGGACCCTCGAGAAGCGGTGGAGCGTGGCCCGATGAGTAATATCCTGTTCGACGCACCGGGGCCTCGTGCCCGTGTACGGCACCGTTTGCTGGCCGTCCTGGGCGGTCTCGTGCTCGCCGGGATCGTGGCCTTCGTCGGCTGGCGGTTCTACGACAGCGGCCAGTTCACCGCCCGCAAGTGGGAGTGGATCCAGTACAAGGTCATCCAGGAGGACCTGATCGCCGCAGTGGTCGCGACACTGCAGGCGTTCGCACTGGGCGCCGTGCTGGCGCTGCTCTTCGGCGCGGTGTTCGCCGCCGGCCGGCTGTCCGACCACAAACCCCTGCGGATGGTGTCCGGGTTCGTCGTGGAGCTGTTCCGCGCCGTCCCGCTGCTTATCCTGATCTTCCTGTTCTACTACGGTCTGCCGACGCTGGGCCTCAAGATGTCGCCGTACATGGCCGTGGTGCTGGGGCTCATGCTCTACAACGGCTCCGTGCTCGCGGAGGTGTTCCGCGCCGGCATCCTGGCGCTGCCCCGTGGCCAGTCCGAGGCCGCCTACGCACTGGGCATGCGCAAGACACAGGTCATGGTGCTGATCCTGCTACCGCAGGCGCTGCGCTCGATGATGCCGACCATCATCAGCCAACTGGTCGTACTGCTGAAGGACACCGCGCTCGGCTTCCTCATCACCTACGAGGAGCTGCTTCGGTTCGCGCAGCGCATCGGTGGGGAGGGGCAGTTCAGCCGGCCGTTCGTGCCGACCGCGCTCGTCGTCGCGGCGATCTACATCGGACTCTGCCTGCTGCTGACCTGGCTCGCGACCTACCTGCAGAAGCGGGAGCGGCGGAGCAAGAAGCACATCGAGCTGGAGAACGGCGGCGCGAAGGCCCAGCAGCTCGTGCTGACCGCGGACGCCGGTGGTGGCGGCGGCGGTGTCTGACCCGCGGGGCGGGTTCTCCGATCGGGTCCGCACGATCCGCGAGCCGAACGTGTTCCCGCTGACGCGAAAGCCGGAATGACCCGTCGGGTCGTCATGCTCGGCACCACAGGCGCCGGCAAGTCCACCTTCGCGGGCAGGCTCGCGGAGCTGATCGGCGCCGAGCACGTCGAGCTGGACGCGTTCAACCACGGTCCGAACTGGACACCCCGCTCGCCCGAGGCGTTCGCCGCCGACGTGGCGAGTGTGGCCGCGCGAGCCAGCTGGGTGGTCGACGGCAACTACGTCGACCGTGTGAGCGGCACGCTGTGGCCACAGGCGGACACGGTGGTATGGCTCGACCTACCGCTGTGGATCGTCCTCCCGCGCATCGTGCGGCGCACGGTTCGGCGCATCCGGAACGGCACCGAACTCTGGCACGGGAACCGGGAACAGTGGTCGGCGATCATCGGGCGCGACTCGCTACTGGTCTGGGCGGTGCGGTCGCATCGACGTCACCGCGCCGAGCTGCCCGGCAGGCTGGCCGAACTCGAACGGGCCGGTGTGCGGGTGGTGCGTCTGACCTCGGCCGCGGCCGCCGACCGGTGGCTGGCAAGCACATGAGCTCGGGCGGTCCAACGAAAAGAGCCGCGCCCGGGGTCCGGACGCGGCTCCTCTGTGGACAGCTCAGTATTGGATTGCCTCGCTCCGCTCAGTGGCGGCTGCCGCTGCGACGGAACAGCTTGTTGCCCAGCCACACCACCGGGTCGTACTTGCGGTCGATGACGCGCTCCTTCATCGGGATCAGCGCGTTGTCGGTGATCTTGATGTGCTCGGGGCACACCTCGGTGCAGCACTTGGTGATGTTGCAGTACCCGAGACCGTGCTCCTCCTGCGCCTCACGCACGCGGTCGGCCTGGTCGAGCGGGTGCATGTCGAGCTCCGCGACGCGCATGAGGAAACGCGGGCCGGCGAAGTTCTCCTTGTTCTCCTCGTGGTCACGGATGACGTGGCAGGTGTTCTGGCACAGGAAGCACTCGATGCACTTGCGGAACTCCTGCGAGCGCTCGACGTCCTGCTGCTTCATCCGGTACTCGCCGAGGCCGAGGTTCTTCGGCGGTGAGAACGACGGGATCTCGCGGGCCTTCGTGTAGTTGTACGACACGTCGGTGACGAGGTCCCGGATCACCGGGAACGTGCGCAGCGGCGTGACGGTGATCGTCTCGGTCTCGGTGAAGACCGACATGCGCGTCATGCACAGCAAGCGCGGCATGCCGTTGATCTCCGCGGAGCACGAACCGCACTTGCCCGCCTTGCAGTTCCAGCGGACGGCGAGGTCCGGCGCCTGCGTCGCCTGCAGGCGGTGGATGATGTCAAGGACGACCTCACCCTCGTTGACCTCGACGGTGTAGTCCTGGAGACCCCCGGAGTCCCCGTCACCGCGCCAAACCTTGAAGTTGGCCTTATAACTCATGCCGTCTCCTCGCCCGCTGCGGTGCGTCGGAACGCTCCGCAAGCTCCGCTCCACCGGCGCCCTCCGCGGGCTCGAAGCCGGCCTGGGTGTTGATGGTTCGCTCCGCAAGCTCCGCTCACGTCGAGCTCCTCTGAGAGTGGGCGGCCAACTCGTCGTCGGTGTAGTACTTCTCCAGCTCGGACAGCTCGAACAGTTCGAGCAGGTCCTCACGCATCGGCACCTGGTCCTTCGGCGTGACCGTCGCGCCGCCGTCCGGAGCGGCCTCGCACACCAGGAGCTTGTTGCGCCAGTTGGCATCCAGGCCCGGGAAGTCGTCGCGGGTGTGTCCGCCCCGGCTCTCCGTGCGCAGCAGGGCCGCCTTGGCGACGCACTCGCTGACCAGCAGCATGTTGCGCAGGTCGAGCGCGAGGTGCCAACCCGGGTTGAACTCGCGGCCGCCCTCGACGGCGACGCCCTTCGCCCGCTCCTTCAGCTCCGCCAGCTTGTCCAGCGCCTGCTGGATCTCCTCCTGCTTGCGGATGATGCCGACCAGGTCGTTCATCGACTGCTGCAGTTCGGCGTGGATGGTGTACGGGTTCTCCGCCTGCGAGACCTCCGCCCAGTCGAAGGGGCTCGTCGCCCGCTCGGCCGCACCGTCCACATCGGACTCGGAGATCTTCGGGCGCTGGTCGAGCGCGTCGACGTACTCGGCCGCACCGAGCCCGGCACGCCGGCCGAACACGATCAGGTCGGACAGCGAGTTACCGCCCAGCCGGTTGGAGCCGTGCATGCCGCCGGCGACCTCACCGGCCGCGAAAAGGCCCGGCACGATCGAGGAGGCGGTGTCCGGGTCGACCTCGACGCCACCCATGACGTAGTGGCATGTCGGACCGACCTCCATGGGCTGCGCGGTGATGTCCACATCGGCCAGTTCCTTGAACTGGTGGTACATCGACGGCAGCCGGCGGCGGATCTCCTCGGCGGACAGGCGGCTCGCGATGTCCAGGAACACACCGCCGTGCGGTGAACCACGTCCGGCCTTGACCTCGGAGTTGATCGCGCGGGCGACCTCGTCACGGGGCAGCAGGTCCGGCGTGCGGCGGTTGTTGTCCTGGTCGGCGTACCAGCCATCGGCCTCCTGCTCGGTCTCCGCGTACTGGCCCTTGAACACGTCCGGGATGTACTCGAACATGAAGCGCTTGCCGTCGGAGTTCTTCAGGACGCCGCCGTCGCCACGCACACCTTCGGTGACGAGGATGCCCTTGACGGACGGCGGCCAGACCATGCCGGTCGGGTGGAACTGGACGAACTCCATGTTGATGAGCGTCGCGCCGGCGCGCAGGGCGAGCGCGTGCCCGTCGCCGGTGTACTCCCAGGAGTTCGAGGTGACCTTGAAGGACTTGCCGATGCCGCCGGTCGCCAGCACGATGGCCGGCGCCTCGAACAGCACGAACTTGCCGGAGTCTCGCCAGTAGCCGAACGCGCCGGCGATGCGGTCGCCGTCCTTGATCAGCTCGGTGATCGTGCACTCGGCGAAGACCTTGAGCTTGGCGTCGTAGTCGCCGTACTCGGCGTAGTCCTCCTGCTGCAGCGAGACGATCTTCTGCTGCATGGTGCGGATCATCTCGAGGCCGGTGCGGTCACCGACGTGCGCGAGACGGGGATAGGTGTGACCACCGAAGTTCCGCTGGCTGATCTTGCCGTCCTTGGTGCGGTCGAACAGCGCGCCGTAGGTCTCCAGCTCCCAGACCCGCTCGGGGGCCTCCTTGGCGTGCAGCTCGGCCATCCGCCAGTTGTTGAGGAACTTCCCGCCACGCATGGTGTCGCGGAAGTGGACCTGCCAGTTGTCCTTCTCGTTGACGTTGCCCATCGAGGCGGCGCACCCGCCCTCGGCCATGACCGTGTGGGCCTTGCCGAACAGCGACTTCGAGATGATCGCGGTCCGCTTGCCCTGCTGCCGGGCCTCGATGGCCGCGCGGAGCCCGGCACCGCCGGCGCCGATGACGACGACGTCGTAGTCGAAGCGTTCGACCTGAACCTGAACCATGAGTCCTTCTCTAAGTCTCAGTTGAAGATGCGCAGATCGGTGATCCAGCCGGCCGACACGGCCATGATGTACGCGTCGGTGAAGATGACCGTGAACAGCGAGATCATGGCGTACTGGCCGTGCTTGGGGTTGAGCTTCGACACGAACTGCCAGTAGCGGTAACGGATCGGGTGGTTGGAGAAGTTCTTCAGCTTGCCGCCGATGATGTGCCGGCACGCGTGGCAGGACAGCGTGTACAGCGACAGCGCCACCACGTTGATCAGGATGATGACCGTGCCGAGCCCCATGCCGATGCCGCCGTCCTTGCCGTGGAAGGCGAGCACCGCGTCGTAGATGTTGATGAGGGCGAAGATCAGCGCGCCGTAGAAGAAGTAGCGGTGCGAGTTCAGCAGGATCAGCGGGAAGCGCCGCTCACCGCTGTACTTGTCCCTCGGCTCGGGCACCGCGCACGCGCTGGGCGACAGGAAGAAGGACCGGTAGTAGGTCTTCCGGTAGTAGTAGCAGGTGGCCCGGAACCCGGCGAGGATCACGAAGGAGACGACCGCGATCGGGATGAAGGCCGGCAGTTCGGGGATCGGCGTGCCGAAGTGGCTGGAGCCAGGCACGCAGGAGTCGACCAGACACGGCGAGTACACCGGCGTGAGGTAGTGCTCGTTGGGCGCCCAGTAGTACTTGTTCATGAAGATGCGGACGGTCGCGTACACGACGAAGAACGCCAGCACGCCACCCATGCTCAGCGGCCAGGCCCACCAACGGTCCGTCCGATAGGTGCGCTCGGGGATTTGCGCCCGGCCGGGGGCACCGACGCCAGCCTTCATTGTTTGTCCTCGACTCCAGACGTTTTGATTGTCAGAGACTAACCGCGATCTGTGCCAGTGGCGGCGTTCCGCGTGTCACACCCGGTACACGATGGGTCGGCATCGTCCGCGGGTTCCTACGGTCCACTCGCCTACGCCGCCACCTCGCCAACATGAGGCGACGCCGAGCCGCCAACTGTGCCGTCGGTGGCAAGAGGAGAAGTACCACACGGTGGGAAACCGCCGGTCGTCGGCCTGCTCACAAGGTGGCGCAGGGCACGTGTGGACGGCCCGGGACACCCTCGGCATTTCCGATCACAGGCCCCGATGTGACGAGGAGAAAAAGCCTCAGTGAAGCCAAATCAAGCAACTCAAGCATGCGTTGTATACAGAATACAAGACCGATGGCGGGTGCTTGACTACATGGCGGAAATCACGCAATCGATCAAGTAGTCGCGCTCACACATCCGGATTCGAGAAGTTGCGATTGGGTGAACGTTTCCGCGCAACGACAACTCGGGAGAGGAGAGCTTCAGAACGTCTCGTCCAGTAGGGAGGTCCGCAGTTCGTCCTTGACCACGCGATAGGCAAGGCCTTCCGAGTAGCCCTTCCGCGCGAGCATTCCCACCAACCTGCGGATCTTCGTAGCCTCGTCGGCGTCCCCCAGAACACGCAACCGCTTGCGCACGAGCTGACGCGCCCGCTCCTCCTCGGCGTCCCCGTCCACGGCCGCCAACGCCTCGGCGGCGGACTCGTCGGCAACCCCCTTACGCCGCAACTCCACAGCGAGCGCCCGCCGACTGAGCCCTTGAAAATTGTGCCGGGACCGAACCCACACCTCCGCGAAGGCGGCGTCGTCGATGAGCCCCACCTCGTCGAGCCGCCCCAGAACCTGGTCGGCGACGTCACTGTCGACACCCTTACGAGCGAGGGCCTGCGCCAGCTCGGTCCGGGTCCTGGGGCGAGCGGTCAGCAGCCGCAGACAGATGTCCTTGGCCTGCTGAACCGGGTCCTCGGGACGCCCCGAACCACCCTCACGAGTCACGTCAGAACCTCCGAACACTTGGATAGCAGCGGCGGCACGATGCCTCGAAGATGCCCTTGAAGCCGCGCGCGTCCTGAAGGACGCGTTCGGGACATCGCCGATGCCCCGAAAGACGCGCTGATGACGTTCAACGACCTGAAAGCGTCTTTCGAGACATCGCCGGCGGCACAGACACGCCGTTCGCAGCGCGCTGGGCTTCCCGGGCCGGACGCTGCGCGCCCGGCGGGCGAAGCCCGCCCCGCGTTGCCCGCACGACCCACGCGGACAGCAAGATCATCAGCGGTTGTGGATGAGTGTCGCAAGGCCCGCTGATGGTTGATGTCTCGAGGGTGCCCGTGGGGCCGTTGAGCGTCCCGAGGGCGCCTTTCGGGACACCTGGGAAACAGGCTTGGCCTGCGAAGGTGCCCCTCGGGGACGTGCAAGGCCCCCAAGGGCACCCATTCGACATCGGCCGCCGAACGCCCAACGCGGCACTCAGCCATCAGCCCAGCCACGGCTCTACCACCTCCTCAGGCCAACGAAGCCAACCCAAGAAGCCCCAAACCGCGCAACCAGCCCCAGCCACCAGCCCGGCGACGGCCTTTCACCTCCTCGGGTCGACCCAAGGAAGCGACAAGCTGCCCGACCAGGCCCAGCCACCAGACCCAGCCACGGTGCTTCACCTCCTCGAGCCAACCAAAGCCAACCCAAGAAGCCCCAAACCCGCGCGACCAGCCCCAGCCACCAAGCCCAGCGACGGCCTTCCACCCTCTCAGGCAACCCAAACCAACCCCAAGAAAGCGCCAAACCGCGCGCCCAGACCCAGCCACGGCCCTCCACCTCCTCGAGCCAACCAAAGCCGCCCAAGAAAGCCCCAAACCGCCCAACCAGACCCAGCCACCAAGCCCAGCCACGGCCACGGCCACGGCCACCCTCTCAGGCCAACCCAATCCAACCCAAGAAAGCGCCAATCCGCCCGCCCAAGCCCAGCCACCAGCCCAGCCGCGCCCCCTCCCCCGGGGGCCCACCCGCCCGGCCCCGCCCGGCCCCCGCCGGCCCCGCCCGGCCCCGACCGAACCGACCCAGAACCAGGACCCCGAGGTGAAAGAACCTAGAAGTCCACCGGCGCAGGGGCGGTCTCGGTGTCATCGGCGTCCAGCTTGGCGCCGATACCGAGCTTGTCCTTGATCCGCTTCTCGATCTCGTTGGCGACGTCCGGGTTGTCGCGCAGGAACTTGCGTGCGTTCTCCTTGCCCTGGCCGAGCTGGTCGCCCTCGTAGGTGTACCAGGCGCCGGACTTGCGGAGGATGCCCTGCTCGACGCCCATGTCGATCAACGAACCCTCGCGCGACACGCCCTTGCCGTAGAGGATGTCGAACTCGGCCTGCTTGAACGGCGGCGCGACCTTGTTCTTGACGACCTTGACGCGTGTCCGGTTGCCGACCGCCTCGCCGCCGTCCTTCAGCGTCTCGATGCGGCGGACGTCGAGCCGGACCGAGGCGTAGAACTTCAGCGCCTTGCCACCCGTGGTGGTCTCCGGCGAGCCGAACATCACGCCGATCTTCTCGCGCAGCTGGTTGATGAAGATCATCGTCGTGTTGGAGTTGTTGAGCGCACCGGTCATCTTGCGCAGTGCCTGGCTCATCAGCCGGGCCTGGAGGCCGACGTGACTGTCGCCCATCTCGCCGTCGATCTCGGCGCGCGGCACCAAGGCCGCCACCGAGTCGATGACGATGATGTCGATGGCGTTGGAGCGGATCAGCATGTCGGCGATCTCGAGGGCCTGCTCGCCACTGTCCGGCTGCGACACCAGCAGCTCGTCGACCTTGACGCCCAGCTTGCGGGCGTACCCGACGTCGAGAGCGTGCTCGGCGTCGATGAAGGCCGCCACCCCTCCCTTGCGCTGGGCCTCGGCGATGCCGTGCAGGGTGAG